>DASWFF010000036.1:0-97049 GCA_036394375.1 Puia sp.
ATAGCTGGTACGGTTACAGTTGATCGCCTGCGTCCCGTCTTCGGAAGAGACATATTTACCCTGGCTCTGCAGGGCGACTTTACCATAACCGGCATTGACCACCAGGAATTGTTCCCATCCTTGCGCCACGGTCCGGGTACAGGTCATGGCTTTGGTGCCGTTTTCGCTACTTACATACAAATTATTAAAGCCTTTAAAAGTAACGGTCTGCCCAACAGGAGCGCCGGTACTTACCGTGCCGCCGGCAACGACCACCTGGTTGA
This sequence comes from Puia sp., assembly GCA_036394375.1. Lineage (GTDB taxonomy): Bacteria > Bacteroidota > Bacteroidia > Chitinophagales > Chitinophagaceae > Puia. Next base: position 264 of record DASWFF010000036.1, read on the forward strand.
TGGCTGAAAGTAAAGAATTGCCTCCGGTGGCATCCCCTGACAATTCCCAGATGGCAATACCCCCACCGGTGCTCATGGCATAACTGGTCTTACTTCTCATAGTAAGGAGGCCGTTATACCCATAAGTGCCGTAGACATCCAGGTTGGGATTGGCGCCGGCAGCGAGAATGACATTATAGTTTGCTGTGGCGGTAGCCGAACTGGGGGGCTGTGAGGAATCATGTCCGTAAAAAGGCACTCCCAGAAGCGCTTTGGAAGCGGGCAGCCCTCTGCCAAGCCAGTAGCTCATACATTGAGCGCCTAATTCGAAAGTGGAATGTTGAAAGTTATTATCGTCATAGGCCATAATTACCAGGTAATCCACCACTGAAAATACGCCGCTTACTACATAATCGCCCCCAAGCCCTATAACCGCGGCGCTTAATAATTTACCATTATTGTGCATGGCCGTGGACAGTTGCTGCATCATGAGCAAAAAGTCATTGGCCTGGGTACCGACGCTGGGATATTCCCAATCGATATCGACCCCATCCAGGTTGTATTGATTGGTAAAGCTGATCATGCTGTTTACAAACGCCGTACGAGTGGCGGCGCTGGAAACAATACCCGCAAAACCACCCCCTCCGCCCCCACCGCCTACGGATATCAGGGCCTTTACGCCACTCGCATGCGCCGAGGAGACCATGCTGGACAGTTTGGAAGGGTTGTCAACAGCCTGGTATCCTCCGGTGGAAGTAGGGATCAGGAAAGCATAGTTAATATGGGTGAGCTTGGAGAACTGAACGTCGCTTACATTGCCTGACCAGGAAGGCAAATAGCCCACTACTTTGAAGGAGGAGGAGGCAGCTCTGGGCGTTGTGGAAACCGTTGAAGCGAGGTTGCTGGTGTCCTTACGACAGGATGCCATCAGCATCAAAAGAGCGGAACATCCGATGACTACAAAGACGTTGATCTTTTTCATAATAGAGAATAAGTTTTAAGAATGGTTAAAAAAAAGAGATTATACCAGGCTTGCCTGGGTGTTCAAAACTCCGGGATGTACAAAGCTGGTGATTGGTGGGGTGAGGGCTGCAGTGGTCAGGTTGCCGGCGTTCTTATTAGCGGGGGAGAGAGAGCCGGCCATGCCGGGTTTTTCACATTGAGACAGGAAGATAGCCGAGGCAAATAGGCTGATAGAGATCAGCCATGAATGAATTCTCCTATTTTTCATAGAAATCTAGTTTGGTTTAATGGGACAAAGCTATTTATCCGATCGAGGTTTTAGCAACGATCCATCCACTTTATTTACGCAAACGTTTTCGTTTAAAGATGAGAGACAGCGTGAGTTTGGCACGATAAGGGTCGTGGAGAGGGGGCAGCTATATGTTTACCAGTACTGTGAAAAGAATATTGCTTTTTGTACGTTACAAAAATTATTTCACCCTGACATATCGCTCGATGATCACTCTATCGATATTCTCTTTTTCTACTTTCTCGATGCCTTTTTGGACGAGGGTATCGTTGTGGATGGAAACGGTGAAATTAAAAGATTTGCCTTCCCAGTTGCGGTCGCCGTAATAATCCAGGTGTTCGGTATATTGATCACCGGCTAAGGTGTAACTGCCTCCGCCGGCGTCAAAATGATTGGTTGAATCTTTGGGAGGGTTGGAGTCATGCTTGAGGAAGGCGAAATGAGAATCATTGATGATCTTGATCATTTTCTGCCCTTTCGTGTAATCGGTGAAGGAAGAATCGCCTTTGGTAATGGTAGTTCCTGATACTAATTGCCAGGTGCCATTGATGGCCATAGCCGGGCGAAGGGAGGGCTCTGGATTTTGGTTGGCAGTATGATCGCAAGACGAAAAAAAGAAGAAGGCAACAGCAAGCGTTAGTATCGTGTATTTCATCTATTAAAGATATGGAATACTCTCAAAATAGCAACGCTTCTACGGGCGGTCCTTCAACTTTGTATCGGGTAAGATAGCGGCCAGGGTCATGAGGGCCGACGCGATCAGCACGAGGAAGATGCCCGGTTTTTTATCGGGGCAAATACCTTTGTAACAGGCAGTGAACAGGATGAAGCTCTTTATACCAAAGGCAATGGTGATGGCGCCGATGAATATATTGGCGCGTTTGGCCCAGATCTTTGGAATGAGGAAGAGGATAATAGCGATGACGCTCAGGAATACAAAGACCTTACCCGGCCGGCCGTAGGCATTTTTCTCGGAAAAAAAGCCGGTAAAATCCTTTTGAAGGTCCGGAAAATACGCCCAGGGGAGAAAACAAGCTCCGATCAGCAGGAGGGCTGCTGCAATACCTATCCATTGAGAATTTTTCACGACGCGAAGTAACGTAAATTTTCGGACACTTCATAAAGGGGGACAGCGCTTGCCGACCAATGCCAACGTCCGATTACTGTTGTGCGTGCAGGCCGACCCGGTTACCTTCCGTGTCAACGAAGAATGCCATATATCCGATCTCCGGGCTGATCTCCGTCCGGGGCATGACGACTTTTCCGCCGGCGGGCTCGATGCGATCGATCACTTCCTGGATGGAGGGGTTAGCATTCAGGTAAACGATGGCCCCATTCTGAGCGGGGGTATGCATCTGGCTCTGGGCCAAGCCGCCGGAGGCTTTTCCATTACCGGGGACAGATGGGAAACCGACCATTTTCATACCCATCATTTCTCCCAGGTCGATCATTTGTACTGAAAAAATCGCTTCGTAAAAATTTTTGGCCCTTGTTATGTCCGTAGCCGGTATTTCAAACCAGTTGAGCGAATTTGAATTCGTGTCCATGATAAGATGTTTTGGTGGTTAATGATGCTAAAATAATTACTTGCTGAGGTTGCTAAAATAGTTAACCTTGCTGACATTAGATATAAATTTAATGTTATTTAATTTGGGAGGGGCCAGGGTTGACCGGCCGGATGATTGCAGGTCTTTGATTTTATAGGATAAATACACTAAATTGTAACCAACGAACCGCCAATATGGAAAAGCAACCGACCAAAATTATGCAGGCCTATGCTGCTTTGCTGGCTATTACAGGATGGGTAGCCGTCATCCTTCAATTCTATCTTATCCTCCTCAACCGAACTGCATCGGTGGCAGAAACGGTCGTCCGGTTCTTTAGTTTTTTCACGATCCTTACCAATATTCTGGTGGCTGTTTGTTGTACGGTGCTTTGGTTAAGGCCGGGTGCGGGACGGAGCGGGGGCACGGGCAGCGGGGGTTGGCTGTATTTTTTTGCGAAGCCTGCGACACTGACGGCAATCACTGTTTATATTACGATCGTAGGTCTTGTTTATAACATCGTCTTACGGATCTTATGGGAGCCTCAGGGATTGCAGTTATGGGTGGATGAATTGCTCCATACGGTGATCCCCTTCTTATTCATCATTTTCTGGATGGTCTTCGTTCTGAAAGGCGGGCTGCGATGGAAAGATGTTCCGTCCTGGCTGATCTACCCTATTGTGTATACGCTGTTTATTATGGTAAGGGGCGCACTGTCCGGATTTTATCCTTACCCCTTCATCGACCTGAATAAGATCGCTACGCATGAGGTCTTTATCAATGCGGGGGCGGTCCTGGTTGGGTTTTTAGTCCTCTCCCTGGTCCTGGTGGGGATTGGGAAATTGGGGCGGTTAACTCGTGATGCTCAATAAAAAATCGAATAAACTAACGTCGTTGGGGATTTCCAGCTTTTTTCGCACCCGGTAGCGGCCTGTCTCCACTCCCCGGATGGAGATATTCATGAGTTGGGCGATCTCTTTGGAGGAAAGGTTTAGACGCAGGTAAGCGCATAGTTTCAGATCGCTGGTAGTGAGGTCGGGGCATCTCTCTTTCAGTGTTTTCAGGTAGTTCGTGTGCACGTCGTCGAAATGTGCGGAGAACTGCGCCCATTCATGGCCATTACCCAGCTCGCCTTCGATGACCCGGATGATCTTTTTATAGTCTTTCGATTCTTTTTCGATCTCCGCATTGTTCTTGAGCCGCACCAGGTCTTCCTTAATTTTGGATAATAGTTTCCCTTTCTGCACCAGGATCATGGCGGTGGAAGCCAGTTCAGAATTTTTATGCGCTATTTCAACGTTGAGCTTTTCGTTTTTAAGCCTGATAATTTCTTTTTCATTTTTTTCTATTTCCAACTGGTGCTGGTATTGCCGTTTTCGTTGTTCTTCTTCATAATCCTTTTGCTGTTCCCGGAGTTTTTTGAGCTGGCGGTGTTTGAACTTTTTCTCCTGCTGCCGGTAAACTCCGAAAATAAGCCCCAGGGCCAGCAAAGCATATCCCCCATAAGCCCACCCCGTTCCGTACCAAGGCGGTAAGATCTGAAAGGAGTAACTCGCCGGAGCGGATTCGTTGTCAATACTGTTCCGGCACTTCACCTGGAAGACATAGTTTCCCGGGCGAAGATTACCATAATCTTTTTCGGGCCGGGTGGACCATTCGGACCAGTCTTTGTCGAAGTGGTTTAAACGATAGCTGTATTCGATATCCAGCGGCTGACCGTAGAGGGGGGAAGAAAATTCAAAATGAAGGGAATTGTCGGTGTAGGTAATGGATTCCTGATTTCGAGTCTCTGGCTCCTGGCTGGTGGCGGCAGAAGTGGGATAACCGCCGAAGAGCAGGGGCGCTTTGGGGTTGCCGGTGCGGACGCTGCGGATCAGTACCCGGAGGGAGCATTTATCTTTTTTATACAACTGGTAGTTGATATGAAAAAAACCTTTTTCCGCCGCGACAAAAATGTTATTGCTGTCGGCGATGTAGATGTTCTCATAGTCTCCGGCGAGGACCTTGTTATTCAGTTCGGGAAAATAAACGATCCTGGGGTGAGTACCGGCTTGGGTCTCGGGGACAACGCCGGACAGATCGACGACACCCAGTTTCCGGTCGCGGATAAACCAGATATTGCCATAAGGATCTTCTTTCAGGTAATCGACGGATAAGGAACCGAACAACCCGGAGAACCAGGGGGATCGCACGAATTCCTGTTGCCGGTGATCGAATTCATAAATTCCTTTGTCATTGGTCAGGATCATGCGCCCCTTAATTTTAAAGAGGTGATTATGATTACCGGACAAAATGTGTTTCTTATCGGGGTAGTCAGCAGCTATGGGCTTCTCTTCTTTATTAAACTCAACCTTATACAGTCCTTTATAAGGGTGGACGATCCAAATCCGGTTGCTGTCGATGACCACAAATCTGGCAGATTCAAAATGTGCATGCATATTGGGATTGGAGAAATGTCCTGCTTTGCAGTCATAAAAATTAACCCCATTGTAGGTGCCGGTGATCATCACGGAGCAAGGATGGCCCGGGGAAGAGGGGCGGCCCGCGGGAAAACCGTACAGGGGTTGGAAGGTCCAGAAGCCTGAAGTCTGATCGAAAGGGATGGCCGTATCTTTATCGATCCGGTAAGCGCCCTGGTTGTGGCCTACCCATAACTGCCCATTCACTTCGGAGAGGGTCCATATCTGGCCGGTCGTATTTTTGATAAATTGAAAACTACTTTTTGTAAAGCTGCAATCCCTGCCGGTGTCAAGAGAGGATCGATAAACGCCCGTCGAAGTTCCCAGGTAAAGGCAGTGCCGGTAGATAATGGAAGTATAACCCGGGTTGCGATCTTCGGCTTCCGGGAAAATATTCTTAATGGCGTTATGGTAGGTCACCAGGTCTATTCCATTATCCAGGCCCAACCAAATATTGCCATGCCTGTCCAGGAAAATGCTGAGGATATTATTATTTTGAAGTCCTTCTTTTTTAGATAACCGTTGAACGAAATTGCCTTTTTTATTGACGATGAAACAACCGCCCAGGTTGGTGATCAGAGCGGTTTTGTCGGGATCGATGCTACAGGAGCCATTGATGTTCTCGTGGGAGACGGAGACAAGAGTGGGTGTCTCGTATCTTGTAAGTGTATTCTTCGACCAGCAAAAGAGGCCGTGGGCCAGAGAGGTCAGTAAGAAGCTGTCTTTCCCGATGGCGATGACGGACCGGATCTGTATGCCGGGGGGCAGGGAGGCGGAGACGCGGCCGGCCAGGGGAGCCGGGGAGGCGGGCCTGATGCAGGAGCACCATTGCCCATTTGTGAATTTCACCAGTCCTTTTGAATACTCGTAAGCGAGTAAGTTGGCGCCGGCCTTTCCCATGAAGTCCCAGTTGACGCTCTTGTAAACGGTGATACGGTCTTTATCCAGTTGAAAAATTTTGCGGTTGGAGCGGAAGAAGGTCTGGCCCTGAAAGACGATAGTATTCCATACATCCGCAAAATCATTATCCTGTCCGGGGATTAATTTATTGAGGGAGGTATACAGCAGGTCGCTGTTGGCGCCGGGGGCGAAATAGCCAATCTCTCCCTGTCCCCCCACATAGATGCGATGATCCGGCCCTATGGCGAGGGATCGGACAATGGTATGATTGGGAAGCGGATAGATGTGCCAGAAATTGCCATCATAGGTCAGCAGGCCGTCGTTGTTGGCAAAATAGAGGATCCCGTCGTTATCCTGCTGAATGCCCCAGTTCTGGCTGCCGGCATGATAGTCTTGTTTGGAATAGTTAATAATAGCCGGGATTCCAATAGTATTTTGAGAAAATACGATCTGGCAGGTAAAACATAGGAGGAAGGAAAGAAACCCTGGTTTCATTTTTTATGGCAGCACTTTAGTCCTGCCTGTAAGTTAAAGTAATATGATAAAAAAAATGCATGAACACATGCATTTTTGTGGCTGTTATGCCGGGTATAATAGGAATGAGTTAAGAGGGTCGGTAGAAACTCTTACTGATTTACCTTGAAAGATTCCCAGCCGGAGGCGGTGGGCCGGTTACAGGTCATAGCCTGCGTACCGTTTTCACTGGAAATATAACTACCATTGTTGCCCTGCAGGGTGATCGTGCCATCCGGGTTCGTGCCCCAGTTGAACGATTCCCAGGCGCCAATAGTGGTGCGGTTGCAGGTGATGGGATTAACGCCGTTTTCGGATGATACATATTTGCCCATGCTTTGTAGGGCTACCTTACCGCCACCGGCATCTACTACGAGGAATTGCTCCCAGGCCTGGGCGGTGGTCCGGTTGCAATTCATGGCCGTCGTGCCATTCTCGCCGCTTACATATAAATTATTGTTCCCTTTCAGGGTGATCGTCTGGCCGATTGGGGGACCTGTTGTAGTCGTCATATTATAGACGCGGACATAATCCACCAGCATGTTGGTCGGTAAGGAACCGTTGTCAATAGTCTGACCGGGGAGGTCGCCGCCAATGGCCAGGTTGAGGATGAGATAAAAGGGCAGGTGAAAGGCGCCGGTGTTATTGATATTGTTGGCGATATTGCCCGTAACATACAGGGTGTTGTCCACGTACCACCGGATGCTGCTGGCATCCCATTCGACGGCGTATACATGAAAATTGCCGGGGGTAGTGGTCGTACTGCTGCCGTATTGGACATGTCCGTTGCCGCCGTTCCAATGCATCGTCCCCAATATGGTGTTGGTGGTGTTGACATGTTCCATAATATCGATCTCCCCGCAAGTAGGCCATCCTACGGTATTAATATTATTACCCAGCATCCAGAATGCCGGCCAGGTGCCCTGTACCATGGGCAGTGCGATGCGGGCTTCTATGCGGCCGTAGGTTATAGAGAATTTGCCGGCGGTTTCCAATTTGGCGGAGGTGTAGGGTTGTCCGCCGACACTTTGTTGCCGGGCCGTGATCACCAGGTTGCCGCCGGAGACCGTTGCATTGGCCGACTGGTAATATTCCTGTTCGTTGTTGACCCCGGGATTACCGTTGTCGATGTTCCAGTTGCCGGTGTTGACGCTGGTGCCATTGAATTCGTCCGACCATACCAGCTGGTAGGTGACGGCCCTGGGAGTGGCTGTGGTGGAAGCAGTCTGGCTCTGTTGCTGGCGGAGATCTTTTTTACATCCGGTAGATAAGGCTAACAGCCAGCATAGCAGGCTGATCCCCATAATGTTGCTAAGTTTTCTCTTGTTCATAGTGAATTGTTTTTATGGTAATAGAATTGGTTACTCAGGGAGAGTCTTCCTCCCTGACGGGAGGAAGAAGAGCGGACGTCCTCTCGGCGTCCGTTCTTTCAAACATCCGTTCGAGAGAAGAGCGGACGTCCGAAAGATGAACTTTCGAGCGTCCGGGTCTAATGATGGGCCTTCGGCCAAGACGCCTGTGGCGTCTTATTGGTTAACCTTAAAAGACTCCCAGCCGGAGGCGGTGGCGCGGGTGCAGGTCATGGCCTGGGTCCCGTTCTCGCTGGAAACATATTTACCGTTATTCCCCTGCAGGGTGATCGTGCCGTCCGGATTCGTGCCCCAGACGAACGATTCCCAGGCGCCCACGGATGTGCGGTTACAGGTGATGGGGTTGACGCCATTTTCAGACGAGACATACATACCCATGCTTTGCAGGGCTACTTTGCCGCCACCTGCATCCACGACGAGGAATTGCTCCCAGGCCTGGGCGGTGGTACGGGTACAGGTCATGGCCGTCGTACCGTCTTCCCCGCTTACGTATAAGTTATTGAACCCTTTGAGGGTGATCGTTTGCCCGATGGGTGCGCCGCTGCCGCCGCTGGATTGCGTTCCGGCCCATTTGAAGGTGATGACGGCTCCCGCAGCCAGGGTGTAGGTAAAGGATTCACTCCCCCACTTCACTTTAAAACTTTGGTTGCTGCCGCCGGTGTTGAGAGCGATCAGCACTTTGGTGCCATCCGTATTTTTAAACGCGACATTTTGTATACCGCCGGAGAAAGTGTTGGAGGAGATGCGCAGGGCGCCGGGTCTCACGAATTTAGAAGCGTGTGCGATGATGTAATAAGCTACGTTGCGGGTGACGGAGGATCCGCTGACAGTGATGGCGCCTAAACAAGTGCTGCAGCCCCCGCTGGTATGGGGATTATAATTCGGGTCGGCGGCTAGGTTCCATTCCAGGACGTTGCGGCTCCAGTTGCGCGTGGCCCCGATGATGAGGTTGTTCACATGCCAGGACAGGTCGCCGCCAAAGTTGCTGGGGGCTCCTACCCATTGCTCCGTGAAATAAACGTTTTTCGCAGGATAGGCATTATGCACTCCTGTCAGGGCGCTGATATCTCCGGCATATAGGTGAAAGGCCGAACCGTCAACATAGGGATAGGCGCTGGCATCTCCCAGGACCGTCTCCGGATAGCTGGGGACATCCGCATTATGATCGTAGCAAATGATCTTCGTAGTGAGGCCGGCAGCCTGGAATTGGGGACCCAGGTTATTTTTGATGAAAGCGGCTTCTTCCGTAGCCTGCATCACCATGCTGGGGTTGTTATAAGGATTCAGAGGCTCGTTCTGCGGGGTGATGGCGTCGATCGTGATGCCCTGGGCCTGCATAGCCTGGATGTATTTGACAAAATACCGGGCGTAGGCATCATAGTAAGCCGTATTGAGGCTGCCTCCTTTAAAACTGTTGTTGGATTTCATCCAGGTGGGAGCCGTCCAGGGGGTGGCGAGGATCTTAATTGCCGGGTTGATCGCGATGATCTTCTTTAAGACGGGGATCAGGTCCGTAGTCTCCGGGCTGATGCTAAAATTCGTGAGGTTCACGTCGGTCTGGCCTGAAGGCATTTCATCATAGGTGAAGGTGGAGGCGCTGAGGTCGGAGGCGCCGATGCTGATGCGGACATAACTCACCCCGATCTGGTTAGTGCCGGTGGCAAAGAGTTCGTTCAGCAGGGCTGTCTGGCCCGAGCCCAGGCTATTGATCAGCAGGGCGCTTCCGCCTGTCAGGCAATAACCGAATCCATCGATGGACTGGTAGGTCGTGTTCTCATCTACGGTAATGGTGGTTGCGTTGGTGCCGGCGTCCGCAGCAAAATTAATACTGGTTTGCGGCTGTAAGAGTTGGGATTGATCGGATGTTGTCAGCCAGCTGTTCACTACTTCGTTGGCGGCCCTTGGGGGGATGCCGGCAGCGCCGGGCGTTGAAGAAGGTTTGGACAGGTCTCTTGTACAGGATTCAAATAGCGTAATCGAAAATAACAGGAATAGGAATCTGTTTCCCCATGTGCGTTGGCGATTCAATTTCATAAAATTGGTTTATAAATAAAAAATGTCCAAATCTTCAGTGGGTATATCCGTCAGGGAGAAGAGGGCGCGATAAACTACTGAAGAAAAGGCAATCGTTTCATGGCGTTGGCATTTTTTTGCGAAGTCGAACCGAAGTTGGGTTGAAAAAAGCTTTCCGCCAAAAATGGGCCTACGTCAAAACCTCTACAATTTTTAATTTCATAATTGATAATCAAGGGGTATCCGTTAGCGAAAAAATATACAAAAAAATATTAATGCATAAACGTGGTAATTGTAAAAACTTGAGTACATTAGTCTCCATAAAAAACTTTTAACTATGAAAAAGTACTTCGCTGAAGGCATTGGCACGTTTGCCCTGGTATTATTTGGCTGTGGTGCGGCGGTCGTAGCCGGAAAGACCATTCCAGCCACCGTGCTCTCGGATGCTCCTGCAGGAATAGGCGTTCTGGGGATTGCCCTGGCTTTTGGCCTGGCGGTAGTCGTCATGGCTTATGCGATCGGGCCTATTTCCGGTTGCCATATTAATCCTGCCATCACTGTATCTATGCTGGTAGCGGGAAAGATCAGTGTCAAGGATAGTGTCGGTTATATCATCGCCCAGTTCGCGGGCGCCACACTGGGAGCGGCCGTACTTTATGCTTTCCAGAAAGGGAGTCCCGGGTTCACTATGGGGGAATGGGCGTTGGGCTCTAACGGCTGGGGGCCGGGGTATTTAGCCGGCTATAACACGGTGTCGGCCTTTCTGGCGGAAGCCGTTCTCACCTTCCTCTTTTTGTTCGTAATATTTGCCACTACTTCCAAGTTGGGAAATAGCACGATGGCCGGGCTGGCGATCGGTCTGTGCCTGGTGTTGATCCACCTGGTAGCCATCCATATAACCGGTACTTCCGTGAATCCTGCCCGGAGTTTTGGTCCTGCCCTATTTGCGGGAGGCAAAGCGCTGGAGCAATTATGGCTGTTCATTGTCGCGCCCCTGGTAGGGGGGATCGCTGCGGCATTGCTATGGATGGGGGTGTTTGAAAAGGCATGAGAAGGGGCAGTAACAAAATAGGTCAATTCGGTGGTTCAACCCGATTTCGGCGGATCAGTGAAAAACTGCATGTTGACGGGGACAAGATCTACAAAGACAAAAACATTGACTTTAAGGCAAGCTGGTTTTCCGTCTATTACATTCTGGCTAATGCGGAAAGGCCGAAGACCGTCCTGAAGCTGGCGGAGGAGATCGGGGTTTCGCATATTACGGTGAAAAATGTCGTGAGGGAACTGGAAACCAATGGGCTGGTAAAAATTCAGGAGCATCCGACGGACGGGCGTTCGAAGCACATTTCGCTTTCAGCGGAAGGCAGGAAGCTGGTGGGACCGCTGCAAAAAATATGGGGGCCATTCGCGGCTGCGTTGAAACAGCTTTTGGATGCCGGGCATCCGGATTTTCTCAATATCATCAACCGGGTGGAAAAAGAAATTGCGTCTTTGCCTATTCATGAACGGGTGAAGACGTTGGCAGACTGGCAGCCAGTGCAGGTTTTGGATTATAAACCGAGTTTGAAAGAGAGTTTCTACGAACTGGCAGGAAATTGGTTGCTGGGGGTGCTCAAGGGTAAGCTGGAGGAGGAAGACCCCTTCACTTTGCACCATCCGGACAAAGCATATTTGGAAAAGGGAGGCTTTGTATTCTTTGCTTTATATGATAAAAAGGTAGTGGGCTGTGTAGCACTGAAACGGCTGGATGAAGAGACCTTTGAATTTGCGAAATTATTTATCGATCCGGCTACCCGAAAGCTGGGGATCGCTACGAAGCTGATCGAGCGGTGCATCACCCGTTGTAAGGAGAATGAAGCCAAACAGCTTTGGCTGCAAACCACGATGTCGATGCCGCAGGCGCATAAGTTGTATTATAAATTAGGGTTCGGGGACCGGGAAGCGCCGAAACAGATGGAGGTGCTGAAACGGACGGAGAAGATCATGTGTATGGATCTGTAAGGCCCAATCAGGATGAAAGGTAAATTCCTCATCCGCCCGATGGGGCAAATAGATAAAACAGGCACCCCAATTATTTAAACAATAAAAATTTAACGAGAATGAGCAGTTATCCAATAAGGGATCAAAAAACCGATCAATTACTGACACCTGAAAATGCCGTATTGATCATTATCGACTACCAGCCAGTACAGTTTAGCACTATTCGATCCATGAATCCACATGAACTGCAGACGAATATTATAGTAGTAGCAAAAATGGGTCTAAAATATAAACTACCCATTCTTCTTTCTACCGTAAATGTAAAAACCGGCATTAACAAAAATACCATACCACAGCTGCGGGAAGCACTTCCCGGGGTCGAATCTTTCGACAGAACAACTATTAACGCCTGGGAGGACAAAGAATTTCGCGAAGCAGTCATTGCTACAGGCAGAAAGAAACTGATCATCTGTGCACTTTGGACGGAAGCCTGCCTGACATTCCCGACATTAGATGCATTAAAGGAAGGCTATGAAGTTTATGCCGTTGTCGATGCAGTTGGAGGTACCTCTGTTGTAGCTCATGAAATGGGGCTGCGAAGAATAGAACAGGCGGGAGCAAAGCTTACCAGTATTGGTCAGTTAGCCTGTGAATTGCAACGGGACTGGAGCAGGCACGAAACGGCGCCCTATATGGTCGAGGCATTTATGGAGGCAGGCATATTTATGAAACTCGAATAAAGATGGAAAAATAGTGGGAAAAGCGGGCAGGCTGGATTTTTTTTCAGTTTGCCCGCTTTCTTATTACATTTAACCAAATGAAAATAGCTACTTATAATGTCAATGGGGTCAACGGGCGTCTCCCTGTATTACTTCGCTGGCTCGATGAAACGGCTCCTGATATTGTTTGCCTGCAAGAGCTAAAGGCGCCACAGGAAAAATTTCCTGAGAAAGCTATACAAGACGCAGGTTATAACGCACTCTGGCATGGACAAAAGAGTTGGAATGGGGTCGCTATATTGGCGCGAGACAGAAAACTGGAAGAGGTCCGGCGAACGCTTCCGGGTGATCCGGACGATAGTCACAGTCGCTACATGGAGGCCAAGATCGATGGCGTGCTTGTCGGTTGCCTCTACCTTCCCAATGGCAACCCTGCTCCCGGACCAAAATTCGACTATAAGCTTCGCTGGTTTGAACGGTTGACTGCCCAGGCAGCCGGGCTGCTTGCATCTGGTATACCCGTAGTATTAACCGGGGACTATAACGTCATGCCTACCGAACTGGATGTATACAAACCAGAACGATGGCTGGATGACGCCCTGTTTCGGCCAGAAGTTCGCCTTGCTTTCAAAACGCTTGTAGCGCAAGGATGGACTGACGCGTTACGAAAACTTCATCCTGACGAGAAGATTTATACGTTTTGGGATTATTTCCGCAACGCCTATGGCCGCAATGCAGGCTTACGTATTGATCACTTCTTACTTAGTCCGCAACTCGACAGCCGACTGATTGCCGCCGGTGTCGATCGTGACGTACGCGGATGGGAAAAATCAAGCGATCATGCTCCGGTCTGGATCGAACTTTCCGGTGATTAAACAAAATGGAAAAATCCAGATTGTCCGTTTGGAGAAGGTCCCCCAGCGTATTAATTTGACCCCTTTGCGGGCATTACGCTATACCCTAGAGGGTATAAAAATCTAAATTTATGGGTACTTATACCCTTTTAGGTATAATTTAAATAAAAGCATTAACTTTATACCCAATTAGGTATAAAATGACTAAGCTCGCAAAAACTATTAAAGAAAAGCGCAAAGCAACCGGCCTGACGCAGCAAGATCTCGCCCTGAAATCCGGTTTGGGCCTGCGGCTAGTAAGAGAAATTGAGCAAGGTAAAAACTCGATGCGAATGGACAAGGTCAATCAACTGTTGGCCCTTTTCGGCATGGAACTTATCCCGGCTCCAAAAATAAAAGATCATGAGTAAGACCGGAAAAATATTTTATGACAATACATTAGCAGGCTTCATCAAGGAAACCGATGCAGGGTACGAATTTTCATATGACAAAGATTATCTTACCACTCATTCGGCCAAACCGGTCAGTCTTACTTTACCCCTCCGGCAGTATCCTTATCACAGTAAGACATTATTTGCTTTTTTCGATGGATTGATTCCCGAAGGCTGGTTACTAAATATTGCCAAAGAGCACTGGAAGGTCCAAACTAATGACCGCTTTGAGCTATTACTGCTCACTTGCAAAGATACAATCGGTGCTGTAACTGTTATTCCTGAACAAGAAACTGACTAGCCATGTCGAACTGTTTAATATGCTATAAAGATGCCGGTGATCAACAATACCACACCAAATGCGCAAAACATTTCTTCGGTATAGAAGTCATGCCCGAACTCACCTTAAATAAGAAATTGTTGAAAGAACTGGCAGAGCAGACTATCAATCAGCGAATCTCTGTAACAGGCGTACAACCTAAATTATCTGTTTCACTTGAAAAGGCAAAGGGCAACAACAGGCTTATTATAGTGAATCTTTGGGGGGAATACATATTAAAACCTCAACACGATGAATTACATGCGATGCCTGAAACTGAGGATCTAACCATGCATCTTGCCGGATTATTCGGTATAAGTGTGTGTAACCACTGCTTACTTCATGCCAGCGATGGTAACCTCGTCTATATCGCCCGTCGTTTCGACCGAATCCGGGAAAGAAAGATCCACATGGAAGACTTTTGCCAACTTTCCGAATTTTTAACAGAGAATAAATACAAAGGCTCTTATGAAAGGGCGGGGAAACTGATCCTCCAATACTGTACGAACACAGGGCTGGACGCATTAAGATACTTTGAATTACTTGTCTTTTGTTACTTGACGGGTAACAATGACATGCATCTAAAAAACTTTTCCCTGCTTTATCTGGAAGATAGCATTGCATTAAGCCCTGCTTATGACCTGTTAAATGTTAACCTTGTCTTCCCAAAAGATACTGAAGAGACAGCTTTGTTGCTGGGAGGCAAAAAGAAAAATATTAAATTAAAAGACTTTGATGCACTCAGTCAACTTTTAGGTATTCCTGACAAAGTAAGAACTAATAGTTATAATAAATTCTGTTCTCACCATGAAGCTGTGCAGCAGCTTATCAATGCTTCGTTTCTGAACGATGAAAGGAAAGCAGCCTATTGGCAAATATGGACCCAAAAACAAAAAATATTTACGCAGCCATGAGTTCCAAAATAGATAAAACGGCAAAAGGCTACCGATTGGTAGCCTTTTGTTTGGAGGAGGTTCCGGACGGATTCGAACCGCCGTAGAAGCTTTTGCAGAGCTCTGCCTAGCCACTCGGCCACGGAACCTTCTGTTATTGCTCAGGAGAGAACCATTTTTTGAGCAGGTGCGAAATTAAGATAATTTCGCAGAAGTTTACAAAAAAATAGGGTTATTTATGCAGGCAATCGCTGAAAGTGAACTTATTATCAATAATCGTGGCGCCATCTATCATTTGGATCTGCGTCCGGAAGAGCTGGCTACCACCATTATTACCGTCGGGGATCCGGACCGGGTGGGTGCGGTCAGCAAGCATTTCGACAAGATCGAACATAAGGCGCAACACCGGGAATTCGTCTCCCATACGGGCATTATCGGGAAAAAAAGGGTAACGGTGGTGTCCACGGGCATCGGCACGGATAATATCGATATTGTATTAAATGAACTGGACGCGCTGGTGAATATTGATTTTTCCACCCGGACGGTGAAAAGCGAGCTGACACATCTCACGATCATCCGGGTGGGGACTTCCGGGTCTTTACAGGGAGATATACCCGTAGATAGTTATGTGGCCTCCACCCATGGACTGGGCATCGACAACCTGCTGAATTTCTACCGGCATGAAGAAAATGAGGAAGAAAAGGGGCTGCTGCATTCTTTTATCACCCAGACCCAGTTGCATCATCGCCTGGCCAGTCCTTATATCAGTGGAGCCAGCGCTTCGCTGATCCGGCATTTCGTGGAGGGGTTCCACCAGGGGGTGACGGTCACCTGTCCCGGTTTCTACGGTCCGCAGGGCAGGGTCCTGCGTATGGGACTCAGTCAGCCCGAATTGATCGACCGGCTGACGGGGTTTAGGTATGGGCCGCACCGGATCACCAATTTCGAGATGGAAACGGCCGGTATTTATGGATTGGGGAAGATCCTGGGGCATTATTGCTTAAGTCTTAGCGCCATTGTAGCCAACCGGATCACCAAAGAGTTCTCGAAAGACGGGAATGCGGCGGTGGAAGCCCTGATCAGGGAGACATTGACAATCGTCGAGGGGTTGTGAGGGATCGGGCTGACGCTAATTATTCAGGAATTGTATCTATTTTTGAAGAATTATGGCTAAGATGAATTTTTACAAATACCAGGGGACCGGAAATGATTTCATCATCCTGGATAATCGCAACTGGAGTTATACAGCCCTGACCCTTGAACGAATCAAGTTCTTATGTGACCGTCGGTTTGGCATCGGGGCCGACGGGCTGATGTTGTTGAATACCAAGACGGGTTATGATTTTGAAATGAAATATTATAATGCGGATGGCCGGGAGAGTAGTATGTGCGGGAACGGGGGGCGATGCCTGGTCCGGTTCGCCTATGACCTGGGAATCCGTAAGAGTGAGTACCATTTTATCGCTTCGGACGGCCCTCACCAGGCCGAGATCGATGATAAGGGCATTGTAAGCCTGAAAATGAAGAATGTGGATAAGATCGAGGATCGCCACGGGGATTTCATCCTCGATACCGGAAGCCCTCATTATGTCAAGATGGTCGTGGATGTGATGGACTACGATGTCTATCATAAGGGCATGGATATCCGCTATAACAGCGAATTTGCCAAAGAAGGCATCAATGTGAATTTCGTAGAACAAAAGAGGCCGGACGAGATCATTGTCCGCACCTATGAACGGGGAGTGGAAGATGAGACCCTATCCTGCGGCACCGGGGTTACGGCCAGCGCCCTGGCCTGCTATCATAATGAAATGGGATATAATGATGTGAGGGTCATCACCAAGGGGGGAAAGCTCACCGTAAAATATGACCGGGTAGGCGAAAACTACTTTGAGAATATCTGGCTTTGCGGGCCTGCCGTGAAAGTGTTCGAGGGAACAATAGACGCTATCTTATGATCCAGTTTTTTAAGAGCATTAACCACCAGACCGTAGAAGTTGAAAATCCGGAGGATGCCACCTGGATAAATATCCTTCCGCCCCTGAAGCAGCAGGAATTCACCCAACTGTCCGAAGAACTGGATATCCCGCTTGACTTTTTGACGGATTCCCTGGATATCGACGAAAGGGCGCGTTTTGAAGAAGAGAACAATGTAAAGCTCATTGTTATAAAAACACCCACCGAGAACAACTCCTTCAATGAGAGTGACGCCTATTATATTACTATTCCTATTTGTATCATCCTCACGCATAACCAGATCGTCACGGTCAACTCCTTTGAGAACGGCGCCATCAAGAAGTTCCTGAATACTTTTCAAAACCGTCATCCGGACAAGAAGAATATGATGGCGTTGAAGATCTTCGAGAAGGTGACGCAGACCTATATGGAGTTCCTGAAGGAAATCAACCAGCGCCGCAATCTCATGGAGCAAAAACTCTATGCGTCCAACCGGAACGAAGAGTTGCTGGAGCTGATGAAGATCCAGAAAAGCATGGTTTATTTTATCACCACCCTGCGTTCCAACGAGATCTTATTGCTCAAACTGGCCCGGACCAATTTCCTGGGGCTTACGGAGGAAGAGAAAGAGATCCTGGATGACCTGGCCGTGGAAATGTCACAGGCCCTGGAGATGGCAAATATCTATACGAATATTCTCAGCAGTACGCTGGATGCGTTCGCCAGCATTATCAACAACAACATGAATAATGTGTTGAAGCGGCTGACGTCGATCACGATCATTCTCTCCCTGCCGGCGCTGGTGACGGGTATCTATGGAATGAACGTACCCATCCCGTTTTCCGATTATCATTATGCATTTTATGTGCCGCTGGTCCTGTCTGTCGTTATTTCCTTCCTGATCAGTTGGTATTTTATGAAAAAGAAATGGTTTTAATATGTTCAACATAAGAGTATACGGCATTTTACTGGGAGACAACAGGAGAGTATTGGTAAGCGACGAGTTCATAAGGGGGCATTATTACACCAAATTCCCCGGCGGGGGTCTGGAATTCGGGGAAGGTACGAGGGACTGTCTGAAAAGGGAGTTCAAGGAGGAGATGGACCTGGAGGTGAAGATCGGCGACCATCTTTATACGACGGATTTCTTTCAAATGTCCGCTTTCAACCCGGAGCACCAGATCATTTCCATCTATTATTTTGCAGAAGCGCTGGAGCCCATCCGGGCGCGGCTGAGCGAGACCCCGTTCGATTTCGATGAGCGGCAGCTAAAGGTCTATGAAGAGAAGAAAGAGACGGAGACCTTTCGTTTCATCGACTGGGATCTTTTCAGCGAAGAGAGTGTGACTTTACCTATCGACAAAGTGGTGGCGGGGATCTTGAAAAATCGCTATTAACGGGTCGGCGCCGGATACATCGTCGCTTAGCCCTCTTTCGGATGCAGGGGGGTGTTCAGCAACAGCTCCATAAATTTCAGGTCCAGCCAGCGCCCGAATTTGTATCCTACCTGCCGGAAATGGGCTACTTCCTCAAATCCAAATGACTGGTGAAGTTTTATGCTGGCTGCATTGCTGGCATCGATGCTTGCGATGATGGCATGCAGGTCGTTCTCTTTCGCCGCCTGGATCAGGGGGGGAATCAGGAGTTTGCCGATCCCTTTGCCTCTTTGGTCGTCAGCAACGTACACAGAATTCTCCACGGTATATTTATAGGCGGCCCAGGCGCGGAAAGGGCCATAGGAGCTAAAGCCCACGACCCTTCCTCCCGATTCGGCTACAAAGACGGGGTGCCCCTCTTTCCTTTTGGTGTCATACCAGGCCTTGCGCATATCCAGGGTTTGCGGAACATACTGGTATACCGCCGTTGTATTCAAAATGATTTCATTATAAATTTCAAGGAGGCCGGGCAGGTCATTCTCCCTGGCTGAACGGATGGTTATCATGCTCAGATATAGTTAAGCTACGATGATTAAATAGTTGTGCCATCAATGCCGGACGGACAATTTTTCCACCATTTCCTCTCCTATCGTTTCGGCGGATACCCCGAATCCGTTCACCAGCACTCCTTTCAGGCCATGTTTGGATTCGATGGCGTATACTATCGCCTCGTCGGCCGGATCGCTGTCGCCTTCGAAACGATAGACTTCCGTGATCTCGAATTCGGATGGACGCAGGGAGACCGGTGTTTTTGTGCAGAAGATCTGATCCTGTTCCAGGTTGAAATCTATCGTGTACCCTCTTTGTTTGAGCCCGTTCACGGCTTCGGCAACGGTGTCGTATGAGAACATATGCGGTGAGTTTAAAATTAAGTAAAGAAATGGATAAGCCCTGCAATTTACGAATTACCGGGTACATCAACTGACCAGTTGATGCGTTTGTTTGACCACCCCCATTACAAAAGTGCTTTGGACGTGGCCGATATTTTCCACCTGGCCCAGTTTGTTGACATGGAAATCATAATAAGCGTCCATATTTTCCACAGCCACTTTGAGCAGGAAATCGAATTCCCCTGAAATGATAAAACATTCGATCACTTCCATCAACTCATGAATGGTCTTAATGAATTTGGCGCCGGATTTCTTGTTGTGCTCCTTTAGCGATACGTAACAGATGGCCATGAGGCCTTTTTTTACCTTTGAATGGTTGACCAGGGTGGCGTATTGGAGGATGACGCCGGTGTCTTCCATCCTTTTGATCCGCTCATGTACGGGCGTAGTGCTCAGATGGACACGGGCGGCGATTTCCCTGACGGTGATTTTAGCATCGGCCTGTAAAAGGCGCAGGATAGCCCGGTCTTTTTCATCCAGGATCACGGGTTCCTCAGCGGTTTTTTCTTTTTCGGGAGCTTTTTCCATGTCTTATATCTTATTTGTTCTATAAATATACGCATAATTGCATTTTTGTTCTAAATTTTACGGCGCAATATGTATATTTGTTCTGCTAGTTTACCTTTGTCTTCCATTTAAAAAATGTAAAACCCATGTCTACAAAAACACATAGTATTGATCTTAAGCTCCCTTACAAAGTAAAGGATATGAGCCTGGCCGAATGGGGTCGTAAAGAGATCCGTCTTGCTGAAGCCGAGATGCCGGGCCTGATGGCTATCCGTGCAGAATATGGCAAGCAGAAGCCTCTGAAAGGAGCCCGTATTGCAGGTTGTTTGCATATGACCATTCAGACTGCCGTGCTGATCGAAACGCTGGTTGAGTTAGGCGCTGAAGTAAAATGGAGCTCCTGTAATATATTTTCCACCCAGGATCAGGCAGCCGCTGCTATTGCCGCTGCCGGTATCGGCGTATTTGCCTGGAAGGGGCAGACCCTGGAAGAAGCTGACTGGTGTATCGAACAGACCCTGTTCTTCGGCAGCACAGACCGCCCCCTGAATATGATCCTGGATGATGGCGGAGATCTTACGAATATCGTATTCGACAAATATCCCGAGCTGGTGCAGCATATCAGAGGATTGAGCGAAGAGACCACCACCGGTGTTCATCGCCTTTACGAGCGCATGGAAAAAGGCACCCTGCCCATTCCTGCCTTCAATGTGAACGATTCCGTTACCAAGTCCAAATTCGATAACAAGTATGGCTGTAAAGAATCCCTGGTAGATGCGATCCGTCGCGCCACCGATGTTATGATGGCCGGTAAGGTAGCCGTAGTAGGTAGTTATGGAGATGTGGGTAAAGGATCTGCCGCCTCCCTGGCAGGTGCCGGTTGCCGGGTGATCGTTACGGAGATCGATCCTATCTGCGCGCTGCAGGCCGCCATGGATGGATTTGAAGTAAAGAAAATGGTGGATGCCGTGAAAGAAGCGGATATCATTGTCACTGCTTCCGGTTGCCGCGACCTGATCACGGAAAAACACTTCCGCAGCATGAAGGACAAGGCGATCGTTTGTAATATCGGGCACTTCGATATCGAGATCGATATGGCCTGGCTGAACAAAAACTACGGTCATACGAAAGATACGATCAAACCCCAGGTGGATGTCTATACCATCGAAGGCAAAGACGTGATCGTCCTGGCAGAAGGCCGCCTGGTGAACCTGGGTTGCGCCACGGGCCATCCTTCCTTCGTGATGAGCAATTCCTTCTCTAACCAGACTTTGGCCCAGATCGAGCTTTGGACCAACCACGGCAAATACGAGAACAAAGTATATGTGCTGCCTAAGATCCTGGATGAAAAAGTAGCCCGTTTGCACCTGGCCAAGATCGGCGTAGTATTGGATGAGCTGACAGATGAGCAGGCCAGCTACCTGGGTATTCCCAAAGCCGGACCTTTCAAGCCTGAACATTACCGTTACTAATCAATCCCCCACTCCTAACCCTCCTTGAAGGAAGGGATTAAAGATAGAGGGAATAAAATAAGAAAAAGCCGTCTCAAAATCGAGGCGGCTTTTTTAATTGGATCAATGGACCAGATTATTTCCGGGTAAGTTTGATCTCCATCGTTTTAAATTCCTGACCGTTCATTTGCATATACATATCCAGCTGCTGGGCATTGTCATCGATTATTTTAAAGACCTGGCGCACATTCATGTCCTTACCTGTCATCGGGTCGACTGATTTGCCGAGGAGAGTGACGCTTTTGGAGTTATCGTCCCAGGGGCCTTCGAGGGTCATCATGCCCGTGCCCATGTTATCCACCCAGGAGGAGACAAACACTTTTTTCGCATTGTCATAGGCCAGCATGCCGACTCCTTCAAAGGGCATGCCCATGAAAGTGCCGGTGTATTTCGATTCCTGGTAGCGGCCGCCCAGGATCATTTTATTCGTGCAACTGGCGGTGCTGGTGGTAGGCGCTGCGCCCGGCGCCATCCACATCGTAAGATCGGCCTTCCATTCTCCATCCGATTTCGCAACCATCTTGTGAACGGGCCCGGGCGTCATATAGGCCATCCAGGCTTTTTGTGCGGCGTCATCTCCCTGTGCTCTCAATTGGGAAAAAGCCCCTAATAACAGGGCGAACAAGCAGAAGTTAGTGTATTTCATAAATTATGTTTTCAGAAAGTTACTAATTTTCCGCAGCCACCCATTGTATTTTTCTGTTATATTATCAGGGTTTCCGGATAAGCACTTCCGGGTTTAAGATAGCAGGGGGATGGCCGGCATCCGGGCCTAATCCCAGGGCGGCGATGAGATTGTCTGCAGCGACACTGGCCAGGCCATGCTGAGCCTCTTCGGTGCCGCCGGCTATATGGGGAGTGAGGGTCGCGTTGGGCAAGCCGATCAGGCCGGGGTCGATGCCGGGTTCTCCTTCGAAGACATCCAGGCCGGCAGCCGCGATCTGTCCGCTTTTCAACGCTTTGGCCAGAGCCGGCTCGTCGATCAGCCCACCCCGGGCGATATTAAAAAGCATGGCGGAAGGCCGCATAAGCTGCAATTCCTTTTCCCCGATGAGATGATAATTACCGGGTGTATAAGGCAAGGCGAGGATCACAAAATCCGATTCGGCCAGCAATTCCTCTTTCGACCGGTAACTGGCCCTGAACTCCTCTTCGACCGGGGTGTCGAGACGATGCCGGTTATGATACAGGACCTTTATCCGGAAGCCGGCGGCCCGGCGGGCAATTGCCTGTCCTATTCTTCCCATCCCGATAATTCCCAGGGTCTTTCCATAGAGATCGGTCCCGAAAAATCGCTGGCCTGCGGATCCTTGCCACAGTCCATCCTGCACCCATTTCTCCGCTTCTACCAGCTTGCGGGCGGTGGCGATCATCAATCCCCAGGAAAAATCCGCTACGGTCTCATCGGCGGGACCGGGAGCATTCGTACCAATTACTCCTGCCTTTGTCAGCGCAGCTACATCTACGTTGTTATAACCCGCGGCAGATACACATACTGCGCGCAGGCCGGAAAGTCCTTCCAATACAGTGGCATCTATTTTTTCTCCGCCGGCGACGAGAACGCCGCTCTTGTCGCGTAGCGCTTCCCGTAACTGGTCTGTAGAGTAGCGGGGGCCTTGATTGATCTCTACGTCAAAATATTCACGGAGGCGATCGACTATGTCTGGAAATAATGGACGGGTGATGAGTATTCTTTGTTTCATGGATCTAACGGGCCATAGATTTAGCCCCTGCTGTTAAAGGTATGCTAAAGACCCGTGCCGGCAAAGGGGGATGAGCTCCTAAGGAGCTTTGTTTTTGCGCAGTGAAGGAGGCTTTATGATTTCTTTAATAAACTTATGAGCTCTTCATCCGTCTGATATATAAACAAGGATTTTTTTAAACACTTTTAAAAATTAAAATTATGAAAACTCTTATATCACTCGTTATGCTGATGTCAATGATCGCTACAGGGCTTTTAAGTTACCATCTTTTCCGCCAGGCGAACTATAATGTTTCCGCCTTGTTTACGATCAGCTCTTACTTTTCCATTGTGTTGGGCATTTATGCGCTGAGTGTGATGAACCGAAAATCCCACCCCGCACTGAAATAATATTTATACGGATCAGGAATAGAGGATCAAGGATCAGGGGCCCGAAAATTTCGGGCCCCTTTGTTATGCGACAATTTAGTAAATTGTAATACCTTACGACTGACCTGCCTGCCAAAACCTTAATTATGAAAATATCCGTCTTTTCGTGGTTCAGAAATGTATCCATTGCAAAGAAGCTGTATTTCACAGTGGGGATTATGGCTTTGCTGATCGTCGTCGAACTGGGGGTCCTGGTCTTCTCGATCAATACCTTGTCTTCCGTAAGAGCTTATGTGGGAGGAGAAGGTCTGTGGTCCAAAGCACAGAAAGATGCGATCTACCAGCTTATGCGATACGGTATCACCCATGAGGAAGCTGATTATCTTAAATTTCTGGAGTTTATGAAAGTGTCTGCGGGAGATCATAAAGCCAGGCTGGAGCTGAGTAAGGAAAACCCGGACTTTAAGCTTGTCAGGCAGGCATTGCTGGAAGGGCGCAACCATCCGGATGATATCGATGGGATGATCAAACTATTCAGGAGGTTTCATTCCAATTACTATATTAACCGGGCCATTATCGCCTGGACAAAGGCGGATGCGGTGGGGAATGGATTTATCGTCATCGCTCAGAAATTACATACTGAGATCAATTCCCCCTCGCCTTCCCAGGAACGCATCAATATTCTTCTCCGGGATATAGAACCGCTCGATGTGCAGCTGACCCCTTATGAAGATGAATTCTCTTATGCCCTGGGAGCAGGTTCCCGCTGGCTGGAGCATGTGATACTCCGGCTGCTCTTTATCGTGGCTCTTACGGTGGAATGCACGGGCCTTTTGCTGGCGATCACGGTCAGCAGGGGTATCCAGAAGGGGCTCGACGAGATCCTTTTATCGGCCAGATCGGTGACGAAGGGGGATTTCAGCCGCAAAGCCAAGGCTTTTTCCCAGGATGAGATCGGAATCCTGGCGAAGAATTTCAATATGATGGCCGAAGAGCTGGAGCGGCTGGAGAAGGAGAACCGGGAAGTGAATAGCTCCCTGGAAAAGAAAGTGCGGATACGAACGGCGGAAATGGAAAGCAAAAACAAGGAGCTGGAGCAATTCGCCTATGTAGCTTCCCATGATCTGCAGGAGCCGCTGCGAACGATCTCCGGATTTGTCGAACTACTACAGAAGCAATACCGGGGGCAATTCGACGCCAATGCGGATAAACTCCTCGATTATATTTCACAGGCTTCGGACCGGATGAAGGTATTGATCAAGGACCTGCTGGATTATTCCCGGATCGGAAGGGAAAAAGAGATCAAACAGGTAGACTGTAATCACCTGCTGACTGAGGTGCTGGCGGACCTGGACCAGATCATCAAAGAGAGCGGCGCTACCGTCCAAATGGAACCGCTGCCGGTGATCCATGCCTATCCTACCGAATTAAAGCTGTTATTTCAGAATCTCATCACGAATTCCATCAAATTTCACAAACCGGGACTTGCCCCGGCCGTGGCCATCGGGTCCGAGAGAGAGAACGGACATTGGAAGTTCTCTGTCCGGGACAATGGGATCGGGATCGACCAGCAGTTCTCGGAGAGGATCTTCATCATTTTTCAGCGCTTGCATAACCGCTCGCAATATGAAGGTTCCGGCATCGGGCTGGCCCATTGTAAAAAAATAGCCGAATTACACGGGGGGCATATCTGGGTGGAATCGGAGCCAGGCGAGGGCTGCCGCTTCTTCTTTACGATCGGCAACGACTCCTGATACCTGCGGGCTTCATAAAAAGGCTTTTTTTAGCCCTCCCAAAAAACTATGCCAGCCTGAAATTGTTATAGATCTGATTTTCCGGGGCGGGTCCGCGAAAAGGGAAGTATATTCGAAATTCAGCCGATAATTCGGAAATTTGTAAAAAAGGGAGTTATTACATGGACTTTATAGATTATTATAAGATACTGGGTATTAATAAGACTGCCAGCCAGGATGAGATCAAAGCAGCCTACCGGAAACTGGCCCGGAAGCACCACCCCGACCTGAACCCTAATGATAAGGAAGCCAATAAGAAATTCCAGCAGGTCAATGAGGCCAATGAGGTGTTGAGCGATCCGGAAAAGCGGAAAAAGTACGATCAATATGGGAAGGACTGGCAACATGCGGAAGCTTACGAGAAAGCCAATGCCTCTTCAGGCCGCAAAACCCGGCGGGGAGCCGGCACGGGCAGGGGTGGGAGTCCTTTTGAGGGGTCCGGCTTCGGAGAGGGCGGATCTTTTGGCGGCGGGGGATTCGGGGGAGATGGAGGAGAGTTTTCGGATTTTTTCGAATCGCTGTTTGGAGGGAGAACATCGGCCAGCGGGGGGAACAGCCGGGCAAAACTCCGGGGGCAGGATATCCAGGCCGAGCTGCAGCTTAGTTTGACGGACGCCTATACTACCCACCAGCAGGTGCTGGGTGTGAATGGTAAGAACATCCGCATCACTATTCCGGCAGGGGTCGAGAACGGGCAGGTCATCAAGCTCAAGGGGCATGGCGGTGCGGGAATGAACGGGGGTGCGGCGGGGGATCTATATATAACGTTCGTCATAACGGAGGATGCCCGATTCAAAAGAGAAGGCAGCGACCTGCATGCCAAACTGCCCCTGGATCTCTATACGGCCATCCTGGGAGGAGAGATCACGGTGGAGACCCTGAGCGGGAAGGTGAAATTAAAAGTAAAGCCGGAAACGCAGAATGAGACGACGATGCGACTGAAGGGGAAGGGTTTTCCTATCTATAAAAAAGAAGGCGAGTTCGGCGACCTCTATGTCAGCCTTGAGATAAAATTACCGGTCGGCCTTTCCGAAAAGGAAAAAGAGTTGTTCCGGGAACTGGCCAGGTTGGCCGGGAAAGAGAAGTAAAAAGGCGTCCCCCCAAAAAATATTTTAACAAGCCCATAATGAGGAATTATTTTCCCCGGGGCTGACTATTTTCTGCTTTCAGATCCGTGGCATGATTTTACCACTGATTATTTCATCTAAAATTTAGCGTTATGCAAAATACAAAAGACACGATCGAAATCCTTAACGATCTTATTCAAATCAACAATGATCGTATTGTAGGATACGAAAAAGCCATTAAAGAGACAAAACCGGAAGACGAGGACCTGAAGGTACTGTACGCTACCATGATCGCAGAAAGCCACCGGATTAAGATCGCACTGGCCACGGAGGTTCAAACGCTCGGCGCGGAAGTGGAGCAGGGAACCACCACCAGTGGTAAGATCTACCGGGCATGGATGGACGTGAAAGCTGTTTTTACAGGCCACGACCGGCATGCCGTGCTGGAAAATTGTGAAGCCGGCGAAGATGCGGCACAGAAAGCCTACCGAACGGCCCTTAACAGCGATGCACTGCCGGCGTATATCCGTGAACTGTTGGTTCAGCAACAACAGATGCTCCGGGCATCGCATGATGAGATTAAGGCATTGCGGGATCAATATGCGAAGGTGCTTTAGGCCCGGACTGCGCTATTATTTTTTCTGCCACTTCCTTTCCGCTGGTGAAAGCCGCTTCGACGGTAGCGGGAGAGGTCCCTTCGTAGAGGGCTTCCCCGGCGAAGAACAGGGTCTGTTGAATAGGCGTGCGCAATATTTCCCGGGCCTGTCCTCCTTCTACCGTATCGAAACTGTAACCGCCCTGTACAAAAGGAGCGGAAGGCCAGTCGGCAATATATACCGCCTTCAATTGCTCCTTCAAAAAATCGATATCCCGGGTAAAAATAGAAGCCAGGGATTGCAGGCAAAGCTCTATTCGGGCATCGTCGCCGAGTCGCTGAAATTTTTTCAGGGCGGAGCCGGTCAGCCAGCCGGTGAGAAGATCGCTTTTATCCGGCGACTGGAGCCACCAGGTGGGTATCTCTTCGTCGCTGAGAATGAAGCTAACGCCCTTCCCTTTCTCCTTCCAGAAAGGCTCATGGAATTCCATTAATATTTTAATGACGGAGCCATATCCCAGTTGGCGGGCTGCCCGTATATAATCCGGGATCGGGGGAAAGAATTGGAGAGCGGCGGGGAGGGCTGGGGAAACGGCGGATGCCTGTGGGTCCATTTGCAGGATGCCCAGGGATACGGTAACGATGAGCCGGTCCCCGGTGAAGAGTTGTCCGCCGGCTGTCAGTACCTCTACCCTACCCTGTCTCCACCGGATCTCTTTTGCCGGCGAGGCGGTGAGGATCTGGCATCCATGGATCCGGCACTGATCGGCCAGGAAATGGATGAGGCGGCTGTAACCTCCGTCGATCCTGTATTCTTCCTGTCCTTCCTCCTGCCATTCTTCATACAGCGCCCGGGTGCTGGCGGTGCGCATATCGGCCAGGTCATATCCTTCGGCAAAACGCTGTACGGAATCCCGTAAAGCGGTATATTTCTCTCCCGGGAATTCCCTGGCCAGAAAATCCGCTATGGGCATGTCTTTTCCCAGCTGTTCCATTTTCTGCATCAATTCGTCCCATTGTCCGGCAAACATATTCTGCTGTCCCCATTTCCCTTGGTGTACTCCCACCATTTTGCCTTTGATCGGGCGCCAGGAGATGCCTCCTTCTTTCAACAGGCGGAGGGTGACCGGCAAAGGTCCATGTACAAACTCGGCCCCGGCCTCCACCACCCCGGAGAAACCTCTTCCCTGCAGGGTGCGTATCCTCCCTCCCGGAGCCTCAGCCGCTTCCAGGAGAAGGACGGAAAAGCCTGCAAGGGATAGATCCCGCGCGGCCAGCAGGCCGGCGGCTCCTGCGCCGATGATAATGACAGAAAAATTCACCATAAAAGAATCATTCACAAAAAGGTATAAAAATACAGCCGAATCCGGGATCATCGGTCTAATTTTGCTCTCTCTTATGACCCCTACTAAAAAAAAGCAAGTTTTTCTCATCCTGATCCTGGGCCTGTTGTCTGCTATCGGTCCTTTTTCCATCGACATGTATTTGCCGGGATTCCCGCAGATTGCGAAAAATCTGGGTACGACGGTGGCCAGGGTGACGCTGTCTTTGTCGAGTTTTTTTATAGGGATCTCGGTGGGACAGTTCCTCTACGGCCCTCTGCTGGACCGGTATGGCCGGAAAAAACCGCTGTATGCGGGCATTTCCCTCTACCTGGTCGCTTCTGCCTGTTGTGCCCTGGTCCATTCCGTGGAAGCGCTGATCGTACTTCGCTTATTTCAGGCATTGGGAGCCTGCGTGGGGCTGGTAGCTTCCAGGGCGATGGTGAGGGACCTTTTTAATGTAAGTCAGAATGCGCGGGTCTTTAGTCTGCTGATGCTGGTCGTCGGGGTCTCCCCGGTCATTGCGCCCACCCTGGGGGGCTATCTTACGGAAAACTTCAACTGGAGGTATATCTTCTATGTGCTGACTGCTATTGCGGCCATTATCCTGGTAGCCGTTCATTTCACCCTGCCGGAAAGCAGGAAGCCCGATCCGCAGGTTTCGCTGAAGCCGGGGCCTATCGTGAAGAGCTTCCTGGGTGTCATGCGGGAACCCCAGTTTTATACCTATGCCCTGACGGGGGCCATTGCTTCGGCCGGCCTCTATGCTTATATCGCCGGTTCTCCTGCCGTCTTCATGGAATTGTACAAGGTCAGTGAACAGCAATATGGCTGGATCTTTGCGCTGGTCGCCCTGGGTCTGATCGGTTCCAGCCAGCTGAACAGTGTTCTCCTTCGGTTTTACAAAAGCGAGCAGATCATAAAAGTGGCACTGCTCTGCCAGGTGGTGACGTCGATCGTGCTTTTTGCGGGGAGCTTGCTGGGGATATTGGAGTTATTCAGTACGATCTTCTTTATTTTCCTTTTTTTATGTTGCCAGGGCTGTATTTTCCCCAATTCTTCGGCGCTGTCCCTGGCGCCTTTCAGCAGGAATGCCGGTACGGCCTCGGCCCTGATGGGCGGGATACAAATGAGCATCGGGGCTTTGACCTCGGCTACGGTGAGCTGGCTGAACAACCATACGGCCCTCCCCATGACGGGGGTGATGGCCGCCTGTGCGACCCTGAGCTTTACGATCCTGCTGACCGGAGGAAGGGTTATCCGCCGGCGTTCCAGCCGGAATGAGGTGGAGGAGGAAGGGGTGGAAATGATCTCTACGTCCTGAGGTCGGATACCCCCTGAGGGTGGATACCCCTGGGGGGGTGGGGACAAATAATTAGGGATCAGCCGGGCATCCAGTAGCATTTTTTAGTATTTTTGTAGTCTATCCTCCTATCCCGTCGTAAAAAATTCACTATTCTTTAAGAAGGCCCTTGTGATTAGTAGCACAAGAATTGATTATTTATAATTTCAAAGAAAGCCTTATGCAAATTCAATTCATCCGAAACATTCAATTCACCAAACTGGTAAAAGCCGACGGACGGCTGCGGGAATTCAATTTCAGGAAATCAAACGGACTACAGGAAGGGTTATTCACGGTGGATGTAAGCGATGATCGTGGCAACCGGATCGTACTGAGAATGCAGAAAGAGGACGGTGTGTGGAAGATCATGAAACAACAGTTACCCGCGTGGATCTGGGAGAACGAAGCTAATTTTCATACAATAATAGAAGAAGAGCTGGCGTTGGCTGGAATGGTAAAATAAAACCGGCTTCCTTTTCCCCATTCGCTCTCTATCCAGAACCGTCCATTATTTTCTTCGGTAAATTCCCGGCAAAGAAGCATGCCGAGACCTGTGCCTTTCTCGTTAGCAGTTCCATAGGTCGTGATACTTTCCTTGCGGCGTATCTTATCCAGCATTTCCTCTTTTATGCCGATGCCTGTGTCCGCTACGCAGATCTCAATAAAAGCGCCATCCAGACGAGCCCGGACGACGATCACATCGCCGGATCGGCAAAATTTAATGGCATTGCTGAGCAGGTTGCGCAGGATCACCTGCGTCATATCCTTATCAGCATAGCCGGTGAACCCTGCCTGAACTTCATTTTTTAAGGTAATGGCCTTTTCCGCCGCCTGCTTGATATACAGCGCCAGGATATCGTTCGTCAGTTGCCATACCGGCAGGTTGACCGGGGTGACGACGATACCATTCAACTGGCTGCTGGCCCAGAACAGGAGGTTGCTCACCAGTTCCGATGAATAGTCCACATTGCGTCTCAACTCGGCCATCATGGCGTTGATCTCCGATTCGGAAAGCGATTTTTCTTTCAGCAGATCCATCAATCTCTTTAAAGAATTCAAGGGGCCCCTGAGATCATGGGCGATGATGGAGAATAATTTATCTTTTTGCTGGTTGTTCAGCAGCAACTGAACGGCCTGGTGTTCCATCTCCTCTTTCTGACGGTTGATCTCCTGATTTTTTATCTGCAGAAGTTGATTGTGCTGCCGGTTAAATTTTCTGCTGCGGGACAATACAAAGGCGACTATCGTTAAGGAAAGGATGATCACGGCGGCTATGGATATCTGCAGGGTATGGTTGCGATCGATATGCTGTTGAAGGACGTCTTTTTTGGCGGCGGCTTCTTTCAGCAGGGCTTCTTTTCTTTCATATTCATACCGGGCGCCGAGCTCGAAGGTTTTCTTACGGGTCTCTTCATTAAAAAGGCTATCCGAATAATCCCTGTACAGCTTGAAATATAACAGGGCTGCGCGGTAATCTCTTTTCGCTTCGTAGATATCCGACAGCACTTTGCCGGCCTCTTTGATCTCTCGCTTCCCTTTTATCTCTGTGGCCAGGGCCAGGCTTTGCCGGGCATAGGTCAGGGCTTTCCCATAATTTTTGAGCGCCCGATAAACATTGGCAAGCAAGGCCGTCGTCTCCGTTATTCCCAGTTTATCTCCCGTCTGCCGGTAATAATCCAGCGATTGCAGGTGATGGGAGAGCGCCTCCCGGTACAGGCCTTTCACTGCAAGCACCGCTCCTATACCATTATTCAGGAAGGCGGCTGCATAGCCGTTCTTCAGCCCCTTTGCGATCTGTAAGGCCTGCTGCCCATATTCCAGGGCTTTCCCGTATTGCTGCTGCCGGAACAAGATATCGGAGATACTGGCGAGCACATAGGCGGATTGAAGGCTATCCTTCATGTCCCGGGAGAGCCGGGCGGCCTTTTGCAGCACCGCCAGGGCCTCGTCATATTTTCCTACCTCATTATAAAACAGGGCAATACAGGTATTCGCTTTTCCGATCAGGGTGGGATCGCCGATCCTTTCAGCGATGGTCAGGGCCCGGTAGTAGCAGGCAATCATGTTCGTGTAATCCCCGATTAATTGGTACCCATTTCCTATCAGCCTCCAGCTTTCCGACTGCCCCTTTGCGTAGTGCGTTTTTTCAGAGTACTCCAATGCTTTTTTGCCATAGAAAAAGGAGCTGTCGGCGTTGATGCCATAAAAGGTATGAGCCAGTAAATCGAGGTTGTTGATAACGCCGGTATCCGGCATTGGGTCGTTCTTTGCCAACTCACTCAAAACCAGTCCTCTCAAGCGGGTTATTTCCGCGGATTGCGCAAAGCTTCGCCCGGGGATAAGGAGTATAGTAAGCCCTAACCAGTACAGTAAACAGAGGCCTTTCATCTTCTAAGAGTATTATTTAGATTAAAATGATAGTAACAGTTATACCTGCTAATCAGCTAAAGACACCTGTGGAAACAGCCGCCTTCTTACGAACAAAATCGCAGAAACACTGTTCTTCTTTTTAAGGGGCCAGGGGAGCACATTCGAAGTGGCTGTCCAAGTGAGGACAGGTGGTGTAGGGCATAAAAATAGCAAAAAAATGTTAGTGAATGAAGAATAATGAATATTCACATCCTGTTAATAAATAACTTCAGGAAAAAGGAGATCAAACAATTATATTTGGATAGACAGCATATGACCCCAGTTATAAAAGGTACCCATTTCAAAACTTTTAAAAGAATTGAATTTGACTGAAACTATTATCAACCTGGAAACCGTTAACCCCATTGAGTTTTTCGGCGTAAATAACGGCAAGTTAGACATCTTAAAGAAAAAATTCCCCCTGTTAAAAATTCTGTCCAGGGGTACCCAGATCAAGTTAAGCGGCTCTCCCGAGCAAGTGGAAACAGCCAAGGAAAAAATCGATCTTTTAGTGCAATTCCTGCAAAGAAATGGTCATGTCAGCGAGAACTATTTCATGCAGATACTGGGAGGCGACGATGCCGAAACAGTAGATAATTTTGTAGACCGGCATCCGAACGATATCCTGGTATTCGGCCCGAACGGGAAAAGTGTGCGCGCCCGTACGGTAAATCAGAAACGGATGGTAACCGCGGCCGAAAAAAATGATGTTGTATTCGCGATCGGACCGGCCGGTACGGGTAAGACCTATACTGCCGTGGCCCTGGCGGTGAGAGCGCTGAAGAACAAAATGGTGAAGAAGATCATCCTTACCCGTCCTGCGGTGGAAGCGGGGGAAAGCCTGGGATTTTTACCGGGGGATCTGAAAGAGAAGATCGATCCTTACCTGCGGCCGCTGTATGATGCGCTGGATGATATGATCCCCGCCGACAAACTGGGTTATTATATGAGCACCCGGACGATCGAGATCGCGCCGCTGGCTTATATGCGCGGACGAACCCTGGATAATGCCTTTATCATCCTGGATGAGGCCCAGAACGCTACGGACCTGCAGATCAAGATGTTCCTTACCCGCATAGGGGCCAATGCCAAGGCCATCATTACCGGTGACCTGACGCAGATCGATCTGCCGAAGAACCAGAAGAGCGGGCTGGCCAAGGCCTTGTATATTCTTAAAGGGATCGATGGTATCGCTCATATCGAGCTGGATGAAGAGGATGTGGTGCGTCACCGCCTGGTAAAAGCGATCATCAAGGCTTACGAAAAAGACAAGAATGAACAGGGTGAGTATCATCCTCAAAATGCACCCTCAAAATAAGTGATCGGTTTCCCTTTGATTTAGTAAACGACCCTGGGCCTGCGGAGAGATCTGCAGGCTTTTTTTGCCTTGGGGGTTTGGGGCGATCTAAAGCGAAATCCCGAAAGATGAACTTTCGGGATTTCGAATCTAATTTATTGCCCTTCGGGCAGCCGGCCTGTGGCCGGCTTTTGCTACATTTGCCCTATGATAAGAAAATTCCTGATCCCTTCCCTGCTCCTTTTAGCAGCCTGTGGAAATTCCCATTCCTTTAAAAAGGCCGAAGATGCCCAGGATGCCGGGCGGGAGTTCATACGCGCCTCCCTCGATGGTAATTACGAAAAAGCCAGCTTCTATTTGTATGCCGATACCACCAATCAGATGCTGCTGAATAAATGGAAAAAGGATTATGACCGGTTGGATCATGAGGAGCAGAAGAAATACAGGGACGCCGATATTCTGCCGATCAATATCCAGGCGACCAATGACTCCGTCACCAGCTATACCTATGCCAATACCTATAAAAAGGATACTACGACCATCAAAGTGGTCCGTATCAGGGGGGAATGGCTGGTGGATCTTAAAGAGATCCTCAATCCTAAAAAATAAGGTTATTATTAGAAAGTATTCCGAACATTTATCCATTGCGATCGACCTGTTAAAATGGACTTTTTGGGTCCTTCCTGTCGCCATTGCTACCGGATCTGCGGTAGCGCTGTTCCTCTGGCTGCTGGATAAAGTAACTGTTTTCCGCTGGCAGCATGGCTGGCTGTTGTTCTTATTGCCGGCGGGGGGAGTCTTCATCTACCTGTTGTATCGTCTGTGGGGCAAAAATTCCGGAAAAGGCAATAACCTGGTGATCGAAGAGATCCATCAACCGGGGGGAGGTATTCCCCGCAGGATGGCTCCGTTGGTACTGGCGGGAACGATCCTCACCCATTTATTTGGGGGATCTGCCGGCCGGGAGGGTACGGCGGTACAAATAGGGGGCAGTCTGGCCAGCGGGTTTAGCAATTGGTGGAAATTGGGAGACCGGGACAAGCGTCTGATCCTGACAGCCGGGATCGCGGCCGGTTTTGGCGCCGTATTCGGTACGCCCCTGACAGGAACCCTGTTCGCGATGGAAGTGCTGACCATCGGAAAGATCCAGTATGACGCTCTCCTACCCTGCCTGGTGGCGGGAGTGGTAGGTGACCTGGTCTGCTCGGCCTGGGGCATTCATCATACGCAATACAGTATTCTTTTCCGGGAGCAGCGTTGGCATGGTCTTTTATCGATCGACCTTTACTTATTGGTCAAAGTGATCCTGGCCGGGGGCTGTTTCGGGCTGGCGGCTTTTTCCTTTGCGGGAGGAGTGCATGTGCTGAAAAGGTGGTGGAAACAACTCATCCCCTATCCCTGGCTGGTGCCGGTGGCAGGCGGGTTGGTGATTATCGGTCTTGTCTATCTGTCCGGCACTACCGACTACCTGGGCCTGGGGGTCACTACGCCCGATGGAAAAGGCGTTAGTATCGTTTCGGCTTTCCGGGAAGGGGGGGCTACACACTGGAGTTGGCTTTGGAAGCTCCTTTTTACCATCGTGACCCTGAGTTCCGGCTTTAAAGGCGGGGAGATAACGCCCTTATTCTTTATAGGAGCCACTTTAGGCAATCTACTGGCCTGGTTGTTGGGCGCACCCGTGGATCTTTTTGCAGGTCTGGGTTTTATTGCCGTATTCGCCGGCGCCACCAATACTCCATTAGCCTGTACGGTCATGGGGGTGGAATTGTTCGGCGGGGAGCATGTGCTGTATTTTGCGGTGGCTTGTTTTACCGCTTATTTTTTCAGCGGTCATTCGGGGATCTATTCAGCGCAGCAAATCGCCGTTCCTAAGATAATGGATGCCCGGCCTGTGCAGGATAAATGGTCGCCCTTTCGAAGGGGGAAGAGAATGTGAGGATTGAGATTTTGAGGTTTGGGATTTTGGATTTAGGTTTGCCATACTAAACATTCAGATCAACTATGATGACAGTTTCACATCCATGGCATGGAGTTCCGGTCGGAGAAAATGCGCCCAGGATCGTCAATGCGATCATTGAGATTCCCCAGGGTTCCCGGGCCAAGTACGAAATCGATAAAGAGAGTGGTTTATTGAAATTGGATAGAGTGATCTATTCTTCCTTTTATTACCCGGTTAACTACGGTTTTATCCCGCAGACCTATGGGGATGATAAGGATCCGCTGGATATCCTGGTGATCACGTCCCTGCCCGTACAGGCTATGTGCCTGATGGAAGCAAAGGTGATGGGGGTCATGCAGATGATCGACGGAGGGGATGCGGACGATAAGATCATTGCCGTAGCCGCCAAGGATCCCAGCGTGAACCATTATAATAACCTGGAAGAGCTTCCCAAGCATTTCTTCGAAGAGCTGCGGCATTTTTTCGAGGAGTATAAGAAATTGGAGAATAAGAAGGTGATCGTAGAGGAATTCGGGGATAAGACGATGGCTCTGAAAGTCATTCAGGATGCCGTGAAAGCCTATGATGACAATTTCAGGAACAAGAAATAAGGGGGAGTAATATCAAAATCTTACATCATGTCCGTTCAAACGATTGTATCGCTGGTTATCGTCGGCCTGCTGGCCGGTATGTTAAGCGGACTGGTGGGATTGGGGGGCGGGGTGATCATCGTCCCGGCCCTGGTCTATATCCTGGGGTTCAGTCAGCACCAGGCTACGGGTACCTCTTTGGGTATTCTGTTATTACCGGCGGGAATTTTCGCCGTTATGAGCTATTATAAACGGGGGTATATCGATGTGAAGGTGGTCTTGCTGATTTTCACCGGCTTCCTGGTGGGCGGCTATATGGGCAGTAAATTATCACTCAGCCTGCCGGAAGGGACCCTGAAGAAAATATTTGCCATTGCCTTGATATTGATCGCGGGAAAGGTGCTATTCTTCGACAAATAATAAGAAGCGACGCCGCCGGATTCCTGGCTAAGCCCTGGCTAGACCACGGGGAGTACTCTTTTAATGATCCGGAGATGATGGGTGCGTTGAAAGGTTTGTGCATGGACGATCCCCATATTATCAATTTTATCCACTCTTACTTTCCCGGAGGCATGAATGATCTCATGGGCATTTAATAAAATGCCTACATGGGTGATCCGGCCTTCCTCATTGTCGAAAAAAGCCAGGTCACCGGTTTGCGTCTCTTCCAGGAATCCGACGGGCTCTCCCTGGGTGGCCTGCTGGTAGGCATCGCGCAGCAGGGGAACCTGAAGAAATTTGAAAACGGTCTGTGTGAAGCCGCTGCAGTCGATGCCGAACACTGTTCTTCCGCCCCACAGATAGGGTGTATTCAGAAATTTAAATACGAGCTGGCGGATGGATTTGGAGTCTTTCCGGGCGGTGGCCGGGTCCCAGGTGCTGCCTTTATAATGCACTTGATTTTTTCGCCAGACGGCGCGGCCGTTCTTCATAGCCGTCAGGTTACTGCCCATCGGCACCATCATCGGATGCCCGTTATATTCGAGGGCATTCACCCAGTCCGGCGTCAGGACAGATTCCCCTTTTTCATATTCTTCTTCATCGACCTCCGTCACATGAGCGGACTGACACCAGCCTTCATAGTCATCGTAGCTGCAACGGATGCGGGACCAGTCATCCTTGGTCTGTTCCAATATTTCACAACATTCGCCAAATACTAATTGGGTAACCATCTCCGTTCTGTGGGAGGGTTCTGCTCTTACAGGGCTTACGGGGACGCAACAAATAGCTCTGATCATGCGGAAAATTAATTAATGAATCGTCTACGGCAAAATATTATACCGTTAAGAACGGTCAAAGGGCAAAAATTAATAATGGGTCGCCGGTAGGAAGCTCCTATCAGTAATTTATGAATTTTTACGGTTCCTGCATCTCAGTAATAGAAATTTCTTACATTACCCGACGTGAAAAGAGACCCTTTTAACCATATAACCGACCATGAGCTGCTGGAGCGCTACTATGCCGACCGGAATAATGAATGGCTGGGTGTTTTACTGCAACGTTACACCCTGTTGCTGTTGGGGGTCTGCATGAAGTACACCAAACAGGAGGAGGAGGCGAAGGATTGCGTCCAGCAGATCTTCGTTAAGATCATTACCGAATTGCCCAAGTATAAGGTGGAATATTTCAAATCCTGGATCTATACCATTGCCCGAAATCACTGCCTGATGAAGTTGAGGGATCAGCATGGGCGTCCGGCTGCTCTTTCGGATGCGATGCTGGCAGACTGGGACGAAGATCCCGGCAAGAACAAACACCTGGAGAAGGACCAGTTACTGGAATTGATGGAGCAGTCCCTGGAAGAATTAGGGAAAGAGCAAAAACTCTGTGTAACTTTGTTCTACCTGGAAAAAAAGTCTTACCAGGAGATAGCGGAGACCACCCAATTCACTCTTTTACAGGTGAAGAGTTACATACAGAACGGAAAAAGGAATCTGAAGTTGTTAATGGAAAGAAAGTCCAGTCAAAAAAGTAAATCATGAACAATGATCTGCTGAACATATTGTCCAATAGTAATAAAGATATAGATAACCAGCAGTTGATGGACTATCTCAGCGGCAAGCTTTCCGCCGAGGAGAAGTTTGCCGTGGAAAAAATGATGGCGGACAATGAGTTTATGAATGATGCGATGGAGGGCCTTTCAACTATCGGGAATAAGAAAGATATCCAGGTCTATGTCGACGAGTTGAATGCCAGTCTGCAAAAAAGCCTCCAAAAGAAAAAGCAACGCCGGCTGAAGAGAAAATTGCGGGAAGGTCCCTGGGGATATTTCGCTATTCTGCTGATCATCCTGTTATGTATTGCCGGTTATCTTATTGTAAAGAAGGTGTTGATGGTGGGACATTAAGGTCGTAACCGGTGAAATCCTGGTTTCAAAGTATTTGATTGATAAGAAATGGTTATTTTGAGCATAATTATTTATTCATTATGCATAGAATCACCCTTTCCCTGGCCCTTTTTTATTTTTTTTGTATCCATTCCGTATCCGGACAGCGGATCAGCTATATCGTCTCTTTCCCCAATCTGGCCCATCATGAGGCGAAGATCGAGTTAATCGCCAGCGATATCCCCACCCGGAATGCCATTTTCCGGATGAGCCGCTCCTCCCCTGGCCGTTATGCCACGCATGAATTCGGGAAGAATATCTATGATGTCAAGGCCTTTGATCAGCAGGGTAAAGCGGTAACGATCACCCGTACGGACGGGGATGTGTATGAAGTGTCCCGCCACAGCGGTTACCTCCGGATACAATATACCCTCTATGGCAATTATGCGGATGGCACCTATGCGGGCATCGATCCTTCCGGGGTGCATCTGAATATGCCTGCCGCTTTCTTATGGATGAGAGGGGTAGACAATATCCCGATCACCATCCACTTTGCCGTGCCGGACTCTCTGCAATGGAGCATCGCCACACAACTTCAGACGACCAACGATCCCTGGACCTTCACCGCCCGGGGTTTGCAATATTTCATGGATTGCCCGACCAAGATCGGGAATCTGCGTTACCGGAAATGGGAAGTAAAGAACCCGGATAAGAAGTCGTATACTTTCCGCATCGCGCTGGATGGGGCCGGGGATGACAGTGTCTTTACGGCTTTCAGCGGGAGGGTGCAAAAGATCGTTCAGCAGGCGCAGGCCGTCTTCGGGGAAACGCCGGCTTATGACTATGGCGAATATACTTTCCTGGCCAGCATCAACC
Source organism: Puia sp. (assembly GCA_036394375.1). GTDB lineage: Bacteria > Bacteroidota > Bacteroidia > Chitinophagales > Chitinophagaceae > Puia. The sequence continues at coordinate 39,417 of DASWFF010000036.1, forward strand.
CCTATGTGCACGGGGATGGGATGGAACACCGGAATTCCACAATGATCAGTATTCCTATGAATTTCCATGGCGATGACTTTTTACTGGATGTCTTTGCCCATGAGTTCTTTCACTGCTGGAACGTAAAACGGATCCGGCCCAAAACACTGGAGCCTTTTAATTTCGAGAAAAGCGATATGAGCCAGGAATTGTGGTTTGCGGAAGGCTTTACCCAATACTATGGGGACCTGCTGGTGCTTCGTTCGGGGGTTGGAAAGGACACCGATTACGTAAAGGCCACCCTGAACGGCCTGATCAATGTAAAAATGAATACGCCGGGGGCCCGGCTCTATTCCCCGGTCGAGGCCAGTCAGCTGGCGGTGTTCGTGGACGCGGGCGTCTCTGTGGACAAGACCAATTACCCGAATATCTATTCCTCCTACTACCCTTATGGCGGGGCCATCGCCCTGGCGCTGGACCTGGAACTGAGAGCGCATTATCAAAAGACCCTGGACGATTATATGCAGGCCGTCTGGAAGAAATTCGGGAAACCGGAAGTTCCCTATACGGTGTCGGGGCTCGAAGATGTGCTGGCCTCTCTGACAGGAGACAGGAAATTTGCGGCCTCCTATTTCGAAAAATACATTTATGGGCATGAGGCGATCGATTATAATTCCCTGCTATCACCGGCGGGATTCCTATTGAAGAAAACGGCGGAGGGGAAGGCCTGGATCGGCAATGTCCGCTATACGGAGAAGGAGGGGTTGGTGATCGCCTCCAATACGCTGCGGGGAACCCCCTTGTATGAGGCAGGGCTGGATGTGGACGACAGAATAGAGTCAATTGATAATCAATCTATTAAAACTTCCGTCGATTTAAATAAAGCCCTGGAAGCACATACGCCGGGAGCCAGAGTTCCTATTCATTATGTACATCATACGGAAGAAAAGACGGTAGGGATCGTGTTGAAGGAGAATCCGGCGATGTCTGTGGTGACCTACGAGAAAAATGGGCTGCCGGTAACGCCGGCGATCGTACAGTTTAGAAAGAGCTGGTTAGGGGGGAAGACGCTGTAGGCAATGGCCCCGGGCTGATGGTAAGCCCGGGATAAAACTATAGTAGTATATGGCAATTCGAAAGGCAAGAGTCAGCGACTGGCAGCAGATCCGGTCGTTGTTGGACCAATTGGAGTACCCGGGCACGGGATCATTCCTGGAAGCCCGGATCGAAAGGCTGGTAAAAGATCCGGATGAGGCGCTGTTGGTATATGAGGAAGAGGTGAAGTCAACCGGCGGGCCGCCTGAAGTCCCCGGGAACCCGAAAGAAGGAAGGATCCTGGGGTTTATTTCCCTGCATTTTATTCCGCAGATCGCAGTGGAAGGGGATTTTGCCCGGATCAGCTATTTTGCCGTGAACGAAAGGGCCCGCGGCGGGGGAATCGGGCAGGCCCTGGAAGAATATTGTACTGCGCTGGCCAGGGAAAGAGGGTGTTCGCTGATCGAAGTGCATTGTCATACGCGTCGGGAGCGGGCGCATGCCTTTTACTTCCGGCAGGGATACGAGGAATCTCCTAAGTATTTGATTAAGAGGCTACAATGAGGCAGGCAAGAAAGCCGCACAGGGGTATGGGAATTGCGTAACTTTATGGAGACAGTATTTTTCTGCTCTTTAAAAATTTACAGCTATGGTCACACTACGAAGTATCCAACAATGGAGTGTTACCCACCATCCCCGCTGGCTGGTGATCGTACGGGTTGCACTGGGCCTCTGCCTGTTTGCGAAAGGAATCACGTTTATAAGTAATGCCACGCTATTGGAACGACTGTTGTCGGGAAGTGCGATGGCGCAGGATCCAGGCACGCTGGCAATCATCATCACTTTTGCGAATCTGCTGGGAGGATTTATGCTGACGGTCGGACTGATGACCCGCCTGGTCGCTCTCCTGGAGATACCGATCCTGATCGGTGCGATCATCTTTACCAATGCACAGAAAGGGGGATTTGCCGCAGAGTCGGAGCTTAGTCTGGCCGTGGTCGTGCTGATCCTATTGATATTCTTCCTGATAGAGGGAGGCGGGCCGCTGTCCATGGACGGCTATTTTCATAAGAACAGGGGACGGAATACGCAAGGAACGAATATGCCTTAGGGTTATAGACGCCACAGGCGTCTAGGGCGAAGCCCCATTATTAGACCCGGGACTTGAGGCCCAAAGGGCCGAAGGCCCGCTCCCAGCGACATGATATAACAAGGACGACCCTCCCGGATCGTCCTTCAGCAAATTATTCTTCTTTGAGACCGGCCGGCATTCCCGGCCGATTACGATTATTGATACTGTATGTAAATAGGCTTCGGCTTCTGGCTCAGCACTTCCTGCGGGGTTAGCATACGGCTCTTCGGTTTGCGGATATCGTTCTTGTAGAACAATTTGAATCCGGTGAACTGTACCGGCTCCAGGGAAATATAAGACTTGTAGCTATCATATTTCAGGGTTGGTTCGCCCCATCCGTCCATATCCATTACGATCTGCACTTCGGGATGTTTCTGAATACTCCTATAGTTGGTGATCATGGGGCGGGTAAAACGATGTACCACCAGGATCTTGGGAGGCAGGTTATTCGCCTTGACCAGTCCTGCCAGGTAGTTGGAAACAAAGTTCACGTCGGCAGCGTCCATGGTACCGATGACGGTGCCGGGTTTCCTGCCTGTCTTCATAGAAAATTCAGGGTCGATACCCAGGTGTACCTGCGGCATTTTCAGGTATTTTTCCAATTGAGGGATTTCGGCCTGCACATTACTGAATCCGACCTGTACGTCCAGGAATACCAGGGCGTGGATGCGAGCGGCCAGGTTGATCACGGAATCAATCTGTTTGAAAGGCATACGAAGCCGGTATTTACCATCCTTACCCGGGCTGCCCTGGGCGGTGGCGGCAATATAGTGAAGGGCGGGCTGAACCGGGGTGCTCGTATCGGCAGCTTCCCATTTTTTAATCTCAGCGCCTAATTTTTTCAGCATTTCATCGGGGGGATATTCTCCCAGCACTCCCATCTTTTTAGAGTAGAAGTTCCCGTAGTATGCGACGATCCTTTTGAAAGGAAGGACAGCGCCTGCGAGCGGGTAGCCCGTTTTTACCGGCCAGCGACCCGAGGAATCCCCATTGACCAGCTGGGCCAGTTTCTTATTATAAAGCGCCGTGTCCAGGGGGCCGCGGGCTGGTTCTGCCGGGTTGGCGATGGGGGTATCTTTCGGGGCGGCGGCCACGGAGCTTTTGGTACCGGTGGAGTCGCCTTCTTTCTGTGAAGTTTTGGACTGCCCGTTACAACTGCTGACGATCATTGCGAAACAACAAGCTCCGGACAGATAGAGGGCCCTGAGCGTCTGGGAGGAAGTATTCATGTGGGATTGCTGTGGTGGTTTTCCTGTTTTTTTAAAATTAATCGTGCAAAGCTACTTCAAAACGAACCTATTTTAATTTTATTTCATAACAAAAAACTAAAAAATGTGGACAACCCCGTGTGGCCGGGACTCCGGATGCCGGGGGAGGGCTTTTTTCTATTTATTAGTCTACTTATTTTGTAGACTAATAAATTTAAACTATTTTGCCCCTGAATGAAATGGATCTTCCATCCGATCATGAGTTACGTGGCTGAGTGGCAAGGCGGAGGTCCGCAAGACCTTTTACGACAGTTCGAATCTGTCCGTAACTGCTGAGAAATTTTTATAGCAACAATGGTTAGACCTTAGCGGGCGGTGTTTCCACACCGCCCTTTTTTATTCATATCGATACCCGTCAGGGGGCCGCCCAATTGGTCACGCAATGCGTGGCATATTGTATAATGCAGAAAGCCCTCAAACGGAGGGCTTTCTGCATTATCTTTTAACGAAGGCGGGTTAGCGCATTTTTTTGAATGCATTGATCAGACCATTAGTCGAAGAGTCGTGCGTAGACACTTTGTCGGCGTTCTGTAATTCCGGAAGGATCTTTCCGGCCAGCGCCTTACCCAGTTCCACACCCCATTGGTCGAAGGTGTAGATGTTCCAGATGACGCCCTGAACAAATATCTTATGTTCATACAGTGCGATCAGCGCGCCCAGGCTGAAGGGGGTGATCTCTTTCAGCAGGAAGGAGTTGGTGGGGCGGTTGCCGCTAAATGATTTATAAGGGATCAGGGAGGCTGGAACCTTCTCTGCTTCCAGTTCTTCTTTGGTTTTTCCGTTCATCAGGGCCTGGGTCTGTGCGAAGAAGTTAGAGAGCAGCTTCACATGATGGTCCCCGATCGGGTTGTGACTGATCGCCGGGGCGATGAAGTCGCAGGGGATCAGGGTGGTGCCCTGGTGGATCAGCTGGTAGAAAGCATGCTGGCCGTTGGTACCGGGTTCGCCCCAGACAACGGGTCCGGTGGACCAGGCTACAGGCTGTCCGTTGCGGTCGATCGTTTTCCCATTGCTCTCCATATTACCCTGTTGGAAGTAGGCGGCAAAGCGGTGCATATACTGGTCATAGGGAAGGATGGCTTCCGTCTGTGATCCAAAGAAATTGGTATACCATAAGCCGATGAGGGCCATGGTGACGGGGATATTCTTTTCGAAGGGGGTGGTGCGGAAGTGGATGTCGGTCTGGTGGGCGCCTTTCAGCAAGGATTCGAAGTTGTCGTATCCTACGCTAAGGGCGATGGACAAGCCGATGGCGCTCCACAGGGAATAACGCCCTCCTACCCAATCCCAGAATTCAAACATATTGGCTTTGTCGATGCCGAATTTCACCACTTCTTTTTCGTTGGTGGAGAGGGCGGCGAAATGCTTGGCTACCTGCTTTTCATCTTTGGCCGAATCCAGGAACCAGTTACGGGCCGTATGGGCATTGGTCATGGTCTCCTGGGTGGTGAAGGTCTTGGAGGCGATGAGAAAGAGAGTCTCCTCGGGATTGACTTTCTTCAGGGTCTCTGCAATATGGGTGCCGTCAACATTGGAAACGAAATAAGGCTGGATGCCGGCCACCCAATAGGATTTGAGGGCTTCGGTGACCATCACGGGGCCCAGGTCGCTGCCGCCGATGCCGATATTGACAATATATTTTATTTTTTTCCCGGTGTAGCCTTTCCATTCACCGCTATGAATTTTAGCGCAGAAGGCTTTTATCTGTGCGAGTACACGCAATACGTCGGGCATAACGTCTTTTCCGTCGCTGAGAACAGGGTCGCCGGACAGGTTGCGCAGGGCGGTGTGTAATACGGAGCGGTCTTCGGTCTGGTTGATCTTTTCGCCGGAGAACATCGCTTCTATGGCGTCTTTCACCTTGCTCTCTTCCGCCAGCTGCCTCAATAAGGTGAGGGTTTTATCGGTAACAATATTTTTGGAATAGTCGAAAAGGATCTCATCGAATTTCAGGGAGTATTTGGAGAACCGGTCCGGATCCGCCTTGAACAGGGACCGCATGTGGACGCCCTTGATCTCGTTCTTATAATGCTCTTGTAATTGCTGCCATGCTGCTGTCTGAGTGGGTGTTACTTTCGGGAACATATAAAAAAAGTTGAAATTGCAGGTTAATGATAGATCCTGTCTGTTGTAAATTTAAAGAAATTAATAGTCACAACGCTTCAAGGACCCCGATGGTTCGTTGTACCATTTCCGGGGTAATGTCCAGGTGGGTCACAAAACGCAGCTGGTTCGAAGAGATGGCTATCGCCAGGATATCCTGCTCTTTTAGCTGGGCGGCTAATTGTTTAGCACAGACGGAGGCTTCGACTTCGAAGATGATGATATTGGTCTCGACGGGAAGGATCGAGGCGACGAAGTCCTTTTTCTCCAGGACCGCTGCGATTTGCCGGGCATGTGCGTGATCTTCGGCCAGTCTGTCCACATGGTGTTCCAGGGCATAGATACCGGCGGCGGCCATGAAGCCGGCCTGTCGCATTCCGCCTCCAAAGACTTTACGGACCCTCCGGGCCTGCCGGATAAAGGAGGCCGGTCCTATTAGAATACTTCCGATGGGACAGCCCAATCCCTTGTTCAGGCATATGGAGATGCTGTCGAAAACCCTGCCATAGGAAAGGGCTGTTTGTTTTTTGGCGACCAGGGCGTTGAACAGCCGGGCTCCGTCCAGGTGAAGCCGCAACTGGTTGTCTTCGCAAACCTGCCGGATCTTTGTTATCTCTTCCAGGTCATAACAGCTCCCCCCTCCCCTGTTGCCTGTATTTTCCAGGGTCACCAGGGATGTTCGCGCTTTGTGTACGTCATCCGGGTTGATGGCGGCTGACACCTGATCGGCCGTAATACGGCCCCGGTCTCCCTCCAGCGCGCGCACCTGCGAACCCGAATTGAAGGCGATGCCGCCCCCTTCATAAATATAGACATGGGAGTTCTTTTCACAGATCACTTCGTCTCCCGGTACCGTATGGCATTTAATGGCGATCTGGTTGGACATGGTGCCGCTGGGGCAGTAAAGGGCGGCTTCCATTTCAAAGAGTTGGGCAGCCATGGACTCGAGCTGGTTGATGGAGGGGTCTTCCCCAAAAACATCATCCCCGACTTTGGCCTGCATCATGGCCTGTAACATGGAGGGTGTCGGGCGTGTAACGGTATCTGAACGAAGGTCGATCGGCATAGAGGCTGATTAAGATAAGGCTGCAAATTAATGGGAATTCGGCAGATTCCGGGGGGAATAAAAGCAAAAAGGAGCCTTTTACAGGCTCCGTTCCCTATTCCGGCAGACAGTTGTCCATCAGGCGATCCGGTGATAAGGGCCGATCTGTCTAGGACAATGCCTCTTCCTTAATATTATTGCCTTTTGCCTTGGCGGCTTTGATCAGGTCGAGGACGCGTTCGCGCACATCGCTTTTCAGTCCTTCGGTTTCCCTTTCAAAAATATCTTTCAGTTCATCCAGTTCATCGACGGTGACACCTCTTAGCTGTCTTAATTTTTTCTTCAGCGAATGGGCTGTATCGGAAATACGTTGACGGGTTTCACTTCCTTCTGCGGGGGCAACCAATACTCCAATAGCCACACCTGCAACCAAGCCTGATAAGGCGCCTATTAAGATCTTTTGAGCACTCATAAATAGAAATTTTAAAAATGATTAATAATATTTTTATGCGTTAGTTACTTATCTATTTTCAAGAATCCTGCCAACTCTTTACAGACCGGGGCAATAAAATGTTAAGAAGCCTATAGCGGTTTTAAGGCGTAGAAATGGGCAGTTTTCTCCACAAAATGGCGTCGGCAGGCCGGACGTTAAGGGCCGGGCAAACGACAGAGACGGGTGACGAATGAGGGTTGCTGATCGGGCATAATTTTTGTATATTACAACCACCAATCTGACCTTCCGCAAACTGAATATTGTTTTTACTCCGGTCAGCAATACCCTCATTCCCAGGAACCATCTTTGTTGTCTTGCCATCCATTTATAAAAAAAGCCGTTGAACGCATTGCTTAAGGGAGAACTATGCTCCTATGGGAATTAAAAATTCCATATCGCGTATAAAATTTAAATAAAATATGGAGAAAATCAAATTAAACATCTGCGCAATTGAAGATCCGACAAATCCCCGGACCTGGTCCGGAACACCTCATCACATTTATTCCATATTAAAAAAAACAGATAGGTTAAACCTGGCTTTTTCCACCAAGGCCGTCCAAAATAAATACCTGGCCAAATTCTTTACAATCATCAGCAAGCTGTATTACAATAACTCAGCCGATGTACAACGCGGCTTTATTATCAGGGCCCTGAGCGCTAAAAAGGCGGATTCCCATACTGCCGGAAGCGGGTCCAATCTAACCTTACATATGGGAACGCTCGATCTGCCGTTTGACAAATTACCCGAAAAGCAAAAACACTTTTTATTTTGCGATTATACATGGCAGCTATGGTCAACCAGCGCAACAAACAGGCAGAAATACACGAAAAGGTTATTGTCGGATGCTGAAAAGCTGGAAAAAAAGGCCTACCAGCAGATTGAACATATCTTTTCAATCAGCGAATATGTAAAACAGAATCTGATTGAACACTATAAAGTCGATCCGGACAAAATTACGGTTGTAGGTACGGGACTCGGCATCATAAAACCATTCTTTGGCGAAAAGGATTATGCCAATGGTAAAATTTTATTCGCCGCCAAAGGAAGATTTGAAGACAAAGGCGGGCCTTTGGTCCTTAAAGCTTTTGAGATTGCCTTAAAAACCAATCCGCGGCTGGAGCTCGCTATTGTCGGGCAAAACGACTATACCCAAAAAATAAATCTGCCAAATGTCAAAACTTATGGTTTTATCCCCATCGACGAACTGCAGGACATCTTCAATAGAAGTTCTTTATTTCTCATGCCTGCTACCAATGAGCCCTGGGGCCTGGTCTATTTAGAAGCTCTGGCCTGCAAAATACCCATCGTTGGATTAAATAGAAACAGCTTTCCCGAACTTTCCGGGTATGGAAAATATGGGTTCGGGCTGGACAATGCCGATGCGGAAGACCTGGCAAAACTCATCCTGAAAGCTTTTGACGAACCGGAAAGATTGGCAGATATGGGAGAAAAAGCGCAGGAACATTGTCTAAACAATTTCACCTGGGAACACACAGTCAACAAAATAATACAAACATTGGAAAATTCAAGTAAATGAAAAAAACGATAGTAATCACTTCCATTTTCGATCCTACGGAAGCAGTGGTTTCTTTTTCCCGAATGAAGGACTATGAGCTCATTGTGGTGGGTGATAAAAAAACCCCGGAAAACTGGCAATGTGAAAATGTCCAATACATATCGATCGCCCAACAGGAAAAATCAGGCTTCGAACTCGCTAAAACGCTGCCCTATAATCACTATTGCAGAAAAATGATAGGCTATTTGATCGCTATCCAAAACGGAGCGGAATATATCGTGGATACAGATGACGACAATATTCCAAAAGAGAACTGGGTTTTCCCTGAGTTCGAAAACAAGTTCGATTGCACCCCCGAAAATAATGGCTTTATAAACATCTATCAGCTTTATACCAGGCAAAAGATCTGGCCCAGGGGCTTACCCCTGAACCTGATTGCTAAACAATTCGAAATCGAAAAAACATTAACGGCAAAAGATTGTAAGGTCGGTTTCTGGCAAGGTCTGGCCGATGAAGATCCGGATGTCGATGCCATTTATCGTTTAACCAGCGACACGCCCTGTTATTTTGACGAAAGGCCGCCGGTAGTATTGGCAAAAGGCACTATCTGTCCTTTCAATACGCAAAACACCCTGGTCCGAAAAGAATTATTCGCCTTAATGTACTTGCCGACCTATGTCACTTTCCGGTTTACCGATATTTTACGCGGTTTGATCGCTCAACCGATCATGTGGCTCTATAATTATAAGCTCGGCTTTATCAATGCTACCGTGGTCCAGAAAAGAAATCCACATGATTACATGAAAGATTTTATTTCGGAGATCCCCATGTACGAGCATTGTGAAAAAGTAATCGAATTGGTTTCCGGCGCTATCTCCGTTTCCGAAAGCATAGAAACAAATCTTTATAACGCCTATAAAGCCTTGCTGGAAAAAAATATCGTTTCTGAAAAAGAAATGGAAACGTTGCAAGCCTGGCTGGCTGATTGGAAGAACTTATCCTAAGTCTGGTTAATTGATTCTTTTTACGGACCTTTGCGTCCGATTCGATTTACCTATGCGGGTAAATTATGCAATTTTGTCTAAATTATTCACTAATCAATTGATTATCAACTTGTAAAATATGACACAAGAACAGATCAAAAGTATGAGGGACCGTGTAGTGGTCTTGAGGAGGTTTCTTTGACGTCGATAACCGCCAATATAAAGTAAACGAAGAGAAGCAATTATCGCTGAGCCCGGGATTCTGGGACGATAATAAGCGCGCGACGGAAATACTCAAAAACATCAAGCTGAATGAATATTGGGTGAAGCTCTATGAGTCCGTGGAGACGGCCGTGGAGGATTTTGCCGTATTATTCGATTTCTGGAAAGCCGGGGAAGCCAGCGAGGAAGAGACGCGGGAAGCCTATGATAAGGCATCGGGCCTGATCGAGGAAGCGGAATTCAAGAGTACGCTCAACCAGCCGGAAGACGAATTGCCGGCGGTGATGCAGATCAATTCCGGCGCCGGGGGCACCGAAAGCCAGGATTGGGCGGAAATGTTGTTGCGTATGTACCGCATGTATGGCGAAAAACAGGGCTGGAATCTCACCGAACTGGATCTCCAGGACGGGGAAGGCGCGGGCATCAAGAGCGCCACGATCCAGTTCGACGGTCCATTTGCCTTTGGCTTCCTGAAAGCAGAAAGCGGGGTGCACCGGCTGGTCCGCATCTCCCCTTTCGACTCCAATGCCCGTCGTCACACCTCTTTTGCTTCTGTCTATGTATATCCCCTGATCGACGACAGCATCGAGATTGAGGTAAAACCTTCCGATGTGGAATGGGCTTTCTTCCGTAGCGGCGGGGCCGGCGGCCAGAATGTAAACAAAGTGGAGACGGCAGTGCGCCTGACGCACAAGCCCAGCGGAATCATCGTAGAATGTCAGCAGGCCCGGACCCAGGGGGAAAACCGTGAAAAGGCCATGACAATGCTGAAAAGTCGTCTATACGAGGAGGAGATCCGCAAGCAGGAGGCTATCAAGAACGCGACTAATTCCACGAAGAAAAAGATAGAATGGGGTTCCCAGATACGATCCTATGTATTTCACCCCTATAAAATGATCAAGGACCATCGTACGGATTATGAAGTGGGGAATGTCCAGCCGGTGATGGATGGAGAACTGGATGGGTTTATCAAGGCTTACCTGATGAGCGAAAAAGAGACGGCGGACAAATAAGCTTATTAATAATAAATAGTCACACATGAATCTAGGTTATTTTAATTATCCGGCGCCGGGCAATGAGCCGGTATTAAACTATGGCCCGGGCAGTAAGGAAAAGGAATTATTAAAGAAGACCTTAAAGGAATTAAAAAGTACCGAACACGATATTCCCATGTATATCGGGGGGAAGGAAGTGCGCACCGGAAAGAAGATCGCCCTTCGTCCACCCCATGAGATCGCCCATACCCTGGGTTATTTTCATGAAGGGGATGAGGCGCATGTGAAGCAGGCCATCGACGCGGCCCTGCAGGCAAAGGAATCCTGGGCTGCCTTGAGCTGGGAGAACCGGGCGGCCATTTTTTTAAAAGCTGCCGACCTGATCGCCACGAAATACCGCCCGTACATGAATGGCACTACGATGCTGGGGCAGAGTAAGAATGCCTACCAGGCAGAAATAGACAGCGCCTGTGAGCTCATCGACTTCCTCCGCTGGAATGTGCATTTTCTCAGCGAGATCTACCGGCAGCAGCCTACCAGCAGCCCCGGCGTCCATAACAGGCTTGAATTTCGTCCGTTGGAAGGATTTGTATTAGCCATTACCCCCTTCAACTTCACGGCTATCGGGGGCAACCTGCCCACTTCTGCTGCCATGTGCGGCAATACGGTGGTTTGGAAACCAGCCAATACGCAGGTCTTCTCTGCTCAAATGTTTATGCGTATCCTGAAAGAAGCGGGGTTACCCGACGGGGTTATCAACCTGATCTATGTGGACGGTCCTGCCCTGGGAAAAATATGCTTTGGCCACCGGGATTTTGCCGGCATCCATTTCACCGGTTCCACCGGGGTCTTCAATCAGATATGGAAGACGATCGGGGAGAATATCCCGAACTACCGCACCTACCCCCGCATCGTCGGGGAGACAGGGGGCAAGGATTTTGTGCTGGCCCATGAAAGCGCTGACCCGGATGTAGTGGCTACGGCCCTGCTGAGAGGCGCTTTCGAATACCAGGGCCAGAAATGCAGCGCCGCTTCCCGGGCCTATATCCCGGATACGCTGGCCGCCGTCATTAAGAAGAAACTGATAGAGGGGATCAATAGTTTTAAGACGGGTACGGTGGAAGATTTCTCCAATTTCATCAATGCCGTCATCGATGAAAAGAGCTTTGACAAGATCCAGTCCTATATCGACAAAGCGAAGAACGACCCCAAGGCTGAGATCTGGGCCGGGGGACATTGCGATAAATCGAAGGGATATTTTGTGCAGCCAACGGTCATCGAGGCCAAAGACCCGATGTATGCCACCATGTGCGAGGAGATCTTCGGACCGGTATTGAGCGTCTATGTATACAAGGCCGCCGAATTCGAGAAGACCCTGGACCTGGTGAATTCCACGTCCCCCTATGCGCTGACCGGCTCTATCCTTTCGCAGGACCGGCAGATCGTAGAACTGGCGACTGACCGTCTGCGTCAGGCGGCCGGGAATTTTTATATCAATGACAAGCCGACGGGCGCGGTAGTAGGGCAACAGCCTTTTGGCGGAGCCCGGGCTTCCGGCACCAATGACAAGGCGGGATCGATCCTGAACCTGTACCGTTGGCTCAGCGCCCGGACGATCAAAGAAACATTTGTGCCTCCGACCGATTACCGGTATCCGTTCCTGGCAGAAGCATGATAAAACTTAATAATAATAGAAAAGCCCGGAAAATTCCGGGTTTTTCTATTATTTGAGGGATTAGCCTATTTTTACCGCCATAAAAATACTTACTTGAAGACGATCCTGAATGAGCAGCAATTGGCTATTACGATACAGCGGTTGAGTCACCAGGTGCTGGAGAATCATATCGACCTGGAAAATACCGTGTTGATCGGTATTCAGCCCAGGGGTATCTATTTTTCCAACCGGATAGTGGGGCAGCTGAAGACACAGGTGGCCGGAGGGAAGATAGACTACGGAAAACTGGATATTACTTTTTACCGGGACGATGTCCGCAAGGGTTTGCATGAGCTGAACCAGACGGATATTCCTTTTTCCATCGAGGATAAGAATGTGATCCTGATCGACGATGTTCTCTATACGGGACGGACGATCCGGGCGGCGCTGGATGCCTTATTGGATTTTGGGAGGCCGGCCAAAGTGGAGTTGTGCATCCTGATCGACCGGCGATTCAGCCGGCAATTACCTATACAAGCCGATTATACGGGCAAATCCATCGATTCTATCATTACGCAGAAAGTAAAAGTATTCTGGCAGGAAAAGGACGGGAAAGACGAGGTAGCGTTGTTGGAAGAATGATCGGAATACCCTAATTTCGCTTTTTAATGCAGCTAAGTACCAAACATCTCCTTGGCATTAGGGATCTCCAACCGGGTGATATTCAACTCATTTTAGATACGGCAACCCAATTTAAAGAAGTATTGCAGCGTCCGATCAAAAAAGTTCCCACTTTACGGGATGTGACGATCGTGAATCTCTTTTATGAGAATTCGACGAGGACGAGGATCTCCTTTGAGCTGGCGGAAAAAAGGCTGTCTGCCGATACCATCAATTTTACCGCTTCGGGTTCTTCTGCCGCCAAGGGGGAGACCCTGCTGGACACCGTGAATAATATTCTTTCCATGAAGGTGGATATGGTGGTGATGCGGCATAGCGCCAGCGGAGCCCCCCATTTTCTGGCCAAACATATCCCGGCGGCAATCGTGAACGCAGGGGATGGGATCAACGAGCATCCTACCCAGGCCTTGCTGGATGCTTTTTCTATCCGGGAGAAACTGGGTAGCCTGGCAGGAAAGAAAGTTGCCATTATCGGGGATATCATGCATTCCCGGGTGGCGTTGAGCAATATTTATCTGTTGAAGAAAATGGGAGCTGAGGTGACGATTGCCGGCCCTCCCACCCTTATCCCGGTCCATATCAAGGAAGCCTTCGATGTGCGGGTGGAATACAATCTGCGGAAGGCCCTGGAATGGTGTGATGTAGCCAATGTCCTCCGTATTCAGCTGGAGCGTCAGAATCAGCCGCTATTCTCTTCCTTACGGGAATATAGTCTTGCCTATGGGGTGAACAAGCGGCTCCTGGACAGTCTGAGTAAAGAGATCGTCATTATGCACCCCGGACCGATCAACCGGGGCGTAGAACTGGACAGTGATGCCGCAGACAGCAAGCAATCCATTATTTTGCAGCAGGTGGAGAATGGGGTGGCCGTTCGGATGGCCGTATTGTATTTATTGGCAGGTGGAGCCCCCACGCCTAAAAAGGAGATTTAACCACTAAAACGCCTGCTCCAATCGCAGGCATGGAGAACCCCATTATGCAACGCATTGGCCTCTTCCCGGGAACTTTCGATCCGATCACGATCGGGCATCAGGATATCATCGACCGCTCGCTGCCTTTGTTTGACAAACTTGTCATCGGGATCGGGCGGAATGTGAATAAGGAGCCCATGTTCTCGGAGGAACAGCGGCTGGCCTGGATCCGGGAAATCTACAAAGACAATCCCAAGGTCGATGCCGTAGTATATGAGGGGTTGACGGTCCGGTGCTGTCAGCGCGTGGGCGCGCAATTTATCCTGAGGGGGATCCGGTACGTGAACGACTTTGAATATGAGAAGGCTATTGCCGATATGAACCGGAGCCTCGACCATAATATAGAGACTATTTTCCTTACCTGCCTGCCACAGTATACTTCGGTCGCCTCCACGCTGGTAAGGGATGTATTAAAAAATGGCGGCGATGTGCTGCAATTTTTACCGGAGGTAGTAGCGAAAGCCCTGGCCAATAAAGTCCTTGCCTCAAAAAAATAAGCCCATGTCTATCTGGCATCTCTCCGGTTCCCCCATGACCATTGAACAATTGCAATCCCTGGGCGCCAATACCATGGGAGCCTACTTGGGTATGGAGTTCACGGATATCGGCGATAATTTCTTAAAGGCCCGGATGCCGGTGGATAGCCGGACCCGGCAACCGTATGGGCTGCTGCATGGAGGCGCCTCGGCAGCGTTGGCGGAGACGTTGGGAAGTGTGGCTTCCGCTTATGTCATCGACCAGGAGAAATACGCTTGCGTCGGGTTAGAGATCAATGCCAATCATATACGGGGTGTAAAGGAAGGGTATGTGTATGGTACGGTGACTCCGCTACACCTGGGAAAGACCACGCATGTATGGGATATTAAGATCGTGGATGAACGGGAGAAGCTGGTGTGCGTCAGCCGGCTGACGGTGGCTATATTGAAGCGGGAACGGGTCCTCTCACTTTAGGTGAACGCCGGCGGCTTTCAGTACGTCCTTGATCGAGGGGAAAGTGTTGCCCATGAGGGCTGACAGTTCTTTCCCGCCTACCCATTTTATTTCTGTGATCTGTTCTTCCGCCTGTGGGGTGATCACCTGGTTGCCTGGAGCTGTCATATGGTACCAGTAGGTCTCTTTGAGGAAGTGTTTGCCGCTCTCATCGTAGGTATGCCAGGTGACCAGCAGTGGTTTGCCCAGGATAATATTTCTCAGTCCTGTCTCCTCCTCCACTTCCCGGACGGCGCATTGTTCTAAAGTTTCCCCTTCATCGAGTTTGCCTTTTGGAAGGTCCCATTTATTACGACGCAAAATGAAGAGCCTATCTCCCGCTTCATTCTGCACGAGGCCACCGGCCGCTTTTATGAGGATGAATTTTTTCCAGAAGGCTTTCCGGAGGGTCTCCAGGTCGGGGTGAACGAAGATGCCTGCGTGTACTTTTTCCAGCCGCATCTCATGGATGATGGAATTGACGGCGGGAGTGGAAAATTCGTCGATGAAAACGGCGTCATCGTGATGGGCATAGCCATTGATCTCTTCATTGACCTGATCACAGAGGAAGAGGGGCTTATCGTTAAAATAGATTTTGATGTACATCGGAGTTGAATTGAATGCAAGATAAGCCGGAAGAGGGAAGTCGGAAGAGGCAAATTTTATTTACTTTCGCAGCACCATGGAAAAAATGATTACCCAGAACGGCCCGAACGAAAAGGCGGTAGCCGAGAAGCTATTACAGGTGCAGGCCATACGTTTGAATGTGAAAGAGCCCTATACCTGGTCGTCCGGCTGGAAAAGCCCTATTTATTGCGATAACCGCAAAGTTCTCTCTTTTCCCTATATCCGGGACTTTATCAAGTCGGAGATGTGTAATGTCCTGTTCGGGCAATTCCCCGAAGCCGCCCTGCTGGCAGGAGTCGCGACGGCGGGTATCGCCTGGGGCGCTATGGCGGCCGACCAGCTCAAACTGCCCTATATCTATGTCCGGTCCAAGCCTAAGGAGCATGGATTGGGGCAGCAGATCGAGGGCTATTATGAGAAAGGGCAGCCGACGGTGGTCATCGAAGATCTGATCTCTACCGGCAAGAGCAGCCTGCAGGTGGTGGATATCCTTCGCCAGGCGGGAGTGGAAGTGATCGGGCTGGTGTCCATTTTCAACTATGGTTTCGAGGCCTGCAAAGAAGCTTTTGAAAAGGCAGGAGTACCTTATATTTCGCTATCTAACTATCCTACCCTGATCGAGCTGGCCCTGGAGAAAAAGATCGTCAGCCCGGATGAAGAGGCTGTTTTGTTGAAATGGCGGGAGGATCCGGCAAGCTGGAAGGGGGTGTAAGGAATTGTTAAAGGGGGGGATTGTTGGGCCGGTCAGCAGGGGGAACCAGATTTATTTTGTTACATTTATGTGTCATAAATCTGTTTATATATGAAAAAACTACAATTTATCGTATTATTCCTGCTAGGCTTTGCAGGTGTCTCCATGGCCCAGCAAAAGACACAGCTGACCGTTACCATTAAAACGCCGACGGTACAGTGCCAGCAATGCAAGGAAAGGATCGAGAAATACCTCAGCCATGAAGAAGGCATCCAGAAAGTGAATGTCGATTATAAAAAGAAAACGGCTACGGTGACCTATCTCACAGACCGCACGAATGTGGAGAATATCAAGACCCTGATCGCGAATGTGGGTTATGATGCCGACGATGTTACGGCTGAGCCCGATTCTTACAAGAGACTGCCCACCTGCTGTAAAAAGCCGGAAGATGGCGGTGGGCATAAAAAGGATTAAAGAAATTACCCATAAGCAATAAAAAGAGGGTGTCTCAAAGTTGAGACACCCTCTTTTTATTGGCCGGTCCTGCGGTATGCTAATTGTAATTAAACTCAAGCGGGAAAATGACCTTAAAAGCAATATTTCTGCCCATATTATAAATACCAAGATGGCCATTTGGAGAGGATGAATATTGCTCAAAATATTTGAGCCTGCTTAGATGATCCTGATAGGCCACATTGAATAAGTTGTTGCCCATAATGTAGAGATTGAATAGGGTCGTTCCCTTCTTATTTGTAAAGCCCGCACCCACACCCATGTTGTATAATGTATATCCGGGGGTGGCTGTTTCCGTGTTGTCGGCATAATAAGCCCTGTCCTGCTTCGCATAATAAACCAGCTGTGCCTTGACGAACCCGTTCACGATGTGGGAGGATTTGCAGTTGAAATCATACCTCAGCTCCGAAAGCCCGTGGAAGGGAGGAATATATGGAAGATACCTGGCGTCAGGAGCGACTGCTTTTCCATTGACTGGTTTATTGTCTCCATATACTAAGGAAAAACTATTTTCGAAGTGAAGCGGTGTTATAGGATGAATATCTATATTCAATTCTCCTCCATAAAGATTGGCATTCCCTTGCTGAAATTTGTAAGTTTGATTTCCAGGGATAATAACCGAGTCGGCTCCGGTAGCAGTAACCAGCTTTTTATTGTAAATAAAATTGGTAATATAATTGTTAAAGACGCTTAAGTTAATGACCGCATATTTCGAAGAAAAAATAAACCCTATATCTTCTTGTAAACTTAGTTCAGGGCTGAAATTGGCGCTTCCGATCTGGTAAATATTGGTACCGGGATGGGGGCCGTTAGCGGAGATCTCCGAAATATTGGGGGCTCTGAAACCACGGGAAAAGTTAGCTTTAAACGTTAATTTATCAGAGACATTGTAGGTGCCGCCTATGCTGCCTGAAACACCAGAATAGGTATGGGTCAAATGAGAAAAATGATAAGTTGCCCCCGTCGTATCGGACACCGGCATCTCGAATCCGGTTACCGGATTAGGCTGGGTGTATAACTGGTCGCTGACAAATGAACGGTTGTCATACCGTATCCCTCCAGATATATCAAATTTGCCAAAGGTCTTTTTTACAAGGGCGAATGGACCGACATCGAATTGACGATAGGACGGGATGATATATTCTGTCCCATTGGTAACCTTATTATTCTGGTACATTCCATTAACGCCAAATGATATATTCCAGCCACTGAATTCGGGGAAATAATATTTCACATCATACGTGTAGGTATTGAGCTGTAAATTCAGGCCGGGGATGTACAATGCCTGCGGATGCGCGAATTCCCGCCTGTGACTATATGCATATCCTAAATTGACGGTGATCCGGCTATTTCCCAGCAGAAAGGTATTGTTGCTGAAAAACCGGTAATGTTGAATGTGTTGGTAAGTCCCTTCGATCGGATAAGACTTCAATTGAGCATCAGACACGATGGGCCTGACGGTGTCGGCCTCCGTTATTTGTTCTGTAAATTTCCGGGTAGCTGAATCGCGGCTTCCATCTGGAATTTTCTGCCGGTTGTCATACAGCGACAAACTGAGGTGAGAATATCCCCAATTCCGGTGCAATCCTAAAGCAATATGTGCATCCGTTTCATTATAGGCCGTGCCGTATACCCGACCGTCAATAGGACTTTGATAATTGGTTGCTTGTTTGTGTGAAACCCTTCCTAACCATTCGAACCCGTTTTTGGTGCCGCTTAACATCTGGGAAAAAGCATAGAGGCCATTATTGGTTTGATACTCTCCCAATACTTCTCCGATTATTTTTCCTTCCGGTGCCGGCGGAGTAGGAATCAGGTTGACTACCCCTGCCAAAGCATCGGAGCCATAAGTCAAACTGGCCGGGCCTTTTATGATTTCAGCCTTGTCAATGCCATATTGATCGATTTCGATGCCATGCTCATCGCCCCACTGTTGCCCTTCCTGCCTTACACCATCATATAATGTTAAAATCCTATTGTATCCCAGCCCTCTGATAAAAGGCTTAGACACATTAGGGCCCGTAGTAACGGCCGAAACTCCCGGGACTTTTGTGAGCGCATCAATGATATTAGTGCTGATGTTTGTCGTTATGTACCGGTGGTCGACCGAAATAATAGGGATAGGGCTTCTTTTTATCTGGGTGGCCTGGGACAGACCTGTTACCACTACCGGGCTTTCTTCTATAAATGCATCGGAGAGGACAAAATCCTGGGTGACGGGGCCACCGATGGTCACTGTCTTTATGAGGGTCTTGAATCCCACGTAATGCACTTCGACCAGGTAGCTGCCGGAAGGAAGGTTATTGAATTGGTAATTGCCCGATGCATCGGCCACTACTCCCAGTTTGAGGTCGGGGATATAGACAGAGGCCCCGGAAAGAGGCGAACTTTTCTCTTTTTCTGTTACCTTCCCGGACAGGGAACCGCCGGCGGGTATAGAGATCTTTTTTGATCGGGTGTTATAAGCTCCGCTCTGTGCAACCATACATTGGTCAATCCCCAGGAAAAGGAGCAGGAATAATATATAACGAAGTGAGGAGGAATTCATTAGGCTTGTGTTTAATTCCGTTTGTGAAGATGAATGAATAAGCAATAAATAAAAAGGCAATTAAACAGTAACCGGGGGACCGCGTAGTCCGAAGATGAAATGGGAGGAGGAGAGATGATCCTTGTAGGAAGGAAGCGCCCTTTTCGCGAAACACTTCGGAAGCCCCCATTCAAGGGAGATCGTATGATCCAAAAAAGGAGATTCTACAACCAGATTGTCAATCGTACAGTGAAATCCGGCCTTATTATATTGGTCCGTCTTGCCATGGTCCAACGCCAAATGGGTATCCTCGTGATCGGCTACCAGGGCATGGATCAGGATCTTAGGCGTAATGCCCAGCGCGAACAAGGCCAACATAAAGCCTGCAAGAAAGGGTCGTATGGTCTGGGAGAACTTCACCTGTTTTTGCTACGATGTTGCAAATTAACTATTTATTTTCATAATAGCCCCGGGAAGATCAGAATATTATTTCCGGTCTTTTACCCGAGTACATGCTGACGATCAGGTGAGGGCCGATTTATCATTTTTATTTTTATCTGTTTTGTCCTATTGAAAGATCCAAACTTTTCATTCCAGCTTGTGTTATTTATAATTTTATGCAAACGAAACTTCAGTTAAGTGTCCTGGACCAGACCCCCATCCGAAAGAGCAGCAATGCGCCCCAGGCCTTACAGGAAACGATACAATTGGCCAGATTGGCAGACAAGCTCGGTTTCAAAAGGTACTGGCTTTCCGAGCACCATAATACCCGGACCCTGGCGGGGGCCTCTCCCGAAATACTGATTGCCCGGCTGGCTGCGGAAACCAGGCAGATACGCCTGGGATCAGGGGGCATCATGTTGCCGAACCACAGCACGCTGAAAGTGGCGGAGAACTTCCGTCTGCTGGAAGCCTTGTACCCCGGCCGTATCGACCTGGGCCTGGGACGTGCGCCCGGCGGGGACCGGCTTACCGCCCAGCTGCTCAATCCTTCCAACACTTTTGACCCCCAGGAATATATACGCCAGTTGGCAGACCTGGACGCTTTTTTGTCCGATGCCAGCACTCCGGGAACGATGCAGGGAAAAGTAAGGGCCATCCCCCATATCGACACCCGGCCCGACCTTTGGATGCTTACTTCCAGCGGGGAAAGCGCTTACCTGGCTGCGCATTTTGGAATGGCGTTGTCCTTTGCCCAATTCATTAACCCAATCGGGGGAGCTGCGGCGATCAAAGCCTATAAAGACAAGTTCCGCCCTTCGGCCCAGTTGGCTGCCCCTGTGGCCAATGCGGGCATTTTTGCATTTTGCTCGGAAGATCCCGAAAAAGTAAAGCAGGTACAGGCTGTGATGGATTACCGCCTGCTCAGCTTTGAGAAAGGGAAATTCGATGAGATCCCTACTTATGACGTTGCAAAGGACTATGAGTATACCCAGGCGGAATGGCAGCGGGTCTTATTCAACCGGCAGCGGATGGCGGTCGGCACTCCCGGTCAGATCCGGGAGCAGTTCACCCGGCTTGCCAATGAATTTGGCGTGGACGAACTGGTGATTGCCACTTTTACAGATCGTTTTGAAGACAGGCTGCGTTCTTATGAGTTGATGGCATCTGTTGCGGAGTTGAGTCCCCGGCAACGGGAGGCGGAAGACATTGAAGCAGACAAGGCATTCCGGACGAGGGAGCGGTCCTCTTTATAGGTCTCACAAAAAGGGAACCTCTTTGTTGGGTCAGACCATTCCTTACAACGTAGAATTCCGGGGCTCCAGTTTTGCAGGCAGGATCACCTCGTCTTCGGGCATTACAATATATTTCTTCTCCAGTCTGCGGAATAAAATAGTAGCGGCTTCCTTGCCCATCTCGTAGGCCGGCTGGGCAATGGTGGTTAAGGAAGGATTGAGCAATGAGGCCGTCACCAGGTTGGAAAAGCTTATCACTTTCACGTCTTTGGGAATATTCAGCCCCAACTCATGGCATACGTGATAGACCTGCACTGCCAGTTTCTCCACCGAAGCAAAGATGCCATCGGGTCTCTTGTCCGAGCTAAGGAGTACACGGATCGCCCGATAATTGTCTTCATCGTTACCGTCGCAATGGATCACCAGATCCCCGTCACCGGCCTGGTCATAGCGGAGCAGGCTGTCCATATATCCCTGTCTGCGTTTATAGGAAATAGACAGGCTCATGGAAATCGTCAAATGGGCTATCCGCCGGCAGCCGGCTTTGATGAGGTGCTCCGTCGCGACAAATCCGCTTTCATAATCATTGGTCATTACTTTCGGCGCTCCGATGCTATCGCATACCCGATCGAAAAATACGAGCGGGATATTCCGCTGCTGTAATTCCAATAGGTGCCGGGTATCCTTTGTATCTCCCGAGAGGGATAAGATCACTCCGTCCACCCTTCCGCTCTGCAGGTTAGAAGCTACCGCTATTTCTTCCGACACATCTTCATTGGTGAGATAGATCAGCACATGGTATCCCTTTACACGGGCAATCGCCTCGATGCCTTTAATAGCAAGGCCAAAGAAGTTATTCGCCACTTCCGGTATCACTACGGCAATAGTCCGGCTCTTGTGCTTGCGCAGGCTGCTGGCGTATGGATTGGGTTGAAAGTTCATTTTTTTAGCCAGGTCGAACACCCGTTGTTTGGTAGGGGTGCTGATCTCCCAGCTATCGCGTAATGCGCGCGAGACGGTGGAGGCCGAGAGGTTGAGCTCTTTGGCTAATTGTTTAAGGTTGACCGTATTCATTTGGCAGGCAAAATGGTGCAAGTGAAAATTACACAAACTTTCTACCCCGCTGCGGTATTTCTACGAAAACGTTGTAGTAGGGTATAGAGCTCGTCCTGCAACCGTTTCCGTAAATAAAAAGGGCCCGGCATACCCAATATGATTACAATTTTCTCCAATTTGACATTCATTGTAACAACCCACTAAAATAAAACTTGCCATTATGCTTATGAGAAAATCAGTGTCGGCACTGTTTGGCCTTCTTCTCCTTACGCTCAACTTATTTGCTCAAACCAGGACGCTCAAGGGCAAGGTTGTGTCTGCCGATAACAATCCGGTGCCGAATGCCAGCATCCTCGCCAGGGGGGAAAAGCTGCATTTTGACGCTGTCGCTGCTGAAAACGGAGCCTTCTCCATCTCCCTGCCGGCAACGGGATCCGTCACCCTGGAGATCTCGGCGGTTGGATTCGAGACAAGACAAGTGCGTGTCGAAGCAGGAGTCGAGTTCCTGCCCATTACTCTGAAAGAAAATCCCAAAGGCCTTAACGAGATTGTGGTGGTGGGGTATGGTACACAGCGAAAGAAAGATCTGACCGGCTCCGTCAGTTCCGTTCAATTGGCCAATACAGACAAGACACCCGTATTCGGCACCAGCCAGCTGCTGGAAGGTATGGTAAGCGGCGTACAGGTCACACAGACCAACTCCCAGCCCGGATCTTCCTTCACGGTCCGTGTACGGGGCACCAATTCCATTTCGTCCAGCAGTGATCCGCTATATGTGGTCGATGGATATGCCGGAGCCGACATTACGCTCAACCCATCCGACATTGCCTCCATAGAGGTACTGAAAGACGCATCGTCTACAGCCATCTACGGGAGCCGGGGCGCCAATGGCGTTGTCATAATCACCACCAAAAAGGGCACACCCGGCCGGAATGCCGTTAACTTCGATATGTATACCGGGGTCCAGCATGTCGGTAAAATATTCGACATGATGGACGCGAAGCAGTTTGCCACCTATCTCAATCAGGTGACGGCTACCAATGCGCCTACAACGCCCCTACCCTTCACGCAAGGACAGATAGACAGCATGGGGCGGGGTACAGACTGGCAGCGGGCGCTCTTCCGCACTGCCCCCATTTCGAATTATTCGATCGGCTTCGGCGGCGGCAACGCAGATACCCGGTATTACCTCAGCTTTAATTATTTCACCCAGCAGGGGATTATCATTAATTCCGGTTACAAGAGGGGAATTGTCCGGTTTAATTTAGATAACAAGCCAGGCAACAAAATACATGTAGGTATCAACTCCCAGTTCACCTACAGTCAGCAGGACCTGGCGAATATCAATACCAATGGCGGCGCCGCCGGCGGCACGCTGGTGGATGCCCTGCGGGCCAGTCCCACCGTGCCCATCTATGACAGTACGGGCGCCTTTACTTTCCAAAATGGTCCCAAAAACTACACCGATATTCTGGGCAACCCGGTGGCCGCCGCCAAACTGAATTCGGACAAAGCCGGCGTTACACGGATATTTGCGAATGCCTATGGAGAATATGAGATCATCAAGGGTTTAAAACTCAGGAGCAGTCTCGGCGGGGAGTTATATAATAACCGGGAGGACGTTTTCCGGCCTACTACTACCTATCTGGGCAACAGCACCAATGGATTTGCCAATGTGAATACCAATAACAACTACGATTGGCTGAATGAAAACACCCTGACCTATGACAGGTCTTTCGGCATACATGCCATCAATGTCGTAGTGGGTCAGACCTACCAGGAATGGAAGGACCGCCTGGCCAACACCATCGCCACGACGCTGTCCTCCAACAGCTACGGTACGGACAACCTGGGTGTTGGCGCCAGCGTCACTTCCGCCTCCAGTACCACCGTACATACGCTGGCTTCTTTCCTCGGACGCATCAATTACCGGCTGCTGGACAAATATCTTTTTACCGTTACCTGGCGTGCGGATGGCTCTTCCCGCTTCGGGGCCAATAAAAAATGGGGGTATTTCCCTTCCGGCGCCGTCGCCTGGAGAATATCGGATGAAAAATTCATGCAGTCTATCCATGTCCTCAACGACCTGAAGCTACGCGCCAGCTATGGAATGGGGGGCAACCAGGAGATTGGTTCCTATAATGCCCTCACCCAGTACGGGACGAATACCTATGGGCTCAACGGGGTGCGTGTAGTGGGCATTTCTCCCAACAATATCGCCAATCCGGATCTGAGCTGGGAGTCTACCGCCACCTTTGACGGGGGCCTCGATCTGGGCTTGTTTAAGAACCGGATAACCTTTGTCGCCGATTATTACAATAAGAAGACGACCAAACTGCTTTATAATGTAACCCTGCCGTCCACATCCGGTTTTACCACCCTGTTACAGAATGTAGGCAGTGTACGAAACCAGGGATTCGAGTTTTCCCTGAGCACGGTGAATATCGAAAACAGTAAATTGCGCTGGACAACTACTTTCAATTTCTCCCGGAATATCAATAAGATCCTCAGCCTGGGCGCCGTCTCTTACCAGTATACCGGTAATGTGAGCACGAGCCTTTTTCCCAGCGGAGGACAGCAATCTTCTATCCTGCAGGTAGGCCAGCCGATCGGCTCCTTTTACGGTTATGTATTTCAGGGGATCTGGCAAACCCAGGCCGATATCATCAAGAGTGGCACCAAACAAGCGGTGAAACCGGGAGATCCCCGATATGCGGATCTGAATGGGGACAGCGCCATCAATACCAGCGACAGAAAGATCATTGGTCATGCCCTGCCGAAATTCACCTATGGATTTACCAGCAACCTGACCTATGGACCCTTTAATCTCTTTGTGCTGGTGCAGGGTGTGTATGGGGACAATATCCTGAATGAAAATAAGATCGAATCGGAGAATGGGACGACGTCCGACAATAAGTTCGCTTATGTGGCCTCTAAAAGCTGGACGGGTCCGGGTACCAGCAATAGTCTGCCAGGTGTCGCCAGCACGCTCAGGCGTGGGTTGGGCGTGACCAGCGATATCATCGAAGACGGAAGTTATGCCAGGATAAAAACCATCACTTTATCTTACGAGTTGCCCTTGCCTAAGTTAACAAAGGTCTTCAAATCTGCCAGTATTTATATAACCGGTCAAAACCTTATCACGATCACCCATTATTCCGGTTATGATCCCGAGGTGAATTCTTATCCCAATTCTTCGGGTAATTACACTTCACTGAATACGGATTATAACCCTTATCCAAACGTAAGGACTTATCTGGCCGGTGTAAAATTCGGGTTTTAAGAAGTTCCGTTGTCTTTCACAAAAAATTCTATAAAATGAAAAAATATATTATACTGTTATTATCCGGCGCCGGGGTATTATTGTTCGGTTCGTGCAAGAAACAGTTGACGGAGAAGCCTTATAGTTTTCTGACCCCTTCCAATTTTTATCAGAATGCGTCCGATGCCCAGTCGGCCATCAATGGGGTATTCAGCGCTCTCCAGGCACAGGCTTATTACCAGCGAACCATCTATATCATTACTGAATTGCCGGGCGATTGCCTTATGCCCCTGCTCACGCAGAACCAGGAACGGATCGATATGTATAAGTTGCAATACACGCCTACCAATCCCGAGATCACCAACTGGTGGCAGAACAGCTATAAGCTGATCAGCCGCGCCAACGATGTGATCGCTCATGTACCTTCCATTAATATGGATGTCCCTACCCGTAATAATATTGTCGGCAATGCCTGTTTCCTGCGGGGAATGGCTTATTTCGATCTGGCGAGAAGCTTTGGGGATGTGCCGTTGCTTCTGAGTCCTATCACGAGTCCTTCGGATTCGGCCCTCTTTCCCAGCCGTGTTGACGGAGCGAAGATCTATCAGCAGGTGATCACCGATCTGAAATATGCGGAAGCGAATTGTTTTACGGAGCCCAATATATCGTCTGCCAATAAGGGCATGGTATCATCCGGCGCTGCCTCTGCCATGCTGGCCAGGGTCTATCTGCAGCGTGCCTCCGGCAAATATGCCGACCCGGCGGATAACCAGGCTGCGCTGGATGAATGCAATAAGATCATAACCTCCAATACTTATTCCCTGATGCCGGTGTATTCCGATGTGTTCAACTGGGACAAGAAGTTCTATCCAACACAGAAGGAGGTGATCTTCGGGGTCCAGTTCGGTTCCAACGGGAGCAGTGTCACGCAGAACATCACCTGTAGGATGTTCTCGCCTTCAGGGCTCGGCGGGTCGGGATCTTTCGTTGCCAATACCAACTTTTTCGCCAACGGCTATCCTGCCGACGACACGATCCGCCGGAACTGGAATTTAGCCAATAAGGCAGGGACTACGACGGTGTCTCCTTTTATCTATAAATACCGGGATGCCCAGTGGATAGCCGGTTCCAATAATTCGCGTATGAACTGGATCGTGTTGCGTTATGCCGATGTCTTGCTGATGCAGTCGGAAGCCATGAATAACCTCACGCCGAATGACCCCGGCAAATTTAATGGGGTCAATAAAGTGCGGGCAAGGGCGGGGCTCACTTCTCCCACACAGCAATATAGTTTTACCAATGTCGTCACACAAAGTGATTTTGTAGATACGCTGGTGAAAGAGCGGGCAAAAGAATTATGCGTGGAGGGGCATCGTCGCTGGGACCTGATCCGCCTGGGCCGTTACAAACAGGTAGAGGCGGGGATCGGCTTTACCCTGCAGGATTACCAGTTTTTGTTACCGTTGCCGCAAACAGAACTGGATGCCAATAAAAACCTGAGGCCACAAAATCCGGGATATTAATTAAGCAAACTAAATTATTCCAAATGAAACGAATGATTATCGCATTCGCTCTTTGCCTGCCTTCTATGCTAAGAGCTCAGCAACACAAATTGGAAAAGATCTGGGAAACAGATACCGTTGCGGCAGGGGGTCGGGTGTTGCTGACAGATGCCGCCCGGCTGATGGAATTAAAGAAGAAAGCGGAGCAGCGGGATACGGCCGTATTATCCCTGGTGAGCGGATTGCAAACACAGGCCGACAAATTACTGGACATGCGGCCTGTATCCGTAATGGATAAAGCCTCCACTCCTTCCAGCGGGAACAAGCATGACTATATGAGCCAGGCTCCCTATTTCTGGTACGACAGCAGCAAGCCGAATGGCCGGCCTTATGTCAATAGGGACGGGCAACGCAATCCTGAGATCTATACGATTACAGATCGCCGGTATATAGGAGAGCTGGACAATGCCTCCCGGGTATTAGCGCTGGCCTGGTATTTCACCGGGGAAGAAAAATATGCGGTAAAAGCGGCAGCGTTGCTGCGGCACTGGTTCCTCAACGATTCTACCCGTATGAACCCTAACCTGGACTATGCCCAGGCCATTCCCGGTGTCAATGACGGGAGGAGTTGGGGTATCATCGAGAGTATTGCGTTGACGGGGATTGCAGATGCGGCTGGTTTGCTGGAAGGATCACGTTCCTGGACAAACGCGGATGCCGGCGCCTTGCGACAATGGTATAAGCAATACCTGGACTGGATGCTGACCAGTAAGAACGGGAAGGAGGAGCATGCGGCAAAGAATAATCATGGCACCTGGTACCTTGTCCAGGCTGCCGATTTTGCCTTGTTCACCGGTGATGTGGGGGCAGCGCGGGAGTTGACGGAAGAGGGCAAACTTAAAATGGACGGGCAGATAGAGAAGGATGGGAAAATGCCCCTGGAATTAGCCCGGACGAACGCGCTTTGGTACAGCACTTACAATCTTCAGGCGTGGTTTAAGCTGGGTATCCTGGCAGAGAAGACGGGTACGGACCTTTGGAATTACCAGAACAAGGAGGGGGCCGGCATCCAGACAGCCCTGGATTGGCTGCGGCCTTATGCGCTAGGGGAAAAGAAATGGGATTACCAGCAGATTGACGGATATAAAAAAGAGGATTATTATGCGTTGCTATTGCAAGCCGCTACTAAATATAAGGAATCCCGGTATGTTGAATATGTCCGGGCTACCGGGGAGAAAAAAAATACCATTATGACAGCCCTGTTGTATCGGGAATGATCGCAGCATCGGGAATGATCGCAGCTCTCACTAATTTCCGGGCCAGCCAATCGGCCTCTATATTATAATTCGAACTCTCCGTCTTCTTCCGGTGTGCTTTTATCTTTACAAATTCAATGGTCCAAAGCCGGAAATAATCCAGTAATTCTTTCACCAGGTCGGCATTGGGTAATTCCTTTCCTTTTTTGGTCGTGAATCCGAGGGTGGAGAGCCTTGTCTCCCGGGCGGCCAGGCCGATCACATATTGGCTATCGGAGCAGATGGTGAGGGTTGTAATATCTTTATAGTTTTCCCGCAGATATTCCAGGGCTTTAATCACGGCGGTAAGCTCCATCCTGTTATGAGTGGTGTCCGATACCAATCCCGAAAGTATTTGCTTATGCCCGCCGATCAGCAGGATTGCCACCCAGGCTCCTGCCCTCTGCCGGGTGTGACAGCTTCCGTCCGTATAAATGGTTGCTGAAGTTGTTGTAATAGATTCCATTTTTCAAAATTACCCAGATACCCGTAAAGTAACGCCTTATAATCGAATGATCCTGAGTGTGTATAATTTATTCTTCAGCGATCAATGGAAATTATGTAATTTATCTTCTCTATCAGTACTCCATACCAGCACTCCGAATCCACTATTTTATAAAAAGCAAGCGCTAACTGCACGTCTTCCTTCCCTCTGCACTCTTACTAATTTTTAAAAAAACACCTATTTATGAAGAAAAATCTACTAAGCATTGTTGTTGGTAGCTGGGCGTTTGTTTTGTTTTCCGTGAGTACCGTTCATGCGCAGGTGAAAGGTGACCCGGCTTTCACTGGCACTGTTAACCAGCAGCCCGGCATGGCAAAGACTTCCACTACCTTAAGTCCGGACCTGAAAAAATTATCTGACCAGTATGGGCCTCACGCGAAAGTGGCAGCATCAGTCAAAAAGCCCACTCCTTCCAATGATGCGCTGGCTAAGTATATGCAGATCAAGGGGGATAAAGTGGTGATCGATATTACCGTAAAAGAGGATTTGCGTACGGCCCTGGCCGAGTTGCAAAAACTGGGGTTCCAGGAGACAGCTGTTTTCGGACGTGTCATTTCCGGTACCATTCCTATCAGCGCCTTACCTCAACTGGAAACGACCTCTTCTATCCGTTATGCCAAGCCGGCTTATAAGCCCTTGCATATATCAAAACCGGTGAGCGGCGGTATGCAAGGGTCTGCTATGCCGGGTTATATGCAGTATATACATGAAAAAACGCCGAGGCCGGTAATCAGCCAGGGGGACACGGCCATGCGATCATGGCTTGCCCGGAAAAAATATCATGTAAACGGGAAAGGCGTCAAAGTGGGCATCCTGTCGGACAGCTATAACAACCTGGGGACCGCGCAGATTGGGGTAGCCCATGGAGAGCTTCCCGGCCCGGGCAATCCCTTTAATTTTAAGAAACCCGTACAGGTATTGAAGGATCTTGACTCCGGGGGTACCGATGAAGGGAGGGCCATGATGGAGATCGTGCATAGTGTAGCCCCGGGTTCGGAACTGGCCTTTTATTCGGCCGATTTTGGACAAGCGGATTTCGCATCGGGTATTGTTAAATTGGCGAATGCAGACTGTGATGTGATCGCGGACGATGTGATCTATTTCGCCGAGCCGTTTTTCCAGGACGGGATCATTGCCCAGGCTGTCGACCAGGTAAAAAGCAAAGGAGTCACGTATTTCTCGGCGGCCGGCAACGAGAGTATCCGGTCTTACGAGAGCGATTACCGGGGTACCTCCCTTGAAGTTTTGGGACCAGGCAATGGCACCGCGCATAATTTCAGCGGCCCCGGGGATGCCCCCCGTTATTTCCAGCCGATCTATATTCCCCCCGGCGGGTCGCTGATCTCTTCCTTCAATTGGGATCAATCTTCTTTTTCCGCCAGCGGCGTGGGATGTCAGACCGACCTGGATATCTATTTACTGGATATCAATGGGAATGTAGTGGCTGCCGGCAATTCGAACAATCTTGCCAGTGGGGACCCCATCGAGGTGTTTGGGTATTTCAATAATACCAACAACCATACTTTCTTTTTAGTGATCCTGAAGTTTGCAGGCCCGGATCCTACCCGTCTGAAATATCTTCTTTACAACGACGCCTTGTTCTACCTGACCAAGCCACCGATACCGGGCATCCTTTCTCCCACCCTTGTCGGCCATGCCAAAGCGGAAGGGGCGATCGCTACCGGCGCCGCCTACTATTTACAGACGCCACCCTATGGAGTGGACACTCCCGTGGTGGAAGGCTTTTCTTCTGTCGGGGGAGTAGCCAATTATTATGATATATCCGGAAACAGGATCGCTCCCCTGATCCGGAAGAAGCCGGAGATCGTAACACCTGACGGGGTCAGCACTTCTTTCTTCGGCCAGGTCCTGCCCCAGGCCAGCGATACCTTCCCTCATTTCTTCGGGACCTCCGCAGCCGCGCCCCATGGGGCTGCCGTAGCGGCGCTGATGATAGAAGCGCAAAAATTGAGGACGATCACTCCGGACCAGATCAAGGGCATAATGACCTCGAATACCTGGGATATGGACAATCCCTATACGCCCGGGTTTGATAAGGGATTTGACTTTGCCACAGGATATGGCTTCCTCAAGGCCGATGAAGCGGTGGAAGAAGTAAAATTCCCCCACCTCTATGTGAAAAACCTGGAGTTGAAACCGACTTGTTCCAGTGATCCCGCCACAACCCGGAATTGGGAGATCAGCAATCCCAATCCTTTCGAGGTACAGGCGAACTGGCTGATACTCGGTACTTCCCAGCATGGAAGCATCACGGTGTCCCCGGGTGACACTACTTTCTCTACCAGTCCTTTCTATTGCCAGAACATGCCCTTTCCAACCGTTGCGATTATTGACTGGAAAGATAATTTTGATTTCACCCGCTTCGACCTGGCCTATAGCTCCAGGGCCACCTGTGGTAAGGAAGCTGTATCGGCCATCAACAGTGACCAGTTGATCAGTGGAAAAGAAAGTGGCAGTTTAGGGACGGCTACGAAACGAGGAAATATTGCGGAAGTATATCCGAATCCGTCTTCCAGCACATTCCGCTTGTACCTGTCCCTTGCAGACCAGCAGAATACGGATATTCAACTGTATAGTGCGGATGGCAAAGTCTTACAGACTAAACGGGTATATCAATCCAATGGAGTTGTCGATATCGATGCGTCCGGTTACAAACCCGGCGTCTATATGTTGAAAATCATGCAAGGTGGTTTTGTCAAGACGATCAAGTTAATTAAACAATAAGCGAATATTGTCAAGATACAAGAACGGCCCGCGAAAACGGGCCGTTCTTGTATTCCTTGCTGCAAGCAATTGGATGGTAGCGAAAATAGTGTAGATTTGTTTGCAACCATTTATTTTGACTAACTACCAAAACGACATAGAATTGCTTTCCGCGTTTCAAAGAAATGAAGTGGCTGCGGAGAATTTAATCTTTAAAAAATACTTTAGGCCGCTGTGCCTGTATGCCGAGCGCATTACAGGGCATTTGCATCAATCGGAAGATATTGTTACAGAAGTCTTTCTGAAAGCGCTTACCAAGCGGGCTGAATTCCAGTCCCTGGATAATTTAAGGGCTTTTTTATATAAAGCCATCCGCAATGCCGGTATGAATTACAATATAGCGGTAAAAGGGCATAATGCCGCTCACCAAGAGATCGGGTATTTAGCGCGGGACAATTATTATGAAGCAGGGGATTTTTTTCAAAATGAGATCCTGATGATGGAATTGGTGCATGAAATCTATAAAGAGATCGAAAACCTGCCCCCGCAATGCGGTAAGATATTCAAGCTACTATTTATTAAAGGGCTGACAACCGATGAAATTGCCCAAATGCTCTCCATTAACGTACAAACCGTACGCACCCAAAAAGCGAGGGCCATCCAGTTAATTAAAATACAATTGCTGAAGGCAAATAAGTTCTTTCCTCTCCTATTCCTATTTTTTAGCGTGGTGGCTCCCGCTGACGACTTTAAACTAAAATAAACAGTTTTTTTCATTTTTGTTTTGGATGAAACCGTTTTCCACTTGTCTTATTATATAAACAGCCATTTTTGGAAAATATAAAGACCTTACTACTAAAACATCTTAAAGGGGAGTTAACCCTCCGGGAACAGGCGGAACTGGATAAATGGCTGGCAGAATCCGGCAACAACCGGGCCGTTCTCAGCGAAATAAGCGATCCGGAGTTAATGGCGGGATATCTTGACAAAATGGACAGATTCGATGAAGAGGGAACCTGGGAAAAGATCCTTACTCACCGCAATCAAGCTGTTTTGTCGACAAGCGAACCGTTCAAAAACGACAATCATACCCAAGCTTTTCCGGAAAGGGCCCTATCTTTTCCGGGAAAGAAATGGCTTGTGTATGCTGCGGCCGCCGCCATATTTTTCCTTTTCATTGGCGGAGGAATTATTTTTTATTGGCGGCAGTCTCCCAAACCCTCTCCTATTGCAGCAAAAAAGGAGGTCTACCCAGGCATCACTCCGGGAAAAGATCAGGCAGTCTTAACACTGGCCGATGGCCGGAAAATACTGCTGGATAGTAGTTCGAAGGGCACCATCGCTAACCAGGGTGGGACCGAAGTCGTGAATGCAAGGGGGAGACTTAAGTATGACAAAAGTGACGAAAATGCTAAAAGTACGGGCTCTGCCAAAGGTGACGCAATAGCCAATGACGTGGTATACAATACTGTCGAGACCGGCAGGGGCAATCAATACCAGCTTGTACTTCCCGATGGGAGCAAGGTCTGGCTCAATGCTGCCTCTTCCCTGCATTACCCCACTTCTTTTACAGGCAATCAACGAAAAGTGGTATTAACGGGTGAGGGGTACTTTTCCATTGTAAAGAATGTTAAAAAGCCTTTTATCGTATCCTTTAATAATACAGATGTAAAGGTATTGGGCACGGAATTCAATGTGATGGCTTATTCCGATGAGCCGGGCGGCACCCGAACCACCCTGATCAGCGGAAGCGTGTCCATTAATAGCGGCCGGCAGCAAATGAAACTGGAGCCGGGCAAGATTGCTATCGTGGATGATGAAAGTATTAAAATAAAAAGCAACGAGGATATTGAACAGGTTATAGCCTGGAAGAACGGGCAGATCTCCCTGAATAATGCCGACCTGAAAATGGTCATGCGGCAGATAAGCAGGTGGTATGATGTCGACGTGAGATATGAAGGCGTTGTTGCCCGAAAACACTTTGGAGGGTTGGTGGACAGGAATGTCAATCTCTCTGCCGTATTGGATTTCCTGGCTGAAAACGGTGTGCATACCAAAATAAAGGGCCGGGAAATTACCGTTTTAAAATAGGGATAATGCCCTTTATGAATGATGATTTACAAACCAAAAACAGACTGACTATGTAAATTCAAACCGCATCGTCCAATACTCATAAAAAATCCAGGAGCTTTCTCACCGGCCCCTGGACAAAATGTGGGTATCCCGGAAACTATCCACCTGTTAAAATGAATGTTCACTTAAACCCAACTACGCAAAAGTATGAAATTGCCTGCTTATTGCAAGATTCCCCAACTAAAGGGGCTATTGCACACCAAAATTTTTTTGGTTATGAGATTGACCGCCATTTTACTCTTAGCCGCCACCCTGCACGTCAGTGCAAAAACATTTTCGCAGAAAATAAACATTTCTGAGAAAAATATTTCCTTAAAAAATGTTTTCTATCTCATCCGGCAGCAAACGGGGTATTCCTTTCTTTGGGATCAGCAATCGCTGGAAGCTGTAAAGCCGCTGAATATAGATTGCAGGAACGCCACTTTAAGCCAGACGTTGGATCAGTGCCTGGCTGGGCTGCCCATAACGTATTCCATCCGGGAAAAAGACAAGATCGTATTCCTTATGGAAAAGCCGCGTGCAGCCCTGCTACCTGCAGACAGTACCTCTGCCCCGGAAGTATTTATTCCGCCGCCAGTGAAAATCCAGGGGAAACTCACGAACGAACAGGGGGAACCTTTACAAGGGGTTTCTGTCATCGTTCAGGGCGCCAGCCGAGGGGTGTCCAGCAATGAGAACGGATTGTTCACTATTCAGGCCGAACCCGGGGATGTCCTTCAATTTTCCATGGTCGGTTATACGACCTATACGGTGAAATTAAAAACCGGCAGCAATTTAAAGATCGTGCTGCAAAATGTGGCAGTCAACCTCAGCGATATGGTGGTTGTAGGGTACGGTACGCAAAAAAAGGTAAATGTCACAGGAGCCGTGGCAACTGTTAAAGGAACAGAAATTCAACAAAGTCCTGCTTCCAATATTGCCAATTCCCTGGAAGGGAGAATGGCAGGTGTCATTGTGAACAATCGTTCCGGCGCCCCGGGAGACGATGCCGCTGAAATATTTATACGTGGCAAAGGTTCATGGAATGGCGGCGGTCCTCTGATCATCATTGACGGAATTGCCAACAGGTCAGGATTTGAAAGGTTGAACCCTGCGGATATCGAGAGTATCTCCGTCCTGAAAGATGCGTCCGCCTCCATATATGGTTCCAGGGCGGCCAATGGGGTCATTCTTGTCACCACCAAAAGGGGAAAAGAAGGCAAAGCGAATTTCAGTTACGCGGGCAATTACGGCCTTACGCAACCTACCCGTCTCACTAAGTTCGCCAACTCCTGGGAAGCGGCTACTTACCAAAATGAAGACAATGTATATTTATACGGGACGCCCAAATATTCGCCGGCGGAAATCCAGAAGTTCAAGGACGGGACCGCTCCCAACCTGTATCCTAACTATAATATCTATGATCTGATGTTAAAAAGTTCCGCCCCCCAGACAAGCCATTCGCTGGCTGTACGGGGAGGGACCCAAGCTGTCAAATATTATTTCTCCGGGGGCTATTTATACCAGGACAGCTATTTTAAGGACGGGATCGATCATTATAAGTCTTACAATCTCCGGTCGAATATAGATGCCACTATAAATAAGAACCTGACCCTTTCCATCGATCTGGCGGGCAGGCTGAACAGGAGGCAGAATGCGACCACTCCCTTGTCCATATTTGAGCTGATGCTGGTGAATACCCCAACCCTGCCGCTGTTCTATTCCAACGGGCTGCCCGCAGAAGTTTATGGGGCCAATCTTGTCAGACTGGCGCAGGGAAAAGGCGGCACGACGAATTACGGTGAGAACATCCTGAACTCGCAGCTATCCTTTAAATGGCAGTTGCCATTTGTCGTCCAGGGGCTGTATGTCAGCGGAGTGGGTGCTTTCGATTATACCAATACCGTTAACAAGGCTTTTACGGATACCTATGATTATTATAAATATGACGGCAGCACCGACACGTATGGAAATGCCAATGTGAATCCCAGCCTCGGAAGAAGCCTCAACCAGAAGTTCTACAACTCCTACAGCAATACGCTGAACCTGCGGGTGGGATTTAACCGGGCGTACGGCGGTCATGCCGTCGATGCCTTTGTAGCGTATGAACAGTATACCAATAACAATGAGTGGATCTCGGCCACCCGGTCGGTCTTTCTTTCGAATCAGATCCCTTACCTGTTCTTCGGAAGCACTTCCAACCAGCAAAATGACGGAAGGGCGGCCCAAACCGCTTATCGTAATCTTTTCGGAAGGGTGGCTTACAATTTCGACGAACGGTATTTAGTGGATTTCACCCTGCGCAGGGATGAATCCGTCAAGTTCGCCAATGGGAGGAGGACCGGCGTATTTCCAGGCATTTCCGCGGGCTGGAGACTATCCAAAGAAAGTTTTATCAAAGACCATTTCCCCTCCATCGATCAATTGAAGCTA
The DNA here is from genome assembly GCA_036394375.1 of Puia sp. GTDB lineage: Bacteria > Bacteroidota > Bacteroidia > Chitinophagales > Chitinophagaceae > Puia. The sequence continues at coordinate 75,387 of DASWFF010000036.1, forward strand.
AGGGCTTCATGGGGCCAGGCGGGCAGCGATGCCGTCGCAGATTTCCAGTATCTCCAGACCTATGTCTTAGGGACGGGATATGGTTTTGGGACGCAGCCTCAGACCTATCCTACCATTAATTCTTCCGGTGTCGCCAATCCTTTTATTACCTGGGAGGTGTCCAATAATACCAATATCGGGCTGGAAGGCAGCTTTAAGAACGGCCTGTTCGGGTTCGAGGCGGATTATTTTATATCCAAACGGAATAATATTCTTGCCAAGAAGAATGCTTCCGTACCTACTTATACCGGGCTGGTCTTACCGGATCAGAATATCGGGAGGACGCAGAACCAGGGCATTGAATTACTGTTGAAATATAATAACCGGATCACAAAAGACCTTACTTACAGCCTGAACTTCAATTTCACGTATGTGAAGAACAAGGTATTGTTCCGGGATGAATCGCCTTTGATACCGGCTTATCAGAAAGCGGCCGGCCATTCCATCGATGCTTACAGCCTTTATCAGACCGATGGTATTTTCCATACGCAGAAGGATATTGACGATGCAGCGGCAAAATATCCCGGGACACGCGTGGGGGATATCCGGTATGTCGATTTTAACGGGGACGGGGTCATTAACTCCAAGGATATGGTGAAAATGGATGAAAGCCCAATTCCTCAGTTAATATATGGTCTGACACTGGGGGTGAAATACAAAGGGGTTTCTGTAAATGCCCTTTTGCAGGGACAGGCCAAGGCCAGGGTATGGCTGAACCCAACGACAAGGAACGGAAATATCAATGTTCCCAAATGGATGTACCAGGACAGGTGGACTACAGACAACCCCGGCGGAACGATGCCAAGGGCTTTCAACAACCGGTCTGAAACTGTCAATGAGCTTGCTTCTGATTTCTGGCTGCGGAATGCCGCATTTATACGATTAAAAACAGTTGAGATCAGTTATACCATCCCTGAAAGAATGGTAAGAAACCTGGGCATTCAAAATCTCCGCCTGTATGTCAACGGCTTCAATCTATTAACATTCAGTAAAATGAAGGGGGATTACGATCCTGAGATGAATAATGCGCTGGGGGTCTATTATCCCCAGACAAGGATCTTCAATGCCGGCGTCAATCTTACTTTTTAGCACTCACTATTAATATAATACAAGAAGATATGAAAAATAATATTCTTTCACTTGTCTTAATTGCGATCCTTACGGGCGTCCTGGGGGTGTCCTGCAGCAAATCCTTATTGGATAAGGATCCGCTGGATAAATTATCGGATCCCGCTCTCTGGAATGACATCAACCTGATACAGGCTTATGTCAATGATCAATACCATGTGCTGCCGTCTGTGGATTGGTACGATAAGGTAAGAGGGCTGACGCTTAGCAGCGCATGCGATGAATCCATTCATCAATATGGGTATAATGGCATCTATGATGTGAATAAGGGCGCCATGGCTGCCAGCAACCCGACAGATTTCGAAACCTGGAAGTTTGACTATGGATATATCAGGAGTTGCAATGTTTTCTTCAGCAATATCAGCAAGACACCCAAAACCAACCCGGGTCTTATTGACCGGCTGAAGGGAGAAGTCTATTTCATAAGGGCCTGGTGTTATCTTGAGCTCGCCGAACGTTACGGCGGCGTTCCCCTGATAACCGCTCCTTTTCAGTTGGATGATAAATTCGAAGTCCCGAGAAGTTCTTACGATTCGACCGTGAATTATATCGTTAGTCAATGTGATTCCGCCGCCGCTCTGCTTCCTTTACAATACAGCGACGACAAGGATTATGGAAGAGCCTCCAAAGGCGCTGCCATGACCCTGAAATCCCGGATATTACTTTATGCGGCCAGTCCGCTGTGGAATGCTTCCAATGATCCGGCCAAAGCAAAAAAAGCAGCGGATGCCGCAAAAGCAGTCATCGATCTGCAACTTTATCCTTTGCACCAGGGGCCGATGGGAAGCTATAATAAAATTTTCATCGATAATACCAACTCCGAAATCATTTTTCAACGAACGATGGATATCACCAGTCCCAATACGGTGTATGCGGCGCTGGAGCAAATAGAAGGGCCCAACGGCGGGATCAATTCGCTGGGGCAATATGGAGGCTGGAATACCAATAGTCCCAGCCAGAATCTCGTGGATGCCTTCGGAATGACGGACGGGCTGCCCATCAGCCAGTCTCCCCTGTATAATCCCCAGGATCCCTATACAAACAGGGACCCTAGATTCTATGCCGACATTAATTATGATGAGGGAGTATGGCATGGCGTAGCACTGGAGTTCTTTGCCGGGGGCCGGAACAGCATCCAGAATACCAACAACAGCGATGCGCAGAATTGTACCCGGACCGGCTATACCATGCGTAAACATTTAAATCCCGCATTCGATTACCAGAATGATCCGCTGGGGCAGACTTTCGATCCCTGGATCATTTTCAGGATTAGCGAGCTCTACCTGAACTATGCGGAAGCGGAATATTATGCAGGTGACGAAAACCAGGCCCGGTGGGCGTTGAACCAGTTAAGAAGCCGTCCCAGCGTGGGCCTTCCGGACGTTACAGAGACCGGAACGAACCTGTTGAAGCGTATTCAGAACGAGAGACAGGTGGAGATGTGTTTTGAAGGGCAACGATTTTTCGATGTACGCCGGTGGAAAATCGCCGAAGTGACCGAAAACATTCCTTTAAACGGAATAAATATCACGGTGCAGGGCGGGGTGAAAACGTATACCGTTCAAAAGGTCCAGGACCGTGTTTTCACGGCGTCGAAGCATTATTTGTTTCCCATCCCGCAATATGAATTGAACAAGGTCAAATTAACGCAAAATCCCGGTTACAACTAGTCCACCCGGTAGTCCGGATATATCAAACTCATGCCGGCGGCCGTATGCGTGGAAATTGTGACCATGCGGTCAGCCGGCGTGGTAAAAATTATAACACGAATGAAAAAAAATTCACTGTTGTTGCTTCTGCTGCTGCCCTTATCTGTTATTTCACAGGAAAAAGTGGCTGCAGGCGGGTATGGCGATATGTTATATCCGTATGTTCATGAATATGACCAGATGCTGACCTATAAGATCGTAGTCGATTATTGCCCTACCAGTTCCATGCCTGCCCGAACAGCCACTGAAGTGGAGGATATCATGCGCCGGATCGATAACCTTACCCGCGGCATTCCCAAACTGGTCTACCTGGTAGGCTGGCAGTACAGGGGACATGACACCGGTTATCCTGCTTTCGACCAGGTCAATAAAATTTTAAAAAGGCCGGAAGATGCTACGGCCCTCGAAGGCCTGCGGTGGGTCATGCGGCAAGGACCTAAATATAATACGCGGGTATCCCTGCATGTTAATTTCTCTGATTGTTATTTTGATGACAATCCGCTAGGGCCTTTGTACAAGGAGCGGGATATCATTGTCCGGAGCGGTGACGGCACTTACAGGCAGGGATATAAATGGTGCGAGCATATGGCCTATAGGGCCAGCAACTACCGGAACTGGTACCAGGAAACGTTTAAGAAGCTGCAGATCGACCCGCTGTTCAAGATGATCCCTGAGCTGGCGTCCAGCGGGTCCCTGCATCCGGATGCCTGGTACAGCACGGATGATCCGTATTATTCCATCTCGGAGGTGCAGGATTGTGAGGCGATGCGGGAAATGACGGCTTACGTACGCAGGAAGTACAATGTGGACCTAACGACGGAGTTCGACAGGAGGAGGCCGTCCAACGTGGATTTCGTGTTGTTCCATCCCATGCTGTATCATTATGGCTGGGACGAGGATACGCCGCCGGACCCCCTCAAGGTCCCTTCCTATTTCCAGACGGGGGGTGATGCAGAAACCTGGAGCAGTGTCCAGCCCACTGTGCACACCAAATTCTTCGGGGAAAATCCCATGCTGGAGGAATATATTAACAAAGACAGCAAAACCATACCGGGAGGGTTGCAGGCTTTCGTAACGCGTACGCTGCCCTGGTATTTTTTAAACCGTCAGTTGAGAAATACATTTGACGGGAATACGGCTACTTTTTCAGGCGATATAAACAGTTCTTACCCGGGGAAGCCTGTGATAAAGATCGGGAATGATCTTATACAGGACGGGGATGATGTATTTATTCCGGCGTTATGGAGATCCTCCCGGGAAATCATTGCCTATAGCAAAACAGGGTACAAACTGCATTCCTGGAAACTGCCTGCCGATTGGGAGGGGGTCAGGAGTGTCGATATCTATCGCATTACCCAGGAAGGTGTCCAACCCAGGCAAAGGAATGTCCTTATTTCCGGCGGCCGCGCCCTGATCCTGTCCCTTGGGGAGGATGAGGGGGTCAGCATTTTACCTGCGGGGAACGACCCTTCTTCCAACCCGGTGCTACCCCCTTCGGGAAAAGTTGTATTCACTGGCTACGATGATTCTACAAAAGGGGAATGGAAAGCCCGGTATGGAGGCGAGGGCTGGATCCTGGCCGGAGGGGAAGAGCATGTTCCCGGATCCGTTACGGTCCGGTATTTAAACGGCGCCGATCGTGTCTGGTCGACGACAACCCATGATGTGCAGGCCTTGCAAAAGGATTCCGGTATGGAACGGATCGCGGCAGTCCGTTCGGCCGGCACTCATGAGATCATAGATATCGATTTTAAAGATGATAAGGAGCATGCCATATCGCTGTACTGCCTGGATTGGGACCGGAAAGGGAGATGGATGGTTGTGGATGTGATCGATGCCCGTACCAGGAAATTGCTGGACTCCCGCAACCTGACCGGATTTGAACAGGGCCGGTATATAAAATACCGTATTACAGGAAGGGTGCAGTTGAGGCTGACGAATGTCTGGACGGAGCGGTATAAACTTTCACCGGATGCATGCTTTTCCGGGCTGTTCTTTGATAGTGTATACTAAAAATGCATGTAAAAATATGAACAAGTATTTTTTCTTTTTATGTACAATTTGCCTGCACCAAACTGTCACTATGGCCCAGCATAAAGATGGCATACCGGGGGATCCTTTTGCGACCGTGCATATAAAGAACGATTCCCTGATCCTGTTCTACCAGGATCAGGCTGTTTTAAAGGCAGCTATACGGAATAAAGCGAACGCCTATCATATCGGGGAAAAAAAAGAGTATTTGAATGGTAAAATGTATCAAACCATCGTGATCACGTCCCTGAATCAGGAAGCCATTCAATTATCCGCCGAAATAACGGCCAGTGAGGAATCCTTCCCCTGTGAAGCAGACCAGCCAGACGGATTAAAGATTGTACGGCAGGTAGTAGGTCTGAGCCGGAGCCTGCTGAACCATGCAGTGTATGACAGACGGCGGGACTGGTTGTTGTCTGTGGACAAGCAAACGGCGAGGGTTACTGTATTACCGGGAGATTCCGGGAACCCGGGGAACGCAGAGAGAGCCCATCATTTCCTGATAAGTGTGTCCGGAACGGAGATCACGTTGCGTTTCCTCCCCTTCTATTATCAACAGCACCGCGGACTTCATTATTTTCAGCCATGGAATTATACTGTCTGGCAGAAGCCGGTAGTGGGGTGGAGTTCCTGGTATGCCTACCTGGATAATATCGACGAAACGAAAATCAGGCATACGGCTGATGTGGTAGCTGAAAAACTAAGGGATTTCGGATTGGAGTATATCCAGATCGATGACGGATATCAGCAAACGCCGATCGGGATGCCCGATACCTGGCTGCAGCCCAATCATAAGTTCCCGGGCGGCCTGATAGGGCTTGCGGAGTATATCCGGTCGAAAGGGTTGCGGCCTGCTATCTGGACCAATGTTTCTTTTGCCGATTCAGCAGCGGCTGCCCACCATAAAAATCTATTTGTCCGTGACAAGGGGGGCTATCCCGCGCAGGGTCGCTGGGTGGGGTATAGCATGGATGGCTACAATCCCGCCACACTGGAGGAATTGGTGGCGCCGGTCTATACCGGTCTTGAAAAAATGGGCTGGCAGTATTTTAAATTGGATGCGTTGCGTCATCTCCGGTACGAAGGATATAATTCGAACGATTGGTATTTTAACCAACAAAAAACGGATAAGGCGAAGGCTTTCCGGAACCTGGTCGGTACGGTACGAAAATCCATCGGACCCCAGAATTTTTTACTGGCCTGCTGGGGTATAAGACCTGAACTTGTGGGGCTGGTGGACGGCTGCCGGATCGGCAATGACGGGTATAGTTATGCAGGGTTAGCGCAGTACAACTCCTATAATAATGTGATATGGAGAAATGATCCTGATCATATCGAGCTCACCGACCGGGAAGCATACCGTTCCTGTACGGCTACCTCCCTGACGGGATCCTTATTTATGCTGACGGATAAGCCGGAGAAATATAAGGACTCAAGCTTACTGGAAGCTGCGCGGCGCAGCATACCCGTCCTGCAAACGGTGCCCGGGCAGGTCTATGATGTAGATCCATCCCGGTCTTCCCGGATAGAAGAAGCGGCCGTGGAAATGAGCGGCTCGGGACCCCGGTCCTTTGATGCGAGCACTACTACGACTACCGGGCTCTTTTTACAGGAAATATCCAGGCCATATGAGAACTGGATCGTTCTCGGAAGGCTGGATGAAAGAGATGAGTCGCTGACTATGAAAGACCTGGGGCTGGATGAAAAAGAGCCCTGGCTGGTCTTTGAATTCTGGACCAAGTCATTCAGGGGAGTATTCACCGGGTCTTTTATACCGGGCAAAATCGATCCCCATTACCATTGCCAGGTATTTTGCCTGCGCAAAAAATTATCTCATCCCCAGGTGCTGGCAACCAGCAGGCATATTTCCTGCGGGGGGCTTGAAATAAAGGATATACGATGGGACCCCGATGGTCTTAGCGGGCAAAGTGAACTGGTCGGGAGGGATCCTTATACGATCTATTTATATGAGCCGGCTCAATACAGCTATAAAAAATTCATTTGCGAAGGCGCCAGCCTGACCGATACAAAAAAAGAAGGGGACATACGAACGATCACTCTTCTCACGGATAGCAAACGGGTGGTATCCTGGAAAGCAATTTATTAAATACAATATTATGACAAAAAGAATATTTTTTTTACTTGCCCTGTTCTGTTATATGGCGGCGACGGGGCAGGCGGTCAATCCGGACAATAAAGATCCGGTAAAGATCCGGCATCTCATTTACGGGGACAGCTCCGACAGGAATAACCGATCCATTAAACTATTCGTTTATTGTAAGAATACCGGGGACAGGGAACTGGCGGGGCAGGTAGAAATATCTGTTTATAATAAAAAAGGGTTGTTAGTCGGCACCTTATCAAAGGACACGCTGCTCGTCCCGAAGGAAGAAATTAAAAACGCATTCCATTACCCGTTACCGGAGGAAGGGATCTATACTATTTCCTGCTCTTTTATCGGGGATGATGGCAAAAGGCATTTCGGGAAAAGCTTTACCTGGAAAGCGGCGCCTGTGAATTTCGCGTTTGCCTTTACCACGCCACACCGGATCACGGTCGGGCCGCCGGATGACAGTCATCGTACGCTGGTCGACGTTTATCCGGACAAATTTAAAATGAGCTGGACCTATGACAATCTTGTACAATACGACCCGTTGCCTTCCTACAGGCCTCCGGTGGCCATGTGGAAAATCATTTGCCAGCCCTTGCTGAATGGAAGGCCTTTTGAAAATTCGGATTGGGGCAGGATAGAGGGGAGCCAGCCTTCCTTCTGTATTAATTACAAGCAGGAAAATGTAGTGATGCAGGTACAGGGGATCGGGGCTTCATCTGCCGCCATCCTGAAAATCGAGCTATCCAACCATAGTAAGGTCCGCCAAAAAATAGCCTTAAAAGCGGGTAGTCCTATTGGCTGGATGGGGATCAATCCGGCTTGGGTCGATTCCACCAAGGAAGCCAACCGGCTGTTAGCGGGATGGCAGGCTCCTGCCAACCAGGTATTGCTATTCGGATCCGGTGCGGACAGGTATCCTGTGGTGGGCAGTGCGGACGTTCAAATGGAATGGGATCTCTTACCCGGCGAATCTAAGTCGGGATGGCTGATCCGTCCTTACCAGGAGTACAATAAGCAGATGCCCCATCTGGCGGCCACAAACTGGAATGCCGAATTTGAGCAGTCAAAGGATCTATGGACGCGGTTGATCCATTCGGGCAGCGAGATCATCCTGCCGGATACGGATATCATGAAGGCTTATTATGCCTGCTTATCGGATTTATTTATCATGCGTGAGCCCATTGCAAAGGGGTATATCGGGGTCGTCCCAGGAACGGAGGTTTACCGGACTGCTCCCAATTCCTGCGAACCGGCCATTGTATCCGTGGCATTTGATCGCGCCGGCTATCCCATACAATCGGAAAACGGGTTCAGGGTCAACCTCGACATCCAGGAGGAGGATGGCAACTGGACGGAAGTGGGCGGTTGGGCCAATACGCTTTGGGCCGTCTCAGGGTATAAGTCCTGGCAGATCATGGAACACTTTAAGCTGGCAAAGGATACGGCCTTTCTTCAAAAGAGATTTCCCCAGATGGTCATGAATGCCAGGTTCCAGGAAAGTCAGCGTCTCGGGACCAGGGTGCTGGTCAATAGTTCCAGGCCGCTTACCTATGGGCTGATGCCCAGGGGGATGGGCGATGGGGGGCTGAATGACAGCGATGACCTGTATGGAGTTTTTTATATGCATAATATATGGGCAGTCTATGCGGATTCCCTGGCGCTGTGGGCGGCCAAAGCGTTGAATAAGCCTGAATATATCGATGAGTTGGCCGCAATCTATCATAAAGGGAGGAATGACCTGGTCACTGCCATGGAAAGGGGAAAGATCACGGAACCAGACGGTACGGAGTGGTTGTCGGCCTCTCCCGGAAAAGTGGGTGGGAGCCGTTGGGGTATTTTAAATGTATTATACCCAACCGGCATATTGCGTAACGGTGACAAACTGGTGGAGGGAACGTTAAAATATGTAGAGAAGAATATGAGCATAGGCGGGATCCATGTCCATACCGGGTGGTTGAAGGACGGGATGTGGGTGGCCCTTTCCCTGGATAATTTCGCAGAAGCCTATTTGTACCGGAGGGAAACAGTAAAGGCCGCTAAATTGCTGTATGCCACTATCAATCATGGCACCCCTTTTTATACCTGGTGTGAAGAGCGTGGGCAGGAGCCGGGCAGTACGACGGTATCCGGTGACCTGGAACATCTCTGGACGCCGGTGGCATTGGTGAGGTATGTCAGAGAGGCGCTCGTGCTGGAAGAGGGAGACAGCCTGCACCTGGCTTTGGGCGCTGACCCTCTCTGGGTCAACAGCCACAGGAATATAGGCGTGGACAACGCTCCTACTCCATTTGGAAAAATAAGTTATATCTATAGATATGATACAACCGGAGCCCGGATCACCGGCAAATTGACATTCAAGCGGGATTACGGAAAGAAATTTACGGTGGTCCTGCATACGGGAATCGGGGAAGGGCTGGTTTTATCAAGGGTGAGCAGGCAGTCAAAAGCGTTCATAGGCAAAGATCGTCAATCGCTCTGCTGGGATAGCCCGGAAGGAGAAATCAATTTCGAAGCTACTGTTCGACCGATCCGGTAAGGGTGTCCAATTGATTGTTAAAAATAAAAAAATGCATATGAAGCTGAAGCTCCTTATTGTGATGCTTGTTACAGGGATTTCCGCGAAAAGCCAGCAATACAGCCTCTCGTCGCCAGATGGGAAACTTACTCTGCAAATTGGGGTTGGCAAGGGAATAGCGTGGTCGGCCTCTTTAAACGGCCAGGCGGTGATCAATCCTAGTCCCGTTGCGTTGGTCGCAGATAGCGTAAAACTCGGCAGCAATCCCGTTGTGCAGTCAAAAAGCAGCCGGGCCATCCGGGAGAATATTATACCGGTCGTTGCCCGCAAGTCAAAGAATGTCGAGGATCATTGCAATGAGCTAACTCTTCTTTTCAAGGGTCATTATGGCATTAGTTTCAGGGCTTATGACGATGGTGTTGCTTACCGGTGGCAAACCTCTTTCAAAAAAGAGATCCTTGTCAATACGGAAAACCTTACTGTAAACTTTGAGCCAGACAGTCATGTCTTCTTCCCGGAAGAAGAGCATTTCATGTCCCATTATGAAACGAGTTACCTGGATACCAGCCTGGCGTCCATTTCGGAAAAAAGGTTTTGTTCTTTGCCGGTGCTGGTGGAGTCCGGGAAAGGCGTGCATGTTTTAATCACGGATGCAGACCTCTTCGATTATCCTAATATGTTCCTTGCGGGAACGAAGGGCAATTCATTGACAGCGCGATTTCCAAATGCCGTGCTGGAGACCGTACCCGGCAAGGCGCCCGACCGCACGGAGAAGATCACCCGGGAAGGGGATTATATCGCGAGGACCCAGGGCACGCGGACTTTTCCCTGGAGGGCCTTCATTATCACCCAGGAGGATGGGAAACTGGTAGAAAGCGATATGGTGTTCAAATTGTCGAGGCCAAACGTCCTGCAGGGTGCCAGTTGGGTGAAACCCGGAAAGGTGGCCTGGGATTGGTGGAATGCGAATAATATTTATGGAGTTGATTTCAGGGCAGGATTGAATACGGCCACTTATAAATATTATATTGATTTCGCAGCGAAGTACCATTTAGAATATATTATGCTTGATGAGGGTTGGTCCAGGACCACTACAGATCTGAGTGGCCCTATTCCCGGCATCGATCTGCAGGAACTGATCAGTTACGGTAAGGCTAAAAATGTAGGCGTTCTTCTTTGGGTACTGTGGAAGCCGTTGGAGCAAAACCTGGAAGCCGTGTTGGATAAATTTGCGGAGTGGGGAGTAAAAGGCATTAAAGTTGACTTTATGCAACGTGCCGATCAGGGGATGGTAAATTATTATGAAAGGGTAGCAAAAGCGTGTGCAGCCCGTCAATTATTAGTCGATTTTCACGGAGCTTATAAACCGGCGGGACTTCACAGGGCTTATCCGAATGTCATTAGTCATGAAGGGGTAAAAGGGGCGGAAAATAACAAATGGAGTGAGGAAGTTACGCCGGAGCACAATCTTATGTTACCCTTTACCAGGATGGTTGCGGGACCTATGGATTATACTCCCGGCGCTATGCACAATGCCAACAAAAAAAGCTTCAGGGCAGTCTTTGACCAACCCATGAGCATGGGCACGCGATGCCATCAGATAGCCATGTATGTGGTGTTTGAAAGTCCTTTGCAAATGCTGGCTGACAATCCTTCCAACTATTATAGGGAGCCGGAATCCACAGCGTTTATTTCCAAAATTCCTGTTACCTGGGATGAGACCCATGTGTTGAAGGCAAAGGTATCCGATTATATTTTAATTGCCCGGAAGAAGGATAGTCAATGGTATCTCGGTGCGATGACGGACTGGACACCGAGGGAAATGACGGTCGATCTTTCTTTCCTGGGGGAGGGAAATTATACGATAGAAATCATGCAGGACGGTGTTAATGCAAATCGCTATGGGAATGATTATAAAAAGGTCATTCAAACAGTGACCAGGGAAAGCAAGCTGCCCATAAAGCTGGCTCCCGGCGGAGGCTGGGCTGCTATCATAGTGACGGCTCCTACTGAGAAGGATCCTATTTTACAATAAACAGATCGACGCTTGCTCCCTGCAGGCCTTCTCTTTCTGCGCGGAAGCGGATATTACCTGGCGGAGCGACGGAGTTTAGCTGCTCCGGGAGATCAGACTGGATGATCACCTGGCATTTCCCATTGAACAGATGCCGTTGCCAACCGGCGCCGGGATATTGATCCGGCTCATGGCTGCTGGGATCTCCATTGCCTACCCCGATGATCTTTGCAGGGCCGGAAACGGAAAAATGCACCAGGTTGGCCGCATCGGGCACTTCCAACCCCTTCTGATCCACTACGGTGATATTGAAGACGGTGGCGTCCTTACCATCGGGGAGAAGAGATTTTTTGGTCGGGGTCGCGATGATCCTATATGGCTGGCCGGTAGTCTGCACGAAAGCTGTGATCTTTTTTCCTTGTTTGTATGCCACGGCGTCCAGCTTGCCGGGGGCGTAATTCACCATCCATTCCAGGTGGCCGTTGCGGGGCATTTCTTTTTTGCCCAGGCTCTTGCCGTTGAGGAACAATTCCACGTTGTCCGCATTCGTATTCACCCAAACCGGGATGGACTTACCTTCTCTTCCGGGCCAGTTCCAATGAGGCGCTATATGCAGGATATCTTTGTCCGTCCACCAGGACTGGTAATAATAATACACTGTTTTAGGAAAGCCGCACATGTCCATGATCCCGAAATGCGAATTGATATCCGGCCATTGGAAGGGAGTCGGTTCTCCGCGGTAGTCAAAACCTGTCCAGGCGAATCCGCCCATGTACCATTCCCGGCCGGCCGCTATGCGCCACCATTGTTCCGCCGTGCTGGCCCAGGGAGGATAGACGCTGTCATAATCCGGCACATAGGCATGGACGGTATCCGTCTCGTAAATACCCCGGGTGGACACGGTGCTGGCCATTTCCGAACCCATAACGGGTTGGTCGGGATGGTCTTTTCGATAGGGATCTATATCCGGCAGATGGTAGTTGAAGCCACGAACCGGGATCACTTCATTGACACCATGCCACTCATTGCCCACATTGGCGGCATAGGTGCAGGTACGATAGGGATCGAGCTCCTGTTGTTTTAATAGTTGATTTTGCGCGATGCGTTTACCCGTTTCCGAGGTCTGGATCATCCATTCTTCGTTGCCGATGGACCACATAAAGACGCTGGGGTGGTTACGATCCCGCAGGATCAGCTTCTCCCATTCTGCACCGTATTCGGCGCCACTGTTCAGCAGGCGGGTCTCGTCCAATACCAGCATCCCCAGGCTGTCACAGGCATCCAGCAGTTCCGGCGTGGGAGGATTATGACTGGTGCGGTAACTATTAACACCCATTTCCTTCAGCAATTGTATCCGGTAGTACTGCAAATAATCCGGCAGGGCGCTGCCTACGCCGGCATGGTCCTGATGGCAACAGACTCCCTGTATTTTTACCGGTTGGCCATTCAGGAATAGTCCCTTATCCTTGTCGATGGTGACGGTGCGGATGCCGAACCGGGTGTTGACGCTGTCCACGATCTTACCGCCCGATCGGACGATCGACACGGCCCTGTATAAGTAAGGATTGTTCAGGGACCAACGATTGGGGGTTGCGATGGTTACCGAGTCCTGAACGGTCTGTTTGCCGTTCACAGCCAGGGAAAGGGGCTGGTCCCGGCTTTGCGCCAGTCGTTTGCCATCCCGGTCGGTGATATAAGTGACAATAGAGGCATCGGCTGCCTGCAGGCCCCTGTTCTCTACCTGTGTGGCTACTGTCACCGTGGCCCGGTCGTTCGTGCTGGTGGTATGGATGTACACACCTCCATCCGAAGCGATGTGCAGGTTGTCGAAGACATTCATCCAGGCATGGCGGTAAATGCCGGCGCCTTCATAGAACCAGCCTTCATACTGGCTGGCATCCACCCTGACCACGATGGTGTTCTTTCCCGAAAAGCGGAGGAAGTCCGTGATATCGTAGGAAGAGCCGCTGTAGCCGCTGAAGTGGCCGCCCAGGTAACAGTTATTGATCCATACTTTACTATCGCGGAAGATACCGTCGAATTGCAGTACGAATCGTTTTCCGGAATCGGCTCTATGGACTATAAAGGTCTTACGATACCATCCGACACTATTCTCCGGGAAGAGGCCTCCCACGGCGTGATATCCATGCGCATCTACATCGCCGTTAGCTACGTGTTCGAAAGGCAGGGCGACGACCCAGTCATGGGGGAGTTGCACGGAAGCCCAGCTTTTATCGTCGAAATCCATTTTAATGCAAGTGTTGCCGGCATCCCCGGTTTTAGCCAGGATATTGGCTATGCCATAATTAAAATCCCGATGAGGATCTGTCGCATGTCCCGGGTGAAATTTCCAGCCTTCATCAAAATTGAAATGTCCCCGAAGGGGGACGGCGGCTCCGGGTTCAGGCTGTGGCGCAGGAAGCTGTTGACCGAAAGCTCCTTCTGTATTGGAGAGCAGGACGGTGAACAGGGTGACCAGCAGAAGACAAGATCGTTTACGGGCGAGCGGCATATAGACTTTGTTGGGGTATTTTAAGAACGTAAGCGAACTGGGATTTGATCCGGTTAGGGTCAAAGGCCGGCAGGGTGACGATACAGTTATTGCCTGCACGGCGCCAGGAAAGGGATGTATGCGTATCCAGCATTTCGATCCGGGTACCGGGAGAAAGCGGCAGGTTACTAATCGTGAAAGAAGCGCCGGGCCATTTGGGAAGGATCACGTACAGATCTTTCTGGCCGGCATTGTAGGTGAAGAAACATTCTTTGACTGCGTAGCCGGAGTCTGGATCCACCGTGAGTTTGAGCAGGAGGTCGCCACTGCCGGTAGCGGGCTTGTAATCGCGCCGTCCTTTTCCCCATTGCGCAGGAGTCTTCCAGCGGGAGGCCCCATAGATCGCCTCTCCGTTGATCTTCATCCAATCGCCGATCTGGAGCAGGCGCTCCTGCATGATCGGGGGGATCTTACCGTGTTCGTCGGGGCCAATGTCCAACAGGAAATTCCCTCCCCGGCTCACTTTGTCGATCAGCTGGAATACAAGGGCCCGGGCGGAATTATAATCCCAGGCATCTTCTTCCCTGTTGTAGCCGTACGAGAATCCCATTCCCCTGCTCTCTTCCCAGTAGTGATCTTCAAAGTCGGCATCGGGCTGATATTCGGGGGTGTAGACGCCTCCATGGTGGAAGCGGATACCCTTTCCCCAGCGATCGTAGGTGACGATCTTGTCTTTTACCGGGCTCTCATTATACAGCCAGGCCAGGAACTCTCTCGATTGGAACAGGGTATCGCTGCCCTCCCAGTCCCCATCCGTCCAAAGGACTTCCGGCTGGTAGGTATTGATCAGGTCCTGCATCTGGGGCCACATGTAGCCGGATACATAAGCGGGCTTATCTTTCAGCCAAAGGGGATTATACCATTCGTACAAAGAATAATACAGGCCCGGGTGTACGGATGTCTTGCGGATGGCGGTGAAGAGATCGCCGAGCAGGTCCCTGTGTGGGCCCGCATTCCCGGCATTCCAGGGGAATTTCCAGGCTTTTGCCGTTTCCTTGCTGGGCCAGTTGGCAAAGCCGTCGTGATGCTTGGAAGTGAGGACGACGTATTTCGCTCCTGACTTTTCTATTACCTGCGCCCATTCGTCGGGCTTATATAGCTCGGCTTTGAATTGGTCGGCCAGTTCATAATACGTGAGGTCGCCGAATTTCTTTTTATGATAGTTCCTCCGGGCGGTGTCCCCGCGGGTCAGGCCTTCCTGATACCATTCGGCGTATTCTCCTTTTTTGCTGTAGCCGGGTACGGAGTAGACGCCCCAGTGAATGAAGATCCCGAATTTGGCGTCCTTATACCATTGCGGAACGGGGCGCTGGTCCAGGGATTTCCAGTCTGGCTGCCAGGGTTGGGCCGACAGACGTGTACTGCCGGTAAGCGTAAGGATGCTGAGGGTAAGAGCCGTGAAGAAAAGTTGTCTCATGAAAAGATTATTTTTTGAAACGGTCGTAAAGCCTTGATTATAAATCAGCAGGAAAGATAAGATTTTTACCAGAACCGCACATAGAGGGCAGAAAAGACCAGCAGGATAAAGACGATCAGCACCCAGTTGGCGGGCCGGAGGCGGAACATCTCTTTGTCGAGCTGGAAAGCCTGGGGATTGATACGCGGTCCGGCCAGGCTGATGCCTACCATTAAAACAACGGTGAAGAAGAAGGACCAGCCCATGCAAATGAAAAAGGGAATTTCGTAGACACCCTTGCTATTCATGAAAGCCGTGTAAAGCCAGGTATCAGCACCAAACACCCTCACCGCAAGCTGTCCGAAGAAGACCGAAGCCGCGAACCCGGCCACGATGCCTGCAATGGCAGCCGCGCCTGTCGTCCGTTTCCAAAACATGCCCAGGATGAATGTCGCAAAAACACCCGGACTGATATAACCGGTATATTTCTGAATGAAGGTGTATCCCCCGTCGCCACTGATACCCAGGAGATCCTTCCAGGTGAAGAGAATGGCCGTGATCATTGCCAGTAAGATAGCCAGGCGTCCCGTCCACACCATTTTTTTCTCATTGGCGCCGGTGTTGATGTATTTCTTGTAAATATCCAGGGTAAAGATGGTAGAGATGCTATTGGCCTTTCCCGCGAGCGAAGCCACGATAGCCGCCGTCAAAGCCGCTATGGACAGTCCTCTCAATCCATTCGGCAGGAAGCCGAGGATGGCCGTATAGGCATTGTCCTTGCGCCCTCCGAGTAGTTGGGGGAGATGACCGTTCTTGTACAATACCCAGGCTACGATACCCGGCAGCATGACGATGACCGGCATCAGCAGTTTCAGGAAACCGGCAAATAGGATCCCGTTGCGGGCAGTTGGCAGGTTAGCGCCCAGGGCCCGTTGCGTGATATACTGATTACAACCGAAATAATTCAGGTTGTTGATCCACTGACCGGCATAATACATGGTGATGCCCGGGAGGATGAGGTATTTATTGACGTTCAGCTGCGGGGCATTGGCGGCGGGTTTGGGGAAGATCATGTGAAAATGATCCGGCGCGTCCCTGAGCAGGACATTAAATCCTGCTATGATGTCTTTGCCGAACCCGAACTTTTCGCTGACCAGGGTAAGCGCCATATAGGTAGTCGCCAGGCCGCCGATCATGAGGACCGCTACCTGGATCACATCGGTATAGCCAATGACCTTCATTCCGCCCAGGGTGATGAGGAGGGCAAAGGAAGCCAGTACGATCATGACGATATGGAAATAACCGCCGCCCAGCAAGCCATTGATCGCCAGGGCGCCCAGGTAAAGAATAGAGGTCAGATTGACAAAAATATAGAGGAACAGCCAAAAAACGGACATGATCAGGGCTACGGTCTCATTATAGCGGGTTTTCAGGAATTGCGGCATGGTGTAGATCTTGTTCTTCAGGTACACGGGCATGAAGAAAACCGCCACGATGATGAGGGCGATCGCTCCCAGCCATTCATAAACGGCTACGGCGATGCCGGCAAAGAAGCCATCTCCACTCATCCCGATGAATTGTTCCGCAGAAATATTGGAAGCGATGATGGAAGCCCCTATCGCCCACCAGGTGAGGGAGCCTTCCGCCAGGAAAAAGTCTTTAGTATTGGTAGCCGCCTTTCCTTTTTTGTGATAGATCCAGTAACCGTAGCAGGAAACGAGAATGAAATAGGCTATAAAAACGATATAGTCCCAGGAGACGAGTTGATTATTCATAAGCAAACAAACGTAAAAAAAGCCAAAAAAAAGCCAGGCGCTCACGCGGGCGCGCCTGGTTTGCTATTAAAAGTTCTGATTTGTCAAAATTTCAAGGTAGCGGGTAAATATTTAGCTACCAGGTCTTCGTAATAAGGCCGAAGTTCCTGCCAATTCGGGGGAGTCGGGTTCTTGGAATACAGGTCATAGGGGTTGAATAGTTTCACCCATTTGAACATTTCCCTGTCATGGTCGTCCATCAGATGATCGTACCCATTCTCCCGGTGCTGGGAATAAAAAGAATGGTAGCGCAACATATAGAGAGCCGGTTCCGGAAGATAGTCTTTCATCATGTTGTAGACGTATTCATCGTGTCCCCAGGACAGATCGACTTGCCGCAGTCCGCATCCATGAGAATAAATCCCATATTTTGTCTGATAGACCGGGTTTTCGTAATCCGGGTTGTTCTTAAAGAATTCTGGATAGACGATCTTTTCCGAATAGGCGCAACCCACGGGGAAGGTGTCCCCTACGACGGCCCACTGGGGCTCATCGAACAGGCAGAGGGTCTTTCCCATATCGTGGAAGAGCCCTGCCAGGACCATCCAGTCCGGGTGACCGTCGGCCCGGATCGCTTCGGAGGTCTGCAGTAAATGCTGGAACTGGTCCAGGTCCGTGTCGGGATCGGAATCGTCCACCAGCTGGTTCAGAAAATTAAAAGCGTCCCAAACGGACATTTCCTTTTTATCGAATTTCAGGAACTCGGTTTGTTTCTGTTTTACGAAGTCATAGGTCTGATAGGTATGATTCAGCCGGTAGAATTCCTTTACGGACTCCCTTTTAGGGTCTTCGTAGTTGCGGTATTCTTCGGTGGATTTGTCCCTGGCGATGGTCTCCGGATCGGGGTAACGTTCCAGAAGGTCATCTTCCCATACATCGAGGGAAGAGAGCGGGTTGGTTTCGGAGGCGGAAAGGTTGTTGGAATTCATGGCATTCATTGTTTAAATCGTTGTCGGTTAATTTGATAGTGTTCTGTAAATTAACCATCTTTTTTTACGATCTTACACCGGTTCGTACAATTATTTGCTTAACCGTTTTCGTAAAAAGACGCCCTTTTTATCCGGTCATTTATGGGAAATGTAACGCTCCGAATGCTGGCCCAAGCCTTGCAGCTTTCTACCGCCACTGTGTCTAAAGCATTGACCAACAGCTATGAGATCCCTGAAAAGACCCGGCAAAGGGTGCTGGACCTTGCCAAAGAGCTGAATTACACCCCCAATCCATATGCCAGCGGGCTGCGCAACAAAAAAAGCAAGACGATCGCCATGATCCTGCCGGAAGTGGCAGATAGTTTCTTTGCACAGGTGATAGACGGAGTGGAAGCTGTTGCACAGGAGAAAGGCTATCATATCCTGATCCGGCTCACGCATGAGAGTTGCCGGAAAGAGGAGACCATTTTACAGGATCTCCGGGGAGGCCGGGCTGACGGCATATTAATTTCCGTAAGTTCCGAGACCAGGGACTCTTCTTCCATAAGGGAGTTGCAGGAGAAAGGTATTTCGATCGTCTTCTTCGACAGGGTCTGTGAAGATATCGATACTGCTAAAGTCGTTACCGATGATTTCGAGAGCGCTTATAAAGCGACGGAGCATCTACTAAGCCGCGGTTGCCGGCGGGTGGCGCTCCTGTTTATCTCGCCGGACCTGTCTATCAGTCATCAGCGAATGGAAGGATATAAGCAAGCGATGACAAATCACCATCTGCCCTGGCAAGGATCGGATATCATCGCCTGCACGCATGATCCGGCTGTCAACCACCGGATCCTTACCGGCCTTATGAGCGGTCCCGACGCTCCCGATGGGGTGATCGCTACGGTGGAAAAGCTGGTGACCGGTATTTACCTGGCCTGCCAGGAGCTGCAATTGCGCATACCCGGGCAGGTGAAAGTAATCGGGTTCTCCAATCTTCCTTCCGCCATGCTGCTGAATCCATCGCTCACGACGATCACGCAGCCGGCTTTTGAGATGGGAAAGGAAGCGGCTTCCCTGTTGTTCAGGGAGTTGGAAGGCAAGGCGGTCCGGCAAAAGCAGCCGCTCGTCATTCCTTCCGTGCTCGTGGTGAGGGGATCGACGGAAATACAGCCTGATTGACGTTGTCGAGAGCGGACCTTCGGCCCGGCAGGCCAAAGGCCCGGGTCTAATGATGGGCCTTCGGCCGAGACGCCTTTGGCGTCTCTTCGTGATATTCCTGTTCTGTGTTGATGGACCAGATATTGGATTTATCGGTAATTCCGTTGCAGATATTGTCTACTGCTACCATGGCCGTCAGCATGGAATGGTCGGAATTATTGTATTTATGCATCCCGTTGCGGCCTATCAGGAAGAGGTTGGGAAAACTGTCCGTATAGTCACGGACGAGATCGAAATTCTCATAGGTGCCAAAATAGGCAGGGTATGTTTTTTCCATGCGTATGACCACCGTATCCAATATAGCCGACTGACGGGCCAGCCCGATCTTTTCCAGCTCTTCTCCGGCGAACTGCCGGATATCCTCATCCGTCCGGTTCCAGAACTCATCGCCCTTATTACAGAAATATTCCATTCCCAGCCAGGTGGTGGCAGGATCTTTTACCAGGAAGGGGCTCCAGTTATTGAAGAGCTGGAGGCGGCCAACTTTCACTTCTTTTTCCTGGATATAGATCCAGGTGTCTTTCAGGGAAAGGGGCTGAAATTCGCCCGGTCTTTTGCCGGGGGCGGCGAGTTCTTGCAAAAGGACTCCCACGGTGATGAAATCCCTGTATTGCAGACCGGCCGCCACCTCTTGTACTGTTTTGGGTACGGGGGACTTTATTCCTGCGATCAGTTCGCTGACGGGCATCGTCGAGAAAAAATAATCTCCTTCGAAAGTGGAGCGTTGTCCCGTCTGGCTGTTGGTGGCTTCTATGGCAAGTACCCGGGAGGGGGCTGTATGAATGGCCTGTACATCCTGGTGGAGATGGATCTCCCCTCCCATGGCCTGCACCTGCCGGGCTACCTCTTCCCAGAGTTGTCCCGGTCCGAATTTGGGGTACATAAATCGTTCAATTTGGCTGGTCTCCGTATCTTTCTGGAAGATCTCTTCCTTATCTTTCGCCGATCGTCGGGCAGACCGGACCGCGTGACGGAACGCTGCGCCGAAAGACACTCCTTTAATACGCTGCGCCCCCCACTCCGCTGAGATATCCTTGCAGGGAACGCCCCATACCTTTTCCGTATAATCCTTAAAAAAGAGCTCGTATAACCGGGAGCCAAAGCGGCCGATGAGGAAGTCTTCCAGGGATTTGGGTTCAGGGCGGGGCAGCAAGCGCGCCTTTATATAAGAGAGCAGGATGCCGGTAGTCCTGGAGATGCCTAATTTGCGTAAAGTATCGGCCGATAACCGGATCGGGTAGTTGAAGAATTGGCGAAGGAAATAGATCCTGGACAGACGGGGGCGGATGAGCATGACTTTGTCCGGGTCGGCCGGCCCGGGGTCGGCAAGTCGGGGATCGGCTGGCGGCTTTACCGGCAGTTGCCGGGATTGATTGCGGTAGTGAATGGAAAGCCCGTTGATCTCTATGTCCTGTAAGGGTAAAATTTGCAGCCACCAGTGCATGACCCGGTCGGATTTGGAGAAAAAGCGGTGTCCGCCGATATCGATACGATTTCCTTTGAAGTTGACCGTCTTGGAGATTCCCCCGATATCTCCCGATTTTTCCAATAGTACGGGCTGGATATCCGTCCTTTTTAATAACTCATAAGCCGCAGTGAGCCCTGCCGGTCCTGCGCCGATGATAATCGCTTTTTTCCCCATCAGATACAAATTTTAGTCAAAAACCCGGGGACTAAGGTAACCCATTGTTAATGAATGTATAAAACCCAGGATCGAAAAATTGTTTCGTCGCCAAATTTGTCCCGTTCACCTAATTTGGCAAATAGAACCTGTGGAGCGGAACTATTTTTACTTTCCATCGCCGGCGCGACCGGTGTAAATTAAAATAGTAAGCGCAATGACAAAAATCAGGTTATACATTGAAAGGAGAAAATATGAGACTTTACTGATCAGCTTCCTGGTGCTCATCTTCGGGGATATCTTTTTCCCTGCTGCCTGTTCATGGCTTATTGAAGAGACACTCCCCTTTCAGAATATGCTGGTCGGGTTGATCGTTTTTTATAAGAATAAAAAGCTACGGCTAGTCATACTGGTATTGATCATCGCCAATATTCTTTTAAGTATACTCAGTCATTGGATCACGAATATAGGGCACAGCGATTTACACAGTTTATGGGGTATTGTCTATCTATCCTATTTTATTATAGTCACCATAGAAGTATACAGAAAGATCTTTACCGCCCGGTTCATATCGGCAGAAATGCTGTCTGCGGTTTTATGCGG
>DASWFF010000037.1:0-96033 GCA_036394375.1 Puia sp.
TGGTGTTGCTGTCGATGATGGAAGACGCCGGGACTTCAAAATCGGCCGGCGCCGGGGTTGCGGTCTGATTTTTTGATTTCTCCTGGGCGGCGCAATAGCTTTGCGGCAGGCATAGGGATAGGAGTATTGCTATCGGGGCAACCAGGTTTAGGGGATTCATCGTAACGCAATTAAGCAATAAACGGCGACAAATTAAATAAATTGCGGAATTTTTTCATATCACCGGGGGGTAATAAACAGTGTACTTGTTAAAAAACAACCATACCAATCTTATCAAACAATGGACCCGGGACCTGGGATTCGAACATTGCGGGATCGCCAGGGCAGAGGTATTGGACGACGATGCCCGCCGGCTGGAATCCTGGCTAAATAAAGGCATGAACGGCTCGATGGCCTATATGGAAAATTATTTTGATATAAGGATCGATCCTTCCCGGCTCGTACCCGGGGCTAAATCCGTGATCACCCTGTTATTGAATTATTTTCCGGGGGAGGTGGCGTTGCGGGAGGCGGGTCCGAAGGAGGGGGCGCCGAGGGTGACCTCACGGGAGGCAGATCCACGGGAGACAGCGCCGAGGGTAGCCAAATATGCCTATGGGAAAGATTATCATGAAGTGATCCGGGATAAATTGAAAAAATTGCTGGTGCAGATACGGGAGCAGATCGGGGAAGTGAATGGACGTGGATTCGTGGACAGCGCTCCTGTGCTGGAAAGAAGCTGGGCGGTGCGCAGCGGGCTGGGCTGGGTAGGTAAGAATGGCAACCTGCTGAACAAACAGGCCGGTTCCTTCTTTTTTATCGCCACGCTGATCGTCGACCTGGAACTGGAGGTGGACACTCCTTTTGCGGGGGATTATTGCGGCACCTGCCGGAAATGTATCGACGCCTGCCCCACCGAAGCTATTTTAGACAACAAGGTGGTAGACGGCAGTAAATGTATCTCTTATTTCACGATAGAATTGAAGGATCAATTGATCCCCGAGGCGATGAAGGGGAAATTCCAGGATTGGCTGTTCGGTTGTGATACCTGCCAGGATGTTTGTCCCTGGAACCGGTTTTCCAAGCCTACCCGGGAGACGGCTTTTGCTCCCATACCTGCCATTCTGAATTTCAGCACCGCAGACTGGGAAGAGCTGACGGAAGAAGGCTTCCGGGAGATCTTCCGGCACTCTGCGCTGAAGCGTACCAAATATGCGGGGATCCAGCGCAATCTCCGTTTTATTGCTCCCTGAATGGTTTGTTATTGATTGCCGTCATTCCTCCCTGAACCGATGCCGGTCGATCTTATGCGATTTGCCCGGGAATATCACCAGTTTCAGCCCCCCATAGAACAAATGCTGTCCGCCGGAGCTCTGTGTATTTAGCAGGTTGGTAAAGCCATATTGCAACTGAGGGCCCACCTGCATTTGCAATCCCTTAAGAGGTATGCCGACCATCAGGGCGGTCGAGACGTTGAACTGGGTCTTATTGGAGACATTGCCGTCTTTATAATAGACGCCGGCCTTGCTGTTGTAATAAATGGCGTTGGAGCTCATCAGATAAGACAGGGACCCGCCCACTTCCCAGAACAGGGGCATAATCCGGTTATGGCTGATCTGCCACTGTATGGATCCCGGGATCTCCAGGAAATAATAGCGGTTGATAAAGGTCTGTTTGTCGCCAGCGGCATAGTACGGGTAAGATTGTGCCGGGGTCGGCGCTGCCGCATAGGCCAACAGCGAAGAAGAGGAGGTATAATAATAATAGTTGGAGGCGTTATTGACCACTTTTTCGCCCGTATACACTTTGGTGGAATAATAATGCAGATTCAGCCCAATGGAAACGGATATATTGTTCAGAATGGCCTTCTGCACGAATATACCTGCCCAGAAAGAGAGGTCGGGCCGTATTTTGGAAACATAAGTTGGCGCCGCTGCTCCTGTAACAGGAATGGGGGCGGCGAGATTCCGGGTGTCGTTCGCCGTGACGGCCGATCTCTTAAACAGGGTCTGGTTGAGGGAGGACATGCCTACACCTCCTGTAAAGCCGGCTTCCCAGGCTCGTTTGGGAGTGAGCCGGGTCCTGGCGAGGGCGGGGCTTTTGGCCAGGGGGGCAGCCTGTATGCCAACAATGCTTTTTACATTGACGGGGT
The DNA here is from genome assembly GCA_036394375.1 of Puia sp. Classification (GTDB taxonomy): domain Bacteria; phylum Bacteroidota; class Bacteroidia; order Chitinophagales; family Chitinophagaceae; genus Puia. The sequence goes on from DASWFF010000037.1 coordinate 2,132, forward strand.
TGAGATGGATGCTGGCCGATGCTGCCGGTTTATCGAGAGGGATTGCATCTCCCTTTCCTATCGTTGATTGATCAAGGGGCTTTGTATTGGCGGCAAGGGATTGATCCCGGGAACCGGGATCTTCTTCGGTCAGAGGGTTTGCGATTCCTTTTCCGGCCAGGTGCCGGGAGGAGGTCCTGTGGGTCCTGGCGTGGGTAGTAGCGGCAGCGGCCGTTGCTTCGGGCCGGAGGGTGTTAGAGCGGGAAGCACCGGAGGCTGTCGGTTCGTCGATGGGCAATTTTGTTGGTACCGGGGCCTGATCGTTCTTTGTGGGTTGGTTAAGTTTTTTTAGCGGGTCTGTTGACGGCAGGTCATTGACCGGCTGGGTATTTGCCAGTGTAGCATTTCCGGGTTGGGGGGAATTGGCGGGTTGATCGCCGGGCTGTTGGTCATTTATGGGTTGACTGTTGCCGGGTTGGTCATTAGACCTGCCGCTGCCTTTTGCGGCCTTCGATGCCTGCCCGGTCATCTTGTTAGCGTTGAGAGAAGAGGGGTTCTTATGGCTACCCATGAAATAGAACCCTGCACCGCCCATCAGCAGGAGAGCCGGTAAAAAGAACAGCCAGAAGAAGGGAACCCGGCGTTTCTTCTCTACTCTCACCGCCTTTTCTACGTTTGCCCACACTGCGGCGGAAGGGCTGAATTCCAGCTCCTCCATTTTTTGCTGCACTTCTTTTTCGAAACGCTGCACCTCTCTATCGGATGTTTTAGGGTCGTGCATAGGTCTCATTTTTGGTTGCGGCTGAAGTTTTTTTTATCCAGCTTATCAGCAAAGCCCTGGCCCGCGCATATTGCGAACGGGAAGTTCCTTCATGAATGCCTAATATCTTGCCGATCTCCACGTGACTATATCCTTCTACTGCGTGCAAGTTAAAAATAGCCTGGTATCCTGGCGGCAATTGACGGATCAGCTCGGCCAATTCCTTGGTGTTCAGGGATACTTCCGGGTCATCATTGGACACGGGATGGAGGATCCCATCGGTGAATAACAGGTCCGTTTGATACCGGCTATGTTTTTTCAGGTAATTAATGGCTGTATTGACCATGATCCTCCGAATCCATCCCCCCAATTCTCCTGAAAAGCTGAATTGATGAAGATTTTTGAATACCATGATGAACCCTTCCTGCAATACATCCTCTGCATCGGCCATGGATTTGGTATACCGATAGCAAATCCCCAGCATTGGCCCGGCAAAATGCTCATACAGCCGCTTTTGCGCAGCCGCATTCCCCTTTTCACAGTCTTTTACCAACTGGCGATAATCCATTCGTCCTTAATTAGCAATGTTGACAATTAAACTTGTACGACCGTTGCATCCCGATCATCCTATTCCCGGTCCGACCCCTAACTTTGCCTTATTATGGTAATAACTTTAACGGAAAGGGACCGGCAGGTGATCTGGCATCCTTATACCCAACATAAGAATCAGCTTCCTCCTATAGCGGCTGTACAGGGCAAAGGTAGTTTGTTGTTCGATGAGAAAGGCAATTCCTATATTGACGCTATCAGTAGCTGGTGGGTGACCATTCATGGCCATGGGCATCCTTATATTGCTGAAAAGATCTATGAGCAGGCCAAAAAGCTGGAGCAGGTCATCTTTACCGGTTTTACCCATGAGCCGGCCGTGCGGCTGGCGGAAAGGCTGTTGCCCATTCTGCCCGGCGACTTTTCCAAGGTATTCTATTCCGATAACGGGTCCACTGCCGTGGAAGTAGCAATAAAAATGGCTATCCAGTACTGGAATAACCAGGAGGGGGCCAGGCCCCGCAATAAGATACTGGCTTTCAGGAACTCCTATCATGGCGATACGTTCGGAGCTATGAGCGTGAGTGAAAGAAGCGTGTTTACGGCCTCTTTCCAGGATTACCTGTTCGAGGTGATCTTCATAGATACGCCTACGGCCGGGAATATAGAAGGGCTCCGGTCCTTTATCCGGCAAGAGGGCCCGGGAATAGCCTGTTTTTTGTATGAGCCCCTTTTACAGGCCGCCGGCGGTATGCGGATCTATGAGGCCGGCCTGATGGACCCATTGCTGGACATGGTAAAATCGCAGGATATCCTTTGCATAGCGGATGAGGTCCTCACGGGGTTTGGCCGGACCGGCAAACTATTCGCGGGGGAATATCTCCGGAACAAAGCTGATATTATTTGTCTCAGCAAGGGCCTGACGGGAGGGACCATGGCGCTGGGCGTCACGGCCACTACGGAGAAGATCTTCGAGGCTTTTCTCAGCGACGATAAACGAAAGACCCTTTTTCATGGGCATTCCTTCACGGCCAACCCGCTGGCCTGCTCCGCCGCCCTGGCCAGTCTCGACCTGTTGCTGCAGAAAGATTGCCTGGAACAGATGCAGACAATTTCCCGCCAGCACCTGTCATTTGCAGAGAAAATAAAGGGCAATCCCCTCGTCAAAAATATACGAGTCCTGGGCACCATTATCGCTTTCGAGGTCGAGGCCGGGGAAGATGGATATATCAATACGATCGGCGCCGACATTACCCGGGAGTCCTTATTAAACGGGATCTATCTCCGCCCGCTGGGCAATACGGTATATATCATGCCGCCTTATTGTATAACAGCGCAGGAATTGCAGCAGGTCTATACTTTCCTGGAAAAGTTCCTGGAGAGGCAGATGTCCTCGCACCCGGAGCCAGTCGGGGAAACAGGCAAATAAGGCGAGGAGCTGTTCCGTTACGGCAATAATTCCTGTAGTTTAATCTCCAAAGCCTTACCCCGTAAGTTTTTAGCAATGATGATCCCTTTTTCATCGATCAGGAAATTGCTGGGAATGGCGTAGATGCCATAGATCAAAGCCGCGTTGTTTTTGCTGCCATGGAGGTCGGTTACGTTTTCCCAGGAAAGGTGGTCCTCTTTAATGGCTTTCAGCCAGGAGGCTTTGTTATCATCGAGAGAAACCCCCAAAATGGACAGTCCTTTGCCTCTAAACAGTTCATAGGTTTTAACAAGTTTAGGGTTCTCTTCCCGGCATGGACCGCACCAGGAAGCCCAAAAATCCAGCAGAATGTATTTCCCTTTAATAGCAGATAACTTTATCTTTTTATCTTTTGCGTTCAGCTGTTTAAAGTCCATATATCTATCCCCCACTCTAATGTCTTTGTTTACTGCAATGTATTGGCGGACCTCCTTCCCGGAGCGGGTATTTTTCATTTCTGAGCTCAGGCATCGATATAATGGCTTTACGACGTTCTTCCCCCAGGTAGTGGAGTATACGTTCAGCAGATCGACCGCTATCGGCGATTGTGGATGCGTCTTTACATAATTCTTATAGAACTGCTGTAAGCTATCCTGCCTGTTTGTAAGGGACATTGCGGTGTCGGACAGTCGTTTATCTTCCATTGCCACGTCGGAGCCTTTAATGACCGCCTGCTTAAATTCGCCAGCTTTAACATCCATGCTTATGCTCTCATTTTCAATCCAAAAACCGACGTAGTCGGTGTATCGGGCCGTATGCAGGTATACATGGGCTGCTTTTCCCTTTATTTTCCCGGACAAGGTGAATCTTCCGCTAATGACCATTGCCGAATCGAGGTCGATCTCAGGGTTGGCTGTACGCAGATAAAGCCAGGCGCTGTCTTTTATGCCGATGGCCGTACCTTCAATTTTAAAGCCCTGGGCAATCCCTGAAAATGAAAGAATTGACAATATTACTAAGATAAAGATCTTCTTTAAATGATGCATCCTTTTTGATTTTATACACAAATCTACCAGACGCGAAAAGCTTTATTCTTAAAATTAGACGAAACGCCTGATAAATTTGACCGGCAGCCTGGTTTTGGATTTCGTCTAAAAAACAACCCCTTTAGTCTAAAAGTCACGACTTGCGAAAAGGCGGTTGCCAAATAATCTTTACTTTGCTCTTATGTCTGGTTTGCACGATAAGAAAAATTGGAAATATCTTATAATAGAGATAATCTTTTTTGTATTCCTTATTTATATCACTTCTTTCATCAGCGACCTTGAATATGGCTACTATGAAAAGAACAATATCTGGAATTTTGTAAGTGCACTGGAATATAGGGCTGTTTACGGTACTTCCTCTTTTATACTTTACGCAGCCTACTACTGGTTATTTTTAAAGCAGTATGTTTTTAGCAGGCGGGTAATTCCTATCGTCCTAAGTATCCTTCTGTTCATCCCCCTTGTCCATTTTTACGATACCTACGCGGTCAACTGGCTTGTCAGTAAAATGGGGTTCGTTTCCGATAAGTTAAGAGCACGGGCTTTAAAGGATCTTAGCAGGGCTCATTTATATTTCGCTATCAATTATTTGCTGATCGGATGTGTTGTACCCATTGTCGGCTTTGCTTTCCTGATCCGGTCGTTGAATCAGGATGAGCAAATGAAAGCGCTGAAAGAGCAGCAATTGCTATCGGAACTTACTTATCTGAAAGCGCAGCTCCATCCTCACTTCTTTTTTAACACTATCAATAATATCTACTCACTGGCGCTGAAGCAGTCGGCCGACACGGCCCCGATGGTGGCCAGGCTAGGCGAGATGATGCGTTATATTTTATACGAGGCCGACCATAAAACGGTATTACTGGCCAGGGAGATCGAATTCCTGTCGAATTATATCGCGGTAGAAAAGATGCGTCAGCCTGTCAATAACACGATACAATTCGATGTACAGGGCATTACTGACGATGTTCATATAGAGCCTCTGCTTTTACTTCCCTTTGTTGAAAATGCTTTTAAACATGGACTGGAGCAGGAAACATCAAGCGGTTTTATAAATATTGTGGTTTGTCTGACAGAAAATGAACTGATTTTAGAAGTCGTCAACAGCAAACCTGCAATGGCTAATAATCCTGTTAAAAGGGGAATTGGTTTGCAGAATGTCATTAAACGATTAACTATTTTATACAACAATAAGCATCGGCTTGAAATTAATGATCAGGCAAACCAACACCAGGTCTCTCTAACGCTGGAAACAACATGATCAAGTGCATTATTATAGATGATGAGCCATTGGCACAGGAAGTGCTGGAAAATTATATTAACCGGTCGACGCAGTTGGGCCTGGTTAAAAAGTGTATGAACGCGCTGGAGGCATTCCATGTACTGCATACCGAAAGGGTCGGGCTAATGTTCCTGGACATTAAAATGCCCGGCATTAATGGACTGGATTTTGTGCGGTCGCTTAAAAATCCGCCGGCAGTGATCTTCACCACAGCCTATGCCGATCACGCCATTACAGGTTTTGAGCTGGAGGCCGTCGACTATTTGTTGAAGCCTATCACTTATGAACGTTTTCAAAAGTGTATCACTAAACTATTGAAAGCGCATCCACCTGAACCGGAAGAACAGAAAAATTATAGTTATTTTAAAGTATCGGGCAAATTGCTAAAGATACCCTACGCCGAACTGCTGTATGCGCAGTCTGTGAAGGATTATATATTGCTGTGCACTACTAAAGGGAATTATTTAACGCATATGACCATGAAATACCTGAATCATCTGCTCCCGGCTCAGATCTTTGTAAGGGTGCATCGTTCGTACCTGGTCAATAAGAACTATGTTACCCTAATCGATAAAAACAGCTTGAAAACAGGCAACGAGACCATCCCGGTAGGCGAGAGCTATCGGCAGAATCTTGAATTTATCATTTGACCATTCCTCCAATAACAGTCAAAGCAAAGGGGCTGCCGGCTGAACCGGCAGCCCCTTTGCAGTTATATTCAATTAAAAGCTTACAGGGATCGCGACCTCTGTCTTATCCCAGGCAATGGTCAGGTCCTTGCCCGGTGCGGCAATGGTAAACTGTTCAACCGGCGTATCCAGGTTTTTGACAGGCACCGTCACCTGCAATACATCCTTGTCCTTATACTGGTCGTACTTGAAAGCCCCCCATTGTCCCAGTTGGGAGTTCAGAATAATAGTCCATTGACTTTCATTCGGAATGGCAAACAGGGTATACGTTCCGGCCTTAACAGGTTTGCCGCCAAATGTGCCGTCTTTCGCAAACGTGATAGTGCTAGCCTCATCGGCCCCGCAACGGTATATTTTTCCATAGGGTTCCAGCTTTCCGAAGATCTCTCTTCCTTTCTTGTAAGGACGGCCATAAGTCACCGTGATATCCTTTGTTTTAAGGGTATCATGGGGGCTCTTGCGGGGTTGCTGTGCGCAGGCAGACAACCCGATAAAGGCGATAAAGGAAAACAGTAAAAAATTTTGAGAAAGGGACTGAGTGCTCATATAAAAAAGTTTTAATGGCGTAAAAAACAAATAGGTTCAGACCACTCTAAAGTTAGGAAGAGTTTTCGATACCTGGGAAAAAGGGGGGACCGGTGGTCCTCCCGGGCACAAAAAAAAGAGGCTGCCATGATGAACGGCAACCTCTCTCAGGTCTTAAAGAAGATATAAGTTAGAAGCTTACAGGGATCGCAACTTCTGTATTGTCCCAGGCAATAGTCAGGTCCTTGCCTGGTGCGGCAATGGTAAGCTGCTCCACCGGGGTGGACAGGTTCTTGACAGGCACCATTACATGCAGCACATCCTTGTCCTTATACTGCTGGTATTTGTAGGCGCCCCATTGGCCGAGCTGGCTATTGAGGATAATGGTCCATTCTTTCGCAGCTGGGATAACGAACAAGGTGTAGGTACCGGCTTTTACCGCTTTGCCGGCAAATTTGGCGTCTTTGGCAAAGGTGATCTGGGTAGCTTCGTCAGCGCCGCAACGATAAACGGAATCAAAAGGGATCAACTTTCCGAAGATCTCTCTTCCTTTCTTGTAAGGACGACCATAGGTTACCGTGATATCCTTTGTCTTCAGGGTATCGTGTGGACTTGCAGGTTTTTTCTGGCAAAATGCGGCCAAACCGATAAATAAGATCGTTGACAGTAAAAGAGCTTTTTTCATACAGAACTGTTTTATTTAATTTTAAGGTGGTTTAATTGATCAAATAATCAAACGCGGCTAAAGTTAGGGAGAGTTTTCCACATAACGTTTAAGCCCGGCTAAAGATTCTTCCATAACAGGACCTAATTTTTTATCATAGACCAGGAGGCCCAATTTCTCCCAGGGATACCACCTGAAATGGAAATCAAACCAGCATTGCACGGTAAGACTGTCAGCTTGTAATTGCAGCAGATTGAATCCCTCCACGAAGCTCTTACCTTTTGTCTGTTTCCAGTCCAGCCGCACCGAATCCGGCCCCGCTGCCAGCACCGTTACCCGGAGCTGGTCCGATCTAAGGAAAGCGTCCTTTCCGGAAGAAGGTGAAGAAAATGTCATGCCTGTCAGGGGAGTAGACGTGATGAAGGTATTCCACTGGCTCCAGGCCCGCAGATCGCCCACGGCAGCCATTACTTTTTCGCGGGAAGCGGCAATATTGATGGATCTTCCTACCCGCATCTGCGAGGGAAAGAGAAAAGAAAAGGCTGTCAGCACGATGAAAAGCGCTATGCCACTGATAAGAATAAATTTAATGAATCGCATGCTATTGATTTTTGAGCCGGGGCCTTACTCCCATTTGAACACTTTAATAGCGACGGCATATACTGCTATTCCCCAGAGGGCCAGTATTCCCAATTGCTTGCCGCAATCTGTAAGATGGGCCCCTTCGAAAGCCACATTCCGCATCGCATCATTCAATTGCTTCAAAGGTAATATTTCGCAGATCTTCTGTAGCCAGCCCGGGAAAGCTTCCGTGGAAAAGAAGGTCCCCCCCAACAGGAACTGGGGGAGGGTGAACAGGTTGGCAAACGGAGGAATGGTGCTCTCGCTCTTAGCCACGCTGCTGATAATAAAACCGAAGCCCATGAAAACGATCAGCCCGAACAGGCTCAGCACCAGCATTTCCAGGAAAGTGCTCCATCCGTGCACCAGGGTGAAATGAAAGGCAAATTTCCCGATAACGATGATGACCACTGCCGTGATCAACTGGAAAAGGACCCTGGCCAGTCCTTCTCCCAGGACTATATATTTTTTGCTGATCGGGGTGGCATAGAATCTTTTCAATACGAGCTGCTGACGCAGGCTGAAAAACAAAAAAGCGACCCCGAACACCGCGGCGCTCAGCAGGGAAAAGCCCAGCATACCGGGGAGGATGAAGTCGATCATGGAATATTTTCGCCCCTGCAAAGAGGGGAGTTCTTCGACGCTCAATAATTTGTACTGTGCGGGGATCGCTTTGTCCTCAATGGTCTGGATCGTTTGCGCCAGGGCCATTTTTACCATCGGATATTTATCCCCTGCCGCAGAAGAGGTGAGGGTACGAATCCTGTATTGTGTAAATCCCATGGCCGACTGGCTGGAATCCAGCGACAATACGGCTGCGATCCTGCCCTTCTCCAGATCTCTGCGGGTGTTGGCAGTATCCTTTTCATCCGCCAGTCTTACCAACGGAGTATGCAACAGCGCCCGGATAACATAATTCGTGGAATCGTTTCGGTTAGCCAGGGCTATGGATACCGTAGGTCCTCCACCATTGATGAATCCGAAGACCAGGATAAAGACCAGGGGAAATCCAAAGCTGAACGCTACCGACGAGGGGCTTCTGAAAATGGCTTTCAGGCTCCCCCGGGTGATGGCGAGCATAGCGCGGAACTGATTATAATTTTGTGCCATATTTTTTTATTTCCTCTTAGGGTAACCGGGCTTAAGCGAAGTTCTAAGGAGGGATGGGTTATTCAATAGTGAGATCGAAGGGCAATTTGGCCTGGGTGATCCCTACCGATGCTTTTACTTTCTTTAGGGTAATATAGGTCCGATAGCCCTCCTCCCCCATTTCTTCTTTCATGACCTTCATACTCACTGACCTTTTGTATTTACCCAGTAACAGGTCCAGGAACCCCTTGGGCTCCGGGTATTCCTTCAGGTTATAATCGTTGGTCTTTGCCATGCGGGCTGCGCAGTCGATGGCGTCCTGCATCGTACCCATCCGGTCGACCAGTCCCAGCTCCAATCCTTTTTGCCCGCTCCATACCCTTCCCTGTCCGATGCTGTCCACGTATCCAATCGTTTTATTCCGGCCGCCGGCTACCCGGGATTTGAAGTCGAGGTAGGTCGTGTCCACCTCATTTTGCAGGTAAAGCCGCTGTAAAGGGGTCAGCGGTTTGGTCATCGAGATCGCGTCTGCCTGCGGAGCCGTCTTTATCCCGTCGAAGGTGACGCCCAGCTTGTCCCGGAAGAAACTCTGAAAGTTGGGGACTACGATGAATACGCCGATGGAGCCTGTGATAGCGCCCGGCAGGGCAAATATGCTATCCGCGTTGCAGGACAGGTAATAAGCCCCCGATGCAGATACATCGCCAAAGCTGACGACCACCGGTTTCTCCTTTTTTGCCAGGCTTAGCTCCCGCCAGATATTCTCACTGGCCAAGGAACTGCCTCCGCCCGAGTTGATGCGGATCACGATGGCCTTAATGTCTTTGTCAAAGCGGGCTTTGCGGATAAGCGAGCGATAGGTCTCCGAACCGATCTCATCCTTTTCGCCCTTTCCTTCCACGATATCTCCTTCTGCATAGATTACGGCGATATTGTCTTTCCCGCTGATTTTATAATCTACCGCCTTTGCATATTTGCAAATGGAGATGAGGTTGATATATTCATGTTTATCAATTTTCAATTTTTCCCTTATCTCGCCTTTTACTTCGTCATCATATTTTAACCCATCTACCAGTTTGTAGGTCAGGGCATCGTTCGGATATTGAATAAGATGTTCATTTACACATTTTCGTAATAGTACCGTATCCAGTTGACGGGCCTGCGCCGTGCTATACAGAAGGAGATTGAAAAAATTTCCCAGCAGCTCGGTCAGCTGAAGGCGGTTGGCTTCCGTCATTTTATCTTCCCGTAAGGGTTCGGTGGCGCTCTTGAATTTGCCGGCATAAAAGATCTGGGGCTCTATTTCCAGTCGCTGCAAGGCCCCTTTCAGGAAGGGCATTTCCGTAGAAAAGCCTCGCCATTCCACCCCCCCTTTGGGGTTGCAATAGACCCTGTCGGCCATATTCGCCACATAGTAGGCTTTCTGCGGGATGACGTCTCCATAGGCGTAGACGAATTTGCCGCTTTTTTTAAAGTCCAGGAGGGCCATGCGGATCTCTTCGTTCGTGGCAAATCCGTTGGGGTCATCGTTACATTTCAGGTAGATGCCTTTGATGGCGGTATCTTCTTTTGCATGCCGTACCAGGCGTACCAGGTCATATAATCCGGGCACATCGTACTGTTCTTCCGAACCCAGCCCGGAGAGCGGATTGTCCTGCTCCTGTTCCCGGTAAGACTGGCCCAGGTCTATGAATAATACCGATTTGGAAGCAATATCCGGTCTCTTAGGTGAGAGAAGCCCACTGACCTTCCCCACCAGGATCAACACGATAATTGCCGTAAAAGCGATCAATGCCAGCAATGCCGCAAAAAACGATTTAAAAAAGCCTCTCATGTAAAGGTAATTTTTTAGCTAAGGGCAAAAATAAAGATATTTGGGCCCCCGAAAGTACGGAATCTATGAACATATCCTTTTTATTGATAGGTGGCAACGAAGGAAACCGACGGGTTCAACTGGCGAAGGCCTGTGAAAGCATCGAAGGAGCAGGTTGCAGGATCCTGCGGCGATCCTCTCTGTATGAGACGGCTCCCTGGGGAAAGACGGATCAAAACGATTTTCTCAACCAGGCTTTACAAATACAGACATCCCTGGATGCCCCTGTATTGATGGATACCCTGCTGGAAATAGAAGAAACTATGGGGAGGAGGCGTTTGGAGAAATACGGTTCCCGTATTATTGACATCGATATGCTGTTCTTCAATGAGGAGATCATCCATTTTCCCCGGCTGATCATTCCCCACCCCGAAATTCAAAACCGCCGGTTTGCGCTGGTACCGATGGAGGAGATCGCGCCGGAATATCGGCATCCTGTGCTCCGCCAATCTATTCGCGAGCTGCTGGCGATATGCCCCGACAAACTGGAAGTAAGAAGATTACCGGATGAACCAAAAGGACAATAAAAACATTATTACCCGATGCAATATCACTTTATTACTATTGAAGGCAATATCGGAGCAGGAAAAACGACCCTGGCCCATATACTAGCCAAACATTTTAACGCACGCCTGATCCTGGAGCAGTTCGCCGACAATCCCTTTCTGCCTAAATTTTACGAGAACCCTGCCCAGTATGCCTTTCCCCTGGAGCTTTTCTTTATGGCCGAAAGGTACAAGCAGATGAAAGACCTGGTGCATACCAATGATCTGTTCCAGACGATCACCGTCACGGATTATCTGTTCACCAAATGCCTGCTGTTCGCCAAAGTAAATTTACCGGAGCAGGAGTTCCGGCTCTACCAGAATTTTTTCGATATTATAGATCTTCAGCTGGTCAAGCCGGATATCCTTATTTACCTTCATGCCCCCGTCAGTAAATTGCAACAGAATATCCGGAAAAGGAACCGCTCCTATGAGCAGGCTATCCCGGACGAATACCTATTCAATATCCAGGAGACCTATACCAACTATATCCGGCAGCACAATATCCGGACCATCTTCATAGATGTGACCAACGCTGATTTTTTAGGGAATGAAAAGCATCTGCAGGTGATCCTGGACGCATTGGAAAAGGATCTGGGTGAAGGACAGCATTATTTTAGGTTACCTTAGAAGATACTACGCTATATTATATTATTATCGGTTATGACAGAAGAAAACAGTACGGAAGAACGAAGACAGACAGCCCTGGATGTATTGAGGATCCCCGAATACAGAAATTTTATCATTTCCCGTTTCTTTTATATAATGGCCCTTCGTATGGTGACTACCATTGTCGGATGGCGCATTTATGAGATCACCCATAATCCTTTTGCCATCGGGCTGATCGGACTGTCCGAATTCCTGCCGGCTTTTACCCTGGCCTTATACGCCGGTCATATCATTGATAAAAGCGATAAGAGGGCCCTGCTGCTTCGCACGACTACCTGTTACCTGGTTTGCGTGGGGGGGCTGATCGCCCTCTCCTTCGGACCGGTGATGCGATCGCTGGAGAGTCACTGGATCCAGTGGATAACCTATTCCATCATTTTCTGTACGGGGGTGATCCGGGCCTTTGCCGGTCCCGCGCTGAATGCCATCATTGCGCAGATCGTACCCCGGCGACAATTGTCGGGAGCGGTCACGCTGAATACCAGCGCTTTTTTATTTGCCTCTGTATTGGGACATGCGACGGCGGGCTTCCTGATCGCCCACACTACTTATCTTTTTGCCTTTGGTATCGTGGGTTTGTATGTATTGATCGCCTTGTGCTGTTTCTTCACCCTTTCTCCCAAGCAGGTGATGGTGGCCGGAGAAAAGAAGACCTGGGAAAGTATCAAGGAGGGATTGCGTTTTGTAGTCCATACCAAGGAAGTGCTGGGCGCTCTCGCCCTGGACCTGTTTGCCGTTCTTTTCGGAGGCGCCGTCGCGCTGATTCCCGTATATGCCCGTGATATCCTGCAGGTGGGGCCTATCGGCTTCGGCTGGCTGAATGCAGCGGACGATATCGGCTCGATCCTGATGATCATGGCCCTCACCCTCCGGCCGCTTCGGCAAAAGCAGGGTCTGATCCTTCTGTATGCGGTAACCGGCTTCGGCACCTGCATCATCCTGTTCGGACTGTCTAAAATTTATCTGCTGTCTTTTTTCGCTCTCCTATGCAGTGGTATGCTGGACGGCATCAGTGTGATCATACGGGGCACCATCGTGCAGTTAAAGACGCCGGATGCCCTGCGGGGACGGGTATCCTCCGTGAATTCCATGTTCATCAATTCCAGTAATGAGCTGGGGATGTTCGAGAGTGGGTTTATGGCCCGGCTGCTGGGAGTCGTGCCTTCCGTCGTCTTTGGCGGATGTATGACCATCGGGGTGGTGATCGCTACCTGGTTCAAAGCGCCCAGTTTGCGGAAGATGGAATATTAGGGCGGCCAGCTACGGATATTCATAGTAAGGGAAAAAAGGGGCAATAATGGTAACTTTAGCCGAACAATCCCATTGCCATGCAACGCAGAAATTTCATTCGTCATACTTCTTTAGCGCTGGGCGCCCTGTCATTACTGGATCAAAAAACAATCGCTGCTATGTTGACGGACAATCCCTGGAAAATGAAATCCCTGCGCGGAGATGTAGGCATCTTCACCGAGAAAGGAGGCACAATCGCTTATCTGACCTCCAAAAAGGGGATTGTGGTCGTGGATGCGGAATTTCCCGAGCAGGCGGGGCATCTGATCGTCGAGTTGAAGAAACAATCGGATAAACCTTTTGAATTACTGATCAATACCCATCACCACGGTGACCATACTTCCGGCAATATCGCTTTCAAAGGGTTGGTGCAGCAGGTGGCGGCGCATACCAATTCCCTGGCCAATCAGCAGAAGGTAGCCATCGCCCAAAAAACAGAAGACAAACAACTGTATCCCGGTATCACCTATGGCGATTCCTGGGAATATAAGATAGGGTCCGAACGTATCCGGACCTCCTATTTCGGCGCCGCCCATACGAATGGCGACAGCATTATCCATTTCCAACATGCCAATATCGCCCATATGGGAGACCTGGTGTTCAACCGCCGCTGGGCTTTTGTCGACCGTAGCGCCGGCGCCTCCATAAAGAGCTGGATCACGGTGCTGGATAAGGCCCTTGCCCATTACGATAATAATACCCTTTTCGTCTTCGGGCATGCCTTCGATCCGGAAAAGGTCACCGGCAATAAAGACGATCTCCGGGCCATGCAGGACTATCTGTCCAAACTGCAGGTTTTTGTCAGTGGATGGTACCGCGACGGCAAATCCAAAGAAGACCTGTTAAAGCAGAAATCCATTCCAGGCGTCACCGAATGGCAGGGAGATGGGATTGAACGGGGATTGGGAGCCGCCTATGATGAGTTGATGGCGGACAGGGCGGCGTGATGGGCGTTAGTGGACCTGGCGGTGCAAGCTGAGCGTCACTTTCACATCTAATAAAAACATAATCAATAAGTTAAAAAAACAACGACCTGCACTTTTTTTATCTACTGAATAAATCTTTGCCCTTGCGGGAAAAAATTACCATATTTTGGGAAATTTCCCTAATTTTGGGAATAATTAAAATTCACCAAAGAAGGACATTCTTAACAATTATGAGCTCTTTTAATTAATGGTACTACAATTTAAGAACGCTTACCTTGAAAAGCTTTTCGAAGGTAAGGCTGTGCCAGGCAAGCCAAAGTACAGTAGTGATGTTGTCACAAAGTTCAAAAAAACGATCCTGAAGCTGCGATATGCCGACAGTCTGAGAGAAATTAAGAATCAAAAGGGATTAAATTTTGAAGCCCTGAAAGGAGATTTGAAAGGATATTATTCCGTAAGAGTAGACTACAGTTACAGATTGATTTTAACTGTGGATAAGGATGAAACGATAAGAATTACAGAAGTTCTTACAATTCATGACCTAACAAATCACTATCAGTAAATCAGATTTTCCAGTTAACCATTTACGTGGGCGAAAGGCGAGCAGATACGGCCTTAGCTTTCGCCACAATTATTTAAGACAATGAACAATTACAAAGTACTCAACTCTCGTGGCAAAGAAATTCACACTGATATCACTTTACATCCCGGTGAAGTTTTACAGGATGAATTAGAAGCAAGAGATATCAAGAAATCCCTGTTTGCTGAACAGCTAGGCATGAAAGCCGGGCATTTCAGTGAATTGCTTCACGGCAAGCGGCATGTAAGTGCTGCTACAGCCTTGAAGTTGGAAAAATTACTAGGTATTTCCGCTGAATATTGGATGCGGGTACAGGTGTACTACGACCTTTTTATGGAAAGGCACAAAGAAATGGAAGTAGCTTAGATCAGAGGCCAGCTTCCATCAGCTTTTCCACAACATAATAGGCAATGGGGCAGAACGTGGTATTTTTTTGGGTAAGAACGGCCCTTTTTATCAGGACGTCCTCATTGGTATAGGGGAATCTTTCGCAGTCGGAAGGGCGCACTTCATAAATACTGCAATAATTATCGCTGCCGAGAAAAGGGCAGGGAGCCGTCTTTACCACATAATCCCCTTCTTCATCGAGACGGAGGTAGCGTTCGATGAAGTCACTTTC
This sequence comes from Puia sp., assembly GCA_036394375.1. Lineage (GTDB taxonomy): Bacteria > Bacteroidota > Bacteroidia > Chitinophagales > Chitinophagaceae > Puia. Next base: position 17,243 of record DASWFF010000037.1, read on the forward strand.
CTTCATTTTCAGGTGTTTGGAGATCCTTTTGATATCGGGCGTCTTAAAGCGGGGAGAATAGTTCTTGCAGCAATTGGCGCATTGCAGACAATCGACCTTGCTGAATGCCTCCTCGTGCAGGTCGGGTAATAAATCCAGGACCCGGTTCTTTGCCCCCTTTTTATCCGAATTTTGCAGGAAACGGCGGTATTCCTTTTGCCGGGCAGCCGATTTCTTCTCCCAATTATGCAATAAATCGCTCATATTTCACATTAATGCCTGTTTAACAACTACAAGTTACAAAGATCCGGTAATTCTCTTATTTTTGGTATTGTGGAAAACCTCAAAGAACAAATACTCCTTCTGGTAAGCACCCCCTTGTACCTTATCATCATCGGGCTGGAAATTTTTTTGAGCAACTATCAGCACAGAAAGTTGTACACCTGGAAAGGCACTTTCACCAATTTTTATCTCATGTTACTGAACGGAGGGCTCGATCTGCTGTTCCGGGGAGTCTACCTGTTCGTACTTGATTATTTCTATACCCATCACTGGATATCAGTGACGAATGTATTCTCCTATTGGTTCCTGCTATTGCTGGCAGAGGATTTCCTCTACTATTGGCTGCACCGGTGGGATCATGAGATACGCCTGTTCTGGGCAGTGCATGTGACGCATCATTCTTCGGAACAAATGAATTTTACGGTAGGCTTCCGTTCTTCCGTCTTTCAGCCGCTGTACCGGTTCGTCTATTTCATTCCCCTGGCGTTGCTGGGATTCAAGCCCCTGGATATCGTTTTTATGTATTCTGCCACCCAGATCTGGGGCATTTTCGTGCATACGGAGCTGATCGGCAAGATGGGCTGGCTGGAATATATCCTGGTCACTCCTTCTCATCACCGGGTCCACCATGCCAGCAATCCGAAGTACCTGGACAAGAATATGGGCATGTTCCTGATCATCTGGGACCAGATGTTCGGAACTTTCCAGCCTGAGCTAACCGACGAGGAATATGAACCCAGGAAGTATGGTCTCACTACCCCTCTGAAGAAAAATACGCCCGGAGAGATCATCTTTCATGAATGGGGCAATATCCGAAAGGACCTTTCCCGTCAGGATATTGGCTGGAAGGAAAAGTGGCATTATCTCTTTGGTCCTCCCGGATGGAGCCATGACGGCAGTAGGCTGACCAGCGAGCAGATGCGCGAGGTCGAACACGGTTCGGCCGGACGAAGTCCCCGACATAAGACCCGAGTTTCAGAAGGCTTGCCTTCTGAAGCTCGCTAAGACGCAGCCAGCCCCTTTGTCCATCGAATTTCCCGTGTCTGTTGGAAGGCTCCCAATACCTCTTGCAGCTATCATTTTAATTTCCTTTTAATAGATTATGCGCCCCTTTCCCGCTATTGTCTCCTAATTTTGTGTCAGCATTGACTTCATAACTATTACAGTTGTGAGTTGTATGTAGGAGTACACACAGCAACTAGTTTAGTTTTAGGTTTAGGTTTTAGGTTTAGGGGTTTTAAGAATAAAAAAGGCCTGTCCCGGTTTATAAAAGTCGGGACGGCCTTTTTTCATTGTATGATTTGGGAACGGCTATGGCCGTTCCGGAGGCCTGTCCCGGTTTATAAAAGTCGGGACGGCCTTTTTTTGTGCCCGGCCGGGTGGCCAGGACCGGCTTATTGTTTTCTCCCGCTATCGCCGTACCTTTGCACATCTTTTTTTAAACGGTCAACCTCTATACTTACTATGAATCTATTCGAACAACAGGCGAATGAATTTGCAGGTCGTCATATCGGACCCAATGAACAGGAAACTGCCCAAATGTTGAAAACGATCGGTGTCCGGTCCCTCGAGGAACTCATTGACAGGACCATCCCCGCATCGATCCGCAGTAAAGCCTCTCTGCCCATTCCGGGCGCTCTGAGTGAACATCAATACCTCACGGAGCTAAAGCAGGTAGCCTCTCTGAACAAGGTTTACAAGTCCTATATCGGGCAAGGCTATTATGACACGATCGTACCCAGCGTCATTTTACGGAATGTATTCGAGAATCCGGGCTGGTATACCCAATATACCCCTTACCAGGCCGAGATCTCTCAGGGCCGCCTGGAAAGCCTGCTGAATTTCCAGACCATGGTGTCCGATCTCACCGGCCTGCCGCTGGCCAATGCCTCCCTCCTGGATGAAGGCACCGCTGCCGCAGAAGCCATGACCATGTTCTTCAATCTGAAGAACAAAGATCACGAACACGTGACGACTCCTAAATTCTTTGTAGACACCAATATATTCGCCCAAACGAAGGATATCCTCCTCACCAGGGCACAGCCGGTAGGCATCGAGCTGGTGGAGGGAGACTTCCGCAACGCAGTGATCGACGCCTCCTATTTCGGCGCTATCGTACAATATCCCAACAGCGATGGATCCATTCACGACTATCGTTCCTTTATACAGAAGGCGCATTCGGCAGACGCCTATGTGGTGATGGCCACCGATCTGCTGGCGCTCACCTTGTTAACCCCTCCCGGTGAGCTGGGGGCCGATGTCGCCGTGGGTTCTTCGCAGCGATTTGGCGTCCCCATGGGATTCGGAGGCCCTCATGCGGCCTATTTTACCGCCAGGGATGACTTCAAACGGTCCATTCCGGGTCGTATCATCGGCGTAAGCATCGATGCCCAGGGCAACCGCGCCCTCCGCATGGCCCTGCAGACCCGGGAGCAGCATATCAAGCGGGAAAAAGCGACTTCCAATATCTGTACAGCCCAGGCCCTGCTGGCCAATATGTCGGCCATGTACGCGGTCTATCACGGGCCGGAAGGGTTGACCCGCATTGCCAAAAGAGTCAGCTTCCTTACCCGTACCCTTTCCCTGGAACTGGAAGGACTGGGATATTCCAACCTGAATGAATTTTATTTCGATACGATCCGGCTCAAAGTGGCCGATCTCTCCGGGATCCGGAAGCTGGCAGAAGACCGGGGCATCAATTTCCGGTATTCCGACGGCCAGTATATCGGCATGACCCTGGATGAGACCACCACGCAACAGGACGTACTGAATATCCTCTCCGTATTTACCGAAGCAGAAGGAATGGATGTGGTGAGCGCTACTTTCGACGTAGAGGATGTCAACCTGGATAATATCCCTTCGGTTGTCACCCGTGTCTCGGAGTTTCTGACGCATCCTGTCTTTAACACGCACCATAGCGAAACGGAAATGATGCGTTACCTGAGAAGCCTGGAGAATAAAGATCTTTCCCTCAATACCTCCATGATCTCCCTCGGCTCCTGTACGATGAAGCTGAACGCGGCAACGGAACTGATCCCTGTGAGCTGGCCTGAGTTTGGCGGCCTGCATCCTTTCGCCCCTGCCGATCAGTGGAAAGGATACCGTAAGATCCTGACAGAGCTGGAAAACTGGCTGAGCGCGATCACAGGCTTTGCCGCGACCTCTCTCCAGCCCAATAGCGGGGCCCAGGGTGAATATGCCGGGCTTCTGACGATCCGCGCCTATCATGCGGCCCGCAACGAATCCCACCGGGATGTCATGCTGATCCCCATTTCCGCCCACGGCACCAACCCTGCCAGCGCCGTTATGGCAGGCATGAAAGTAGTGGTTGTGAAAAGCGATGAGGACGGACATATCGATGTGGCAGATCTGAAAGCCAAGGCAGAACAGTATAAAATCCAGCTGGCAGGCCTGATGGTCACTTACCCTTCCACTCATGGCGTGTTTGAAGAAAGCATCAAAGACATCTGCCAGGCCATTCATGACAACGGCGGCCTGGTCTATATGGATGGAGCCAATATGAATGCCCAGGTCGGGCTGACCAGCCCCGGCCTCATCGGGGCCGATGTCTGTCACCTGAACCTGCATAAGACTTTTGCCATTCCTCATGGAGGAGGCGGTCCCGGAATGGGCCCGATCTGCGTAAATGAAAAGCTGAAGCCTTATCTGCCCGGCCATGTAGAAGCGACCAGCTTACGGACCACGGTGCATGCCGTCAGTGCCGCTCCTTTTGGCTCCGCCAGCATCCTGCTGATCAGCTATGCCTACATAAAAATGCTGGGCGCGCAAGGGGTAACGCAGGCTACAAAGTATGCCATCCTCAATGCCAACTATATGAAGGCAAAGCTGGAAAAATATTACAAAATACTCTATAGCGGCAGCAATGGCACCTGCGCCCATGAATTCATCGTCGATCTCCGCCCTTTCAAGGCCAGCGCCGGCATCGAAGCGGAAGATGTGGCTAAGCGCCTGATGGACTATGGCTTCCACGCCCCTACCCTTAGCTTCCCCGTCCCCGGCACGATCATGATCGAGCCTACGGAGAGCGAGGACAAAGCTGAACTGGACCGGTTCTGCCAGGCGATGATCAGCATTCACGGAGAGATCAGCGCTATTGAAGAAGGCAAGGCCGACAAGACCGATAATGCCCTGAAGAACGCCCCTCATACCCAGCACGTGATCTGTGCCGATGAATGGGCGCATGCGTATCCCCGTTCGCAGGCGGCTTTCCCGCTGCCTTATGTCCGGGAAAATAAATTCTGGCCCAGCATCGGCAGAGTTAATAATACCTATGGGGATCGTAACCTTATCTGCACCTGTGAGCCGGTGAGCTCTTATGCAGAGGAAGTAACGGTGAATTAGATTGGCGCTGCCGGGGTTCCTTATTTATTATTCTCTTAAAAGTCCTCTAATTCGATCTTCCGCTTCCAGGCCAGGGCCTGGGAGGGAAGATCGATTCTTTTTGGCTATTCACCGATTTCAGGCTTGCATTTGTCATAAACGGCATTAAATTGACGGCAAAAATCCAGCTATGCTCTTTCCTCTTATACCCACGAAATCATTGATGGCCGCCACCATCCTATATGGAGCTGCGCTTTGCACCGGTTGCACTCATAAAATGGCCCCGGACGGGCACTACCAGGAGACCCCCGTTATGGCGGACGGCAATACGGGTGACTGGAGCCTGCCGCTTCGATTCAGTAATGAGAGTTATGCGCTACAGTACAACGTCACCAATGACAATAGGAATATTTATGTTTGTATCCTGTCCAGGGACGAGGCCACTCAATTGAGGATGTTAAGGGCTGGCATGACTATCTATTTTGATCCGAAAGGAGATAAAAATAAAGCGATCGGCCTTCATTTTCCGCTCCGCAAACAGCCCGAGCCCGATCCGGAAAGGGCCCGCAATCGCAATGGTGACCCGATCGCCAATAATGATAGTAAGGCCCAAAAGGAGGAACTGCTCCTGCAATCCGATTTTTATGGTACCACAGGGTTTTCCGGCATAGAAAACGGGCAGTTCGGCGTAGCAGACCCTAAGAGCCCTTTCCAGGTGGCGATGAAGCTCAACAACCAGGACAGTGTGCTAGTCTATGAGGTAATTATCCCGGAAAAAAATGTATTGGGCATGGACCTGAGCGCCAGGTCTAAAAAGAAGAATTTCAGTGTAGGTATCGTGTTGAACGCCGTATCGGGACAGGGGGAGAGCCGGAGCAATGGAGGCTCCCGGCCTACTTTTGGCGGAGGGGGCGGAGGCATGCATATGAGCATGGGCGGCATGCACGGGAGCCACAGAAATTATAACGCTGACGGCAATAGTCCGGCGTCGAAGGAAGAAGCCATCTGGTATCCCTTCCGGTTGGTACAGAAGTGAACATAGTTTTCAGAACTCAAAAAAATCCCCGGACCGGAAGAGGCCCGAGGATTTTTCAAAATAGCAGTTTCCTTCTGAAGATCCTGTTCCTTAACGAACCATGACCTTCGATATAAATATGTGCTGCTGTTGATCTACTATTCTCACGATATAAGTGCCCTGTGCCAGACCGGAGGTCAGGTTCACCATCTCGGCGTAATTGGCTGGGTTGGTGACCTGTATGCTCCTGGACTGGATCACTTGTCCAACCGGACTGATTAAGTTCATTTCATATTGGCCGGCCTTCATATTTTTGAATTGCAACTGGAAACTTTCGTGTGCCGGGTTAGGATAGACGGTTACTACGTTGCTTCCACTGCCGTCAAAATTCACCGGTATCACTTTGCTATAGACGAATTGTCCGTCCAGGTCTACTTCCTTCAGGCGGTAGTAATTGATACCACTGACAGGAGACAGGTCCGTGAAGGAGTAATTCGTCGGCAGACTGCTGTTATGCGCTGCCGTTACCTTTCCGACCGATACAAAATTACTATTATCGGAACTGCGTTCGATCTCAAAATGATCGCTGTTCTCCTCCTGTGCAGTCGCCCAGTTCAACAGGACGTCCACTTTCTCTGCATTTGCCGTGAACGAGAGCCAGGTAACAGGCAGGGGACCTGAAAAGCCGGAAAAGAGATAAGAGTTGCCCGTACTGGCGGAGGTGATAAGCCCATTCCCGAACGCCCCCGTCCCCAGGGTCGACAGGGAACTCAGGTTGAGACCCAGATCGAGGGAGCCATTAGGGGAACCCACCAGGAAATCCGGATGACCGTCTTTATTCACGTCTCCTACCGAATGTACACTGGCCCCCAACAAATTAGCCGCTGAGAGGGCGCCGGGATCATTAATGGTAAAGGCAGGCGCGACATTCGTGACTATATGCGCACCGACGGTACCGGTAAAAATGTAAGCCTGGCCGGACAGTTGAGTGGTCCCGGCCAGCGTCGACAATAAAGTACTAATCACGGGGTTGGTGATGGCCAGATTGCCCGGCTCTCCCACCAGGACGTCTTCTGCAGCGTCGCCATAGACATTTCCGGCGTTCCCCACGCTATAGCCAAATAAGAGATTAGGCCCGGTCAGGAGCCCCAGGGCTGAAGGACTGCGTGGGCTACGCAGGGTAGTAGCACCCGTTGTAACGATCCCCGTACTGCTGCCATAGTAGATATGAGCGCTGCCGGCGGCTACCAAACTACCTATCGCACCATCCAATGCCAGGGGTTCACCGACAATCACATCGGTGAAGCCATCCAGGTCCACATCACCGGCCGAACTGACACTAAAGCCGTACAAGGTCGCCAGGGCGCTTGCACTTCCTGGTAATATTCTATCCGCACTGCCTGCGCTGGTGATGGTGATCCCCCCTGACTTGCCGTTAAACACATAAGCCTGTCCCTGAAGCTGGGAGGCAGAAGCCAGGAAGCCGGGAGCGCCTGCAATGATACCGTCCAGTCCGGCCACTCCCTGTATTTTCCCCGCCGAATTGACACTATACCCGAATAACTCTCCCAACCTTTGCCCCAGGATCGTGCGGGCAGGGGTAGTGAGAAGTCCGGTTGAGCTGCCTCTATAGATATCCACCCTGCCAGCTAAGGCGAGTGCGGTATTGGAGACATTATTATAGTAGGGACATCCTACCAGGATATCCGCGAAACCATCCCCATCCGGGTCCCCGGCGGTACTGACGCTGAATCCATAAAAAGGATTTGCGGGAGGAGTCAAATGTAATACAGTCGGGTCGAAATCTGCGTCGCCTAACGAAAGCGTAGCCGTTGGGGTCGGTATCGTATTCACATCCCCTGTGAAACTGCTGCTTGCATAGACATAAACCTTACCGATTGAGACAAGCGTAGGGGTAGTAAGGCCGGGGATTCCGATATCCAGCGTGACCTTGTCACCAGGTGCTCCGACCACGATCCCCGAAGTCGTTCCCCCGGTGGTCTTCCCGGTACTGCTGACGCTATACCCGAACAAGGCCCCTATCGCCAGGCCTGCCGGCTGCAATACTTTGGAAGGAGTGGCGGAAGGTATGCCGGATTGGATCCCATAATAAACGAAAGCCGCCCCGGTAACACCCGCATGCAGAGTAAGAGTGCCGCCGCTAATGGTGAGGTTTGTAAAAGTAGGGGAACCGATGACGATATCATCGACGCCGTCTCCGTTTACGTCCCCCGCTCCGCTCAATGAAAATCCATAGAGGACATGAGCAGTGGCATCGACGAGCCCGGAACCCAGTACACTATTTCCCGTGAAGGTCTGGGTAGGCGTATGATTGAGCGGGTCGACCGTGATAGGATAAGCCGCGCGGCTATCGTCTACGATCAATAACAGGTTATGAGCGCCTGTCACTTGCAAGCGGGCCGGCAATCTCTTTTTATCCCGATCCACTACCGTCAACTGATCGTATACCAGCTTCACCTCTTTCGGATGACCGGCCGTATACAATAATAACTGATTGTTGTCGCCTAACCTTGCTTCAAGATCACCTTCCAGTCCGATCGCGATCTGTAATTCTTTTTTACCGGAAGGTCTCTTGTTAATGATGAAGCTTTGTTCCATTCCCTGTTTCCGGTTATCGTACCGGATAGCATAATCGCGGTAATCATACTGCAGGGTCTGGTCGCCTGTCTGACTGGTATGGAATAAAGGTTGTTCGTGCATCTTACCTTTCCTACCGATCCCTGCCAAGAGGAAGCGGGTGTTCCATAATCTTTTCGTGGATCCGTCCTCGTTAAAATTGGAGACGGTATATCCTTTTTCTGTAAACAGGTATCCCAGATGCTGCGCATGGTTAACGGCGCCGAACATTCCCGGATGATTATCCAGGGTCCTGATAAAATATTCTCTTTCTTCTAATTTAGCAACGGCCTGACTATACCAGTTCCTAGTAACATTATGCGGCAATATTTGGGTGCCCGGATCTCTTTTCACAAGCGTAGATGCAATAAGCTGATTACCACTCTGTCTATCCTGGCTGAATGCCGTACCGGATAGTAACAGGATAGCGGATAAACGGAAAATAAGGATCAGGGGGGTGATCGTAAAGTTGGATCTCATAAATGTGTTTCCTTGATGGTTTAGTGATAAATGGATAGGGGGTAATAGGCTTCCAGGAACAAGGCGGGCCTGCTCTGTGTATTCGAACACAGATAGGATGCCTTATTCAGCTGGGCAAAGACTACCAGGAGAGCCAAAACCATCGTTGAAATTCAACACGTGGAAGAATGTTCCCATCATCGTTGCGATTCGATGAATGGGTAAGTACCGGTACTAATCAAAATGACTGTGAAATTTGCGCGAGGATTGCTTTTCGAGGCAAAGACAAAAATAAATCTCTCAACCTTTATGATGAAAGATATCGGATAGCAGAAATTCAAAGGAATATAGATAATAGCGAAAAAACTAACAACCTGTAGTAAAGGTACTACACTATGTAATAATCCGATCCCCTAAAAAACTCAAAAAACATACCCTATTCCGGTCAAAGAGAGCCCCGAGGCCCCCAATAAAAACAAATGTCTATTGGACAAATCCAAAAACCGTTCATTTTCGTATATGGCCGTTGCACTTTCAATATCATATTCTATCAAACCAACTTTCCGTTTACCGATGCAGCGTTTCATTTTAAGAGATGACAACCTGGAATCTGCCTTTATCGCCTTATCGAAACAACTTCCCGCTTCGATCATAAATAACACTATGCATATCCCCTCTCCCAGGGGCAGTGGCTTAATAAAAAGCATATTCCTGGAGGAAGATCTGTACATGCGATATACCCGTTTGCGCTATTATGAAGATATCGAGGTAATCCGTCTTGCCAAACAGGCGGATGGGGAGATTATCTTCGCCTTATCATTTCTTCTGACGCCGGATTCGCTCAAATTAATAAAGCCATTTATACAGCCTGCCGTACGCCCGGGTCATCCGAACAATGTATTTCTAACGTCTAACAACACCCGACTGTCTGCCATGATCCCGGAGGGTATGCTGTCTCATACTATTGAATTATTGTTCTCCCGGGAATGGCTCCACACGCACCTGGCCGGTATGGGAGAGAAAATAGAAGCTGTCTCAGAGGTGCTGGTGGAAGAAGAGCTGGCATCCGTTATTGCCGAGATGACCCGGCCGGAGGAAGACCACCTGCTCAGTGAAATAGAATTCGAGTTGAATAAACCCATCTTCAATTTATTGACGCTCCGGTCAAGGGCTTTAATGCTACTGGCCAATATCATCAACCGATTGCCGGGACGTAACCGATCCACTCTTCCTCTCCGGGAAGCTTATTATGTGCAGACGATAAGGCAGGTGGAGCAAAGATTGGTGCAAAGCCTGCAGGACATGTTGCCTTCCCAGAAACAACTGGCCAAGGAATTTGCGCTCAGCGAGTCTACTTTAAAAAGGCATTTCAAAGCGATCTATGGAAAGACCATGTATGAGTATTACCTGGAAAAAAAAATGGATCTTGCTAAATGTCTGCTGCAGGAAAAAAGGATCAGCGTTTCTGAAACAGCTTACAGGCTGGGCTATGAAAAGGTCAGCGCCTTTATCATCATCTTCAAGAAATATCATAAGGTCCTTCCCGGCTCGTTGAAATAAAAGAGGCCCAAGGAGAACTGTGTTCCCCTTGGGCCTTCGGCCCCCGACATTAGACATTGAACAACGGAAGGTTACTTTTTCCCCAAAACCGCCCTTTTTTTAATACGTAGCAACTAAAACATTCAGCGAAATGGGATTGATGGTGTTGGCAGCGCGACCCTTTAAAAAGATGGTGGAGGCGGTGCCTGCCACGAGACTTACTCCGCTCAGTGAGGCCACTACTGAATCCGTTCCCGCCTTTTTTACCTGTAAGTTGTAAGTGCCCGGGGTGGTAGACTGGAACGTATTAAAGCTCGTATTTGCCACATTGTCGGCTGTAGTCCTGCTGGTCTGCATTGCCGTAGTGCTGAAATAGAGATCTACGGAAGGAACATCGGGGCTCATATTGAAGAACCGGTAACTGGCGGCGCTGGTCGTGAGCGTGCTGAAATTATCCAGGATCTTTACCGCATTGATGGTACTGCCGCCAGCCGGATTGTAAAGGATCACGGTACTAAAATTCAGGGTGTCATAGAGGGAAGAGGGGATTTCTGCCAGAACGCTATCCGATCCCGCAGCTTTGAACTGTATATCGTAAGCGCCTGGCGCTAACTGCTCGTAACGCTGATCAAAGAAACCCGGTATGGCAGCGTTCTGGGAAGCCTTGTTTCCGTTCAAATAAATATCCGCCGGAGAGGATGCCAGGTTCATCAGGGAGACGAAAGTCACCGCATTGTTGGTACTATTGGAACTAGTAGAACCTGATTTAACGCAACTTGCTAATCCTCCGATCATTATGGCCAAAACTACGATTCGGTAAAACATACCACTTTTTCTCATGATTTCAATTTTTAATATCTGTAAATACCTGCAAAAACATTTCCACCTTCCTGACAACTTCTACGTTCTTTTCGTTGCGCAGGTTGTTTTCGGGAAGGATTTACCTAAAAAACATTGCCATCCTGGGCTAAAATAATAGCCCGGGATGGCAAAAGCTGAAAAAAGAGATCTATTCGGGCTATTCTACCGTCACTGTGATAGTAGTGGCCAGTTTGCTGCCATAAGAGCGGTGAATACCGTCGGCGAATTGCAGGGTCAATACGTGTTTGCCCGGGGGCAGGGTCACTTCCGTGCTGGATTGAGCTTTTCCGAAATGCAGGTGAGTCGCGTCTTTGGGTACTGCCAGACCTGCGGGAATGGAGTCACCGGCGTCTATCAGCAGATGGTGATGTCCCGATCCGGCAACGATAGCGCCGGCAGTATCGAGTTTCAGTCCATCTATGCCCATTTCCACTTTGAAAGGGGATTTGACCTTCTGGCCATCCTTCAGGTTCTTGAAATACACTTTAGCGCCGGCGGGCACTTCCGGCAGGGCCGTCGCCTTGGCGATCGAATCGGCCGGTTTCATATTCATGGCGGTGTCATGAGTCGCGGCGGATGCTGTCGAGTCACCGGAAGCTGCTGCTTTATCGCCGGCATTATTGCAGGCAGTCAGCGCTAACAGCAATGCGGCAGGAAGAAAATGGATAGTACGCATGTTATAGTTGATTTATTGAGGGATAAATTTACTTAATAAGCGGCAATTCTATTCTTTAACCCAAATTGTTTTCTTCCTTATATCGCCCCTCTTTCCTCCGGGAGAGGGTATCCGGACCGCTCCCAGGTAGAAGAAGCCCAGGAGACGGTCTTCTCCTTCAAGGCCCAGAAAGGCCCTGGCGGCAGGGTCATAGGTAATGCCGCCCGTGCTCCAATATCCTCCTAATCCATAGGCGGCGACCGAAAGATATATATTCTCGACGGCGCAGGCTACTGCGGAGATCTCTTCGACTTCCGGGATGTTGACTTCCGTACTTCGTTTCAAAATAATCGCTAAGATATGGGAGCATAGGAGGGGGTTGCTCAGGAGTTTGTCATATTTATCCTGCCTGAATTTGTCCCCGGCGGTCTCTTTATAGCGGGCAGCCTGGAAGGAAGCGATCTTTTTACGTCCTTCTCCGCTAAATACTACAAACCTCCAGGGTTCGGTCTGTTTATGATTAGGGGCCCAGTTGGCATTTTCCAGCAATTGCCAGATAATGTCCTCCGGTATGGTTGAGTCTTTCTCAAATTGATCCGGGAATACGCTTCTGCGGGAACGGATAAGATGATTGATCTGCTCAATAGAGGAAGGGTTTTCCCTGATGGATGACATAGCGTTATCTCTTTAGTGGGTGCAAAGATAAAGAGCGGGCTCTTTTCAGGGAGGGGATTCTTTTCAGGTAACCTTGGGCGCAAAACAAAAATCCCCGTCGGCCAGATGGCGGACGGGGTAATTAATTTACTGTAGGATTGGACGTTCCTTACAGCGAGCCCTAAACAGGACAGGACATTGGACATTTCTGGTTTTCAGGGATCTGGATCAGTAGTCTTTACAGACTGGTTTTGCATATCGGATACGGATCATTCATTCACTGGTACAAAGTTCCGCCGATGGCGAGAGAAAACAAATTTTTAGTGTGAACATTATGTGGTTATTTGTGGTTATCTTAATTACTGGTACTGGCAAACCCTTATGCGCTCGTAAATACCTCCAAATACAACGTAAAGAACCCCAGGATTTTACCGTAAACCCCCTTCCTTTACCCGTAAATTCCGAAGGCCTTTCTGCGGTCCTCTTCGGGGCTGAATAGTAATTCTGGGACCTGGCCAAAAAAGTCGTACCTTGCACGCCTATTTTATTACCAATACAATTAATGATGGACAACAAAACAACAGGCACCGTAAAGTTCTTCAACGCAGACAAAGGCTTCGGATTTATCAAGCATGATGATTCCAGCAAAGAAACTTTTGTACACGCCAGCGGGCTGATCGACCAGATCAAGGAAAATGATCGCGTGGAGTTTGATCTTCAGAACGGGAAAAAAGGCCTGAACGCTGTAAACGTAAAATTGATCCGATAAATCTGGTCTTTTTGCAAACAAATTGTAAGGGCCCCGCGGCCCTTATTTTTTTTGCCATAAATTGCAGGATAGTCATTTTTTCACACACAATCCTGTTTATGCGCCTTCCACTCTTACTATCGGTCCTCTTATTATCACTCTCCGGTTTTGCTCAAAAATACTATCTGTTTATAGGTACCTATACGGAAGGGGGTCTGTCCAGTGGCCCCAGTAAAGGTATTTATGTGTACCAGTTCGATGCAGCCACCGGGGATGCGACTCCCGTTAGTACGATAGCAACCGACAATCCCTCTTACCTGGCCCTGGCGCCCGGTGGAAAATACCTGTATTCCGTCAATGAGACGGATGGAGCCAAACCGGGAGGGGTCAGCGCCTTTGCCTTCGACAAATCCACCGGGCAGTTGAAGTTCCTGGATAAGCAGGCCAGCGGGGGAGACGATCCCTGTTATATATCTGTGGATTCGCATCGCAAATGGGCATTGGTAGCCAATTACAGCGGGGGAAGCTTCGGCTGTCTGCCCATTCATGCCGATGGCTCTATGGGGGCTATGACCCAATTATTCCAGCATACGGGTAAAGGCGTCACTTCCCGGCAGGAAAAAGCGCATGTCCACTCCACGATCCTTTCACCGAATGAAAAATACCTGGTCGTATCCGACCTGGGTCTGGACCAGCTCTCGGTCTATCATTTTAATGCCGGCGCCGCCACCCATCCCCTGACGCCGCTGCCCGATTCCCTCGTCCAGATAACACCCGGCTCCGGCCCCCGGCATACCAGCTTTTATCCCGGCAAGCCTTACGTATACCTGATCAGCGAGCTGAGCGGAACGGTAGATGCGTTTCATTATACCGCCGGCAAGCTCTCCCCTATTCAGCGTATCTCTTCTCATCCGGAAGGGTATAAAGGCGATATCGGCAGCGCCGATATCCATGTAGCGCCGGGCGGCAAATTCCTCTATGCCTCCAACAGGGGGGATGCCAATAGTCTTGCCATCTATGCGATCGATACGGCCAGCGGGAAATTAAGTATAAAAGGATTCCAGTCCACGATGGGAAAAGGTCCCCGTAACTTCATGATCGATCCTTCCGGAAAGTACCTGCTGGTAGGGAATCAGCGAAGCAATAGCATTATCATCTTCCGCATCGATGCGAAGACGGGCCTGCTGACAGATACCGGGAAAAAGCTGGAAGTACCTGCTCCTGTATGCCTGAAGATGGGGCCGAAGGTGCCGGGCATGTAGCTTTCGCCGTTGCCGGAGTCGAGCCTGCCTGTCGGAGGACCCTCATCAGACCTTCCATGCATTGCGCAGGAAGCGTATCCAATTACCATGCATGATGTTGTCTATATCGGCGGGGCTATAACCTCTTTTGGCCAGTAAGCCAGGAACCTTCTGCAGATCGGCGATCGTGTCCAGGTCATAGGGGCTTTGTTCCTTACCAAAAGCCCCATCCAGGTCGGTGCCCATGCCCACATGGAGGGTATTGCCGGCAAGCTGGCAGATATGATCCAGGTGATCGATCATCTTGTCCAGGTTACATTGCATCCCTTCCGGCGTAGATTGCCCCCTCACCCACCCCGGCACCATCATCCAGGCGTCCAACGCGCCGCCGATCACCGCCCCTTTTTCAATCAAGGTCTTTATCATCTCATCGCTGAACTGGCGGTTGTGGTTGACCAGGGCCCGGCAGTTATTATGGCTGGCCCAAATGGGTCCGCCGAACAGATCCATCGCCTCCCAGAAAGCGTCGTCACATAAATGAGTAGCGTCTAAAATAATATTCAGCCGCTCCATCTCCCGCAGTAAGGTCCTTCCTTCGGGATGCAGCGCGCCTTCCGAATCTGTGCCGTTCGCATAGCGGCCGGGGCCGTAATGTGCGGGGCCCAGGGCCCGAAGTCCGTATTCGTAAGCGCGACCCAGGTAATCCGGGGTAATGATGGAATCTGCTCCTTCCAGGCTAAGGATATAGCCGATGGGTTGGGGGGAACCGGAGGGCGACGACCAGAGCGCCAGATGTGCTTCCAGCGATGCGATATCCCTGATCATTCTCATTTCTCCTGCCGCCTCCATGGCTTTATACCAGGCCAGTTGTCCCTGGGTCTGCGCCCAGGCCTGTTCAGGAGAATGCCATCCCGGTAAGGGGTTACTCTGCGCTACATAACGGGCGATCTGCGTAGCTACCACCAATCCGATATTTCCTTTGCGTAGTTCCGGCAGGGATACGGTGCCTTTGGCCCTGTCCGGTTTATCGGTGAGGCCCTTTTCTCTTTCGCGGATAGCTGCCGCGGGCAGGGTGAGGTCCCGGTTCCATTCCATAGCATTCATACTCAGATCGAGATGCGCGTCTATAATAAACATAAATAAAAAATATTTTTTACCGGATGATCCGGCCTGAAGAACCATTTTTAATAAACTGTTCGGCTTCCGCCTTGCTGATGATCGCCCAGTCTCCTGCGATACTCTGTTTTAAGGCGCCGCAGGCCGTTGCAAAATCGATGATACCCTGAGGATCCATGTCGTTCATCAATCCATACAGCATTCCCCCCGTGAAAGCATCTCCGCTGCCGATCTGGTCCGTGACGAAGGGCAGCTCATGACGAGCGGAAAAATAAGTAGCGCCTTTGTATAACAGCGCCCCGGAATAGGTATGCTGAATTCCCTGCGTCTTTCTGAAGCTCATGGCCAATACTTCCAGCCGGGGTAGTTTTTCCTGCAAGGCCTTACAGCACTGTAAAAAGCGCTCTTCAAAGCCTGCATTCCTGTCCGTTTCTATGCCGTAATAAACGGCCACCGAATCCAGGTCTGCTACGGCTACCCTGCTACAGCTCAACAGACCGGGCATCACCTCACGGGGATGTTTACCGTATTTCCACAGGGTGGTACGGTAATTAAAATCGGAAGAGATCACGAGGCCCTTTTCCTGTGCGATGGCAAGCGCTTCCGCGCAGGTATCGGCCGCTCCCTGTGAGACAGCCGCCGCTACTCCCGACCAATGGAAATAAGACATCCCGTCCAGGGCCTGGCGCCAGTCGATCATTCCCGGCTGCAGGCTGGCATAAGCCGTACCTGCCCTGTCATAGATCACCCGGGTAGGGCGAATTCCGTTGCCCTGTTCCGTAAAATACAAGGCCAGCCTTTCGCCGCCGTACGATATATGAGTAGTGTCGACCCCATGGCCTCTCAGCTGCTCTATTCCGGCCTTTACCAGGTCATTATCCGGCACCCGGGTAATATAGCTGACAGGGACACCCAGTCTGGCCAGCAATACGGATACATTCGCTTCGGCCCCCGCATAAAATGCTTCGTAGGCGTTGGTCTGTAAAAAGCGCCGGCCTTCATGGCTATGTAGCCTTAGCATGAATTCGCCAAATGCAGCTAATCGCTCTTTATCCTGATTGCCTTCCCGCAGCATCTTGTAATGGTTTTATTGTAATTCAAATATAGCTTCAATTTCGACAGGAATATTATCCGGCAGCGATCCGAAGCCGACTGCGCTACGGACCCCTATCCCATTCTCTTCCCCCCAGACAGCGGCAAAAAGTTCGCTGCAACCATTGATCACATAGGGGTGGCGCTCGAATTCCGGAGTGCAGTTCACCATACCCAGTACTTTGATCACCCGTTTAATTTTGTCGAGGGCGCCGATATGGGTGCGGATGGTAGACAACATCGTCAGGCCTACCTGCCGGGCGGCCTGTTTGCCCTGCTCCATGTCCAGGTCCCTTCCGATACGGCCGATGATCAGGGACTTGTCATCCTGCACCGGCCCATGCCCGGACAGGTACAGGTATTTGCCGTCTATTAAATAAGGTTTATAAACGCCCAGGGGACTGGGGGCAGGAGGTAAGTTCAGCGCTAATAGGGAGAATTGTTCTTCTGCGGTCTTCATTTTCATATATTTCCAATTAGTAAATTATTTTCAATCAACCCTGATCTCGTCAACCATCAGCAAGGCTTGTCCCCCTGCGCCATATTCACCTTCCGGTATGATGCCTTTGTTAATCCCTGTCACTTTCACATAGCGGGCGGCCCGGGGAAAGAAGGAATGGTCGATCACATTAATCCCGTTAACGGGGAAATTATTCTGTTGATAGAGTTCTTTGTAGCTGACCCCATCCGTGGAGATCAAAAACCGTAAAGAAACAGGGGCCCACATTTTTTGCCAGTGATAATTAAGAACGTCTGCACCGATCTGCCGGATGTTGCGAACCGAACCCAGGTCAATGACCGCCTCCAGGTCAGTCCCGGTAAATCCCAGCCATTGGCCGTCATTGTAGCGATCAGTCCCGGCCAGGCCGTTTACCAGTATTTCGTTGGCCTGGGCATATCTGCCCAGCGACGGGTGAGCAAGGGTGACCCTGGCACCCACTGCCTTGTGTAATTGAAAAGACTGGCGGAACAATCGTCCCTGCGGCTTTTGCCGATGAAACAGCATCGCTTTGACCGTACAGGTCCATTGTATCGTGAACGGCCCCGTGTATAGGGGGCTTTGCAGATCCGGCGTGCTGTTATCGGTGGTGTAGCGGACGTCGGCATCCGGTAAGCTGCCGGACAGGGAGACTTCGATCTTCCCTTTTTCCGGCAGCGGCCGGGAGGAATAGTTTATCTCATCAAAATTGCCGGCGTAGTTTATTGTCAGGTGTTGCAGTAATCTTTTCTGCGACCGGAGCCGCTGCAAAAAATCGGGGTAATCGCGGCCGGCGAAAGGCGACCAGCCCAGTTCCGCCAAGGCGATCGAACGGGGGAACAACATATATTCGAGCTTGCTGACGGTCGGCAGATATTCCGTCCATAGGGTGCCTTCGATACCGGAGATATATTGCAAAACTTCTTTATCGGGATGAGCTGCCAGGGGTTCATACCCATATACTTTGCTTAACGGCGTATAACTTCCGGCCGCCAGCTGTTCCTGCGGGTACAGGGATTGGTAATAATCGAAATAAAGATGACTTTCAGGCGCCATGATCACGGGATGCCGTTGCTGCGCGGCCGCCAGGCCGCCTTCTTCTCCCCGCCAGCTCATGACGGTGGCTCCGGGGGCGAGGCCGCCTTCCAGGATTTCATCCCATCCGATAATATTGCGGCCTTTGCTATTGATATATTTTTCTATCCGCTGCACAAAATAGCTTTGCAGGGCATGCCCGTCTTTCAGCCCCAGGTCCTTGATCCTTTTCTGGCATTTAGGGCAGGCGGCCCATCTTGTTTTCGGGCATTCGTCCCCTCCAATATGTATAGAGCGGGAAGGGAAGAGCGTCATCACTTCATCGAGTACATTTTGTAAAAAGACGAATACGCTATCATTGCCTGCGCAATACACATCGTCGAAGATGCCCCAGTAAGTGCCTGTCTGGTAGGGACCATCTGTGCAGCCCAACCCGGGATAAGCAGCCAGGGCTGCCTGAGCATGACCTGGCATTTCTATTTCCGGGATGACCGTTATTTGTCTGTCGGCTGCGTATTGTACGATCTCCTTTACTTCTTCCTGCGTATAATATCCTCCGTATCTCTTACCGTCAAACCGATGGAGCATTTCTTTTTTATGGCCGATCAGGGTTTCCTGCCGCCAGGCGGCCACCGACTGCAGGAGAGGATATTTTTTTATTTCGATGCGCCAGCCCTGGTCGTCTGTCAGATGCCAGTGGAAGGTATTGAATTTGTATAGGGCCAATACATTGATCCATTTTTTGATGGCCGATACCTGGAAAAAATGGCGGCTTACGTCCAGGTGCATGCCCCGGTAATGGAAGCGGGGATAATCGGTGATCGAACAGGCGGCTACGGTAAAGCCGGGTTTCGGCTGGTGAGTGTCCTGCAGGCCAGCCTCCGGCTGCGGCTGCAGCAGCTGGATCAGGGACTGAATGCCGTAAAATACGCCGGCGCTGTCATGGCCGGTGATATGGATATGTCCGGGGCCTGCTACCAGCGTATAACCTTCTGCCTGGGGCGCCTGCGATGGATCGATCGCCCATTGTATTTCGTTCTCTCCGGCAGTGTGGGTGGCGGCCAGCGGAAGCCCGGTAAAGTCTCTCAGGGTTTGAGCCAGGAGATCAGGGCTGCCGGCGGCAGCTGGTGCCAGGATGCGGGTGGCGGCGTTGAGCAGAAATTGTCCCTGCTGTTGCTGATAACTGACAGGGCGGGGAATGAGGGGGGCTTGTGCAAAAGAGGAACGTTCGGACAGGATCATCAGCACCAGGAGCAGCGGGCCTATTTTTTTAACCATTTTTTTAGAATGAAAGAGGGCAAGGAATTGCCCTCTTATTTTAACCAAAACGTGCTTAAGAAACACTCTTTATAGTGAACCTCCGGTCCATTGGACCGAGGCCCGGGTAATGTTCTATTTATCCCACCAGATATGAGTCATAAGGTCATCCGGTCCCTGTGCGGCGACGGCTGCCGCATAAGAAGCCGCATTCAGATTTTGCTCGGATACGGGGTATAACATCCTTCGGAAGATCTGCCCCCCGGTGGCATTGGTAGGATAGTTATTAGGCACCAGGGCGGGGTACCCTGTACGGCGATAGCTGGCGAATACTTCCTGTGCATCCGGAAAGATGCTCACCCAGAACTGGGTGTAGATCTGCGCCATCTGCTGATCCAGGGTGCCGGCTGTATTCAGGGCATTGTTAGATACATACGCATTGATCTGAGCTGCGGGAATGGTACCGTCGCTGCCGGCGATGATCGACCATTGGCGCATGGCGGCCTGGATACCGTTCTGGTACAAAGAAGCAGCCGTAGCACCATTATACCATCCCCGTAATGCAGCCTCTGCCAGGAGAAAGTCCGTCTCGGCCAGGGTGAATACTAATTTCGGAGAGCCCAGGAGCAGGACGGTCTTGGGGTTGGGTTCGGAATATTTTACGAAATTGGCAGGAATGGCATTGGCTATGTTGGCCGGCATTCCTAACTGGTTGGCAACGGTGGTATCCGTTACTTTGGGAGCCGTGTATACCACTGAAATGATGGGCAGGCGAGGATCGGCTGTACTCTTCAGGTAATTGATCCATACGTCCTGGTATTTACCACCTTCGGTATTCGTTTGTCCGTTCTGGGCGATGTAGTCACTGTTCCACAGGTCCAGCGCCAAAGGATTTTTGTTGATATCCTGGCCCGTACCTATGTATACGATCTTAGCGATGTCGGCGTCTGCGCTGATCACGCCCCCTGCGATGGCCTTGGTTGCCCACGTTTGTGCGGAGGCAATATCCACTTTCGTCATGCGCATGGCCAGCCGCAGCATGAGAGAATAGGCAAATTTTTTCCATTGGGCCGTATTGCCGCCATAGATGAGATCGGCGGTACCGAAGGTCCCTTTGCTGGCATCCAGGCTTGTCGCGGACTGATCCAATTCCGAAAGCAGATTGGCATAGATATCTTTCTGCGCATCGTAAGCGGGTTTGTAGGTCGAGGAATCGTATCCCAGGGCGGCCTGTGAATAGGGTATATTGCCGTAGAGGTCCGTCAGGCGGCTGAAGCAATAGGCCCTCCAGATCCTGGCTTCGGCCAGAAGATTCACTTTGGAAAGATCGCTCTTTACCGTCCTGATGACGATGCCCAGTTCATTGATCTCATCCGGATAGGCGGCGTTGAAAGCGGCATTGGTTTGCGTGACCTGACTGGAAACATATTTGGAGCCAAATCCGGCCACATCGTTGTAGCTGGTAGTATACTGCATGGTGCCCATCAGGAGATTGAGGGTACTGGGGCCATAGGTACCGTTACGACCTCCTCCATCGTATATCGCTTTGGTGAATATCAGCGCCGGGGAGGCGGTGGAAGTAGCATCCGGATTAATATTGAGGGTATCGAAGTTCTTGGAGCAGGATTGAAGGTACAGGGAGCTCATGATCAGCATTGCCCCGCCTGCATATTTCTTTATATATTTTTGCATACTATTTCGGTATTAACGATTTAAAATTTAATGGCCAGGTTCACTCCGTATGACCTTGTCCTTGGCAATCCGATGGATTCAAAACCCTGATTGTTGCTGTTGGTAAAGCTTTGTTCCGGATCGAAATTCTTGGTCTGTTTGTACAGCGTCAGCAGGTTACGGGCGACGAAAGAGAGAGTGGCCGACTGTAGTTTTACCATTTTCAATTTAGTGACCGGGATATTGTAGGAGAAGATGACCTGGCGAAGTTTGATAAAGCTGCCGTCATGCAGGAACTTGTCGGTATAAACTTTAAAGTTGTCGTAGTATCCCCTTAAAACCCCGCCTGTCTGGGTGATCGTGGTATCGTAAGGATTTCCGGACTGGTCGACGCCTTTCAATTCCAGGCCGTTGTCCCGGCCCGGCAAAGTCGACTTCAGCTTACCCATACGGGTGGCATACACTTCAAAAAGGGAAAAGATCTTATTCCCGAATTTGCCATCCAGCAAGATGTTCAGAGAAAAGCTCTTGTACCGGAATTCGTTGGTCAGTCCCATGGTATAGGGCGCCACGCTGTTGCCCAACTGCTGCAGACCGCTCTGCACTTCCACATGACTGGACCTGTTATAAACGATATTGCCTTTAGCGTCTTTTAAGACCCTGGTGCCGACGATGGTTCCGAAGGGCTTGCCTACGATATGGTCCAGGAAGGCATATCCGTTGACCGAAGAAGCTAACTGGATCTGGTTCAGGCCGGCAGCAAGCTTCATCACTTTATTTGCATTATAGGCCACATTATAGCTTACGTTCCAATTGAAATCGGGTGTCCGAACGGGTTTGCCGGTGAGCAATACTTCGATCCCGCTGTTTCTCAATTCACCGATATTGAGGATAACATTGCTGTATCCGGAGGTGGTGGAAAGGGCCGTAGTTAAGATATCGTTGGTAGTCCTGCGGTCGTAGTAAGTAACGTCTAACCCCAGCCTGTTCTTCAGCATCTGCAGTTCGAGACCTGCTTCATAGGTGGTTGAGGTAAAAGGCCGCAGGTTGGGATTGGAGATAAAGTTAAGTCCGCTGGCATCCGGCGTCACATTTTCAAGGGCCGGTCCGGAGCTCTGCACGTTGCTGTAGGCAAGGTTGATAGCATAAGGATCCGGAGCTCCGCCCCCTACCTGCGCCCAGGAGCCTCTCAATTTGGCAAAGTCGATCGCATCCGGCAGCTTCACCGCGTCCGAAAGTACCAAACTACCTCCTATGCTGGGATAGAAGATATGATTGTTCTTCGGGCTTAGGGTGGAGAACCAGTCTTCTCTTCCGGAGAAGTTGAGGAAAGCAATATTCTTATAATCCAGATCGATAGAGCTGAATAGGGAATTGGTGCTTACACGGGCTGTATAAGGCTGGGTGGTAGAGGCGGTCAGGTTGGCAAAACTATAGAAATAGGGTATGATAAACTGGGAGCCATTCAGCGTAAGCTGACTGTTCTCAAATTTTCGGCTGTTGCCGCCGCCGAGTATAGAGAGGTTGAAGTCTTTCGCGAAGCTGGTCTTCCAGGTTCCTGTGACGAGGCTATTGGTTTCCGATACATCCGATTTCAGGCCGGTGTATTGTCCCAGCGGCGTATACAGGGTGCCGGTAGGCAACACATTGGAGTAGTTATAATTGTAAAAATCACGGCTGACCGTGCCTTTGAAGATAAGATTTTCCAAAGGTTTGTAGATAACGGATGCCTGGCCGATGAACCGGTTCTTCGTGTCATTCTCCTTGTACTTATTGATCACGAAATAACCGTTGGAAGCGATAGCGGCATCATTCCAGATCTGCTCGTTACCCAGGGAATCATACCCGGGTTTTAGCCAGCGGACGTCTGTCGTGTTGGCGATTTCCAAGGGCGTCCAGTTGGGGTTACCCAGGGCATCTCCGGCGCCGGTGCGGTTGTGGCCGGTCTCCAGGTTGTACTGGGCCAGGGCTTCGATGGACAGTTGATCGTTCAGCCTGCTGTTGAGGGATAGGTTGAATGTCTTGCGATCATAGGTTGTGCCAGGCAGGATACCTTTACTGTTGAGATCGGCTGCAGAGAAACGGTAAGTCGTGTTCTCATTACCGCCGGCAAAAGCTATGCTGTTGGTGAAGGTGGAGCCGGTCTGGTAGAAGTTCTGAAGGTTATTTTTTTTCGGGGTATAGGGATGTGTTTTCCCGTCTACGGCCGTAAAAGTCTGGGTGCCGTCTATTTTAGCTCCCCAGGATTTCCTTCCGGAAGCCTGGGCAGTGCTGAGGCTGGTAGGGATAACGCCATCCAGTCCCTGACCATACTGATATTGGAAGTCTGGGGTGACGGCTACCTTGTCGAAGGTGGCGGTGGAATTGTATTCTACCCCGACGCCTTTCTGCGCCCTGCCTTTTTTAGTGGTGATCAGGATGACGCCATTAGCTGCCAGCGATCCGTATAAGGCCGCAGCAGTGCCTCCTTTCAGGACGCTGATGGATTCGATATCATCCGGATTGATGCCTGCGATCCCATCGCCCCGGTCTACGTTATTAGTGCTGCCGTTGACGGTAGGCGCACCGCCTGGCACAGTATTATCCATGGGCATGCCATTCACCACATACAGCGGCTGGTTGTTCCCATTGAGGGAGCCGTTACCTCTGATCGTAACCCGGCTGGATCCGCCGGGGCCGGTGGAGAGGCCGGCTGCGTTGACGCCCGCTACTTTACCGGTGAGTGCGTTGGCGATATTGTTCTCGCGGGCCTGGGTGAATTCATCCCCTTTGACGGTGGTGACGGAATAGCCCAGGGCTTTCTTTTGCCGACTGATGCCCAGGGCGGTGACGACGACTTCGTTGAGGGTGGATTTACCGCTTTCCAGGGTGACGGCCATTTCCGTTTGCCCGGGGTCGAGCGTTACCAGTTTGGTGGCGAATCCTATGGAGCTGAATTCCAGCTGAACGGTTTTACCGGCTTTTCCGGCGGGAATAGTGAGCGCGAAGTTACCGGAGGCGTCTGTGACGGTGGCGATGCTTTTGTGGGAGGCCAGGGCTACTGTTACCCCTGGGAGGGCAGCCCCGTCGGAAACTCCCTTAACGGAACCCTTGATATGCAGGGCCGGGCCGGAGGCTTCCTGGGCTTGGCTGAAAGAAAAAGCAAACAGGCAGCAAGCCAGCAGGCTGCCCAATGCGGTTAGTTGAGTTTGTCTCATTGCAGTAGTTTTACAAGTGTTGGTGAAGGTTATTATTCAGATGCCTTTGCAAAATATGCATCTAAAATAGTCTTAAAATTCATAAATGAAAAAATTATTTGCAAATAATTTGCATAAAAAGTCATAAATAGAGGTAGTTAAAGGGTATTTAGCCGCATATTAACCCCCTTTCCCTTTATTTTAGCAACAAAAAGTCGTATTATTGCAAATTGTTTGCATCTAATATAAAGGGGATTCGGTCATTAGGCATTACCACCTGCCAGGCAGTTCCTTGGGTTGCAAAAAATAAGTTGGAAGTGAGTTTTTGCAATTTTTGCAAAAAAAGGAAAGCGGACTATAAATCATAAAAATTTAGATTTACCTAAGATTAGCTTAGACATGTCAAAAACCAAAACCAATGGCAGTATGCCAATAGCACTTCCGAAAAAAGAGCGCAAGAGCCTGATCCTTAAACAGGTGAATATACATACCCGGTTAATGTTCAACGATCTCGTCACCCTGATCGATGTGTCGGAGGATACGATCCGGCGGGATGTTAATGAACTGGCGGAAGACGGGCAGGTGATCCGGATCAAGGGCGGTGTCATGTCGGCGGCCTACCATTATGGACATGATTCGGAGACTTATGCCCAGTCCAACAAGTTGATCATAGCGGAGAAGGCGATGAAGTTATTGAAGGAAGACATCCTGGTATTGATCGGCGGGGGGACCACGGCCCGGGAGTTCATTAAAAGGATCCCTAATACGCTGCGGGCGACTTTTATTACGGTGAATGTATTGACGGCCGTTGAATTGCTGGATAAGCCGATGATCAAGACCATTATGATCGGGGGGCAGGTATCTGCGTATAGTCAGATGACCGTGAGCGGGGAAGTTTTTGAGTATCTGGCCGGCATCAAGGCTGACCTCTGTATATTAGGCACGAATGCCATCGACTATAGCAATGGTCTTACTGATTCGGACTGGGAGACGATACAGGTCAAGAAAGCCATGATAAAAGCCTCTGAGAAAGTGGCCATTCTGGCCATCTCCGAAAAGCTGAATTCTTCGATGCAAATGAAAATTGCCGATATCGATGAGATCGATTTCCTCATTACGGAGCTTTCTCCGGATAGTCCCGAGCTCCAGGCATATAAGTCAAAAAATCTTACGATTTTTTGACTTATATGCCTGAAAATAATTAGACCCGGACCTGAGGCCCAGAGAGCCGATGGCCCGCTCTAAGCGACATGCGACCCACAGGCCTACTCGCCATTGCTCTCAGGTCAGTACAGGATGGTTGAGAAAATTTCCCTGGTTATCTTGGATGCTATATATAGTTTAGTAACTTGATTGCCATGAATAAATACTTCTACATGCTCGCCGCTTTGCCCTTGTTAGTCATTTTTTCTCCGGTCCTGGCCCAGCCCACCGTGCAGCATCTCCGCACGGAAAACCGAACCAATCCCATCGGCCTGGATAGTCGTCAGCCCCGTTTCAGCTGGCAATTGGAAGCTCCCGGGCGAAACGAACTGCAGACCGCCTACGAGATCCGCATCAGTACACAGCGCAACGATAAAGCCCTCCTCTGGAATTCAGGAAAGGTCGTCTCGGCCCAGTCCGTACATATCGTCTATGCAGGACCGGCCCTGCAATCCGGTAAAAGATATACCTGGCAGGTACGCATCTGGGATAACAAAGGCAGGGTATCTCCCTGGAGTGCGCCGGCCTGGTGGCAGACGGGGTTATTCGAGTCCTCCGACTGGACGGCGAAATGGATCCAACCCGGTTATACCGAAGATAGTATCGGACGGCCCAGTCCTCTTTTCCGGAAAGAATTTGTCTCCGGAAGAAAGTTGCTGTCCGCCACCGCCTATATCACGGCCCATGGGCTGTATGAAGCCCGGATAAATGGTCAGCGTATCGGAGATGCCTACCTGACACCCGGATGGACGGCTTATCAGAAGCGATTACAATACCAGGTATACGATGTCACGGATCTTGTCCGGTCCGGAAAGAATGCCGTGGGGATCACGCTGGGCAGCGGCTGGTACAGGGGTTATCTGGCTTTTGAAAATCAGCATAACATCTATGGGAAAGATATTTCCTTATTATTTCAGCTGGTCCTCTCCTATAGCGACGGCAGTACGGCCGTCATCGGTTCGGATGACAGCTGGAAATCTTCCACCGGTAATATCCGGAGCTCGGAGATCTATAACGGGGAGACCATCGATGCCCGGGAAGAGAAAGCAGGCTGGGCCCTGCCTGGCTATGATGACAAGGAATGGAGCGGAGTGAAGCCGGTCTCCTTTCCCCTGGATAATCTGATCGCCACCTTCAACGAGCCGGTACGAAAACACGAGATTTTCCAGCCTGTCCACCTGCTCACGACCCCCAAGGGAGAAAAAGTGATCGACTTCGGGCAGAACCTTGTCGGCTGGGTCCTTGTAAAAGCCAGGGGAAAGGCGGGGGACCGGATCGTGCTTTCCCATGCGGAGGTATTGGATAAATCGGGCAATTTCTATACAGACAATCTCCGCGCCGCCAAAGCGCAGGACATTTATATTTTAAAGGGGGGAGGGGAAGAAAGTTTTGAGCCGCATTTTACTTTCCACGGTTTCCGTTACCTTAAGATCGAGGGGTATCCCGGAGAAATCAATCCGGCTGATTTCAAGGCCGTGGCCCTCTATTCGGATATGGAGAAGACGGGAGAGTTCCAGTGCTCCAATCCCCTGGTGAACCAGTTGCAACACAATATCCAATGGGGTCAGCGGGGCAATTTCCTGGACGTGCCCACGGATTGTCCGCAAAGGGACGAACGGCTGGGCTGGACGGGGGATGCGCAGGTCTTCTCCCGTACGGCGGCTTATAATATGGGCGTAGAGAATTTCTTTACGAAGTGGCTGAAAGACGTCTCGGCGGACCAGCGGCCTACCGGCTCCGTCCCTTTTGTCATTCCGAATGTGCTGGGTGAAGGGGCGGCGGGCAGTGCCGGCTGGTCCGATGTGGCAACCATCATTCCCTGGAACCTTTACCTGGCTTATGGAGACCGGAGGGTGCTGGAAGAGCAGTATCCTTCTATGAAAGCCTGGGTAGAGTATATGCACGGAAAAGCAAAGAACGATCTGTGGAATACGGGCTTTCATTTCGGCGACTGGCTCTTTTACCGGCCCGAGGATGACAATGACGGAAGGGCGGCTGTCACGGATAAATACCTTATCGCGCAATGTTTCTACGCCCATTCCACGCAGCTACTGATCAATACCGCCACGGTGCTGGGTAAGACGGCAGATGTAAATAGTTATACCCTGCTTATAAAAAAGATAAAAGAAGCTTTTGTCCGGGAATATATGACGCCCAATGGAAGACTGGTTTCCGGCAGCCAGACGGCCTACGTGCTGGCCCTGCAGTTCGATATGCTGCCGGAGGCCCTGCGGGAACAGGCTGCCCGCAGACTGGCTGACAATGTAAAGGATTATGAGTATCACCTGACGACAGGGTTCCTGGGAACTCCTTATCTCTGCCATGTTCTCAGTCGTTTCGGCTATACGGATATCGCTTACCGGCTCCTCCTGCAGGATAGTTATCCGTCCTGGCTGTACCCGGTCAAAATGGGGGCTACCACGATCTGGGAAAGATGGGATGGTCTCAAACCGGACGGCAGCTTTGAGACGCCCGGCATGAACTCTTTCAATCACTATTCCTATGGAGCTATCGGGGACTGGATGTACCGGGTCGCGGCGGGCATCGACACGTATGAGGATGGTCCCGGCTATCAGCACAGCAAAATCGCCCCCAATCCGGGAGGCGGGCTGACGGAAGCGGCCGCCGATCTGCAGACGGGATATGGTCTGCTAAGCTCTCACTGGCATCAGGATAAGGATTCCCTGCTGCTGGACCTGGTCATTCCGGCCAATACCACTTCTACGGTATACATCCCGGCTCCTGAAGGCGGTCTGATCACGGAGAGCGGAAAACCCCTGGGGGCCGTGAAAGAGATCGAGGTCGGCGGCGTCGGGAAGGGCTATCTGATGCTCAAACTGGGATCGGGCCAATATCATTTTGTGGTAAAGGAGTAGAGCGATAACCGGCGTTCCCAACTTGATATCGCAAATTGCGACTTCAAGTTTTCGAACTCATCTTCCGTTAACGCAAACATAAAATCCTTCGGGAATCGCCCATAAGATTCAGTTTAAGGGTTGCAAATTTATTTTTTTATTCAACACACCCGGGAGATGTTTTGCAACCCGCTTGTGAGTATGGCAGCCAGGCGGAAAAGTTATCGCCCCTTCCCTTTTCTCAAAAAAAATTTGTAAAAGTCCGAAAAATGTGTACATTTGTATAGACAACAGTTGTTCCTACAATCTAGACCCTGAAAGATTTCAATCCCACACAATGAGGGAAAAACAAGTATGAACCAGGAAGAGACGATAGTAAAACCAGTAAACATGGGTCAGGGGATGCCCCCTTATAAACGGGCCCTGATCAGTCTACTCTACACAGGCTACCAGGTGAGCGACCGCCTTAATGAGCAATTAAAGCCATTCGGGTTGTCTGAACAGCAGGTAAATGTGTTGCATATCATCAAAAAGCAAGCCTGTCAGCCTTGTAATTTGTGTAATATCCAGGAAGAAATGATGCACAAGATGAGCAATGCTACACGGCTGGTGGAAAAACTACGGTTGAAAGGGCTGGTGACTCGCGATATTTGCGAGGACAACCGACGCAGGGTCGAGATTTGTATCACGGAGAAGGGGCTTAAATTGCTGGAGGCGATAGAAAAAAAGCTGAGTAAGTATCATTGCGAACATGAAACGAAGCTGACCGATAAAGAATATACCCAGCTGGCCGACCTCCTGGATAAAATGAGAGAATAATTTTTTTACCCTAATATTTGTATATACAATAGTTGTCGTGAATTGAATAGTATATACAAAAGAAAAACCTTTTTTTTCGAGAACTTGTTTGACGATAATTGTTGTATCCGATAGACTGGCTTTATATCAATAGATGAAAACCGACTAATATGAGTGGCTATGACCAAAAAAGGACGAAATAAATGGAGGAAGAACTTTTATCTTCTATGTTTTTTCATCTTTCTGCTAGCAGGAATAAATGACGGGCTGTATGCCCAGGAACAGGCCGATACCTCTACCCGGCTTCTTCGTATATACGAAGACAATGATTGCATGAACATACGTGGTCTATCTACCGATGATGCCTACACGGCCGGAACCCGTATCGACCTTTTTTATACAAAGAAAAAACTTTCTCATTTCTCATTTGACCGGGTTCTTCCGAAGGCAGGCGACAGCAGCGTGAATGTATTCAGCTGGGGGATAATGCAGCTGTTATTCACCCCGAATGATATTGGTAATCCGGACTATCAGCCGAATGATTATCCCTGGTCCGCAGCATTAATCGCTACACATGCCCTTTATTCTTATAATCCGCAAAAAAAATACGATTTCCAGACAGAGCTGGTGCTCGGCGTCGTGGGCCCCGCCGCACTGGGGGGCCCCACTCAGAAGCTCGTTCACCGGATCCTTCAGTTCCAACAACCGCAGGGTTGGAGCCATCAGTTCCGAAACTCCCCGTTGGTGAATATCAATTTCACCGCGGAGAAAGAACTGGCCGCATG
Organism: Puia sp.; assembly: GCA_036394375.1. Taxonomy (GTDB): domain Bacteria; phylum Bacteroidota; class Bacteroidia; order Chitinophagales; family Chitinophagaceae; genus Puia. Next base: position 47,120 of record DASWFF010000037.1, read on the forward strand.
GGGACCTTCTGTCGAGGTGATCGGAGGAGGCCAGGTATCCCTGGGCAGCATGATAAATGCAGTCACGGTGTATCCTCTGATCCGGATCGGGAAGTTCACGCCTTACTTTAATGGGTTTTTCAGCCAGTACACCGGCGCCGGAAGGCCGGCCGGGGGTAAGCGCACAAGGAGGCTGCAGGCTTATTTTATATTGAAGCCGCAGGCGCAACTGGTCTTCACCAATGCCTTACTCGAAGGAGGCCTTTTTACTTCCAATCCGAATTTGAAAAGACCCGGGAAAGGAGATACGTCCACTACCAGCCAGGGCGGACCGGCCGGTGTGGAAAGCGAAGCCCCCCAACCCTATCATGATATCCGCCAGCTGGTCTGTTCGATCACCTATGGAGGCGTGGTATCGTCGGGACATTTCGGAGTATCCTTTACACAGAATACAGCTTCTTCCATGATGAAAGGATTGTACGATCATGAGGTGGAGAATGTATCAATATATTACGCCTGGTAACGCCAGGTCTTAAAAAATCAAAATTGACACCGATGCAGAAACCTATCGCTACCCTGATCTCCAACCAACATCATTTACATCCAGAGATGCCCGATCCTGTGCAGGTCGCCTATTTCCTTACGGAGTCCCGGGATCGGTTGTCCTTACCGGTCCGGAAAAACGATCTTTTCGTGATTACCCGGTTTATCAAGGGCAGCGGACATCTTACGATCGATCTTTCTTCTTATCCTATCGAGCCTGGCAGCATCTTCATCATCCACCCCCATTCCGATTATTCGCTGGATGCAGCCGAAGAAGCGGACCTGGAAGGATGGAGCCTGGCTATACAGGAAGATTATCTGCACCAGGCGGGCAGCAATCTCTTAGAGCTCATTTTTGGACTGCGTAATATCAGTCAGTTCCCTGTACCGAAAGACAACGGGGAGCGGCTGGATCAGCTCTTCTATTTTTTACAGGCGGAACTTAAGGTCAGATCGGCCGGTTCGGATCCGGTGATCAACGCGTATCTCACTATTTTACTGTCGGAATTCACGCAACTTTCCGTCGACTATTCTTCCGACCGCAGCCTTCATGATCCCCGTTATGATGAATTCCTGGACCTGGTCAATAAAGAATTCAGGGAGATCCGGAATGTCGAGACTTATGCGGCCATGATCCATATCAGTTCCAAACAACTGAACAGGATCTGTAAGGAGGCTTGCGGCAGGACACCCAGTCAATTACTGGATATGAGGATCCATCTCGAGGCAAGCCGCCTGTTGCATTATACGACGCGGTCGGTTAAGGAGATCAGTTATGATCTGGGATTTGGAGAGCCTTCCTATTTCATTAAATTCTACCGGCGGATAGGCAAGCAAACTCCCCATCAGTACCGGCAGCTGATGTCAGAGAAAGAGCATGAGACAGGAAGGACTTACAGGAGTCATGATCTGAACCTGCTGCCGTATTATCATAATTAAGCCCGTCTAACGGGGACTTCCATTTTATTGTTTTTGGTGTCATCTGTTTCTGCAGATCAGGCGCCTGCGGCGCCTTGAGCGAGCGCCCGGAAGATGAACTTTCGGGCGCCCGGGTCTAATGATGGCCCTTCGGGCGAGCGGCCTGCGGCCGCTCAGGGGGATGTCCGAAAACAACTATTCAATGTCCGCAAAGTATGCCTGTGGTGATTGGATTCCGGTGCAACTTTGTATCGTCAAAGGCGAATATAATCACTGAAGAATTTAGAATAATAAGAAGCAAATAAGAATCAACATTAAAAATCAAGAATCATGAAAGCATCATTAAAGATCGGCATTGTATCAGCACTGTTAGTAAGTGCTACTCTGGTAAGCAAAGCACAATCATCCCCTTCAGCTGCAAGCAGCAAACAGGAATTTCGTTTAAGCGTAGGACCTGAAGCCGGCATTCCGCTGGGCGATCTGTCCAATCGTTATGACTGGAATTTCGGAGGCTCTATCCAGGCGGATATCCCCGTTATCCACAACCTTTATGTCACGGTGAATGCAGGGTATAATGATTTCTTCGTCAAGAAGCACCTGGCAGCAGATGTCGTGGGCAAGAACATGCAACTGATCCCCGTAAAAGCCGGGCTGAAGTATTTCCCTGTCGGAAATATTTTTTATGTGCAGGGCGAAGGCGGCGTGTCCTTCCTGGCTAATAAGTCAGACCTGGGCGCCGACAAATCCGCCGCTTTTGTATATGCTCCGCAAGTCGGTGTGTTATTGAAGCTGGCCCCTAAAAATTATATCGACCTGGGCGTCCGGTACGAGAGCACGGCAGCTTTTTATAACGGAGGCAATACGAATAATTTCCTGGGCCTGAGAGCAGCTTATTCTTTCGGCCTTTAATATCGGCCCTTGTTCACGACCGGGCTCCGCCCGGTCAGGGGCAGGTGAAATGGGTATTGTGTACCGGGTAAAGGCTGTTTGCGCGAGAGCAAGTAGCCTTTACCCTTCTTTCCATTTAATAAAAAAGCATATGTCAACGATAGAATTCAATCAATTGCTGGTCAGCCAGTCAGACAGGCTGAAGCCCTACGCCATCAACTTTACCAAGGACGGGGAAGATGCGAAGGATTTGCTGCAGGAAACGATCTACCGGGCCCTGACTTACCGGGAAAAGTTCAATGAGGGTACTAATATTCAGGCCTGGCTGTTCACGATCATGCGAAACACCTTTATTAACCGGTATCGCCGCAGAGCACGGGAAAAGAAGATCTTTCAACCCGACCCGGGCGGATTCCAGGAATATCGGAGCCCCGCTGCGGCTAACCTGGCCGAAAGCAGGCTGGGGAGCAAAGAGATCCAGGCAGCGCTCCACAGATTGCCGGAGAGCTGTCAGATCCCATTCAGGCTCTATTTCGAGGGGTACCAGTACCAGGAAATTGCCGATATCATGGATATTGCCCTGGGAACCATCAAGAGCCGCATCCACCTCGCCCGGAAACTGCTAAAGGAAAAGATCGGGGTGGAGGCAACAAACTGATAACTTTGGAATAGCCGGAAATCTTTTAATTTCATTGTTTAAACATCAAAATAACAATTATGGCTACTACCAAATGGGTTCTCGATCCTACACACTCAGAGGTGCAATTCAAGGTCAAGCACATGATGATCTCCACGGTGACCGGCCAGTTCATGAAATTCGATGCGACCGCCGAGACGGAAGAGGAAGATTTCACCAAAGCAAAGGTCAGCGTCACTGTTGACGCCGATTCCATTACAACAAACAATGAACAAAGGGACGGGCATATGAGATCGCCTGAGTTTTTTGATCCCGCCAAATTTCCCCATATCACTTTCGTAGCTACGAAAGTGGAGAAGGTGGGCAATGACGGCTCCTTTGAAGTGTACGGCGATCTTACCATCCGGGATGTGACCAAATCCGTGAAACTGGATACGGAGTTCGGGGGCATCGCAAAAGACCCCTGGGGCAATATCCGTGCGGGATTCACCGTCACCGGCAAGATCAACCGCAAGGAATTCGGCCTGGTATGGCATGCGGTAACAGAGACCGGCGGTATTGTACTAAGCGACGAAGTGCGTATCCATGTCGGGCTGGAATTTATAAAACAGGCATAAAAATACGGCGTTAAGCGGTGGACAGGGTTCGCTGCTTAACGCCAATTGCTTACCTTTGCGCCCATGCACTATGTTTCTGTCGAAGGATTAAGCAAATCGTACGGTGTAAAGCCGCTGTTTCAGAATATTACATTTCATATTGAAGAAGGCGATAAGATCGCCCTGGTCGCCCGGAACGGCAGCGGGAAGTCTACCCTGCTGAGAATATTGGCCGGTAAGGAGACCGCCGAAAAAGGGACTGTCTGGATCCATAAAGACGTCACCGTTGCCCTCTTTGAGCAGGAACCTGTCTTCAATGAGGGTAAATCCATCCTGGACAATATCTTCGATCATAATCACCCCGTCATTAACGCTATTAAAGCCTATGAGGCGGCCACCGATGATGGCGACGTTGACAAACTGACGGATGCCATCGTAAAGCTGGATGAACTGAATGCCTGGGATTTCGATACCAAGGTCAAACAGATCCTGGGTAAACTGAATATCCATCACCTCCAACAGAGCGCCGGCTCCCTCTCCGGAGGCCAGCGCAAGCGGGTCGCCCTGGCTAAAACACTGATCGATATCGGCTTTGAGCATAAGCATGTCCTTCTCATCATGGATGAACCGACCAACCACCTGGACGTGGAGATGGTCGAATGGCTGGAACATTACCTTAACCAGGAAAAAGTGACCTTGCTGCTGGTGACGCATGACCGCTACTTCCTGGATGCCGTCAGCGAAGAGATCTGGGAGCTGGACGGCAGTTCTCTATTCGTCAATAAGGGAGATTATGCGGATTTTCTGGAAAAAAAGGCAGCCCGTATCGAGAACGAAACGGCCAGCATCGACAAAGCCCGCAATACCTATCGTAAGGAGCTGGAGTGGATGCGCAAGCAACCCAAGGCCCGAACGACCAAGAGCAAGAGCCGGCAGGATAATTTTTACGTGGTGGAAGCCAGGGCCAAACAACGTATTGAAGACAGCCAAGTCGAGCTCCAGGTAAAGATGAGCCGTCTGGGAGGGAAAATAGCCGAACTGAAAAAATTAAATAAGAGCTATGGGGAGAAGGTGATCCTGAAAGGGTTTGACTATACGTTCAAAAAGGGCGAAAGAGTGGGTGTGATCGGCAAGAACGGCGTCGGCAAATCCACCTTCATCAATATTTTACAGGGCCTGGAAGCGCCGGATAGCGGCAAAGTGAATATCGGGGATACCGTGATCTTCGGCAATTATTCGCAAGCCGGGCTGGTGATCAAGGAAGATCAGCGACTGATCGAATATGTAAAGAATATTGCGGAGCATTTTCCCCTGGCCAATGGCGGCTCTCTCAGCGCCGCTCAATTCCTTCAGCTTTTCCTGTTCCCGCCGGAACAGCAGTATACTTATATTTCCAAACTCAGCGGAGGGGAAAAAAGAAGGTTGCATTTACTATCCATTCTTTTCCGCAATCCTAATTTCCTCATCCTCGATGAGCCTACCAATGACCTGGATCTGCCTACCCTGGCCGTATTGGAAAATTTCTTAAGTGAATTCCAGGGGTGCCTGCTGATCGTCTCCCATGACCGCTATTTTATGGACCGCCTGGTAGATCATTTGCTGGTCCTGGAGGGAGACGGCATGGTTCGGGACTTCCCGGGCAACTATTCCCAATACCGGGAATGGGTGAAACTGGGAAATGACAATGCAGATTTCCGGCCTCCCGGCGATGGTTATAAGGCGCCGGAAGAAAAGCCTGTTAGCGCAGCCCCCGCCCCTACTCCCGCTTCCCAACCGGAAAAAAAGAAATTGACTTATAAAGAAAAAAGGGAATTTGAATTGCTGGAAAAAGAAATTGCAGATCTGGAAAAAGAAAAGCAGCAGGTGACGGACAAACTGAATGGAGGCAGCGCCCCTTTTACCGAATTACAACAACTGGCCAACCGCAGCGGAGAGATCAGCCGGTTACTGGATGAAAAAGAAATACGCTGGCTGGAGCTTAGTGAAGCAGAGAAATAACCAATCCCTTAAAATCACTTTTCATGAGAAGGCTTGCTTTTCCAATGTCTTTGGCATCCGTATTGATCGTCTTAACTTCCGGTAACGCACAAGGGCAAAAGATACCCGATCCCCGCCCCTTCGCTAATGCCATTACGGCCCAGGACCTGAAGGCGCACTTATATATCGTAGCCGGTAAGGATTTTGAAGGCCGGGAGACCGGTACGGAAGGGCAACGCAAGGCGGCCGCTTATATCGAGAATGATTTTAAATCGCTGGGCCTGCAGCCGGGCAATAAAGGCAGTTATCAACTATATTATCCCATTTTCCAGGATTCGCTGACGGCAGCTACCATCCGGATAAACGAGCAGGACTTCCGGCTCAACGAAGATTTTGCCGTAAATACAGCGGCTAATTACAGCGCTACTCTCATGGGCAGTGAGATCGTTTTCGCCGGCTATGGCATCAGTGACAGCACCCGGGATGATTATAAGGGGCTTGATGTAAAAGGGAAGATCGTACTGATATTAAATGCCCCCCCTTCCGGCAGTACTCCAGCTCCGACGAACAGAAGATCCGGCGGATTTTATTCCAGGCAGGAGCTCGCGCAGAAGAACGGCGCCGTCGCCCTGCTCATTATACAGAATGGATTTCCCCGTAAATCTTTCGGCGACAAAGGCTCTATGTATCTCACCGGGTACCGGAAAACAATTTTGCCAAACAGCTATTATGTTTCCGACAGGATCGCTGAAGCCATCATGGGAGCGGACTATGCGTCTGTAAAATCCGGGGATGTCCAGCCGAAGAGCTATTCCGCCGATGTGCTGCTGGAATTCAGCAAGTCTACCGGCAACCTGCAGAGCAGCGACGTACTTGGCTTCCTCGAAGGCACCGACCTGAAAGACCAGCTTGTGGTGATCTCAGCTCATTATGATCATTTGGGCAAAAGGGATACCGTTATTTATTATGGGGCTGACGACGATGGAAGCGGAACGGTGTCTGTCCTGGAACTGGCCCAGGCTTTTACCAAGGCAAAAGCTGCGGGGAAGGGTCCCCGCCGGAGTATTCTGTTCCTCGCCAATTCCGGGGAAGAGAAGGGGCTCTGGGGCTCGGAATATTATTCGGAACATCCCACCTGGCCGATGGACCATATCAATGTCGACCTGAACATCGATATGATCGGCCGTATCGACCCCAACCGCAAAAAAGGGGATTCCACCAATTATGTATATGTGATCGGCGATGATAAATTAAGTTCGGACCTGAAGCCGGTCAGCGAAACCCAGAATAAAAAGTATACGAAGCTCGAATTGGATTATAAATTCAATGATCCGAAAGACCCTGAAAGAATCTACTACCGCAGCGATCATTATAATTTTGCCCGCAAAGGGGTGCCGATCATTTTCTATTTTGACGGGATCCATAAAGACTATCACCGGCCTACCGATACGCCCGATAAGATCAACTATGACATCATGGAGAAAAGGGCCCGGCTGGTGTTCTATACTGCCTGGGAGATGGCTAACCGGGATGAGATGCTAAAAAGAGATATTCCGCTGCAGTAACCGGTCTTATTCGAAGATCTATATCCATGGACTATCCGATTAGAAGGATAGATTATTAGACGAACCTTTCAATATAGGCCGGCATTAAAGAATATACACCTATTTTAGTATCGGCTATTCTTAGCCCCTATGTCAATTGGAAAATACTAAGTACAGCCTTATCTTCTTATGCCAAATTATTATTCCCGCGTCCTGAATATTTGCCTGCCGCTAATTATCGGTTATTCCGCCGCCTCCGGGCAGGTCAAAAAAGGAGAATATTCCCTTACCGTAAAAATAGAAGGCCCTCCCGTAGAAAAGATCTACTTCTCAACCATGGATGAAAATTTTACGGTCATTTCTCCAATGGATTCTCTCAGTCCTTCCAATGGGCAATTTACGTTAAAGGGTAAGGGCCGTCTTCCCGTTCTTTTCAACTTTTTTTCTCCCGATATCACCTGGCGCGAAAAAATAATAATCCTGGCAGATGAAGGAGAGACCAGGATCCGTGTCCATACAAGGGATTGGGACTGGTACCAGGTCACCGGAAGTCCCGCCACCGAAGCATATTTCAATTTTGAAAAAGAATATGAACGGGCCATAGCTCTTTTTAATAGGAATTCAGCCACCCTAAGAATTCCCGGGTTCTACCGGGATACGGTCGAAGGAAAGATCAAACTTCATATAAAAGAAACGTATAACTGCTATCTTCTAAAGACGGATACGGTAAAAAGGGCAGATAGTGTATCCTACAGCCTGGCTGGGAGAACCACGGACTATGGCACTATAATAACCGAAGACAAAATTGAGATGCCGACCGGCGATTATATCATCAAACGCTATGGAGACTCCGCTGAATCGAATGTGCTCAAAGTGGTCTACAAACACCTCGCGCTAAATAAGAATACGGTTGTCGGGGCATTGATCGCTTATGAGCATTTTACTTTTTGGCATGATGTTTCTAAAGCAGATTCAGTCTATCATATACTTTCCGCTTCTGCACAGAACACCTTATTCGGAAAGAGCCTTAAAAACTATATAGACCTATATACGTTTAAGAAAAAGATCGACTTCTCCTTCCGGGACCTTACCGGAAAAAAAATCCGGTTATCGTCTTTAAAGAGCCAATTCATCCTTGTGCATTTCTGGGCTTCCTGGTGTGGGAATTGCCAGCCCCAGAACAAACAATTGGCGAAGTTATATCAAAAAACAAGCCGGGAGCAACTGGAGTTCATCAACGTATCCTTTGACGAATCGAGGAGTGCGTGGATGCAGGGGATCAAAACAGAAGGATTACCGGGATTCCACACTTCGGAAGTCAGGGGTTTTGACAACCCGATCGGGAAGCTGTTCAAGGTAGGAGCGGTTCCATCCACTTTCCTGCTTGACAATCACGGGAACATACTCTTGATCAATCCTTACCAGGTCAGCGCTATAGAAGACAAAATAAACGCTATTTTATGATCTTATAACACCAGCGGAACAACTTACCCTGGAAATCGAAAGGCGTGGTGGCCTTTGTAATATCCTTTACAGAGCCTGCCTGTATCTTTTCCGACTCCAACTGGAATTTGCGGAAGTTGGTGCTGAAATACAGTATGCCGCCCGGCTTCATGGCGCGTAAAGTTTTATTGATCAGTTCGGCATGGTCCCGCTGGATGTCGAGGAAGTCTTTCATACGCTTGCTATTACTGAAGGTCGGGGGATCCATGACCACGAGGTCATATTTTTCCGCCGGCAGTTCATCGAGGTATTGTTTGACATCCGCGTGAATAAAATTATACTTTCCGGGAGCATTACCCGCCGGGGGGATATTCAGCGTCATATTTTCTTCCGCCCAGTTAAGGTAGGTCTTCGAGAGATCCACGGAATCGACGCCTGCGGCGCCGCCCGCTGCGGCATAGACGGAAAAAGAGCCGGTGTAACAAAAAAGGTTCAGCACCTGTCGGTCCTTTGCCTCCTCCCTGACCATACCCCGCGTGATGCGGTGATCCAGAAAAAGCCCGCTATCCAGGTAGTCCGTTAGGTTGACCCTGAATTGCAAACCAGCCTCTTTCACCACGAAGAATTCCTGCTGGCTGTCCAGCTTCTCATATTGCCCATACCGTCCGGCTTTGCGTTGCCGCTGACGGAAATAGATCCTTTCATCCGGTATCTCCAGGATCCCGCTGATGACGGGCAGGCAGGATTCCAGCCATGCATCATGTTCTTCATCGGTCATCCCATGATGCCGGCGATACTCCGCCAGGTAGATCTTGTCCTCGTATATTTCGATGCAGAATGGGAATTCCGGAAGGTCGTGGTCATAGACCCGGTAGCAACTGACGGATTGCCGCCTGGCCAGTTTACTGATATGACGGAACATCTTGGAGAGCCGGTTCCTAAACATCTGTAATTTTTCTTCATTCATGATACACTCTTTTAGTTTGCCGCAGCCAGTTGATTTTGCCGCAGCCAGCGAAATCCAATGGCGGACAGGAGACAGACCCCACTGATGATCCACCATAAGGTCCTGAAACCAAAATGCTCCGCCACCTGTGATCCGGTTGAGGGGCCCAGGGCCTGTGCCGCTGACCAGGCTATCGTATAGAGGCCGGCGTATTGTCCCCGGTTGTTCTTTACCGTTCGCGCTATCCAGAAAGAATTCATAAAAGGCATCGCCATGATCTCCCCTATCGTCACCAGCAGTATGCAAATAAAAGCAGAAACGATCGATAAGGGGAGAATATTCAGTAAGAGAAAAGAAAGCGTTATGACCAATACCCCGTTAAAAATATAAAACAAATTTTCTTTTTTGCCTTCCAGCTTAAATACGAGCACCATTTCGAATAAGGTGATGACCACTCCGTTCAAGGCCATCAGCAAGCCGATCATGTATTCCGGCATATTCAGCGCCTTCTTGAAATACACCGGCAAAATAGTGAATACCTGGAAGAAGCAACCGGCAAACAAAATCGTACAACCAATAAATTGCAGGTAGGTCTTATCGCGGTAGGGAGAGCCGGCGGGTGCAAGCGGCTCTTTTTCCGTACGGGCAGGAGCCGACGTGGCTGCGGCGGACAAAAAATAGCGCAGCAGGAACGCGGCCAGGATATTGGTGATCCCGTCCACCCAGAACAGGAGGTGGTAATTGATGGAAGCCAGGACCCCTCCGATCGCCCCTCCAAAGGCCCATCCCAGGTTGACAGCGAGGCGATTTAACGAATAAGACCGGGTCCGGTTCTCTTCTTTACAATAATGGGCAATGGCCGTAGAATTGGCCGGCCGGAAAGCCTCATTCACCACGCTTAATAAAAAAGTGCAAAGGCAGATAAGGGGATAGCTTTTCATTTGGCCCAGGGTCATGAACAGAAGGCCTCCCCCGGTGAGCGTCACCAACTGTACCCGGTAAAATCCCAGCAGGTCGGTGATCTTTCCTCCCAGGAATCCTCCGCATACGGCCCCCAGGCCGAATATCCCCATCACCAGTCCCGCCCGACCGATGCTATAGCCCATGGAGGGTTGCGTAAGGTAGATGGTCATAAATGGGATTACCATCGTACCGCTACGATTGACCAGCATCACCAGCGACAGGAGCCAGGTAGACTTTGAGAGGCCGCTATAGGCATTTGTGTATAAAGCAATGGTGCGTCCGAGCATGTTACCCTGCAAATGTAAATAAATAATAAAGCCTGTCCGGAGACAGGCTTTATTATTATAGGAATTAGTCGTTGATTATTTTCCGAATACTTTCTTCAGCAGGTCCGTCACCTGGGCGGCAGGGTTCTGACGAATATTCTTTTCTTCCTGTGCTACATAGTAGAAGACGCCATCGAGTGCTTTGGAGGTGGCGTAACCAGGAAGATCGGTATTTACTTTGCTGACGAATGGCATTTTGTTATATGTTTCAAAAACAGTCTTCCAATACCTGGTGGCGCCTGTCTTCTGCAGAGAGGAGTCGATCACGGGGCGGAAGGAAGTCGTCAGTTGCAGGGTGGTAGATTTTCTCAGGTAAGAGGTGGCGGCGGTATCGGCTCCTTTGAGGATGCCGACGCCGTCCTGTACGGACATATGCTGAATGGCATTTAAAAAGATGGGAGCGGCTGACTTGGCAGCATCTTCTGCAGCCCTGTTAAGGCTCAGGATAGCATCATCGACCTGTTGGCCTAAGCCCGCGCTGCGTAAGGCTTTTTCTACTTTCGCTGCTTCCGGCGGCAGCAGGATCTTTACGGCAGCGTCTTTAAAGAAGCCGTCTACGGCTGATAATTTATCCGCGCTCTTTTTAGTGCCCTGGGACAGCGCTTCTTTCAGACCTGCTACGATATCATCGGAACTAAGGGATTTTCCTCCTTTCAGGGAGTTGACAGCATTTTTGGCGCTGCCCAGCAAGCCGCCTTGTGCATTTACGAGAATAACAGAACAAAACAACAACAACATTACAGAAGAAAATTTTTTCATACTGGATATTTTAATTTTTATAATCCGGGTTTAAAAGTAATGCCTAAATCTGATAAAATAATGTTAAGCCATGGGAATCAGGGAATGCCGGCCGGTTTTAATGTCAGATGAATTTGCTTATCCCGGAAATATTATCTATTTTTTGGATCCAATCAAATGAGCACCGCTGAAGCCAGGACATTTACACGGATGAAACAACTTCTTTCCATATCACTCCTAATTTTGTGGCTGCTGCTCAACTACAGCCGGATATGGAATTACCGGTCCTGCCCTGCGATGTCTCTTATCTCTATCCCGACGGTAACATGTGATTGCGAACGATCCTCTCCTGAGGCCTCTACTACTACTGATAACAGTCAACCGGGGGCGGAACGCGCTGCCTCCAAACAAAAACCGGAAGAAGTCTTTGCAGGAGCCATTCCTCTTGCGCTGACCGGACTTGTTATGGATCCTTTGCCTGCGGGGAGCTTATTCATCACCCGTAAGGTCTTTGCAGGTTACCCTACGGCGCTCTTCCAGCCTCCCCGTTGCTAGTCTTCCATATTATGTTGCACGCATGGGGGAAACGTCCTCCAGCACCCATTTATTTTAATTCATCTTCAATAACTCTGTTATGAATCCGAAGCTTCATTCATATATGCTATTATTATGCTATACAGTCATTTATAGTTCTTGTCATCCGAAATTAGCTCCTCAGAGAGCTACTCTTAACAAGGAAATAACCGACGGCCAGGGTAAACCTCAATTATTGGGAAAATGTAGCCGGGCAAGATTGGAACAGGCTCCTTACGACAGTTGGTTCGTCAAAAATTATTCGGACTATACCGTTGATTCTGCCACAGCCGATCAGCTCCGGTCGAGGCTGGCCGGTAAAAAAGTTTCCCTCTTCATGGGCACCTGGTGCGGAGACAGTCAAAGGGAGATTCCCCGGATCTTCAAAATACTCGATTACTGTGGGATCAATTCCTCCCTGGTGCAGCTGGTAATGGTCAGCGATGCCGATTCGACGTACAAACAGAGTCCCGGTCATGAGGAAAGGGGCCTGAATATCTTCAGAGTACCGGACCTGATCCTGCTGGACAAGGGAAAAGAAATAGGAAGGATCGTGGAATCACCTGTACAATCCCTGGAAAAAGATCTGCTGACGCTTACAGCCGGGGAACATTATGTTCCCCATTACGAGGGCGCCGCCCTGCTGATAAAAGCGTTTAGGGAGGAGAAGAAAGGCCAACTGGAAAAAGAGCTTCCGGAATTGGCTGCCCGGATAAAGCCGATGGTCAGCTCCCCTTCCGAATTGAAATCCTATGCCCATGTATTGAGGGCCGCCGGGGAAGGACAAAAAGCCGATATTGCCCTGCAAATCAATGCTTTGATTTTCCCGGCAGGAAAATAAGGAGGGCAGAAACGGAGCTTCGGCGGCCTGCGGCAGAAAATAGGGGGCCGGAAGGTCCTTATCGCAATAAACCCCCTATTTTTGCGTCTCAAAAAAGGCGGGGCCTGTGGGCCGCTGAAAAACATTAAAACCGAAGTAAATTTATGAATATGCTTAAAAAAACGATCGTATCCGCGCTGTGCGTATCCATCTGCTGCTCAGCCTGGGCGCAGGTGAAAAAACCTGTTCCTGCCGCACACGCTACCGGCGCTTCCAAAGCGGCTCCGGCGGCGGCTTTGAAAACCACCCAGGATTCTTTAAGTTATGCCATCGGTCTGAGTGTGGCCAATTTCTACAAACAGCAGAATATTACGAATATCAATACAGCCCTTGTTACCAGGGCCATTAACGACGTGAACAGGAAGAACAAATTGCTCATGGATGAACAGCAGGCCAATTCCTGCATCGTCAACTACATGCAAAAGAGCAAGCTGGAAAAATCATCCGGCAACAAAAAGATCGGTGAAAATTTCCTCGCTGCCAATAAGAATAAACCCGGAGTAGTGGCTCTGCCCAGCGGGCTGCAATATTCCATCACGAAGGCAGGCACCGGCCCCAAGCCCGTTCTTACCGACAAGGTGAAAGTTCATTATCACGGCACGCTGATCGACGGAAAGGTGTTCGATAGTTCCGTTGAAAGAGGAGAGCCCATCGAACTGAGTGTCAATGGCGTTATACCCGGCTGGACGGAAGCCCTGCAATTGATGCCCGTAGGCAGCAAATGGAAGCTCTTTATCCCTTCCAGCCTTGCTTATGGAGACCAGCAGGCCGGGCCATTAATTGGGCCAGGCTCTACGCTGATCTTCGATGTGGAACTGCTGGATATCATCAAACCGGCGGCTGCGGCACCGGAACCCGTTATCAAAACGGATAGCACGAAGCAGAATTAATTCCGGATCTGATCCTGGATAGAACGGATAAAAGAAGCCGGGCCCACGGGGTTCGGCTTCTTTATTTGTTGACGTGTTCGTGACCGGAGCTTATTTCGCCAGTCGCTCCGCCCGGAACAGGTTGTCGGTCGCCTGAAGGATCTTCGCTTTTAATTTCGGATTATAGTCCGGATGCTGTTGCAGGAACCGGCGGACGGTGGCTGCAGCTGTCCCTGTCCGGTACCAGGCAAAACTAGCCTGCAGCCAGCTCTGCGGGAAGAACACATCTCCCGTGCGTTGAATTTCTGCCAGCAGGTCCAGGGTCTGCGGAAGGTATTTTTCCGAAGCGGCGGTCCGCAGCGGGTGATACAGGTAAGATAACCCGGCAAGGACCCAGGCTTCTTTTTTTCTTCCTCCTGCTACCTTCAGAGAGTCGAAGAAGCGGTCCCTTTCCCGGATATCGTTGGACAAAGCCGGCAGGAGGTAAATAAGTCTCTGGCGGCGGTCTTCATTCTTAATTCGGGCCAGCTGTTCTTCCAGGATCTTCTGGTTGCCGGGATAAGTGCGCAGGGCCAGCACGGCAGCCAGATTCGTATAATCCTCTTCCGATAGTTTGACGCCGGCTGGCGGAACCTGCTGTTTCCAGATGGCAAACAGCCTGTCCTGTCCCTGCTTGCTGAGGAAGATATTGGTGTAGGTCCGAAAGAGAAGCTTCTTCTCATTCGGGGAGCCGGCAGACAGCATGGCCTGCCAGATATCTTTTTCCAATCCTCCCGCCAATGAATCCCTGGCAGCAGGGGAAAGGAAACCCCAGTAGATGGAGACGATCTGATCCGTCAGCAGGTTGAGGTTCAGCTCTTCCGTCTCCTGTGACAAAACGCGGCGATCTAAAACCAGCAGTTGCCGGGGAGTGAGGACCTGCCGGTCCAGCATGTTCTCATAGAGGTTGATATAGGCGGAGGCACGCATGAGAGGGGTGGCGGATGTTGCGGGGGTGCCGGCGGCGGTTTTGAAAAGCCAGTCCAGGGATCGCTGATCAACGGGGAAGAGGCCATATCCCTGACCGGAGGAGTTGAACAGGATACAAAGAGGCGCCTCCTTTCCTGCTGCGGCGGGAACGCGGACAACAGGGCCGTTCATGTTGACCGTTAATTCTTCCACCCGGTAATGACCTGGGCCGGATCCAGAGCCTTTTTCGCTGCCAGCCGCCGGATCTTTATAAACGAAGGCTATTTCAAATAATTGCAGCCAGGTCCTGGAGGAGCCATCCTCTCCCTGTTGCCGGATCTCCAGTTCCGTGATCTTATTTTTTGCTGCGCCATCTTTTGTTGTCCGGAGCCGGTAGGAGAAGCGGGGTCTTCCCGGTTCGTTGACCCAAACACGATTCCAGGCTTCCAGGTCTACGGATGTATGCGCTCCCAGTTGATAGATCAGGTCGGGCCAGGAGGCATTGCCTCCTGCATATTGTTTTAAATAGTCCCGCAGTCCGTCCCGGAAAGCGTCCGCTCCCATCAGGCGTTCGAGTTGCCGCATCATGATGGGAGCTTTGTGATAAATAATATTTCCATAGAGAGAGCCAGCTTCCTGCAAATTATCCAATTGCTGGCGGATGGGGTGAGCCCCTGCCGTCCGGTCAACACCATAGGCCGCGGAGAAATGGTCTGTTAAAAACTTCAGATCGTACTTGCCGTCGGGCAAGGTGATATTGCTGATCTTATCGGCCATAAAGTTGGCAAAGACCTCCTTCATCCAGACATCGTTGAACCAGGACATGGTCACCAGGTCCCCGAACCACATATGTGCTGTCTCATGGGAAAGGACATTGGAGCGGGCGATTACCTGGTCGCGTGTGGCGCCGGAATCCAGGAATAAAGCGCTGGCCTTATATTGTATGGCTCCGACATGCTCCATACCTCCGAATTGAAAATCGGGTATCGCGACAAAATCGAATTTCTGAAAGGGATAGGCCAGGCCGGTATATTCCTTCATGAATTGCAGGGCATCCGCCTGGATCCGGAAAACAGGTCCCATGCTCATCCTGATCTTGACGCTGTCCGTCTCCCTGTAATAAAAATGCATCGGCCGCCCATCGACGGACTGGTCGGACTCCGTGAATTTTCCGGCCACAAAAGAGAATAAATAGGTACTGATCTTATCCGAAGGGAGGAAATGTAAGGTTTGGGTGTCCCCTTCCGTTATGGAGTCCTTTAGGATCGCATTGCCTACGGCCTTCCAGCCCGCCGGTATGACCAGGGATAAGGTGAAGACGGCTTTGAGATCGGGCTGGTCAAAACAGGGAAAGAGGGTCCGGGCCCGGTCGGGCACCAATAAGGTATAGAGAAAATCCTTGTTCCGGTTAAGCGCTCCGTTGCCGGCCGTAAAAAGGATATGAATGGTATTGGGGCCGGGGTGCAGGAATTCCGCCGGGATCAGTAAATGTTCCTGCTGATGGGTTACCGGCACTTCTGTTCCGTTGACCTGTAACTGCCGGGGGCTGGTCTTTTCTTTGAAGTCGAGGATCAAAGGCGCCAGAGGCGTCCCGGAGGAGGGGGTGTTATTGCCGCCCAAGGTAAAAGAGAGGGTCTCTTCTGCCGGGATGGGAGCATCCCTTTGCGCCGGGATATGGAACTGCAGATCGTACCGGATATCCGTTAGGATCGCGCTCCGTTGGCCGGCCAGTATGGCGGAAACGCCTGTTTCCAGAATGGGGAGGCCGGGAGGCGGTGTCGCTGACTGGCCGGAGCCCCAAAGAGGGGCGCCTATAAAAACAAAACTTCCGAACAGTATGGATGTCATCCTGGATAAAAGCATGGGAAGAGAATTAAAACAGGAAAATACGGCATTCTCTTTAAAATCCGGGGTAAAGGCTCTATATTAGAGCCTATTAAACCCTGTTAAGGAACCTATCGATCTTCCTATATTGATTCCTTCCTTAAATCCTCTGAGATGATACGATTTGTACTCTTGTCCCTTATCTTTATGTTCCTACATCCACCCCAGGATGTCAGGGTCGTCACTTATTCTACCGGTAAGATCAATACGAACACCTATGAAGGGCTGTCCTTCTGGATAAAAGATAATCAAAAAGCCTATATCCGGTATGCGCATGGAGTGGATACGACAGATCTCGATCTCAGCTGGGCCGGTCTGGTCACTTTAAAGGAGGAAACAGGATTTAAAGCGCAATTCCCTGCTCCCGATACCAACTGCTTTTACATTCTTCCACAAGGTCATACCTTAAAAGTTATGGATAAAAGCGGTAAATACCTGCGGTTTTACTCCTGGGAGAACGAGAGCCAGGCGGGAGATGGCGCTACCGGTTGTTCCATTTGCGCCAAGGATGAAAAAGAGGCCATGGGGTTGATGAAAAAATATTTTCTGCAATAAAAAACACGCGTGATCCCATGCCTGCGGCATGGGATCCCTCTCGTGGGGCTGACCAAAAAGGTCAGCCCCACGAGAGGGATCCGAAGTCAAAGAGACCTGACGTCAAAAATCAATAATTCACCATCTTGTCCCTGGGGTATTTAAGGCTGTAGCTGACCCTGTATTTCTTACTTTCTCCGGGAGCCAGTTGCAGCTTCCAGGTGAGTACTCCTGTTTCGCTGTTCACTTCTGCGCCGCTGCTTTCCAGTAGTTCTTCTTCGATGTCTTTAGAAGAGCTGATCGGGTATTGATCTTTTAGCAGCATCTGTATTTTTTCCTTTTTATTGTTCTTTACCGTGATCTCGTAAGTGAAGATTTGTTTCTTATTGCTGCCGAGGAATTTTACGCTGCTGTAGTCAACGATCTTTTCCCGTTTGACCACCACCCGTTTGTCCCCGCCCAGGGTAAGGTTCAGGGTATCCTGTATGGAGGCGGGATCGATAAAGGACTTGCCGATATAGGTGCCTTCAAAAATGAGGTTGGCTTCGCCGGGTAATAAATTGAGCTTTTCCCAGTCAGGTATTTCGCCGAGCAGGTATGCGTCTTTATCCAGGCGGGGCACCGAATAATATTTATAGGTGGAAGGCACCGTATATTCTTTTAGCACTACGTTCTGATCTTTGCCGTTGGTGGGCACATCGTAAGGCAGATCGATGTCGAAGGTGACATTCATGGCGTTGTCTTTTACGGATACATAGTCTCCCAGTTCATTTGCGACGGAACCGGATCTTCTAATTTTCGTACCATATCCTGTTACGACTGTCTCATTGAGTTGAACGCCTGCGACCTTGCCGGCCATCATGGATTGAAGGCTGTTGGATTGATACGATTCTTTGTCAGTGAAGGGATCGACATAATGAAGGAACCATGTCTTTAGCACCGGAGCGTTACCTCCCTGATTAGGAACGGAAGTGGAAAGGGTTAATTTGACCTGTTTCCAATCGATACCCGAGGTCTGTACCAGTTTGGCCTTATAGACGAGCTTCAGGGGATCGTTGATATTATCGACCCGCAAGTCATAGGAAGGGGTCCAGAAAGCATTGGGGGTGAGATAGGAGATGGTAAAGGCGACCTCTCCTGCCTGGGGGCTGAGCAATTGCAATAGCAGGCGGCCAGAAGTTTTGATATTCTTTTTTTCTTCTTCTGCGATCTGGGATTCCAGTTTCCCGGCCGCGTCCTTCAGCCGGCCGGCCTTTGTATTGCCGGCGGTAAGTTCCGCATTCAGCTCCAGGGATTTCTGCTTATAGTAATCCATCATCTTAACCAATTCAGCTACGCTAAGCCCATTCTGTTCCCCGCCGATCTTCTTATTAGACGCCAGCAGGTCGAGCATATCCATATCCGCCCTTATCAGCACGTTAACTTTTTCCAATTCCCGTTGCACAGTGTCCAGGGAGTCCTGTAGTTTTTTGATAAGCGGAGTACGGGTCTCCGGTTTCAGATATTCTTTCGAGAATTCCACGGAAAGGACGGTCACATTGCCGGTGGACCCGATCCGGATACTATTGACATCGACATTACTGCTGATGTCTTCGATGACCAGTGAGTTATTGCCTTGTCTGAGCGAGGTCTTTGCGGTATGGACCAATTCTGCGCCATTGCGGTAGACGGTGGCCGATTGCAGGACCGAGGGGATCGGATTGCCGTCTTCGCAACTGACGCGCTGTAAGTTGGGAGTCATGCTGAACCCCTGTAAACCGGCGATGGCTGTGAGCAAAAGAAGAGATAACAGACTCTTTTTCATATACCTGATTTAAGTTTGGTGAACCAATTATCAGGCAGATGCAGGGGAGCGGAACATTACATAAAAAAAACCTTCCGTTTCGGGAAGGCTTTTTTATGGGTTCGTTAGCGCTATTTATATAAAAGATCGTAATACTCGTGGGCCATGCGTCCGGCGTCGAACTGGTAGCGGACGTCACGCATCCCGTTCTTGGCGATCTGTCTCCAGGTATCGTACTTATCATAGTACAAGGGGAGGATCTCATTCAGCAGGATGTCATAGAGCTTGTTGAAATCGTAATCGTCCTGTTGCTCTACGTGCATATTAGCATAATCCGCCTTGGGGACTACGAATCCATTATTGCCATGATTGATAAATTCAGGGATCCAGCCGTCATCGGTGGAGAAATTGACGGCTCCGTTCATGGCGGCTGTCATGCCACTGGTGCCGGAGGCTTCCCGGGGCACCCGGGGGTTATTCAGCCAGCAGTCCGCCGCTTGTTTGAGCCGTTTGGACAAAGACAGTTCATAGCCCACTACCACGGCAACGTTCTTATATCCTTTACTCAGGTGAACCAGGTGGTTGAACTCATTGATGGCCGGGTAATCCATTGGATAGGGTTTGCCTGCCCAGATGATCTGTACCGGATGCTTCGTATCACTGGTGAGTTTGTTGAAACGTTCGATATCGCGGGTGAGGAACTCGGCCCTTTTATAGCCGGCAAATCTGCGTGCCCATACGATGGTGAATACATTCGGGTCGAAGATCTTACCGGTCTGGTCGGCGACGACCTCAAAAGCTCTTTTTTTCATGTATTTCTTGCGGTCATCCCACCAGTAATCATTTCCTTCTTCCATTTTGCGGTACAGTTCCTTATCGGCCCAGTAACGCCAGTTCTGTGCATTGGTGATGGAGATGATCGGGCAGATGTTCTTGTATTTGCTCCATAGGACGCGGGATACGGCGCCGTGCAATTTGGACACCCCGTTGGCGATGTGAGCAAAGCGCAGAGCTACCAGGGAATGATTGAAGGCATCGTCTTCGAGCCCTGTCAGCTTTTTTGTTTCTTCTACGGAAAGGCCGCAGAAATAGCTCATTTTGTGGCAGAGGAAAATATCGTGTTTCTCATTACCTGCCTCTTCGGGCGTATGAGTAGTGAAAACCAGCCTTTTACGGACTTCTTCTATATTTTTATTGTACTTCTGGTACAGGTAGAAGGAAGCGCTGATCCCGTGGGCCTCATTTAAATGGTAGAGGTCGGGATTGAATCCCAGTTCGTCCACCAGTTTGGCCCCTCCTACCCCCAGTAATATAAATTGGGCCACTTTAGTAGCTACATTGGCGTCATACAGGCGATGGGTGATCGTCTGGGAAACATAATCATTTTCCGGAAGGTCGGTGCTCAGCAGGAATAAGGGAGCGCTCTTGAAGGTTTCCGGGTTCAGGTACCAGGCTTTCACCCATACAGGGCTTTCATGAATGGTGACCTGGAATTTGATCCCTGTGTCTTCCAGGAAGCTGTATTGTTTCTCCATCCAGGTGACCTGCAGGGTCTGGTCCTGGTTACGGGCCTGGTCGTAGTATCCGTATTTCCATAAAATTCCGATATTGATCATGTTCTGGCGCAATTCATACGCGCTGCGCAAATGCGAGCCGGCCAGGAATCCCAGGCCGCCGCTATAGATCTTCAGCGGCTGGTGTACGGCAAATTCCATCGAGAAGTAAGCTACTTTCTTTGAATAACGCTCTTCTACTGCGTAGGGCACATTGAAATTTCTAAAGCTCATAGCTAATGCTGATTATATTATCCATGTAAAAAGTACGCAATATAACGGATAATCCTGAATTGAATTGTCCGGAATTTCCAACTCTTCCTAACGGGCGAAGGGAGAGCCTGCAAGGATCAGGCCTTTTTTTTAGACGCTTTGGATTTAGGGGGAGTATGTTTCTCATAATAACCTTCAAAAAAACATTTGATATCCCGGTGATTACCGCAGCCTTCCAGTTCTTTCATGGTAACACCTGTCGGATTGAAGATGAAATCTACCGTGCAGGGGTCTCCATTGGAGCGGTAGCGGGCTGTGTTGGCGGAAATAAATTTAGCTTCTCCTTTTAGCTCTCCTTTACAGGCGCCATCGTCTTTTTCAAAGTGGGTGAAAAATAAAATCCGGGAGGGGTCTTTACCGTCCCTGACGGAAATAATATTTCGTTTGTCCTGTAAATAGTCCCCGGTGAATTTATGCTTATGGGAGAAGGTGTCGATGGGGTTATAGATGGGGGGCGTTTTTGACTTCGCCTCATTGGACTCCGTCAGGATCAGCAAAAATCCTGTCTCGTCATTGAACACATAGGCATCTTTTTTATAAAAGAGCTGTCCATCGGAGCCTTTGCGCTGATGAATAAGGGTGAGGGTATATTTGGCATCCATGGTGACCTGACCGGACACTCCCGGTTCATTATCGGAGTAGAGGACGGGCCGGGCCGCTGCAAATTTATTTTTTTTGTCAAAGCAAACGAGGTAGAGGACTTTCCGGTTCGTGGTAGTGGCTTTGATGAAGAGGTAGGTCTCATTTTGCGGCACTTTTATTTTACCGATCGCGTAGAGGCGGGGCCGTCCTTCCTTACCGAAATACCGGGTCAGTATGCTATCCGGCGCCAGCCGGGTGAAGATCTTGTAGTTAATGGCGGATGCATTCGTCTCTCTTCGCCTGAGCACCGTATCCGTTACCTGGTAGGGCAATTTCAGGGGCTGGAAAAATTCGACAAATTCATGTACATCCACTTTGTCATCATTCTCCGCAAGGGATGTCAATTTGCTTTTACAAGAGAATAATAGACCTGGCAGCACGATCAGCAACAGGTATTTGTTCATACAATGTGATATTGAAATATGCCGGAGATTCGCTTTAAAAATGTAGCGAATCTTCGGCAAATGGCTAATGTCGGTCTTTCAGACAAGACGCTTACAGCGTCTTATGGCCGTTAAAAGTAACCATTCACGGGAACAAGCGGAAAAATGATTGTTTCATTTACCATTTTTTAATTTTAGATTTGTCTAAATTAAAATTTAGTTTTTCTGAAATACTCAGCCAGCAAAGAAAATCACCTGAAAGCCATTTTCCACCTGCAGAACGAACAGGGGGTCGTCACGACCAATGCCCTGGCCGCTGCGTTACAAACCCGTCCTGCCTCTGTAACGGATATGCTGAAGAAATTAAAAGAACAAAAATTATTGTTATATGAGCGGTATAAGGGCTTCAAATTGAATGCCGAAGGCAAAAAAGCAGCTATCCAGGTCATCCGTAAACACCGTTTGTGGGAGTATTTCCTGGTAAAAAAACTGCAGTTCGGCTGGGATGAAGTGCATGAGATCGCCGAAGAGCTGGAACATATCAGCCACAAAAAGCTGATCGACCGGCTGGATGCTTTTTTAGGTTTTCCCCAGACCGATCCTCATGGAGATCCGATCCCGGACAGTCAGGGCCGGTTCAACCTGCTGCGACAGGTGAGTCTTTCGGAGCTGCCCCTGAACAAGATCGTCCAGGTATCCGGTATTGCCAGTCAGACAACGGAGATGCTGGAATTATTGCAGCACAAACATATCCGGCTGGGGACCCGGCTGGAGGTACGGAAAAAATTCCCTTTCGATAATTCCCTGGAGGTGAAGATTCGCAATCGGCCGCCGGTAACGATCAGCGCCCAGGTAGCTAAAAATGTTTTAGTAAAGGACGAGGCCGCGCCCCCCCAAAGAAAATTATAACCAATTAAAATGGATGGACAGTTTCATAAAAATGTTTCGCTGGGTGAAGTACATGGCAGCGTAGACGCCACCGGGAAGGGTCCCTGGTGGAAGCAGGTCTTCCTTTTTTTTGGGCCTGCCTACCTGGTGAGCGTTGGCTATATGGACCCGGGCAACTGGGCCACGGATCTGGCCGGCGGGAGCCAGTTCGGATATTCTCTCATCTGGGTATTGCTGATGAGTAATGGAATGGCGATTCTGCTGCAGAACCTTTCGGCCCGGCTGGGTATTGTGAGGGGAAGGGATTTGGCGCAGGCCAACAGGGAAGTTTATCCCCGATATGTCAACCTGGCTCTTTATGTGCTTGCCGAGATTGCTATTGCCGCCTGCGACCTGGCAGAGGTATTGGGTATGGCCATCGGCATCCAGCTTCTTACGGGATTGCCCCTGATCTATGGCGTCTGTATCACGGTGCTGGACACCTTCCTGCTGCTGTTCCTGCAAAGGCTGGGAATGCGCCGGATGGAAGCCTTTATTGTCGGGTTGATCGCTATAGTGGGGCTTTCGTTCCTGATCGAGATCCTGCTGGCGCGGCCTTCGCCCCGGGAAATTGTCACCGGCTTTATTCCCATCCTCCATGGAAAAGAGGCCCTGTATATAGCCATCGGCATCATCGGAGCTACGGTGATGCCCCATAATTTATATCTGCATTCAGCCCTCGTACAGACCCGGAAGATCCGCCCGGGAGAGCAGCACATGCGCAAAGCACTTAAAATCAATTTTTTAGATAGCGCTATCGCCCTTAACCTGGCTTTTTTTGTCAATGCGGCTATCCTGATCCTGGCGGCTACGGTCTTTTTTAAGACCGGCAAGACGGATATTGCTTCTATAAAAGAGGCGCACCAGCTCCTGGCGCCTTTGCTGGGTAGCGCCCTGGCGCCTAAGCTCTTTGCCATCGCCCTGATAGCAGCCGGTCAGAGCTCTACCATTACCGGCACCCTGGCGGGACAGATCGTGATGGAAGGGTATCTGCAATTGAGAATCAATCCTTTAGTAAGAAGGCTGCTCACCCGGCTGCTGGCCATTATCCCGGCTGTCATCGTCATTCTTGTTGCCGGAGAGGAGAAAGTAGATAGCCTGCTAATTTTTAGTCAGGTGATCCTGAGCGTACAATTGGGGTTTGCCGTCATTCCCCTGATCCATTTTGTCAGTGATAAGGTCAAGATGGGCGCTTTTTCGATCAGTCCTTTTATCAAGGCCCTTTCCTGGGGAGTGGCCAGTTTGCTGGTCTATCTCAATATTAAGCTGGTGCTGGAAGAGGCGGCTCCTTTTTTTAGCCAGTCCGGTCACGAAGGCTGGAAGATCCTCATCGTTCTGGCGGGGCTGGCGGCCGTCCTGTTATTGCTGTATATCATTTTGCATCCCTGGCTTATTCGTCAGTGGCAGCGGCGGACTTCCTCTGCCCAACCACCGGATCCTATCCAGTTGCATCCCCAGTCGGGAGCCCTGTCCGACTGGTCAGTGCCCGTATTCCGGAATATAGCCATCGCCCTTGACTTCAGTACCCACGACGATAAACTGCTGGCTTATGCCATCGGCCAGGGCGGAAAAGAAAGCCGGTACCTGCTCATACACGTAGTAGAAAGCGCCTCCGCTCAAATGCTGGGAAAAGAAAGCGATGATTACGAGACGAGAAGGGACCAGGAGAGGCTGGACCTGTACCGGGATGCCCTGCAGCAAAAAGGGATCAACAGCCGGACAAAACTCGGCTTCCGGCATCGCAGCCGGGAGATCGCCCGTATCGTAAAGGAAGAGGGGGCCGATATGCTGGTCATCGGCGCTCACGGGCATACCGGGTTAAAAGATTTTATTTATGGGGAGACGGTGAACGCCGTGCGGCATGAGTTAAAGATCCCTGTGTTGATCGTCAGCCTGTAGCATGTCATAAGCCCCCGGCAGGGCCCCTTCTGTACCAGCCGTTACGGCGGTTACGGCGATGCTGTTATTGCTGCTTCACCAGGTGCTTGAGCCGGCTGAAGGTCTCAGGTTTGAGGTTCAAATAAGAGGCAATATATTTCTGGGGTACCCGCTGCAACATATGGGGATGGCTGCGGATATATTCCAGGAACCGCTCGCGGGTGCTCTTCCGCATCTGATCGAAATAGCGGAAATCCTTTTTTATGAACAGGTCCGATATGATGAGCCTTCCCAGCCTCTCGGCCTTGGGAAACCGCTCGTATAGCTGCTCCAGGCTATCATAGCTGATGGAAAGAAACACGGTGGGCTCGATCGTTTCCACGACCGACTCCGAAGGCAGGCGGTAATGAAAGGAAAGCTCTGAATGGACGATATGTCCTTCTGTAGCGAGTTGGAGGATCACCTCTTTATCTTTGAAGGGGAGGTATTTGCGCACCAGTCCCCGGGCGATGATATTCAGGTATCTTTCTACTTCTCCTTCCCTGAGGACCTTCACTTTTTTTTCAAATTCCCGGATCTCTATATAGGGCAACAGCAGGCCGAATTCGGGCCTGGTCAGTGGGACGAAGCCGGAAAGATACTGGTAGAGATCGTCGAGGGCGGCCTGGTAAGGAGGTTTCTTTTTGTTCATTCGTTTTCATTTTTTCAGGACCCCGGAAGGGCGTTTGACGGGTTCTGCAGACGGCTGCCGGTGTATCAAATGTTTCAGGCGGCTGAATGTTTCCGGTTTCATATTGAGGTAAGAAGCCAGGTATTTCTGGGGTACTCTTTGCAGGAGGTCGGGATTATTCTGAACGAAATGGAGGAAGCGTTCACGGGTATCCATCCGGATGCTTTCATGCTCCCATTCTTCTTTCTGCAGGAACAGATGGGTAATGACGAGTCGTCCTATTCTTTCCATGCGGGGGCTGCTGTCGTATAATTTCTCCAACTGTTTTTTGGAGAGGGAAAAAACGGTAGCCGGCTCGATGGTCTCGACAATATAAGGAGAGGGTGTTCCGGATAGAAAGGAGGCCGAGGAGCTGATCATTTCCCCTTCCCGGGCAATCTGGGTGATCACTTCCGTCTTGCCACTGTAAAAGAATTTGCGGGCAAGTCCTTTTACGATGAAATTAAGACGGGTTTCCACTTCTCCGACTTTGACCAATTGTTGTTTCTTATCGAAATTCCGGATCACAAGCTTGTCCGCCAAAAAAGCAAATTCTTCATTGGACAAGGGGACATACCGGGACAGATATTGTCGCAATGCGTCTAGCATCAGCACATAATTGGTTAAAGAGGCATGAAGATACAAAAACCCTCGGGGGAAGGCGAGAGCAATTTTCAAAAAAAACTTGTTGGGTAGGCTTGTTTTCATCATATTCTTGTAGGTTTGCTCTCTTTTGTATATAAAATTGAAGAAATATGGCCAAGAAAATCAAAGTTGTAAATCCTGTTGTAGAATTGGACGGGGATGAAATGACCCGTATTATCTGGAAATTCATTAAAGACAAATTGATCCTCCCCTACCTGGAAGTCGATATTAAATATTATGATCTGGGGGTCGAATACCGTGATCAGACCAATGACCAGGTCACCATCGACGCGGCCAATGCTATCAAGCAATATGGCGTCGGTATAAAATGCGCTACCATCACTCCTGATGAAGCCCGTGTAGAGGAATTCAAGCTGAAGCAAATGTGGAAGAGCCCTAATGGAACGATCCGGAATATTTTAGACGGTACGGTCTTCCGTGAGCCGATCGTCATGCAAAATGTTCCCCGTCTGGTGACAAACTGGACAGCGCCCATCATCATTGGCCGTCACGCTTTTGGCGATCAATATCGCGCCACCGATACCGTTATTAAAGGAAAAGGCAAGCTGACCATGACCTTCACCCCCGAAGATGGCGGCGCAGCGCAGACTTTCGAGGTTTATAATTTCAAAGGAGATGGTGTTGCCCTGACGATGTACAATACGGACGAGTCGATCACAGGCTTTGCCAGAAGCTGTTTTAACATGGCCCTGAGTAAAAAATGGCCTTTGTACCTCTCTACGAAGAATACCATCCTGAAGAAATATGATGGCCGTTTCAAAGATATTTTTGAAGATATCTATCAAAAAGAGTTTTCGCAATCCTTCAAGGAAGCCGGCATCGTGTATGAGCACCGCCTGATCGATGACATGGTGGCCAGCGCTTTGAAATGGAACGGCAATTTCGTTTGGGCCTGTAAAAACTATGACGGAGATGTGCAGAGCGATACCGTAGCCCAGGGTTTCGGGTCATTAGGCCTGATGACATCCGTGCTGATCACACCCGATGGCAAGATCATGGAGGCCGAAGCTGCCCACGGCACTGTTACCCGTCACTACCGCGACCACCAGGCGGGTAAACCTACTTCTACCAACCCGATCGCTTCTATTTTTGCCTGGACGCGGGGTCTTGCTTTCCGCGGCAAGCTGGATGGCAACCAGGACCTGATCAATTTCGCCAACGCGCTGGAAGCCGTCTGTATCGAGACGGTAGAGAGCGGTAAAATGACGAAGGATCTGGCCGTTTGTATCCATGGTAATAAGGTCGAACATGGCAAAGACTACCTGTATACGGAAGAATTCCTGGATGCCATCGACCAGAATCTGCAAAAGAAGCTGGGGTAATCGCATGATATTCAAAAAATAGTTCATAAGACTAATGCTATTGCAGAGGTTGTCCCTGGCGGGACAGCCTCTTTTTTTATAAGGAATTATAGTTGCGGAAGGCATTGGAGTTTTCTACCGGTAAAGTTGCGGTCCGGCCTGCTTTCAGCAGGGACTGCAGGCTGAAATCCCGAAGGCGCCCCTCCCCTGCCCGATGGTAGACGGCGACCAGTCCCCGGGCGGTGTAGATACCGCAAAATGGTTGAAAGAAAGTGCCGTCCCGGTAGATAAAGAAATCGTGGGGCGCTGGTTTTTGCCTGTCGGCGTTATAGGTCTCCATTACTTTAGCGATCGTCTGTGCATCCAGGTCCTGCATATCGCAAGCTACCAGGAAAAGGTCGTATTCCGGAAATTGTTCATGGATGCTTAGGAGTCCTTTCAGGGGGCCCCGGAGTTCGGGGAAGAGGGCGTTATCGATGATCAGCCGGTCCGGCGGAAGAAGGAGGGAATAAGTTTCGCGTTGCCGTTCATTAATAGAATAAATCACCGGCAGCTGCCAGGGGGTTAACTTGTCGCGCATATTGAGTGCCCAAAGCCCCTGCCCTGTATTTAATAATCCCTTGTCACTTCCCATTCTCCTGCTTTCTCCGCCGCATAATACAACCCCCAGCAGATTGTCCATGTTAATAGGATTGGTTGGGGGGTGTTGAATGGCCGGAGGAGGCGGAAGGGGATGTTGACTGGCCGGGATGGCCAAAGGAAGCCGTTTCAGCGTGAGGCTGATCGGAAGGGCTTGCTGAGTGACCGGGCTGATCGGAAGAGCTTGCTGAGTGACCGGGATGATCAGGTGGGGCCGTCTCATAAATATGTTTGGAAGCGTCCCCGGTGACGGTGTGGCAATTGCAGTTGTTGCCCCATTCATGGGTACCGTCCGCATAGTATTCGCATTTCCAGATGGGGGCCTCGTGTTTGATGCGGTCAATGATGTACCGGTTGGCAGCATACGCTTCGCTGCGATGGGAAGAAGCGGTGATCACTACCACGGCTGTATCGCCGATGGCGACTTGGCCTACCCTGTGTTGGGCGATGGCTATCTGCAGTTTCCATTTTTCTTTAGCTTCCTGCAGGATATCCCCGATCATTCCCGATGCCAGGGGGCCATAGGATTCGTATTCCAGGTAGGCTACGTCCCGGCCCCGGTTGTTATCCCGGACTTCCCCGCTGAACAATACCACGGCCCCGGCTCCCGGATGGTGGGCATTCTTCAGCAGTTCCACGATGTCCAGCGTTTCGGCGGAAATATAGTTTATAAGCTGATTAGCCTCCGCTGCTGGGTGGGATGATGATGACCGTGTCATGTTCCTTTAATTTAAAATCGTTGTCAATGAATCCATCTTCTACGGCAAACCGGCAGGTCTTTAGTATCTCGCCGGCCGTCGCATTGATCGCCAGCAAACAAACTTTTAATTCGTCCGTATTCCGGATCGGCTCCGCCAGTTCGAACTCCGGCGTAAAATATTCTTTCAAGGCAGCATATACGTGGATCTTCATGCTTAAAAAGTTAATTGTTTAGGGGTCATCCTCCGATATGCAGCATGCTCAGATCGCTGCCGGTAAACCGCAAAGCCTGTTTTTGTAAAAGGGCCTTTTGCAATTTCTCACTCCATTCTATTTCCGTCTCATCAGGGCCGAGGGGAATGGGATGATTGCTGCTCAGGCATCCATAGATATTTCCTTCGCTGTCCAGCCGGAGCCGGTCGCAGTCCCGGCAGAAGGGCTCGCTTTCGTTGGCGATAATGCCAAAAGAGTGCCCATCGTCCGTCTGCCAGTAGTTGGCCGTAGCCGATCCGGCGCGTCCCAGGGGGGTGATCCGGTAACGTCCGGCTATAACCGATAAAATATCTTTTTGAGAAAATAAATACTGGCCTGCCGTTTCGTACAAATGCCCCATTGCCATCACTTCCAGGTAGCGGATCCGGAGGTCGCGTGAAAAAGCAAAGTCCAGCAGGGGGAGTATCTGCGAATCGTTCATCCCCTTCATCACTACTGTATTGATCTTTACGTCCAGGCCAGCCCTCCGGGCGGCATCGATGCCCCTGATGATGCGATCGGCGCCATGGCGTTTGCTCATCCGGAAGAAGGTCTCTTCCTCTACAGCGTCCAGGGATACATTGAGGGATTCCAGGCCGGCGGCTTTCATCGGGGCTGCCAGTCTCTCCAGCAAAAATCCATTGGTCGTTAATTTTATATCCGGGATGCCGATCGATCGTATTCCCGCGATCAGTTCCACCAGATCCTTATATAATAAAGGTTCTCCTCCCGTCAGCCGGATCGTGCCCAACCCAAGCTGTCCATGCAGCCTTTCGATGATACCCAGCAGGGCCGGTACTGATAAGGGAGCCTGTGGGGAGTTTTTATGCCCTGAAGCGGCATTGTGCTTTTTCAAGGCGGCATCATCCCCTGCCACGCAATACACACAGCCCAGGTTGCAGTGATTGAGCAGGCTTACCCGTAAAGTTCTGAACGTCCTCCCATATATGTCTTTAATCACGGGTATCATGCTAAAAATGAGTTTATGATCCTTCTGGAATACGCTGGCGATCCTGCCATGCGATCCGACTATAAAGGTACGACAGTCGTCACTGAATTACGGTAGATTTTTCAATGGGCTGAAAGCTCTCTTTGGGGCTGCTGCAGACGGGACAGTTGTAATCGGGGCTCGTCTCGCCGAATGCCCGGCCGGGGGGCTCTCCATTTTCCGGATCGCCGTATAATTCATCATAAAGGGTGAGACAGCTCCGGCATTGAAAGACCCATTCCTTTTCAGCGTCGGCGGCGTCGGCAGCCCCGGCGAGATCCGCCAACCCGGCGAGGGACGTCAGACCGGCAGTCCCAGGCAAGGTTCCCTGCCGGTAAGCCTGGTGAAGGATGAGGTCCTGCTCGCTCTGAAGCTCATAAAAATATTTACATAAAGATACCAGGTAGGTACCCAGGGTCTCTTTTTCGAGGTCTTTGCGAAAGAGGATAACCTCTTTTGAATTGGGATTAAAATCGGGTGTATATAAAATATCGTATCGGTCCAGGGTCTTTCTTTGGTTGGGAGCATTGTTCACCTGCCTGCGGATGATAACGGATCCGGCCATTCCCGATCCGGGGCGGGTCTTAATGGCGAAGCAAAGTCCGTATGTCCTGATATCATCATTGTCAAATTGCCGGACCAGGTAACGCTTGAGCCGGAGCCCTTCCTCACAAAGATCCTCCACCTGCCAGTTCAATTCATTGGAAGCATGCCGCACATTAATACGATACTTGCCCAGTGCATAATCCCAGAGTTTCCGGTCACTCTGCCCGATCCCTTTGACGATCAGGGATTTCCAGGGAGTCGTATAGAGCTGTCCAATTTTTGTTTGCAGGCAGATAAGACAGATATCCCGGAGAAAGGAAAGGGGGAATACTTCTTCCCGGCGGTAGATACCCAGCCAAAGTTTATTTCCATACCGGTTGAATCCCTCATAATAAGGGAGGGAAAAAGGGGGCAATTTCAAGGGGGTCGTAATCCTTTGAGTAACAAAGTTCTCCCGGGCCTGCACGGCTGCGTATAAAACCTCTCCTTTAATAAGGGGCTGATCGGAATACAGGTCCCTGCCATTTAAATCCCTGCTATTTACAATAATTTCCTCTATAAGCCGGCTGAGGCGGGGAATATCCCTAAAGTAGACCAGGTCTTTCCAGGGATAGAGGATCGTCGTTCGGGGCCACCGGATATACAGGTACCAGTAATTGCCCGTGTCGGAGCTGATAAAATTGAGATTGCCGGTAAAAAAGGGGACGAAGGTCTGCTGGCTCTCTACCAGGTTGATCTTCAGCCGGGGCCGGAAGTCAAATCCATCCAGGATATCTTTATACAACCCTTCGCTTACCCAGTTGGCATTCTGGAAGACTCCTTCTGTCACATAAGAGCTTACGATATTGGGAAACCGGTCTTCATTGGCCTCAAAGGAAATCCCGGCCTCCTCCAGGGCCTGCAGAAAGGCGGGGCCGTATTTATCCGCTACTTTACAGAACAATTGCTGGCGGGTGCCGAACTGCACTTCGTCAACATTCGCCTTCTCCGCTGCTTCCACGATCGTGTACAGATCACCGGCAGCGACAATGCCCCCGGGCAGGTTGATCTTAACGATATAGTTTTTACGAAACATGCTTTTCTATATTTAAAGAGATGTCGACTAAAGGAGCGATGAGTAAAGAGGCCTCGGTTGAAAGGGCGATGGTCCCCAATTCCTCTTCCAGGATACGTTTAACTTCCGGTCTGCAGGAGCCACAACCGGTGCCTGCTCCTGTAGCCGCGCACAATTGGGTAAGGTCCCGGCATCCGGCCGTTATCTTTTTCTTTAGATTCCCGCTGCCTACATTATTACAACTACATACTAATTTGCCGGAGAGGGGCTCTGCTTTTCCGCCGCTGCGTAATAAACGAAGCCGTTTTTCATTCAGCTCGATCCTGCCCGCAATCAGTTCCCTGAATTCCTGGAACTCCGTCTTATCACCGATGAGGATGGCGCCGACCAGCCGGTCCTGGTGGATGATGCATTTTTTATAATAACGCTGGGCTTTATCGATGAATACGATCTCTTCATATTCTTCTTCATTGGGGCATTCGGGGAGCCCGATACTGCAAAGATCAAATCCATGGATCTTAATGATATTCATCAGGACAGTGCCCTTGTAATAACTGGCGATATCTCCGTTGAGGTAATGGGCCATCACTTTTGCCTGTGCCTCCGCCGCCGCCGTGATGCCATATAGCATGCCTTTGAATTCGGCGATCTCCCCGATGGCGTAAATAGCCGGATCGCTGGTCTGCAGGTGTTCGTTCACCAATACGCCGCGCTGGCAATCGAGCCCTGCCTCCCGTGCTATTTCGATATTGGGGATGGTGCCAATGGCGAATACCAGGGAATCACAATCGATCATCCGGCCGCTCCGCAAGCGGATGCCTGTCAGCCAGGGCTGTCCGTAGAACAATTGCACTTCATCCGAATAATAGACATCACAGCCCTGGTCGATGATCTCTTCGTGAAGTAACTGGCTACCCAACGGATCCAGCTGCCGGTCCAGGAAACGCGAGGTCCGGTGTATGATCGAGATCCGGATCCCCAGTTCTCTCAGGGAGGCGGCCAGCTCCAGGCCAAGCAGGCCACCGCCTACGATCACCACGTGTCCGTCCGGAGGGGTATGGGCTTTGAAATTGTCTGCGTCTGTGCGGTTGCGCATCGTAAAGATCCCTTTGAGCTCCGGCACGTTTCTGGGAAAGTTGGCACGGCTACCGGTAGCGAGGATCAGTACATCATAATAGGTAGTTTCTCCCCTGGAATCCACCACGCATTTATTTTCCCTGTCGATCTTTTCAATGCTCACGCCCCGGTGTAATTGTATATTGTAAAGGGGTTCTTCGGCGTCCGTCATCTTCGCCAGCTGCTCCCAGCTCTGTTCCCCGCTGATATAGTCCGGCAGCATGACCCGGTTGTAGAAAGGGAAATCCTCTTTGCTGAAAACGGTGATGGAATCGTCCTGGTTCAAAGCCCGGTGAGATTGAATGAAGCCATAAGCGCCGGCTCCGGCGCCTACGATGACGATCCGTTGAAAAGGCGCTTTATAGGGGATCACCCGGACGGCGCAGAATTTAAAGTCCGGCTCTTTGGAAACGGGGTCGACCAGGCTATTAGTGACATTATTGGCCCGGTGAAGATCGTTGCCGGCGATTTTGCCCCAGTGCATCGGCAGAAAGATCACGCCCTTTTTGATGGCGGCGGATACCCTGGCCTTGACTCTTACTTCTCCCCGGCGGGATTGTACGATCACAACATCATCCTCCCTGACCTGCAGCTGCCGGGCATCTTCCGGATGTATTTCCACAAAGGCTTCGGAAATATGCTGCTTTAGTTTATTCACCTTTCCGGTCCGGGTCATGGTATGCCATTGATCGCGGATGCGGCCGGTGGTCAGGATAAGGGGGAATTCTCCATCCGGTTGTTCGCTGCCGTTATGATCCGGCACCGGGTGGATAACCGCTTTGGAAGAGGATGTATAGAAGACTCCATCGGTGAAGAGCCTGGCGTTGCCGATACGCGGGGATGGGTCGCCGGCGGGCAGACCGATGAGCGCTGCAGGTTCTGAGGCTGTCGAGGGCTTTGGATAGGGCCATTGAACGGATCCCTGGGATTGGAGGATGTCATAATTCAGGCCGCTGATATCTATATGGGTGCCGGCGGTCAAACGGGTATGTTCTGCGAAGATCTCCCCGCTGTCCTTGTAGTCAAATCCCGGATAGCCCATTTTGCGGGCAAAGCGGCAAATGATGTCAGCGTCCGGCAGGGCTTCTCCCGGAGGATCGACTATTTTATGAAGATGGCTGATCCGTCTTTCCGAATTGGTCATCGTACCTTCTTTTTCCGCCCAGCCGGCGGCGGGCAGGATGACGTCCGCATAACGAAGGGTCTCGGGTTTGTTGCTGACTTCCTGAACGACGACAAACTTTGCCTTTTTCAGGGCAGCTTCCGCCAGGCGCACGTCCGGCAGGCTTACCAGCGGATTGGTGCAGAGGATCCAGATCGCTTTCAGACGTCCGTCGTTCAGGGCTTCGAACATTTCGGTAGCTGTCAGTCCCGGCTTGTCGGAGATCGGGCCGCTTCCCCAGAACTGCCGCACTTCTTCCCGGTGGGCGGGGTTAGCGAGGTTACGATGGGCGGGCAGTAAATTAGATAGTCCTCCCACTTCCCGTCCTCCCATGGCATTCGGCTGACCGGTCAATGAAAAGGGCCCTGAGCCGGGTTTGCCGATATGGCCGGTCACCAGGTTGAGATTGATCAGGCTAAGATTTTTATTGACCCCCACCACGCTCTGGTTAAGGCCCATGGTCCAGAGGCTGAGAAAACCTTTGGCCTCCCCGATGTATTCCGCTGCCAGGCGTATATCCTCTTCCGTTACACCGCAGATAACGGCAGCTTCCGCCAGTGTCCGGGAAAATATCGCCTCTTTATAAGGTTCAAATCCTTCCGTGGACCGCTGTATAAATTCCGAGTCGATGGCGCCCTTTTCTATCAGGGCCCTTCCTATCGCATGGTGCAGGGTGATATCGGTGCCGGGATTGAGTTGTAAATGAAGATCGGCTATCGAGCAGGTATCGGTGATACGCGGATCGGCTACAATGATCTTTACACCTGGGTTAACAGCTTTATGGGCTTCCACCCTTCTCCACAAGATCGGGTGGCACCAGGCCGGATTGGCCCCGGCTACAAAAAAGCAATCGGCCTGTTCGATATCTTCATAGCTGGCCGGCACGCTGTCTTCTCCCAGGGCCATTTTATAGGCGGAGACGGCGCTACTCATGCAAAGCCTGGAGTTGGTGTCGATATTATTGCTGCCGATAAACCCTTTTATCAATTTATTGATCACGTAATATTCTTCCGTGAGGCATTGCCCGGATATGTAAAAGGCTACAGAATCGGGGCCGTATTTATCAATGAAGGTCCTGAATACGGCGGCCGTCCTCTCCAGGGCAGCTTCCCAGCCAACACGTTGCAGGGGCATATTTTTATTGTAGCGCATCTGCGGGTACAACAAACGGTCGTCCCTGTCATTGACCGTATAGTGCAGGTTCATCCCTTTACTGCATAACAGGCCTTTGTTGACGGGATGGGAGGGATTGCCTTCCACGGTAATAGTCCCTTTCTTATCCTTGTGTACGATCAGGCCGCAGCCTGTTCCGCAATAGCAGCAGATGGTAGTAAAAGCTGTGGCATTTTTAGGCATGTTGATAATTTCTGGTTTCGGGTAAATGGTTTCCAGAAACTATCAAGCCATAGCAGCTTCCGTTCTATCGGCCAGCGCTGGTTCTCCGGCGGGGACGGCAGAGACGGCGGGTTTGCGGAAGCGGGTCACTCCTACGATCAGGGATACTATAATGACGGTAATCCCGATATAGGTAAATGCCTGCGCATAAGAGATGGATTCCGATTTGAATAAAAATCCAAAGCACATTCCCCCCAGATTGCCGCCTGCGCCTACGATCCCACTGACCAGGCCCACATTTTTTTCATTGACAAAGGGAACGATACCGTAGGTCGCGCCATTGGCCATTTTCAGGAAGAGGGCAAAGGACAGCATAAAAACGATGGCCAGTATAAAGCTACCGGCGCTGGCAAAAGCGATCAGGCCGATGCCCTCCAGCAATAAAACACCCGCCAGTAATAACCCTTTTCCTTTCATGCCCCAGCGGCTGCCTACTTTATCGGATACCAGGCCTCCCAGCGCGCGGGCAAACAGGTTCATGAAACCGAAGATGCCCGCCCAAAAACCGGCGCTGCTTTGAGAGAGTTTGAAAGTATCCACGAAATGGAGGGAAGCCACATTGTCAAACGTGATCTCCATTCCAAAGCACATGGCATAGGCCAATACCAGGGCCCAGATCCTCCAGTCGGACAGAATGGACCAATCCGTTCTTCCCTCACCCTGTTTCGTATACCCGATCTCATCATAATTGCCTGCGGGGGTATCTTTGGTGAATTTATAATATAACCAGGCGACGATGAGCATCATGATCCCCGGTAGGATCATGGCATAACGCCAGGCTTCGTGTTTAGTGTATCCGAAACCTACAATGGCGGCAAAGATGATGGGCATCACCATATTGGTGACTCCGCCGCCCAGGTTGCCCCAGCCTCCGGTGATGGCATTGGCCGTTCCTTTGATCTTCGCGGCGAACATCATTGAAGTATGGAACTGGGTGATCACAAAGGAAGATCCGATCACGCCGATGGCCAGTCTGAATAATAAAAAACTGGTATAATCCTTCGAGAGTCCTACCAGGAATACGGGGATGGATCCGACGAGTAAGAGCCGGACAGCCGTTTTACGAGGCCCCCAGGCATCGCATAATTTTCCGATGATCAGCCTGGCGATGATCGTGGAAGAGACGGAGGCAATGATAATGCTGCCAACCTGTCCTTTGCTCAGGCCCAGGTCTACCCGGATGGTGGGCATGAGGGGAGCCAGTCCGAACCATCCGAAGAAACATACGAAGAACATGAGCCAGGTAATATGGAAAGTGCGCATCTGGACGGTTCCCAGGGAGAACAACCGGATCTTTTCCAGGGGCTGTGTTGTATTGGAGGTCATAATAAAGGAGTTGAAAAGCTAATGAATTATTTTTAAGGATCCCATTTTTATTTGCCGAAAAATTCCGGGCGGATATTGACCTGCAGGTAGGCCCAGTTGGCATTGAGCCGGGCGGTTCCCGGCGTTATTCCCTTGGCGTATTCCATGCTCCTGGCGGCGGCGAGCCAGCAGAATCCTCCTTCCAGCGAGGTGATCTTGTTCAGGTTGTAGCCTGCCACTAGATCGAATTCGCTGCCCAGGTATTTGTCGATGGGATTGCCCTTGATATCTTTCTGTTCGGCTGCGAGGGCCAGGTAATGATAATCCAGTCCTATGCTGCCCCGGCCTCCTGTGGAGGTATATTTAACCTTCAGGAAGGGATTGTTAAGTCCGCCGGTAGCGGATCCTGTTCCTGCATAGAAATAATCCATGATGCCCCAGAATTTATGCGGGGTGCCGTATAAGGGGTCAAAGCGATGATTGGTCGTGGAGGACGAGAACGCATTATTCCCCGACACATAGTCCCATCCGGCGGTAGCGGAAAGATGGTTTTTTGCATAGTTGAGCGAAAGTGTGGATGTATACGCGCTGA
Organism: Puia sp.; assembly: GCA_036394375.1. GTDB lineage: Bacteria > Bacteroidota > Bacteroidia > Chitinophagales > Chitinophagaceae > Puia. Next base: position 84,169 of record DASWFF010000037.1, read on the forward strand.
GCGTGAGGCCATCTTTGTCCTTACCTCCCTGGTAATAGAAGCCGGCATTCAGGGTCCAGTTCTTTTGTTTATCCAATTGGCTTACGACCAGGATACCGGTGGTGAACCGGGTATTTACACCGGGCTGGTTGAAGCGGCGGCCATAAACGTAACCGGTATCCGTGCCAACGATGTCCCTTACCGAATCTGAAATATATTTCCCGAACTGGTCGGCCAGTAGCAGGCCTGATATCTTTGTCTGGTTGAATTTCTTTGCTATGTAGAGGAATTGCATGGCCTTATATTCCTGGTTCATTCCATTGGTGCTGGGTGGATTGATGAGGAAAGGGGTGCCGGTCTTGGCGCTGATGCCTGCGGTATTGGTAAGGGGGACGAGGCTGGCGGGGGTGGGCACCAGGTTGCCTTTGCTGTCTTTGACATAAGCGGGGATATTAGCCGGCGTATAGTTGGTGCCATTATACCCTATGGCGTCCGTATTCTGGTTGAAGGCAGCCCCCAGGTCCGCCTGCCAGCCTTTCTGCAGCAATTTAAAAACGATGGCGTCGTGGCGTCGGCCTTGCTGAAGCCAATCCAGGTTGCCCAGCAGTCGCTGGTCGTCGTATACCAGTTCCTGGCGGCCGATCTTAACGCTGAAATAGTCAAGGGCCGATCTTTTGAAGGAACTGTCTTTTGTGTTGGCCAGGATGATTTCGGCCCAGACTTCGTGCAAGCCCAGCCGGTTTCCGTCGGCGTTGCTGATGCTGGAGGCGTCGGCACCCCAGACTCTTACGTCCTGCAGGGAGCCCTGGAAGATGACCCGGCCTGTTTTGTAATTAAAGATCAGCCGGGTGCGTTGGGAGGTGAGGAAGGCCGGTCGGTTACCGGTGGTTTCCAGGGTTCCGTAGCCGTTCCGGAATTCTGTCCGGGTTCGGAGCTGGCCGGTGATGGAGAGCTGGCCCGATTGGGTTAGTCCTTTGAAAGGGCTCCCAAAAAAGATTACTAACCCCAGGGTTGTGATGAAAAGAGTTTTTTTCCGCATAACTTTGTTTTGGTTTAAAATGAGCGATCATTTTACAAGCAGGCCCCGGACAGACAGCCATCTTCCGGGGCTTTATTTATTTTCAGTATGGCAGACGATCGCAGACGGACAAACAAGCAACCGGAGAAGGTAAAAAAACGGGAGCCGGGGTTCAGAAATTTATTAATGCTGCAAAGAGATGGGTGATCAAATCATATTAAAATTATTTACATTTAATATAAAATAGCATAAATGAGCCATTTTTATATCATTTTTCATTGCTAATATCATAAAAATAAAACAAATTATCCTTTTTTAAATATTTTTGTTGACTACAAACATATATTTATTTTGTTTATTTGTTTTATTGTCTCTAAAATCCATCCGCATCAATTTGCTCATATAGGGTTAATATTGCACCGGAAATACAACTTAAAGAGCCGGACATGAAGAAAAACAATCATACCTGTGACCTGAAAAGCTGCTTTTTATGTCAAAAATGCCTTCCGGAATGGCGACCAGCCATCGACGCCAATAGGAAAACCCTTCATTTTAAAAAAGGGGAACTGATCTTTAAAGAAGGGGACAAAGTCAATGGCATCTATTTTGTCTATAGCGGGAAGCTGAAAGTGCATAAAAAATGGGGAACGGAGAAAGAGCTGATCATCCGCTTTGCCAAAAAAGGAGATATTTTCGGTCACCGGGGTCTTGGGCATGAGAGTTATTATCCTATCTCTGCGACGGCTATCGAACCGGTGAATGCCTGTTTTATCGACCTGGATTTTTTCCAGGCTACCTTGAAAGTAAATTACGAATTCATCTACCAGCTGCTGTTATTTTTCGCCGATGAATTACAGGAATCGGAAAGAAAAATGCGCAACCTGGCCCATATGCAGGTAAAGGGGCGTATTGCCCAGGCCCTTCTGGCGCTGAGAGATAAATTCGGGCTCACCCCTGAGGGAGCTATCGATGTCGCGCTCAGCCGGCAGGACCTGGCTTTTTTTGCCGGCACTACCTACGAAACGGTCTTTCGCATCATCAACGAGCTGGCACAGGATCATATCATCGTACTGGATGGAAAGAATATTGCGATCGCTGACACGGATAAGTTGCTGGATCTGACGAAGGAGGAGGCTTGATGGCCGGAATAGAACACTGCGCGTATCGAAAACGGACAGTTCCTACGTCCACCTAATGCATAAAATATTAATTGATAGTTTCTTACCAATCTGGCATTTTATTGGGGTGAATCGTCGTGGGTGGAATGTCTCCGACTACCATCCAAATTCTTTCCTCAAAAACCGACGGTATGCTGAAAAACTATCTAAAGACAACCCTGCGCAATCTGTTAAAGAAGAAAACGTATAGCTTTTTAAATATTGTGGGATTGGCAATAGGTATCGCCTGTGCCTCCCTGATATTTTTGTGGACGGAAGATGAGTGGACTTTTAACCATAATTTTTCTAAAAGGGATTATCTGTATCAGATCTATGAGAACCAGACTTATGAGGGAAAGCTCTCCACTTTTCATGCGACGCCGGGCCCGATGGCGGAAGTCTTAAAGACCGAGATCCCCGGTATAAAAAATGTTGCCCGGTCGGGCGGGACCATTAATGAATTATTCACTCTCGGTGATAAATCCATTAATGAGAAGGGTGACTATGTCGATTCGACTATTTTTTCCATGCTCGATCTGCCCTTCATTCATGGCACGGCCATCAACGCTTTCCGGCAATTGCATTCCTTAGTCATCAATGAGACCCTATCAAAAAAATTCTTTGGCGGAGAGAATCCCATCGGCAAAAAATTAAGCATCAATAACAAGCAGGACTATGTTATCACCGGTGTATTTAAAGATCTGCCCAAAAATTGCACCTTTCAATTTCAATGGCTGGCGCCGCTGCAAAACATCGACCATACAATGCCCTGGATGCAGGTCTGGGGCGCCAACTGGGCGCGCACGTATGTCGAATTGGAGCCTACTGCCAATGTGAGCCTGGTCAATAAACAACTAGCCGGCTATATTGGCACCAAAATCAAGGGCAATAATACCGCTTGTTTTCTCTTCGCGATGAATGACTGGAATCTACGCGACAGCTTTTCCAACGGGAAACAGGATGGCGGACGGATACAATATGTGAAATTATTTTTCGCTATTGCGTGCATCATTTTGCTGATCGCCTGCATTAACTTCATGAACCTGGCGACAGCCCGGTCTGAGCAGCGGGCAAAAGAAGTAGGGGTTCGTAAAGTAATGGGGGCAGGAAAAGGCAAACTGATAAGTCAGTTCATAGTCGAGGCGTTGCTCTTGTCCTTTATAGCTGTGCTGATCGCTATCGGATTGATCTATGTGACCTTACCGTTTTTTAACACCCTGGTAGAAAAAGAATTGTGGATCCATATTAAGGAGCCCTCTCATATTGTTTATTTAATTGCCATCGGCACGGTCACAGGACTTATAGCCGGTAGTTATCCTGCTTTCTATTTATCCTCCTTCAACCCGATAGCCGTCCTGAAAGGCATCAAACTAAAATCCAGTGCCGGCGCAGGTTTCATCCGGCAAAGCCTGGTGGTTATCCAGTTTTCCGTTTCTATTATCCTTATCATCGGCACGGTGATCATCTACCAGCAAATACAGCATGTAAAAAGCAGGGACTTGGGGTATAACAAAAACGACCTGATCTATATAGAACTTCAGGGAAAGCTGGACGAGCATTTTGCCCGGGTAAATCATGATCTGAAACAAACAGGGGTAGTCGAAAATGCCGCCTTAAGCGAGTATCCGGTAGTACAGATCTGGAGCAATACCGATAATTATTCCTGGCAGGGAAAAGATCCGTCTAAGAACCCGCTCATCACCTGGGAAAATGTGAATGCACCTTTCCTCTCCACGATGAATATGAAACTAGCAGCCGGCAGGGACTTTTATGATAATCCCGCGCTGGACAGTAATAATGTACTTATCAATGAAGCGCTGGCCAGGCAAATGGGGAAAGAGGGACGGGTCGGCGGTATCATTTCGGATGGAGGAAAACATTCTTATCAGATAGTCGGTATCGTCAAAGACTTCTTGTACAATACCCTATATGAGGCCGGCGCTCCGCTGCTATTGTACAATCATCCATTGGGAACACGTTATTTAAGTATTCGACTCAAATCCGATGCCCCCCTACATGATGCATTAACCAAGGTGGCAGCGGTCCTGAAAGCCAATAACCCTGAATATCCTGTAGATCTCCAATCTATTGAAGACGATCTGAATCAGCTGTTTAAAACAGAAACCCTCACCGGCAAACTGGCTGGCATCTTTGCGACCCTGGCTATTTTTATCTCTTGTCTGGGTTTGTTTGGGCTGGCGGCCTATACTGCGGAGCGGAGAATCAAAGAGATCGGCATCCGCAAAGTATTGGGGGCTTCTATATCCGGCCTGGTAGGATTGCTGTCAAAAGATTTCTTACAGTTAGTGGGATATTCCTGTCTCATCTCTTTTCCCCTGGCCTGGTGGGCATTCCATAGCTGGTTGCAGAGTTATGCCTACCGCACCCCTATTTATTGGTGGGTGTTTGCGATGGCCGGAGCTTTGGCGATGATAATTGCCCTGGCGACGGTATGTTTCCAGGCAATAAAAGCGGCGATGGCTAATCCTGTTAAGAATTTAAGAACGGAATAATAATTTATAGACCTGCGCTCCGCCGGGTGTAATGAACGTAATCGTAAGGCGATGAATAATTTTAATGAAGATTAAATCTAAATTGAATAGAAGATTTAAATCAAATCCACTTAAATTAGCCTTATGATGACTAAAAAACTACCGTTGCTGCTATTTGCCCTCTTAACCCTTTCAGCGGGATATGCGCAAAAAAGAATCGGCGCCGAAACCGATGCTCAGAAAGAGAAACGTATGGAATGGTGGCAGGACGACCGTTTTGGCATGTTCATCCACTGGGGCCTTTACTCAGGAGCTGCCAGGCATGAGTGGGTGAAGCATAATGAAAAGATAGACAATGCGGGCTACCAAAAGTATTTCGACCAGTTCAACCCGGACCTTTTCGATCCGCAGAAATGGGCCAGAGAAGCCAAGGCTGCCGGCATGAAATATGCCGTACTTACTACCAAGCACCACGAGGGCTTTTGCAATTTCGATTCAAAATATACCGACTATAAAGCGCCAAACACCCATGCCAAACGCGACCTGGTGCGCGAATATGTGGACGCTTTCAGAGCGCAGGGCCTGAAGATCGGGTTTTATTATTCCTTGCTCGATTGGCACCATCCGGATTATACCATTGATGAAATCCATCCGCAGTCGCCGGCTGATAAAAGCGACACAGCCTATGCCCGTCTGAACAAAGGCAGGGATATGGCTAAGTACAGGCAGTATATGCGTAACCAGATAACCGAACTATTGACCAATTATGGTAAGATAGATATCTTATGGCTCGATTTTTCTTTTCCGCGAAAGGATGGACATGGAAAAGGAAAGGATGACTGGGGATCGGTGGAATTGCTGAAGCTGATCAGAAAATTACAGCCGGGCATCATCGTAGATAACAGGCTGGACCTGGAAGAATATAAAGACGGGGCCGATTTTGTTACACCGGAGCAGGTAAGCACGGCTGAACTGGCAAAGTACAGGGGCCAGACCTGGGAAACCTGCCAAACCTTTTCCGGTTCCTGGGGATATTACCGGGATGAAAATACCTGGAAAACCCATCGGCAGCTGCTCGATCTGTTAATTACCTCCGTCAGCAACGGAGGAAATCTTATTTTGAATGTAGGCCCAACGGCAAGGGGTGAATTTGATTACAGGGCCTCCTCCGCACTGGATAGCATTGCCTACTGGATGCATGCCAATAGTACGGCCATTTACCATTGTACTTATGCGCCGGATACTTATACCATTCCGGAGAACACGAAGCTTAGCTATAACAAAGCGACCAAACGTCTTTATGTATTCCTGTATAATTATCCTGAGAACGGGAAGCTGACTTTGCCGGGTTATAAGGGCAAGATCAAATATGCCCAATTTTTAAATGATCATTCAGAGCTGCTATATAAGCCTTCGGAAAAGAATACGGAAGACCTCGAGGTGACACTGCCGCTTAAAAAGCCTGGTTATGAAATACCGGTGGTTGAATTGACGCTGTAATTAGTTAGGAGGACCTCCCTGAATAAAAAATAGGGAGGATTAGAAGGTAATTGTAGTGTGCAAGGAATGGATTTTGTCAAGGCAGTTTACGAAAAATGATGTGGAAAGATAAAATACGCTGCCAGAGGGGGTTTCAAAAATAGTCGTGAAAGATGGACAAATGTCGAACCTGTTTACCGAAGATTTAAAGAGCCTAAATGGACATTGCCTATAAAACACTGATAACTAATATCTTACAAAATTAGAGGGAAGAGATAGTCGGAACCCCAAGATTTGGAGATTATAATCCCCGAAAAAGGCTAAATTTGGGGATTACAATCTCTAAAATGATAAAAAGAGCAATCGAATCTGTTCTTAAAAAGAAGATTGATTATAAAAAGGCAATCGTCGTCTTAGGACCAAGGCAGGTTGGAAAAACAACATTGATCAATGAGATCGCCTCTGGCATATCAGATAATTTCCTGTACATAAATGGAGACGATCCTGCTATTCGGCTTGCATGGAATAATCCTAGTCAAGCCTTCATTAATAATTATATCGGTAATTATAAGGTAATAGTGATCGATGAAGCTCAGCGAATTGAGAATATAGGGTTAAGTGCCAAGATGATCATAGATTCCAAAAAGGACATTCAACTTTTTCTTTCAGGCTCCTCCTCCCTCGAAATAGCCAGTAAGATAAATGAGCCACTGACGGGAAGAAAATGGGAATACCGGCTCTATCCATTCTCCTGGTCTGAAATTAAAGAGCACTTCTCTTTTGCAAAAACAGTCCCACGCCTGGAAGATTTCCTGGTAACGGGTATGTACCCTGAAGTAGTTACTAATACGGAAAATGCAAAAGAGATCCTTAATAATCTGGCTGGCAGCTATCTGTATAAGGATATCCTGGAACTAGCTGGAATTCGCAAGCCAGAGATCCTGTTGAAATTACTGCAGGCATTGGCCTGGCAGGTTGGAAATGAAGTATCTTATAACGAATTAGCACAGACAGTAGGGGCGGACAAAGCTACGGTCAGCGATTACCTTGATTTACTAGAAAAGGCATTTGTTATTTTCCGACTTACTCCTTTTGCCCGCAATCTACGTAACGAAATTAGCAGTACCCGCAAAGTGTATTTTTATGATAATGGAGTCCGTAATACGATCATTAATAATTTTGCTCCCGTTTCCCAGCGCAATGATGTCGGTGCTTTGTGGGAGAACTTTATTATTAGCGAACGGAAAAAGCAGCTGGCTTATACTGGGTTTTATGGAAATACTTATTTCTGGCGCACTACAGCACAGGCCGAAATAGATTACATCGAAGAACAAGATGGAAAAATTTCCGCCTACGAATTAAAATGGAACCCTAAAGCAAAGGCCCGCTTCCCGGCAGCATTTTTGGGTGAATATCATCCGCCGACAACTAAAGTTATTCATCGGGATAATTATTGGGAGTGGTTATCTCCAGAAGAAACAGCAAAATAGAAAATTCTAATTACTCGTGGGCCGGGAAAAAGGGAAATTCACATTATCATCCAACCAAAATCTTAGACCTTATGTATGAAAAATCATTTGACATGAAAATTTTAAAACTTAATTGGATTAAGCATGTCGATGACTCAACTGACTTATGTGCCCATGGAAGTGTATATGTAAGAATTACCGACAAGGTATTATAGACGAAAACGATGGTGACGGCTGGACGTTGAGCGCAGCAGGATTAAATCTAATGCGGACACTTGAAGTAGATTACAAGCCAGGAGACTTTGCGGGGCAACTAATTCCTTGTTGTGGCTTTTTTATGATAGCAAAAGACGGGAATCAAGTTGCTATTTGTGGTTGTGGAAGTGGATTTGATTGGACAATAAAGCATGAAGGCAATTTAGTCCGACACATCGCTGACAATGCAGAACAAGCAGTAGTTATTATAAAAGAGTATTAGAAACTTGTATTTGCCTTTGCTGACAAGGTGCAAATGTTTTATGAAGACAGTTTACCGAAAGCATTGTAATCAGAACTCGTCGATCATTGGGAATATGGACTGGATCCGAACTGCTATCAATCTGTCGTTGAATGCTTTATACTTTTCCTGGAATTATCAAAAAGCTGAAACCTGCTACCAGACAGGGTTTCAAATTATGATCGACCTGGCAGGACAATTCTCGAACCACTATGTAGAAAAGCTGTGCAGTATGGTAATAAGTTGACTACATAAAATTACATTTTAAATGCAAGTCATCAAAAAATCTTCAACTGCTATTTGCGGTCATCCCGCCCTGCGGAAGCCGCCCTTAATTATCTAAGTTTATGAAAGAGGTGCGCCTACTACTTTTTGTTATCTATGTAACCGTTCGAAAATTGCGCTCTCCTCCTTTGATCATAAGTTACTTCTTTGATGGTTGCGATTTAATAAATAATGCGTTTTATAGCAACCCAATAGGAACTATGATTTTATATTCTTCCGTTGGGTAACGCTTGACTGCCGCTGTTAAATCATGGTTCCTATTGGGGTAACATTGTATAAATTTATTGTGCAACAAGCCCCTGGTTAGGGAACGAAGAATATGCCGCATCGTACATTCGTAATTTTTGAGCAACGCCTTTGGCTATTAAGGCCAGTTTCCGGGCAACTTTTATGATAGCGTGCCGGCTATTCTTAACGGCATGTTTTCGGTAATACTTTAATAACGAAGGTTCATTCCTTATGGCGAACCAGGAAGCCTCTACCAGCAAGGGGCGTAAATGCTTATTGCAGCGGGGTTGTATCCCTTTTACCTGGATGCTTTCTCCGCTACTACTATGCTGCCAGGGGATAAGTCCCAGGAAGCTACAGTATTCCGCAGGATCCTTGAAGCGATTAAAATCTCCAATTTCAGCTAATAAGCCTATGGCAGTCGTAAAGCCTATCCCAGGTACCGAAAGCAGGCATTTGTATGGAAGGCTATAATCCTTTTTGGCCTGGCTGCGTAGCGCTTTGGTTATCTTACCAAGTTCATTCCGTTGATGCACCAAATCGTCAATATACTTTTTTAAAGTAAAGGCGCCCGCTTCATTGGTCATGTGCAATTTGCGCAGCCAGGTAATTACTCTTGCCGAGATGTATCCTTCAAAAATTGAGCTATAATCTATACCAAAGTACAGCAGGCAGCCCTTGAGTCGATTAATAGCCCGGGCTACATCCCTTGCCTTCGATTCCCGCAAACGGAACAAGGCCCTGAACTCCTGCTGTTGCCTGGACATAACGAAAATCGAATGCAGGTTGCCTTTTTCCAGGTTAAAGGCTAACGAACGGCTGTCATGGACATCTGTCTTGTTTTTCTTCTCCTTATCCGTACGGGGAATATCCCCCGGATGAACAACGATATTCTTAATGCCAAGCTTACAGAGCTCTTCATGGGCGCCTGTTCCACTGAAGCCGGCTTCATAGGTCGAGTAATATTCTCCTCCCGGAAATTTGCGCTGTAAGTGGCTTAACAAGGCCTCGGGCGACGGAGGCTGAGTAAAATGAGCAACCACGAAATTCAAGGACCGGACGGTAACTGCCCAGGATTTCTTATGGACGTCGATCCCTACATAAAATTTCTGTGCCAGAAATTCATCCGGATTTTGTAACTTTCTGGTAGGCATAGTGCAGTGTTTTAATCGTTAATAATTGCGAAACTCCCCAGTTATCGCTTATCAAAATTACGGCGGCCCTTCATAGGTGACCGCAGAATACCTGCACTATGCTTTTCTATACATCACTACTAATTCGTAATTGATTTACGGCGACTAGCAAGTTTATCAACTTGAATGTCAACTTATTCCGAGGTATTTCATAAATCATTTAATGCATCCGGGAATTGTGAAGGAAAAGTTAAGGACTGGCACACTCTGCGATCTTTATGACCTGCTGACTGAAGACTGGATGCGAACCGGCAGCGGAAAAAAGAGAACATAAACTGTCTGCCTCGCCATTCGCAAGGAACTTCGGGTCGTCGTGCTTAAAGGCAGTGTGAATGAGGGCATCCGACAGGAGGATAATTATATTTGGCTTTATGTAAAGTTTATTTTACATTTAGTAAATCAAACTTTACAAGAATGAAACAGCATATCTTATTTCCTTACTGGTGTCGTTATCTGGGTTGGGGGATGGTCATTGCCCATGTTCCTATATCGATAATCGGCAGGATGAATGGAATGATCAACCTGCTAGACAATCCTGCAGGAAGCAGCGGCCTCTTTAGCGGCGAACATCTCTTTTTTACAGGCACCACCCTACTCATGACACTGGGCTTATTTTTTGTTGCCTTTGCCAGGGAAAGGATTGAAGACGAACAAATAGGACATATACGGCTTGATTGCCTGCGTTGGGCCATCTGTATCAATTACCTGATTTTAATCATCAGCCTTGTTTTTGTCAATGATACGGGGCATATCCTGGAGCTCAACTTATGGGTTCCGCTTATCTTTTTTATCATTCGCTTCAGGTGGGCTATTTTTCGTCTGAATCGATCATTAAGCCGGGAGTAATAGATATGAAGAATACGATTCGCATAGAACGTGCTGTAAAAAACATAACACAAGCCGAGCTTGCCGAACAGGTTGGGGTATCCCGGCAAACTATCAATTCGATTGAAAGCAATAAATATATACCTTCAACGGTGCTGGCATTAAAAATAGCAAGGATATTCGGCAAGCCTTTGGAAGCAATTTTTATTTTGGAAGAAGGAGATTAAAGCAGTCCTGATTTTAAAACAGCGAATCATGAAAAATGGAGGATAATCCAAATGGAAACAAAAACAAAATTTGTGCCTGTGCTATCAATTGGCAGTGGCGTAACGGATATTGAATTTTATAAAACAGCTTTTGGGGCCATCCAATTGTGGCGACTTGACAACCCGGATGGTTCGGTGCATGTGGCAGCATTTACTATTAACGGCGTTGTGTTTCGTCTGCATCAAGAAAGCAAAGAGGGCCGAAATTTAAGCCCGGATAAAGTAGGCTGTACCACGGTGACAATCGGCTTAAGCGTAGAGGATGTGCATGCGGTAGTTGCTGAAGCGGTGACTGCGGGGGCCACACTGTTGTCGCCGGTTACCGATTATGAGTATGGCTATCGGCAGGGAGAGATCAAAGACCCGTTTGGACATCATTGGCTTATTGAAAAGCTGGTAAGCGAGGAAGCTTTGGATAATTTTTTGACTAAAAAGCAGGAATAATAGAAGGCTATAATTAATTGAAATATGGCACTTACAATGTGTCACAAAAGGCTACAGGATCATTGGGAGAAAAAAACACCCATTTAATTTCCCGGGACCTTTCTTTATAGTTTTAGACAATGCATATACTTAACTACAATCAACCAGTACCGGTTTATCCTTTAGAGCCATACGATTTAGCGCCTTTTGGGCTGTCTTGCTTTTTTTCGCCGTCCGCTTTCGAGCAAGCTCTAAGCGCCCTGCTCGAAAGCAAAAGCCTCCGCGGGCGGAGGCTTTGCCAATCTAATCTGTCGCCCTGGCAGGACAATTCTCGAACCATTTTTTTACTGACCTGAAACGGATAGCACTTCTAGAAATTTGAAAATCAGCATATTAAATAGGTTTTTTGATTTTCTACCCCCTCAAATCAAAATGTTAAAGAAAGGTTAGAAAGCGATTAACACTTTGCGCAACCACCCCCTAACAATGTCGTATTCTGCCCCTTTATTGAAGCGAAACGGTTTTTATCTTTATAGTCAAAAAACGTTAAAAATG
>DASWFF010000038.1:0-7709 GCA_036394375.1 Puia sp.
GTAACTGCCTGCACAACCCTGGGTATTTACAGCTGTAAAAAGACGAGCTCCTATTCGACCATGCAGCCTTCCGATTTTACCCCAACCCGCGTAGGCCAATACATTATTTATCGCCTTGACTCGACCATCTTCGTCAACTTCTATCACCGATAATCAGGGCCGGCCAGGCTGGCGCATCTTCCGCTATATCACCGATACCGCGCTCAGCTCCGACTGGTCGCCGTTAGAAACCAACCTGATCACGCCAACCCGGCAGAACGTCGAAGAACTTCAAAATAACCTGACATCGGTTATGGCGTTAAAATGACGATCGTCGACCACAATTAAAGTCGGCCACAACGTCCACCCTTTAAAAACCAGGCTAATATTCCGGCTCCTTTCCCACTAATAAATAACGCGTGGGCGCCAGCAGCCAGCCGGCTTTAGGTTGAATGGTCCATTCCACCACAGGGCCTTCACAAAATCCTCTCGGAGGAGAAAAAGTTCTGAATGTACCGGGCTTACGCGTTTTGGTAGTTTCCTCTATAATGAAGTGAAGATCTTCTTTGCAGTCCAGTCCGATCAGCCGGCTGAAATGTCTCCCTTTGAGATTTTTGGAGGGGAATCTTTTTGGATCGGCGTCTACGACTTTAAAGGAAACGATTGTTCCTTTCTTGTTGAGCAGGATTGAATATTGGGTCATAAGGCATAGATTATTGTAGTAAATAAGGTTACTAGTTACATGCCAGAATATAAATCATTGATTATCAATATAAAGAAGCATGAGGTTCTCCTATAAAAAATCTAATTCTCAGAAAATTTTCCCGTAGTGGGATCGCAGCCCGGATCGGCTGCTCAGACTCAAAGCAACCACTGTAACGAATACTCCCGATCGGCATCCCAAAATCTTTGAAAAACCCCTATTTTCCCCCTATGATTGTCGTCATTCAATGCAAAGACCAGGTGGGACTGGTCGCCGCCATCTCCGGCATCCTGGCCGAAGAGCAACTCAATATTGTCTCCCTACGCGAGCATGTAGACAAAATGGAAAATCGTTTTTTTATACGTGTGGAAGTCGACCAGGACAGCCCTTCCAACACCCTGCAACAGAAGATGAAGAACCTGCTACCTCCCGATGCGGTTGTCACCATCAATCCCCTGCCCGAGAAAAAAATCGTAGTGCTGGTGACGAAAGAATATCATTGCCTGGCGGATATCCTCGTACGCCATCATTTTAAGACCCTGGGCGCTGCGGTACAATGCGTCATCGGCAATCACGCCGTATTACAGGATATCTGCGGGCGGTTTGACATGCCTTTTTACCGGGTATCGAACGAAGAGACGACGAAGGAACTGTTTGAACAACAGCTCGCAGACATTATAAATAAATTCACCCCGGACTATATCGTCCTCGCCAAATTTATGCGCATCCTGTCTCCCGGATTCGTAGCCCGCTTCCCCGCCCGGATCATCAATATCCATCACTCCTTTCTGCCGGCCTTTATCGGCGCCAACCCCTACCGCCAGGCTTTCGAACGGGGTGTAAAGCTGATCGGCGCCACGGCTCATTTTGTCACCCACGAACTCGACGACGGCCCCATCATCACCCAGGAGATCATCCCTGTAAGCCATTCTTTTACACCGGCAGATATGATGAAGGCAGGAAAGGAAATTGAAACCTCCGTTCTGGCCAAAGCACTCAGGCTCGTATTCGAAGACCGGGTCTTCGTGTATAAGAACAAGACCGTTGTCTTGTAAAACACCCCACTCCAATAATCATCAGCCGCCTGCCTCACACCTTCCGCAGGTGGTCCCTGCTGTCTTTCCTGGCATGCTCCCGTTCCCGCTCACGCTCTCGTTCGGCATCTTCCTCTCTCATCTTCTTTAACTCTTTCCCTTCCCTAATATACGCATCAACCAGGTATATACCTATCAGCAGCATTGTAATGGAAATAAAAATCTGTCCGCGGGTATTGATATTAAGGTAAAACAACAAGGATATCCGCATTGATATAGGATCATTCATAACTTGTCAATTTAAAGTTTTTAAAAAGGGCGGGATTGGGGTACTGGAAACCGACATGGCTAATACCCCTGACAACAGCGGAATATAGAAGGAATTAAGGAACTTGAGGTTCTCTTTTTTGACATCGATTTGTTGCTTTATTCTCTCCACACCGGGACCAGGCTCACGTAACATACGATCAGGTTTAAGGATCAAAACAGTCTAACCCCACAAATTTACAAACCTCCAAAACGCACATTTTTTTTTCTTATCCACATTGTAATAATTCCTGGCGGATGCCGACCTATGATTACGACCCACTTCAATTCAAGATCAGTATGCTGCAATTTTTACAAGTACAAAAGTCTTACGGGGACCGACCCGTCCTTTCTATCCCTTCTCTGCAACTGGACAAAGGGATCTACTGGCTCCAGGGCTCCAACGGCTCCGGCAAAACGACAATCCTGCGAATGATCGCCGGACTGCTGCCTTTCCGGGGAGATATCGTTTTGAATGGATCCAGCCTTCGCCGAACCCCCGTCGAATACCGCCGCTTAGTGAGCTGGGCGGATGCCGAGCCTCTCTACCCGGATTTCCTGAAGGGCCGGGACCTGGTCGCTTTTTACCAGGAAATACGCAAGGCCTCTCCGCAACAGGTAGAGAGCCTTCTCCAGATTTTCCAGGTGAAGTCTTTTCTCTCTGCCCCCGTCGGCACCTATTCCAGCGGTATGGTGAAGAAGCTTTCCCTGGTGCTCGCCTTTATCGGCAGCCCTTCCCTGATCACCCTGGACGAACCCCTCGTAACCCTCGACCGGGAAAGCATCCCCGCGCTCTATAGCCTGATCAGCGCCTCCTACCTGGAAAAAAATACCAGCTTCCTCATCAGCTCTCACCAGGACCTTGCTACAGGCGCCCTGCCGGAAGAAAAAATACTTTCTGTCCGCGGACAAACCATCGACACCGTCGACGCGCTCGTCCCCGTCCCCGCCTCATCACAAAACCCATAACCTCCATCGTATGACCCCCACCTCCCGGATCCTGCTCAAGTCCCTCGTTAAACCTTTCTACCGGCAGAATGCCGGTCAGCTCATCTTTATCTTTATCCTGTTCTTTGGCGCCGTAGGCGAACTGGAAGGAACCCAGATACATACCGGCCCCTTATATCAATTCCATTATCAATACGCATTGATCCTCGGCATGCTGAGTAGCCGAACCCTCTTCGGCCTCGTACTGCTGGCCTGGTTCCTCTACGGCGAGAAATGTGCGCAATTCGTATTATCCGCCCTGCGGCAGCCGGATCATTCCTTCCTCAACATCCTGAACAGGCTGCCCCCGCCCGCAACTTTCCGGCTCCTCTTCCAACTGCAACTCCTGTTATTCCTGCCGATCGGTCTCTATTCCCTGGCCATCCTTGGAGTGGCCGTTTATAAAGGATGGATCCTTTCCGGACTGTTGGTTATCGGGTATCTCTTCGCGGTATGTTTGCTGGCTGCGGCACGTTACCAGTACCAACTTCAGCATCCCGGCAGAACGGCATGGAGACTGCTGCCTTCCCTGCCGGGCCCTATCTCCTGGTGGAAATTTTTTATCCGATATCTTTTCCGGGAGCACCGGCTTCTTTTGACAGGCATCAAAATAGTTAGTTGTGGCGTACTGTACCTGTCGGTAAAGACGCTCTCCGAAGACAACTACGACCTCCGTATGCCTTCCTTACTCTATAATATCGGCATCTTCGGACATAGTATCCTTGTTTACAAATTCAGGGAACTGGAAGAGAAGAACCTGCTATTTTACCGGGGACTGCCCATCTCCCTGCCCGCCCGCTTCCTTCAGTACGGGCTCTTATACGGAGTGCTGCTCATTCCGGAAATGGTCACCCTGGCCTTGCTGATACCCAAGCCCCTGCATATTGAAGACGCTTTCCTGCTTTTATTATCCGGGTATAGCCTTTTGGTATTACTGAATAGCCTGCTCTTCATAGCTCCTTTTACCATCAAACGTTTTTTGAAAATAGTACTGATCCTCTTTCTCCTGCTCTACTTTGCTGTGCTGGCAGGGTTCCTGGGTTGGCTGTCCATTTTTATCCTGGCCGGAGCATTGGCCCTTTTCGGTTGGAGGTACTACCGGTATTAAAACATTCTGCACATGTCAACACCTTTTCTCCTGCTGCTGCGATCCCTGGTAAAACCTTTCTACCGCCAGAATGCTGGTTTTTTCCTATTCCTGTTTCTTATTTTTTTTGGAGTGGTAGCGCCCTCCCAACAACCTGCCTACCATTACGCCTTGATCCTGGGCATGCTGGACGCTCCCGTTTTCCTGGGAATAGTCCTTACGGCCTTGTTCCTCTATGCATTGAAGTGCAACAACTGGGTCGCAAGCTCCCTGCAAGATCCGGATTTTTCTTTCCTGAATCTGCTGTCCCGGCTGGATAAAAGAAGATCTTTTTTGTGGCTGCTCGCAGTACAGATAATACTGTTCTTACCCGTATCCCTATACGCCCTGGCAGTCAGCAGCGTTGCCATTTATAAAGGACGGTATGGGGTTGCACTCATGGTACAATTATACATTATCCTTCTCTGTCTGACAGGAGCCGGACGATACCGGTATGCGGTCTATCACCCGGGCGGGCTCGGTCGCTCCCTCTTGTCTTTTCTTCCCCCTTCCCTACGGAATCGCCGGCTGACCGGAACCGCTCCGCCCTACTGGTCATTTTTTATCCGTTCTCTCTTCCATGCGAACAAGGCGCTCCTGCTGGGGCTCAAATTATCCGGCTGCGCGATCCTCTACCTGCTGCTGAAAGACCAGGATCCAGCCTATTATGATTTCCGCATGCCTTTCCTGATCTATAGCCTGGTGCTTTTCGGCCATGGAGTACTCATTTACCGTTGCCGGGAACTGGAAGAAAAAAGATTGCTGTTCTATCGGGGCTTACCGGTATCCCTGTTGGGGCGTTTTATCCAGTTTGGCTGGCTGTATTTCCTGCTATCGATGCCGGAAATGCTTACCATCGGGTGGCTGACACCGGCGT
The DNA here is from genome assembly GCA_036394375.1 of Puia sp. Taxonomy (GTDB): domain Bacteria; phylum Bacteroidota; class Bacteroidia; order Chitinophagales; family Chitinophagaceae; genus Puia. Next base: position 5,013 of record DASWFF010000038.1, read on the forward strand.
CTGTCCATTTGAAAGACGCGTTTGGATTTATTTTGTCGGGGTATAGTGTGCTGCTATTGTTGCATAGCGTGTTAGGGGTCGTACCATTGAAAATGGGCGATTTCCTGAAGTTAAGCCTGGGTATTTTCGGGATATTGTATGCGTGCGTGCTGGGGGACGTTCTGATCCTGCTGGCTGGTTGTTTCTTCGTCGTGGCCGGAGGCCTTTTCTGGTGGGGATATGGACGCTGTCGAAGCTGAGAAAAAGATGGGATATTGGGCGAAGGGTTATTTCATTTTCAGGACTGCCAGGTCTGAAAAATTGGGCGCATAAGCGGGAATGACAACTTTGTCTTTGGAAAATTCTTCTGCATCCTGCAGGCTGATCTTTACCTTTTCATTCTTTTTCGATTTGATATGTACTACTTTTTCCAGCCGGTCGCGATGCATTCCCAGGCATTGGATCGTGACATAATACTTCCCGGCCGGCACCACAGGAATGTCGATGTTATGATCCTTATCACCGTAAAACACCTGGTAGATCACCCCTGCTCCGGTATGGTCATACCGGTCGAAAATGATCAGCACAGAATCCTGATGTAAAATGTCCGGGGCGGCATTGTTCAGTTTGAACTGTATTCCGCCTACGGCGGCGACTTTTTTGGCCTTGGCGCGGGGACTTTTCTCCGCATGGGCTGCCAGGGTGCACAGCAGGCATACGACGTAGAGGTAAATTTGTTTCATGAGGGTTGATTGTACTATTGAACGTTCAACCCCCATGCCATTTTGTAAACACTTGTCTGACAAAAATATATGAAGAACCCTTCATCCTACCCAATCCCCCAGGAGGACTCTTTTTCCCAAATCCGGAAATTATCCCCTGCACGACCAAACTATCGTTTTGCCCGACCAAATGCATCCATTCTTCGTTTTTGGGTCGCTGATACTCCGGTTCATCCTCCTCTTTCCCGGCAAGAGCTGCGGTCTATCCCTCCAGCAATTCTTTGATCTTAGCCAGAATGCTGTCCCATCCCCCTGCTTCCACGGCTTCCTGGTATCTTTTTTCGCCGTTGGCAGCGCCCTCGTATCCATCCTGGGTCACTTCCAGTAAAGTCGCCCCGCCCATATCGTGTAGCTCATACTTCACATTCAGGTAATTCGCCGGGATATCTTCCATCCCCACATTCGGATCGATCACCGTATAAACCAGCAAATGACCGGGCTCTATCTTCACCACCTTTCCCTTGACCGGGACGAAGGGCTTTCCTTCGTGCGTCATTTTCCAGATAACGGGACTTCCCACTTTCCAGTCAGACTGCACCTCGCAGTTATACATATATTGTTTTGTCCATTCCGGCTTTGTCAGCGCTTCCCACACTTTGGCCACAGGGGCGTTGATCTGGATGGTATTCCTGACGATTAAATCATTTTCCATAATATTATTTTTGATGCTCAAAACTACCGGATCCCCATCGGCCCGCATTGCATTTCCCGGATAAAAACTAACATTTGGCGGATGCCAACGCGGCTTATTTCAAAATATCTTCGATCCCCTTCAACTCTTCCGCACTGAAGGAAGTATTCTTAAGACAGAGCAGGGAGTCGGCCAATTGTTCCGGCTTGCTCGCGCCGATCAGCACCGAAGTGACCCGCTTGTCTTTCAGGATCCAGGACAGGGCCATCTGAGCCAGGGTCTGGTCCCTTTTGATCGCCAGCTCATTCAATTGCTGAACCTTCCCGACCCTTTCTTTCGTGACCTGGTTTTCCTGCAGGAAGCCGGTCGGTTTAGCCGCCCGCGAATCCGCAGGTATGCCTTTCAGGTATTTATTGGTCAGCAACCCCTGCGCCAACGGCGAAAACGGAATACAGCCCACCCCCTCTTTTTCCAGCAGGTCCAAAAGACCTTCTTCCTCCACCCAACGCTCGAACATGGAATATTTTGGCTGATGGATCAGGCAGGGCGTACCCAACCCGCGGAGGATCTGCAGCGCTTTTGCCGCTTCCTCGGGATGGTAATTCGACAACCCTACATATAGTGCCTTGCCTTGCCGTACGATCAGGTCGAGCGCTGACATCGTTTCTTCCAGGGGCGTATTCGGATCGGGGCGATGATGATAGAAAATATCGACATACTCCAACCCCATGCGCTGCAGGCTCTGGTCCAGGCTTGACACCAGGTATTTTTGGGATCCCCATTCCCCATAAGGTCCTTCCCACATATAATAACCTGCCTTGGTAGAAATGACCAGTTGGTCGCGGTAGCCCTGGAAATCCTGCCGGAGGATGCGTCCAAAGTTTTCTTCTGCCGATCCCGGCGGTGGGCCATAATTGTTAGCCAGGTCGAAATGCGTGATCCCGGAGTCAAATGCCAGGTGAAGGATCTTACGGCAATTCTCCAGGACATCCACATGACCGAAATTATGCCAGAGTCCCAGAGATACGGCGGGCAATTGAAGACCGCTCTTACCACATCGGCGATATTCCATCGATTGATAACGTGCGGGCGCAGGCGTATAGCTCATGATCATCAAAAAATTAGTTGCGTAAAAATAACTAACTTTATCTTCTTATCCACAAGCTTTATGCATACCCCTCCCCTCCTGCTCCGGATCAGGTATCTCCTGGTTTTCTTCATGGTCATATTGGCGCTCAGCGGTATCACAGCCTTTCCGGTTTATTCCGAATTAAGATGGTTACTGGACACCGGTTATGTTCCGGC
>DASWFF010000039.1:0-29825 GCA_036394375.1 Puia sp.
AAAGGTCCCGCGGAATATTTTACTGGATCAGTAAGGATCGATCCGCTGATTAACCCACCAGAACCGGCACGCGTCTCGATGGCATTGGTCACCTTTGAGCCGGGTGCCCGGACGGCATGGCATACCCATCCATTTGGGCAGACTTTAATTGTTACCGCAGGTTCTGGCTGGGTGCAGCGCGAAGGCGGACCAACAGAAGAAATCCATCAGGGAGATGTCGTGTACTTCACGCCGGGCGAAAAGCATTGGCACGGTGCTACTACTACCACAGCGATGAGCCATATAGCCATTCAGGAAAAGCTAAATGGTTCACCTGTCGATTGGATGGAACAAGTATCAGATGAGCAGTATACCAGGTGATCAAACAGAAAGGAGAAGCGCAATTTTCAGTTAAACGACTGTCGGAATGCTAAAGGTGAAAGTTTGGTTTTGGTCGATTTAGTCAGATCTACTTTTGTTTTAGCCGAAACATATTTGTGGAGATCTTCGTTATTCCTGAGCCTGGAAACAATATTTTTAATTGCAAATCTTAGAAATTTGCAAGTATTGCAGTAATTCTTGTACTTTTTCAGGGCTGTTCATAAGCTAACTTTGTTCTATCAAATTAAAACAAAGAATTAAGAACAATTTAAAAGAAAAGGTAGTCCTCGTAACCGGTGGCTGCAGTATAGCTTAAACAATTTTCCAACAAAAACTACTTTAAATGAAAACATTTTTAACTGCCCTCATTATGGGCACTTGCGGAGCTTTGGCTGTATTTACCTCATTTTCTCTGCATTGGCCCACATGGGTAATGTTTATAGCCTGGGTGAGTTATTACCTGTTCGGCAGATCCTTAAAAACTGCTGCAATTTCCCTGGTCCAGATTGCCTCGGGCATCATAATGGGAATAATCATGCAGTCCTCTGCCATGGGATTAAGCGGCCTTATCGGCCCATTGGGGTTTCCTGTAATGGTATTCATCTTGATAGGTTCACTGGCTTATATATCAAAAGTTAAACTGCTCAGCAATATACCAGCATGGTTTATCGGATTAATCATCTTTTTCGGCGTTCATCCTGTAATTGAACCTGTAGCGATCATTGAAATATTTATACCTATAGTAGCTGGGTTTATGTTTGCTTTTCTGAACGATAATGCAGTAAGTCTGGCATCCAGGTTATCCGGCAATTTAAATTAATGCTCCTTTTGACCCGGAATGCACAGGGGTGAAATTTTTTTGCCAGGGGAAAGAAGGGTGGGTAATAGCAGCCAATTTTTTATTTGGTGGATTGCCTCATTTTTTTATATTTGTAGTATAGTGTAGTATAGGATAGTGTATTATAATTTATTGCTATATGAAGAGTATTTACGAGCAAATCCTTGAACTGGAGGGTACTCCCGGGTTATCCAAGCATGAACAGCTGGTACAGGGAATGCTCAATGCCATCAAAGCCCGGATTGTGAGTAAAGGGGATATGCTGCCTTCGGTGAACAATATGATGAAAGAACTCGGCTTTGCGAGGGAAACGATTGCCAGGGGTTATAAGGATCTGGCTACCCGGGGCATTGTTGAATCTAAAAATAGATTAGGGTTTTATGTTTCTAATGAGGATACAGATCAGCAGGTCAAGATCGCCTTGTTACTCTTTGCCTTCGACTCGTTCCAGGAAAATTTCTATAAGACATTCCGCTCCAGGTTGGGGAAGTCCGTGCACATTGATGTGTTCTTCCACCATAATAACATAGCCGTTTTTGAAAATATTGTTTCCAATATAAGGGGTAAATACGGCATGTATGTCATCGCCCCGATTCCGCATGAGAAGACGGCGTGCATACTGCAAACCCTTCCTCTTGATAAATTTTTGATGATAGATCGTTTTGAGCCGATGGCAGGCAACTTTTCTTATGTCGTCCAGGAGTTTGAAAAGGCGTCTTATGCCGCATTTGAGGAATTGAGCGACACTATCCGCAGGTTTGGGGAGATGATCTTCTATTATCAGCCGGGGTCGGACACTCCCGTTGAGATCCTGAGGGCATTCAAGAAATTCATCCGCGATTATAAGATCAAAGGAAGCATAAGGTTGGAATACCTGCCGGGCACACTGGAAAAGGGTAAGGTATACTATACCATTAACAATGCCGAATTGTGGGAAATGCTCAGGGATTGCACGTTAAAGAAGATAAAGCTTGGCAAGGAAATAGGCATTCTATCCCATAACGATGATGTCGTAAAGGAAATCATCTCCGGCGGCATTACCACCTATTCCACCGATTTTAAACGGATGGCGGAGAAAGCTGCCGATTTTGTACTTACCCGTGAAAAGATACAAGAGGTCATTCCTACTGTTCTGATAAGAAGGCGTTCGATTTAATTGCTAAAATTGGTTGCCCGATATGCCAATGAATATTGCGATAAGTTTTTTATGCTGTACGGCAGTTGTTGCCGTAATATCCTGGTATAAGACACGGAAGCAACGGGTACGTACGGCCACCGATCATTTTATGGGAAGCAGAAGCCTTGGGTTCTGGATTGTCGGCGGATCATTGTTCTTAACCAATATCAGCGCCAACCAATTCATCGGGGAGAATGAATCGGTATACCTGAATAATATGACTGTCATGGCCTGGGGCATGAGTTCCATAGTGGCTATGCTCATTGTTTCCGAGTTCTTCATGCCGATCTACCTCAAAATAGGGGCATTGACCACAGCGGACTTCCTGGAAGAACGGTTTGATGCGTCCACTAAAAAGATCATTACGTTTATTTTTCTCGCCGGCTACCTGGTCAACCTGATCCCTGCAGTTTTGTACGGCGGGGCGGTAGCTTTCGAGGGCATCTTTCATGTTCACGAATTATTGGGGATCAGCCATTGGGCCGCCATCTGGCTATTCGTCACCGCGATAGCCGTTATTGGCTGTTTGTATTCATTGCTGGGGGGCCTGAAGGCTATTACCATTTCCGACAGCGTCCAGGGGCTGGGCATGATAGCGGGAGGTCTTTTACTCCCTTATTACGGGTTTAAATACCTGGGGCACGGGAGCGTCACAGCCGGGATCCATACAGTACTGCATTCCCATACCGAACATTTGAATGCCATCGGATCGGCAAAGGATTCGGTGCCCTTCGGCACCATTTTCACCGGGATGCTGCTGGTCAACCTGTACTATTGGGGAATGGAGCAGTTTATCATCCAACAGGCGCTCGCGGCAAAAAGCCTGGAACAAGGACAAAAAGGCATAGCCCTGGCCTGTGTAGGGAAACTGGTCTCCCCCCTGCTGCTGAATATACCCGGGCTGATAGCCGTACATTTATATGTACATATGGAGAATACGGCAGCCGTTTTCCCCAGGCTGGTGGGGGACGTCATGCCGCCCCTCTGGGCGGGGTTCATTGCTGCCATTGTATTCGGGGCTGCCCTGAGCACCTTTAACGCAGGCCTCAACAGCTCCGCTACCTTGTTTATCATGAACCTGTACGCACCCTGGAAAAGGGCAAAAGATGAAAAAACAAATGAGCGTCACCTTCTTCGTACCAGCAAATGGTTCCAGATAATAATAACCCTGATGGGCATCGGTATCGCCCCCTTCATTATGTTCTTTAAGGGCGGCTTTTACACGTATATACAAAAAGCATCCAGTTTTTTCAGTATCCCTGTTTTTACGATTCTGATCGTTGGGTTCGTAACTAAAAAGGTTCCCCCCGTCGCGGCCAAGATAGGATTGTGCTTTTTTGTAGTGGTCTATGCGCTCACCCAGTTTGTCTTCAATACGGAGTTGCATTACCTGCATGTATTGTTTATCCTTTTCGTGGGTACCGCCCTGTTGATGTTGTTGATCGGGAAGATAAAGCCTATGGCAGTACCTTATCGTCCCCGCCAGATGGCGGTGGTGAACGTGGAGCCCTGGAAAAACCGCCATTGGTATAGTGTGGTGCTTATCCTATTGGTTATAGTCCTTTTCGCATTGTTTTCACCTACTGCATTAGTTAAATAGTACCCAATGAAAAACAGTAAAAAAAGCGATTGGTTTAGCGGGCAAAAGTTGATCAGCCTGCCATATTCCGTTCGGGATAATGTCATAAAGCCGGATCCGGTATTGAGCCGCCTTTATGTGTCTGAGATGGGCTATTTCCCCAAAGCTTCTTCCCACTTCATGGAAAGGCGGGAGGGCTGCCCAGACAATATCTTGATTTACTGTGTTCGTGGCCGGGGATGGTATAGGATCAAGGATAAGCGCTTTGATCTTTCCCCCAACGAATTTGTCATACTACCTGCAACGAAGGATTATATCAGCTACGGGAGCGACAAGGCCGATCCCTGGACAATCTATTGGGTGCATTTCAGCGGGCACGACATGGATATCTTCAATCGTCGTTTTGACATTGGGGTTAGCCATGAGCCCCGTCGAATCCTGTTCAACGAAAAGGGGTTGCAGATATGGGAAACCATGTACCAAAACCTGGAAATGGGCTATAATAACAAGAGCCTAAGCAATACAAACCTATGCCTCTATCACTTTATCGCGACGTTTTTATTCTCAGAGAAGCCTGACAATGAACAGAAATGCGATCCTGAATATATGGTCGGTAAGGTAATTACTTATATGCGTAGTCAGGTAGACCATTTATTGACCATCGAGGAAATGGCATTGAAAATAGACCTTTCCACCTCTCATTTTTCCAGCCTTTTCCGCAAATCGACGGGAACGTCTCCCATGGACTATTTCATTCGGCTTAAGCTTGAAAAAGCATGCCTCTTTCTTGCCAATTCCGACATGAAGATAAAAAACATTGCCGCCATGCTGGGTTATAATGATCCTTACCATTTTTCGAGGTTGTTCAAAAGACATATGAACATGTCCCCCGATCTATATAGGAATTTAAAAGGTAAAAGGTCGGAGATCAAACCCCAAGGATGGCTCCGTAAGACTGCCGAGCCATTGCAGGTGTGACGAATAAGTAACTTACCTGTTGTGCGCGGGAGGAGACGGACATCGAAAGCACGAAAGATTTGGGCGTATTGCTGAATTCAAAATAAATCGATACTTTTGCATATATGAATACGAACTTCGATGACAAAAAGGTAGAAAAGATATCCAAGGCCCTGGGTGATCCTTATCGTATCAAGATCATGCAGGCCATCAAGGAGGAAAAGGACTGGTTGCAATGTCAGGCGATAAAGGAGATGTTCAATTTGGCCCAGTCAACTGTTTCTCACCATATCAGTCAACTGGTTGACGCTGACCTGTTGCATGCTGAAAAGGATGGCCGTCACGCACGCTACAAAATTAACAAGAAAGTTTTTCGTGACTACGTTGCCTATTTAAATGATTTTAGCAAGAAATAATATCACGGCCGCCACACTGTCGGCCAATGTAAAATAAAAGTCAACTCATAAAAATAAATATATCGATATATTTCGAATTATGAAAATAACAATTACCTTTGGTCCGGAAATATGAGTGATCTAAAAACAAACAAGATCATCACAACCATGATGAAAAATCTTCCAGGAATAGAAACGGGCTAGCGCAGCCGGTCGAATAAAGCATTTCTTTTTTTTGATAAATATATCGATATATCGAAATTAATAGATAATATTTTAAAACAAACAAACTCAAATTAAAATGAAAAAGACCGCAACAAACAGCCAACGCGCAAAACGTGAATTGTCAAACAGCATCGTATTGATTACCGGCGCGCTTACGGGAATCGGTCGGGCGACTGCACTCGCCTTTGCTGATGAAGGTTCTACGGTCGTAATCGCCGGACGCCGCGAAGAAGCGGGCCGGCAACTCGAAACTGAACTTCGCACAAAAGGTGTAGAGGCTGCATTTATTAAGACTGACGTCCGCTTTGAGAAGGAAGTAGAAAGCCTGGTAAATCAGACAGTGGCCCGATTTGGCCGCATTGATGTGGCGGTGAATAATGCAGGCGTTGAAGGAACTCCGGGGCCGATAACAGAGCAAACTGCGCAAAGTTATGCCGAGACTTTTGATACCAATGTGCTGGGGGTCGTATTAAGCTTAAAGCATGAGGTGCGGGTGATGAAGGCACAGGGCCATGGAAGTATCATTAATATCACTTCGTCGTATGGCCGGATCGGGGCGGCGGGCGCCTCTATTTATGTAGGAAGCAAACATGCAGTGGAAGGAATTACAAAGTCCGTAGCCCTGGAATTGGCCACCACGGGCGTTCGTGTTAACGTTGTTGCCCCCGGTACGACTGACACCGGAATGCTTAAACGTTTTACCGGCACCGAAGAAAATTATGACGGGCTGATATCCACCGTTCCGATGGGAAGAGTGGGGCAACCGGAAGAAATTGCCCAGGCAATTGTTTTCCTTGGCTCGGATAAATCACCATACCTCATCGGCGCATCTCTTGGCGTGGATGGCGGGTTGCTGGCATGATCGGATTTTAAAAACAGGAAATTAAGATAAGAATAATTATGAGCATACACACACATCAGACGGCCCCTACTCAGTTCATCGAGGCTGCGGGGATCCGGTTCGCGTACCGTCGTTTTGGCAAAACGGGGGAAATCCCATTGCTTTTTAATATGCATTTTACGGGAACGATGGACCATTGGGACCCGGCTGTTACAGACGGTATCGCCAGGGAACGTGAAGTTATCCTTTTTAACAATGCAGGTATATCAAGCAGCAGCGGCGAGGTGCCGCCTTCGATCTATGAAATGGCCCGCTACGCAGAAGCCTTCGTGGACGCCCTGGGCATCGGTAAAATAGATGTATTGGGATTATCCCTCGGGGGATTGGTCGCTCAGCAAATAGCAATTGACAGGCCTGGACTAGTTAATAAGCTGATTTTGGTGGGTACCGGCCCGAAGGCAGGTGAAGCAATGCAGACACTGACCCCCGAGGCGATCGAGATTTTCAGCGTGAAGTACGAAGTCCCGGAAGAACTTTGGCTGAAGGTCTTCTTCACACCGTCGGCCGCAAGCCAGGCGGCCGGGAGGAAGTTCCTTGACCGGTTCAGGGCTCGCGAACAAGACCGTGACCCGGAAGTTAAAGAAACAGTCGCAGGCGCACAGGTAGCTGCGTTGAATGCTTACAATGTGATAACAAACGACCGCTATTCGGACCTTGAAAAGATCACCCAGCCGACTCTTGTTGTTAATGGGAGCAATGATGTTATCATTTATACCATCAACTCATACATTCTGCAACAGCACATCTCAAACGCGCAGCTGATCTTGTATCCTGACGCAAATCATGGAGCTCCATACCAGTATCCGGAGTTGTTCGTGCAACATGTTAACATTTTCCTGAATTAGCGAAGTATAAGGTGCGGAGCGGTTGGGTCCGCACCTTCATTATTTCGTTGATTTATTGATCGAATAATTTATATATCTATCTACACAAAAATGACAACGCAAACAAAACAACCGGCCTCCTCCGGCTTATCCGGGGCTGTCGTATTGATCACTGGCGCCCTTACGGGCATAGGCAGGGCAACTGCTCTCGCCTTTGCAAAAGAGGGTTCGCGGATAGTTGTGTCCGGCCGCCGGCAACAAGAGGGATTTAATTTTGCAGCGGAACTCAGGGATTTGGGAGCAGAGGCCGAATTCATTTACGCAGATGTTCGCCATGAGGAAGATGTAAAAAATCTTATCGAGCAGACGGTCGAAAGATTCGGCCGGTTGGACATTGCGGTGAACAATGCAGGTACGGAAGGGAAACCCGGTCCGGTTACTGAGCAGACGGCGGAAAGCTATGCGGCGACCTTTGAAACGAATGTGCTTGGTGTATTGCTATCGATGAAGCACGAGTTGCTGGTCATGAAAGCCCAGGGTCATGGAAGCATTGTGAACGTTTCGTCGACCTTGGGAATAAGAGGCGGTGCAGGTGCTTCCGTTTATTCAGCAAGCAAGCATGCGGTTGAAGGACTTACCAAGTCGGCCGCTTTAGAGGTGGCATCAATGGGTATTCGTGTTAACGCGGTGGCTCCCGGCCCGATTGACACCGATATGTTTGACCGATTTGCCGGAAACCCGGATAGTAAAGAAAGGACGAAAGCCAAATTGCCGGTTCAACGCCTTGGTCGACCGGAAGAGGTGGCGAATATCATTGTTTATGTTGGGTTAAACGGCTCTCCCTTCCTTATAGGTCAGTCAGTTATTATAGACGGCGGAAGGTCGCTTTAAAAATAAACGAATTCAGAAATTTCACAACGGTTCATTGTCATGAATACATCTATGTCGGCCACACGAGAACATTATCGGTTGATGAGGCCCTGCTGGCCTTCTCTGTGGATTCCGTAGTCGTAACCAGACAGACAACGGGAAATGAAAAGTTAATAAAGGATATTCTCAGCGGGAACAAATCGACCAGGCTAAGCAACAGTCTGATATTCTAACGAGGTTACGCCGAGGTAATTTTGGGTCAAATAAAAATAAAATATTTATGAGCAAATACGTAGTTGCAGGAGGCGCCGGACATGTATCCAAGCCTTTAACTGAAATCTTATTAAAAGCCGGACATGACGTTATGGTTGTCGGCAGAAACCTTGATAACTTAGCCGGCTTGATAAAGCAAGGGGCTACAGCAGCAACCGGAGACCTGTATGATGTTCCATTCCTGGCGCAAGCCTTTGAAGGAGCTGAAGGTGTTTACCTGATGTTGCCACCAAGTTGGGACAAAGCAGATTTAAAACAAATCAGCAAGGTTCTTGCTGAAGGATTCGCCAAAGCTGTAAAAGCTGCAGGTGTTAAAAACGTCGTGTTCCTGAGTAGCTATGGCGCGCACAGACTGGAAGACGCAGGCGCGATCAGCGGTTTGGGCCTTGCCGAAATAGTGTTAAATGGATTAGATGGTGTAAACGTACTTAGCCTGCGCACAGGCTATTTTTACACAAACTTATTACTTTCTATTGACCTGATCAGGACTCAGGGCATCATGGGCAACATGTTTACCATTCCTGCCGGAACTTTCACAGTGGTCGATCCTGAGGACATAGCAGTAGCCGCTGCTGACGCGCTGATCTCCCAAAACTTTAAAGGTCATTCATTCAAATACGTAGTAAGTGATTTGACAGGGACAGACGAAATTGCGGCAGCAATTGGGAAAGAAATCGGTCTTCCTGATCTAAAATGGATCAAATTCCCTGCTGCAGATATAAAAAGTGCATTACTGGGCTACGGGTTCAATGATGGTGCAGCAAACGATTACGTAGAATTGTTCGCCACATTAGATTCCGGCCTTTTGTTTGAGGATTTCTTTGCTGGTAAACACAAATTCGCTGGTGTGAGCATCGAAGAATACGCCAGGAAATTCAAAGCTATTTACAACAGCAAATAAGTGAGTCAAGCATCATGAAATATTGGACATCCGTTGCTGAATCTGATCACCTGCAGGGAACTGGCTAATTGCTTCTTAGACGACAGTCTAGGAGTTAGTGAGAGAAAATGGGTATTTGGGGAACGAATTTATCTATTAATCGTTCAATTTCATGACAGAATAAAGATTCATCCCTTCCCGAACGAGCTTAATCTTCCCTTGCTCAGCTACTAGACGCCCCATATACATCTGTTTGTAAGGCTTACCATTAAACAGACAATCTACTTCATACTCTGCAAAAACCTGATCGGGAGTTTCTATATAGTACTTTATGTTTATGAAGTGAAAATCCGGTGCCATTTTGAGAAGGCCAGCTATCATGTTTTTGATATTTTCCGGCCCTTCAGTCCGCCAGGACTGACCAAGTGAGGCCAAATAGGGAAGTTCAATTGCTCCATCTGCGGAAAATAGATGCGCTGCGGCATCCGGGTTTTGAATATTGCTGTGATAAGCCTGCAGTAATTCTTTCGCTGTTTTCATTGTTTTATTATTTGTTTGATATTATGAATAAGTTCTTTTGTTAGGGCAAATTTCTAATTATTGCTCGTCATCAGCATTGATGTTGGATAAATAAAAAAGTGACAAATGTCACGTAGTCAAAAATGAAAAGTTATTGGCAACATCGTTGATCCATGTCACATTATTATTTGCCTAATATCAATTTTGGCGCTTCGACGTACAGGTATATTTGTGACATGAAAATCCTAAAAACAATCTTTTTTAGTGCAATCAGCTCCTATATGTATGCACAAGCTCCTGCACTTCCTCCCACCAACCTTGGATTGGTTAACGTATACGATGGTGTCGCTGGTAAACCAGGATTTGTTTACCAGGGGTATGCTCAACTCTACCAGACAAACCATATCTACAATGCGAATGGGGATAACAAAGGTTCATCGCTTAAAGTGAATTCCCTGTTATCATTGCACCAGTTTATCTATCTTACTCCTGTGAAAGTTTTGGGAGGGAATTTGGGGTTTACTGTTTTAGTGCCAATTGTGAAAATTACAGCTACAAATATATCTGGACCTGCTCCTTCAGTCAACCCGGATGTATTAGGGGACATCGTGCAGGGAACAGCCATTCAATGGAACGATAAAAAACTATTTGGAAAGTCATTCTGGCATCGCCTGGAAGCCGATGTTACTATTCCGGCGGGTTCATATAACTCCAATTATCCTATAAATGCATCTTCCCATTTATGGGCTTTTGGGGTATACCATGCTTTTACCATATTCCTGGACAAGAATGTCACCGTTAGCGCAAGAAACCAGTTCAACTATAATTTTCACATCATTAATAAACCGGATAAGCCCGGCGCTTACTACAACGGAAATTATTCAATCGATGTCTCTTTATTGAAGAATTTGAAGTTGGAGGTCGCTGCGTATTATCTCACTCAGATCGTCGAGGACAGCTATGATGGGAGTCACAATTATTACCAGACCAGGTATTCGCTCTCTACTACAAAGCAACGGGTATTAGGCTTTGGCCCCGGCCTTGCCTATCTTCTTCCAGGTGGAATTTTATTTGAAGGAAAAGTCTTTTTTGAAACGGCTGCTAAAAACACTACACAAGGCACAAGGCCAACCTTGCGGATAGCCATACCATTTCCCGGAAAAGAAAAATAACATGTACAGGAATAAATAACACTTTAACTATCGTAAAATGAAAAAACTAATTGTCATTGGATTTCTGTCTGTAATTGCAACCGGATCCATACATGCACAGAATAAATCAGTTAGCAGCGTGGATTTCGCAAGGCCCGAGTTGGTCCGTCGCTTTGAAATTCATGTTCCCCAGACCAGGCTGGATTCTGTCATGAAAAAAGTGAGGACGGCGACACTTCCCCGTCAAATGCCACCCCGGGACAGTGCTTCTAACTGGGAAACAGGAATGGATATGAAATGGTTGAAAGGCCTTCAATCATATTGGGTCAATTCTTTTGATTGGAGAAAACAGGAAAGACTATTAAACAGCTATCCGCAGTTCATCGCTGACGTGGATGGGTTTGAGATTCAGTTTTATTATATCAAAGGAGAAGGGAAGAACCCTTTGCCACTAGTGCTCACCCACGGCTGGCCCGGGTCGACGTTCGAATTTTTCAACGTAATTGACCCGCTCACACAACCATCGAAATATGGCGGGAAAAGTGAAGATGCTTTCACTCTGATAATACCGGCACTTCCCGGGTTTGGTTTTTCTTCCTTGCCGCCTAAGCCGGTAAATGCGAATACAACAGCAAAACTTTGGCATAAACTCGTAACAGAGATCATTGGCTACAAACAATTCGTAGCGCAGGGGGGTGACTGGGGCGCCGGCGTTACCGTACGATTAGGATATTTTTTTCCTGATAATGTCAAAGCAATTCATTTGAATTTCTTTCCGGGGATAACCGTCCCGGATAGTGAACAGACCGAAACAGAGCGAAAGTATTTTGCAGCCATTAACGCATGGCGGGTTGGAGGCTTCGACTACTGGCGCATCCAGGCCGATAAGCCCATGATGGCGGCCGTTGCTTTGCACGACAGCCCATTGGGTACTGCAGGCTGGATTGCAGAAAAATTCTGGGCATGGGCTGATCATCATGGGAATCTCGATTCTGTGATCAGCAAAGACCGGTTGCTGACTGACATTATGCTTTATATAGTAAATTCAGGGGGTATCGATGGAAGCTTTTGGTATTACCGGGGAGCACTGTCCGAACTCAATGCCAGTACATGGCCTGGGTATGTCAATGTCCCGACATCCATTTCTAAATACCCGGGAGATATGCCCGTTACCCATCCGCCTTTAGAAACTGCAAGGCGGGGCTATAATGTTGTTCGATTTACGGATATGCCAAGAGGGGGGCATTTTGCAGCGATGGAACAACCCGAACTATTCGCACAGGATATTCGTGAGGTCTTCCGCCCTTATCGAAATTAATCGATGGACTAAATCATTTCCTCATTGTATTGAAATAGCCCAATAACGCTGCCATTTTCTAGCCGAATGTGACAATAACTACAAGATGCAGACATATGTACAACCTTTCCTAACAACGAGGCTCCATGTTTTTCCAATTTTTCTAAAGCCGAGTGAAGGTCAGGGACCTGATAGCCATTGACAATTTCACTATTCGAGAAAAGATAATCGGGGAAATGGGAGCCAATGCCATAAAATTCGAATATTGTTCTGTCCGGCAATATAAAAATTGAAAGGCCAGGTTCAATCAGCATTTCCTGTCCATGCAGGATATCTTTTACTAAGGTTTTGAAGGAACTGCCTCCTGGGTTGGTAGCATTAATTGAAACCTTTTTAAATCCTTCTGAATTCTTCATCATAAATCATCGATTTTGTTGGATAGGCTTGCACGGAAAATGAAGTTATCCATCGTGCATATTCATCCTCTCCAAACAAATTTCCTCATTTATCGTTCTTCTGCCAGTGATAATAAACAAAATAAATATTGATTATTCACCCGTGATGTCAATTCAATTCAGGATTTTTTTGCCGCTTTGTGCCTGATTCGGCTTAGGGTTTCGCGGGTAATGCCAAGATAAGAAGCGATCATGCTTTGAGGTACCCTGGCGGCAAAGGAAGGATACCGCTGGATAAAATTCGCATATTCCTCTTCGACTGGAGTGCTGATCGCATCGTGAATGCGCTTTTGCGACGCGACAAAACTACGGTCGATAACAGCATTTACCATGTCATTGAACGCCGGTATTTCCTTGCAAATAGTCTCAAACTTCTGCTTTTCAATCAGAACTATCTCACTATCCTCGATCGCATCAATATTGAAACGGGACGGTTGACCGGATAGCAGGGATTCCCTGTCACCGGTCCACCAGTTTTCCATCGCAAAAGCGATCACATGTTCAACCCCTTTTTCGTCAACAGAATAGGTTCTGACCAAACCCTTTGAGACAAAGGCGTGATTCTTCCAGATATCTCCCTCCTGCAACAAGTACTGTTTTTTGCGTAATTTTTTCACCACAGCTTTGGAGTAGATCCACTCGTGCTGTTCTTCCGTAAGGGATATTTTGCTGTCCAAATAGCTCTTAAATACTTCGTACACAGCAGTTTTTGGAAACCAATATAATAAAATCCTCTGACAATTCAGACTTCGGGGGAGAATTAATTGGTTTTATTAAACCTGCCTGTCATCAGTCCGGCAGTTACTTTTACCGGTAGCTTTTCGGATTCGGCTCAGTGTTTCACGCGTAATGCCAAGAAATGAAGCAATCATATTCTTCGGAATACAGGCAGCGAATCCGGGATACATCTCTAAAAAAGTAAAGTATTTCTCTTCTGCTGAATGACTGATAAATGACAATATTCTTCGTTGTGCGGCCATGAAACTTCTGTCATGTATAGTATTGACCATTTCATTGAAAGCCGGTATTTCTGTCAGCAAGTTATTAAAATCCCGATCCTTGATCAGAATCACTTCGCTATTGTTTACCGCATCAATATTAAATTTTGATGGTTTACCCGATTTTAAGCTCTCCCGATCTCCAACCCACCAATTGCCAATCCCAAATCCGACAATATGTTCTACACCTTTCTCGTCAATTGAGTAGGTGCGAAGGCACCCCTTCACGATAAAAACGTGCAACTTCCATACATCACCTTCCTGGAGCAGGTACTGCTGCTTGCGAAATTTCTTATAGGCACATACAGATTCTATTCTCTCCAACTCCTCGTCGGTTAGTTTTACATACCGCTTGGTGTATTGTTTGAATATCTCGAATATTGCGCTGTCCATATATTTGCTGAAAAAAAATATCGACTACAATTTTCTGTCAATAACATTAATAAAGAAGCTTGGATGATTAACGTCACCCAAACTTCTTTTACTCATTCTTCCACGGGTGGAATACGAATTGCCAGCCTGACAATATAGCCTATCTATTTCTTTTGCGGTGCTGCATTTAGTAACTGAAATTCCCATGAGACGTTGGTGCCAATATTACCCATATGTTCAATCAAAATCGGCACAAGCTGACCTACGGTCTCCGTTCTTGCCCAGTCACGTTGCAGTTCGGCCTGGAACACATTAAAAGTGATAGGGACTACTCCACCCATAATCATACGTTGAATGGCCATTTCATGAGCTTCCACGCTTACGCCGGCCGAAGCATCAGTCACTACATAAACCTCATACCCTTCACCGGCGGCTTGTAAGGCAGGCATAGCTACGCACACCTCTGTCCAAAGGCCGGCAATGACAATTTTCTTCTTACCGGTCTTTTTTACCCAGTCAACGACTCTTTTATCTTCCCAGGCATTAATAAATGTACGGTTGATGGGAGTTTGTTCCGGCCATAAATCGGTCAATCCCTTAACTATGTACCCCCCTCTATCTTCTATAACCGAAGTCAACAAAGTGGGCACTTTGAATACTTTAGCTGTTTTGGCCAAACCAATAACATTGTTTAAAACCGTTTGGCTGTTGGCACTCCCCAGGGTGCCGAACTGGAATGGTTGGTGGTCAATCAATAAAAGAGCGCAATTGTCCGGAGTGAGTAACGTTCCGAGGCTGTTGAATTTGCTGGAGCCTTGTGCCGAAACTGACGAAAAACTAATGGACATGGCGGCACCTGCAAGGAGGTACCAGAACCTACGAGTTAATGATGTTTTCATTTTTAAAATATTTATTGGCGAATGGCAAAAGTGCAAATAATCTTCAATTTAAAAATTGATCTAGCGCAAAAAAGGAATTGACATAAATCAATTATGAATTAAGCTTGTCCATTACGTATTTGAAGGATTTAGCCTTCAATTGTAGTTTGGCAATTGTTTGGGCGATGTTGCCGGCCTGTTCTGCACACCCGTATACCTATAATCGCAATATAGCTGTAATGCCAAGGTATCGTATGTC
The DNA here is from genome assembly GCA_036394375.1 of Puia sp. Classification (GTDB taxonomy): domain Bacteria; phylum Bacteroidota; class Bacteroidia; order Chitinophagales; family Chitinophagaceae; genus Puia. The sequence continues at coordinate 15,209 of DASWFF010000039.1, forward strand.
ATGAGGCGTACTGGGCTCCTGCCTCAGAAAAGGACCACGTTTATAGTAGGTAACAATACCCCGGAGGCTGAAATGACCATTTTGTGTGTACAATGCCACAATATCCACCATGGAACCCACGCGACGCTGATCGTTGTTGGATGCCAGCAAAAAAGACCCATTGGCGGCATAGAGGCCATCTACAGTCGACTGCCGCCAGAATGTATAGTACCCTGTAGTGAGCTTTAGTTTCTTAGCCGGTTCGATCTCTATTTTGCCATGTATTAAAAATATGTTGGCTGAGCCCACATTATCTATATAGCCATAATAAATGGCTTTAGGATAAACAGGATTAAATGTATTCAGGGTACCGTCCTGGAGATTTCGATCACCGCTGGAAATTGCGCTTTGAATTGACCAGGCTGGCTTCAAAAAAACGTCTTTGAGCTGATAAGTCAGCGTTTGAGTCAACTTCCACGCGAGTATTGAATAATTATTGAATTTGCCAAACTGTAAATCCACCTCTGTATAACCGCTCCATCGGTGCTTGAGGAAATTGAGCGCTGTACCGACGGTATGTCTGCTTTCAGTACCCAAACCCTGCGCAAATTTTACGGAGTCTCTATGCGTATAAAGATAATAAGCATCGAGCCTGTTGAACAATCTATGAGGGAATGCTTGTGTCACCCATATACCTGCTATTTTCTGTGACCGATCAACCTTATCATCGAAAAATCCGGGATTAACTTTAATCAGTTCCATCGCGAAAAAATCGACTTTTGTATTCTTGTGCTCTGCAATGAATTTTACACCGAGAAAAGACCTCCTCACGTTGGCTTCCCTAATGTCCAACAGGGAGCCAATCCCGTAATGAAGCGCCTGTTTCCCAAACCGAAAACTATAAAGGCTTTTGCCTTTCGAATGAAAGGAGTATTCACCAAAGATCTGGTCGACCGCCAATTTGTTGAGATCCTGCACCGGGCGCGGCCCCCCGTTTCTTCCAGAAAGAAAACTTGATTGCGCTTGCACGAATGCCCTGATATTTTTATTGTAGCGGAAGTCAGCGTGAACAATGGCCCTATGCAGGAAATATCCATTATTATCCTGCGGGCCTATTCCCCAGAGATAATTATCGAAAAGTTCGTACACTTCCCGAAAGTATCCCCCCGTACTAATAAAGCCTTTTCCATTCCTGATGGATATGTGATTAATCATCTGTGAAAAATCTTTCTCCCCCCCAGGTTGATGCGCAGGCCAATATTCTTCAGCGGCATCCAATAAAAAACCCGTTTTTAAAGAGTCTTTAATTTGCCCTTGAACATAGTTATTAAAGAATAACGAAGATGCAAATAAAATTGTAGTTATGCTTCGGAAGAAAGCGCGATGAAAAACTTCAGCATAAAGGCCCATGAGGACGGTATTTTTTCGGTAATCCAAATCACTTTACCATAATTTTATTTTTTAGAGTACTAAGTTGCATCAGTGGAAGGCAGAAAAAAATGATAAAAGGCAAAAAAAAATGTGACAAAAATCACGAAGCCTTTATTTTTTTGTGGCTTCAGGTTTTCCATTTTTGTTCTGCGATCAAAACGAACAGATATGTTGAAAGGAATTACCTGGGGTCAGTTTTCGGGTTTCATATCGCTCCAGGATCCCAGGCTGGCGGGAGTAATATTAGGCGTAAAACTTTCACCGGGGAAAGTATACCCGAGTTTTTGCGAAAGAAAGGGCCCTCCCGCGCCTTTCTGGCCGTCCACGACTGGCCAGGAAAAATAATTTATATCCCGCGGGCTGATGATCGATTACAATATCCGGAACAGGCGGAATTTTGGGAAGATCATATCCATCAACCGCATAAATCGACTACGCTCAATAGCTGCATGAAATTGATCTTGCTTCAAAATTCGAAGGTCGTGACCAATTGTTATAAGAGCAGCAAGGATAATTATCGCGGTAAAAATGAGTAGTATGTACATGGAAATTAATTTATGCTGCTTCCCTCCCTGATCTCCTCGCTACCCATCCTGACAAACTTATCCCCAACGTGCAGATCCCCGAATACTTCACTGAGACTATCGGTCTCCCTGCCTTTCTTGACGGCTATTTTCTCCGCTTTACCGTTGTCCGACCTGATCATATAAATCCCTTCCGTGGAATTGACTACAGCAGACTTAGGGACGACAAAAGAACTGTCGCTTCCGTTGAGGCCAATCGTTGCCTCTGCCACCATTCCCGGAGACAATTTATTGTCAGTATTGAACACATCCAGCTCTATCCTTTCAGAACGCAGCTGCGTATCCATTGCGTCCGCCCTCCGGCTTATTTTAGCGGAAAAAACATGGTTGGGAAATGCCTTTACGGTGAATTTTACCTGGTCCCCAAGTTTAATATATGACCTGTAAGCTTCAGGAATAGAGATCACCAGCCGCAGATGCTTCAGTTCCTGCAAAGTAAAGATCGGCAACTCTGAACCCTTGCCGGAAGGCCCCACGTACGCACCTAAATTTACATTCCTGGAACTGATGACCCCGTCGAAAGAGGCCGAAATTGTCAGATAATCCTCGATGGTCGATGCTTCTGTGTAAGAAGCCTTGGCGGCTTCCCATTGCGCGAGATCCGATTCCATTTTTGCCTTTGCGATCTCCAGATCATTTTTCGCAACAGTACCAGGCCTGTTGCTGGTTTTCATGAGGCGATTGTAGGTCGCATTGCTGGAAGTATAAATGGCCTCCTGGGATTTCATCCTGGATTCTGCTCCTGCCAGTTGGGCGCTTAATTCAGGTGCTTCGAGCGTGACCAATAATTGTCCCTTCTTCACTTGTGATCCTATATCGACCTTTAAGTCCTTGACAAAGCTATTTACCTTGGCATATATGTCAACTTGCCGGTAAGCAATGAGCTCCGCCGGTATCTGCAATTCCGAAGCTATTTTCCCCTTTTGTAAGACGAAGGCTTCCCTAGCCTTCGAAACAGCTGCCTCAGGCGGCGGTTTTTCCCCTTTGGAAGAACTGCAACCAGTCATTACGAAGAGCATCCCTATGCAGGATAAAAGCAAAGATGTAACACGCTGTTTATTGTTCATTGTATTCATTTGAAGATGAGATATATTGTTTGCTTTCTTCATCATTGGCCTCCAGGGATACGGACTTAATGCCGGCTTTCCCTTGTCCCCAGGCAAAGACCAGAGGCAGGATAAACAGGACCGCAAAGGTGGATGCTATCAGGCCCCCCACTACCGCTCGGCCCAATGGGGAGGTCTGATCTCCTGCTTCACCCAAACCACTTGCCATAGGCAACATACCCACTACCATGGCCATCGCCGTCATCAGGATCGGGCGCAAACGTATGGAGGCGGCTTCCCTTGCAGAAGACAAAGCATCCCCGTTATGTTTCTTTCTTAAATTTTCTGCATTGGTGATCATGAGCACTGCATTGGATATGGAAACACCCACCGACATGATGATCCCCATGTAAGACTGCAGGTTAAGCGTGGAGCCGGTGAGGAGCAACATCAACAGTGAACCCAGGATAACAGCCGGAACGGCTGCCAGCACAATGGCCGATACCCTGAACGATTGGAAATTTGCCGCCAGCATTAGAAATATGACCAGGATGGCGACCATCAGTCCACTTTTTAAGCTACTGAGGGTATCTGTCATTGTCTGGCTCATCCCGATCAATTCTACCGTTAGCCCGCGCGGGATAGTACCCAGGGAAGCGATGGCCTTCTGCACATCTTTTGACGCGGCGCCCAGGTCTTTATTATTCAGGTTGGCGGTTACTGACAGTATGGGCAAGGCCCCCAGGTTATCGTTCTCCCCATAAGCAGTATCAGGTTTAATGGTTGCCACGTCTCTAAGTACAGGGCGATCAGCATTTTTCAGCAAGGGTATTTCTCCGATTTCGCCGATGCTATTCATTTTGTTTTCCGGTACCTCGACCTGGACGTTGTAACTATTACTGCTATTCTCATCTATCCATATGTTTTTTTCTGTGTAACGGGAGGAGGACGTTGATGCAACGATGGAACGCGATACATCATCCATATCCACTCCTAACTGGGCGGCCTTTATCCGGTCCACTTCTACGTTGATCGCAGGGTATTTATTGGATTGCCCGAGTTGTATATCCCGCAAATAACCGACCTGTTTAAGCTTATCCATCAACTTTTGCGCATACAATTCATTGAGCTTTTTGTTCCTTCCGGAAAAGCGTACTTCAATAGGCGTAGGGGAACCCTGGCTTAATATCTTGTCGGTTAACTCAATGGGCTCAAAGGAAAGTTTGACATCGGGTATAGCATCGTTGACCCGCTGCCTTATCTTTTCTTTCAAGGCGTCCAGATTGGTTTTATAGCCCTCCCTGAGGCCAACCTGCAATACCGCCTCCTGCGGACCAGACATCCACAGATAAATAGGATTCACCGAAAACAGGGAGGGGTGCTGCCCTACGTAAGCCGAGGTAATGGCCAGATTGTCATTGCCCACAATATCCTTGATGGCCTGGATAGTAGCCAGGGTCTTTTCTTCCGTTCGTTCCACACGGGTGCCTTCCGGCGCACGGATGCGCACCTGGAACTGGCTGCCGTTCACTTTAGGCAAAACGTCCGTTCCGATCCGCGTCAATAATAAAAAGGCCGCTGCGCAGGTAATCAACAAATATGCGACGACGATCGGTTTTCTATACGGAATCATCCGGTCCATGAAACGTAAGAACCGGTTCCTCACTTTGTCAAACCGGCTGATCTTTTCACCGGCATTTCCAAGGTGCGCCGCAGAAGGATGCACCTTCATGATCCAGTTAGCCATCACCGGTACAAATGTCTGTGCCAGGAAATAGGATACGATCATGCTGAAGCCGATGGCAAGGGCAAGGGGCAGGAATAAAGAGCCAGGAATGCCGCCCATTGTAAAAGCCGGGGCAAACACTGCCAGGATACAAAGCAGGATAAGCAATTTAGGAAAGGCGATCTCCTTACAGGCGTCCCATATGGCGAGCCGCTTGGGCTTGCCCATATCGAGGTGCTGGTGGATATTCTCGATGGTCACCGTACTCTCGTCCACGAGGATGCCAATAGCAAGGGATAACCCACTGAGTGTCATGATATTGATTGTTTGCCCAAAAAGGCTTAGGAGCAACACCCCGGAAATAATGGCAGTGGGAATGGTCATTATCACGATCAGTGCACCACGCATATCCCCCAGGAACAACAGTACCATCAGCCCCGTCAATATGGCGCCGATGATACCTTCCGTCACCAGGCTTTTAACCGAATTGATCACATACACCGATTGATCAAATGCGTAGGTGAGGTGTACATCTTCCGGTAATTGTGCCTGTATTCTGGGGATGGCGGCCTTTAATTTTTGCACCACATCCCAGGTGGACGCATCCGCACTTTTGGCGACACTCAGATATACCGAACGTTTACCGTTCACCAGAGCATATCCTACCGTAATATCCGCGGCGTCTTCGACAGTAGCCACATCCCGCATATAAAGGTTTTGCACGCGGCCCTTAAACAATGGAATATTCTCGAAGTCCTTCACGGTGTGGATGGTTGTGTTGGTCGGGGTGAGATAATTCTTATCCCCAATGCGCACGTTACCGGAAGGCGCCGTCTGGTTGTTCACCCGAATGGCTGCCACCAATTGGTCGGGGGTCATGTTGTGCTCCCGCAACAGTTCCGGATCCGCCTTGATCACCACCGTGCGTACGTTTCCTCCGAACGGGGGGGCCGAGACCAGTCCCGGAATAGACGTAAAGGAAGCACGCACATATACATTCGCCAGGTCCGCCAATTCATTATTGTTCCTTTTATCGCTACTTAATATGAGTTCCCCCACCGGCAAGGTGGAAGCATCGAAACGAAGGATAAAGGGCGGATTCGAACCAGGCGGAAAAAGGACCTGGGCGCGGTTACTGGCGGCGGTGACCTCAGCGGCGGCCTGGGCCATGTTGGTGCCCGGATAAAAATTGAGTTTTATGAGGGTCAACCCCTGCACGTTCTTTGTCTCTATGCTCTTAATACCGTTGACATACAACAGTACATTAATGTACTGTTTGGCAAAAAAAGTTTCCATCTGCGAAGGGGTAAATCCCCCGTAAGGATTCGCAATGTACAGCACGGGCATATCCAGCTTGGGAAATATGTCTATCTTGATGGAGCTCAGCGTGCTGACGCCAAAGAAAAACAGGGCGGCCACTATCACAAATATGCTTATTGGCTTACGTAATGCGAACAGAATTAATTTCATGTACTATTCCTATTGGTTCTTCAAAAAAATATTCATATCCCCGGTCGCAGCGGCCTTCAGCAGCAGGGCCTGCCATACATTACTATAGGCTATGTCCCTGCTCGTTTCCGCCCGGATCAGTACATACTGCGCCTGCGTCACATCGATCAGGGTGGCCAGCCCATTAGCATATAAATCTGATTTTTGCGCATACGCGTCCGAGGCAGAGTTGACCTCGATGGGCGCTTGCTGGTAATTATCCAGGGCGTTCTGCATCTTTGTTTCGGACAACTGCAACTGTGCAACCAGTTGTTGCCCGGCCAGCTCGTATTCATCCTGCAAGCCCCTGCTGATCGATCGTTGAGCCTTTACCTGTTGGGACACCCGAAAGAGCTGTGTGAAATTCCAGGTAGCACCTATCCCGATCAGATAATTGGATTGAAGGGGTTTGACGCCGTCATAAAAATTATGAGAAAAATCCCCCAGGTTCTGCGCCCCATAAGCAGGTCCAAAACCTGATCCATGCGCCTGATAAACGCCGACCAATGAAAAGGTCGGGTAATAAAAAGTTTTATCATATTTCGCTTGCTGGTCACTGAGGCTGATACGGCTTTTATAGTATTGAAGGAAAGGATGCCCATCCACCACCTTGCTGATACCGGAGTCAGGAATGGCAGCAGGTAGTTGAGTGACAAAAAAAGTGTCGACTATTAATGGTTGGGGGGGAATTCCCAGGAGCTGAATCAGGTTGCTTTCCTGCGTCTGCTGAAAATCAATGGCATTGGTCAATGCAATTTTGGCATTGGCCACTTCAGCATTTGCCTGAGAACTGTCTACGCCGGGAATCAAATCGTTGATAGCCCGGTCAACCACGATATTCCGGAAGGTGTCTGCCCGATAGAGGTTTTCCCGGTAGGAGGCCGTTAGCCGCTGGGCGGCTAGCAAATTAAGGTATGCACCGGCTACCTTAATCCGCTCCTGAAAGATCTCCTGTTGCCAGTCCTTATTATCCCTGTCGGCGGCAGCCATGGCTGTATGAATCTTCTCCCTGGACCTGCCGAAGGCAAAAAAGTCCCAGTTGACATTGGTCAGGTACAAAGAGCCGAAGGCCGCATTCCAGTTCTGCGCCGTCAAGGGAGGGCCTATCGAGGACGCGCCCAGGCCGCCAAAGTTATAGGAGGGTCCGTATAGTATGTTGACGGTACCATAGTCCACCTGTGTCCCCAGATTCAGGTTGGGTAGATAGTCCCGTTTTGCCAGAACAACCTCTGCACTGGAAGCGGCCGCATATTGCTTTTTAGATTTGACCGTTCCATAGTTATCAACACCCATCTGAATAGCCTCCTTCAAAGAAAGCTTTTTTTGTGCAAAAAGGGGCCGCCAGAGGTTGCCGGCAACCAGAAAAAAGATGAACAAGAACAGGTGTAGTTTTTTTATTTCCATATTTCATTCGATTGTTGCAATATTAGCAGTCACATTCTACGAAGGATGAACAATGACAGGACAAAACTGCATGAAGAACTTTAGATTTAGAGGTGGAAATAGGTTTAACCGGGCAATGAATCGTCAAAAAGGCAGGATCGATCGTCGAACTATTTTGATTTAACTTCCGCTAATGATGGCAACAGTAAGAGCGATATGAAAAGAAGGAATAAGAAAAGGAAAGTCGTATGGCTATTGTGCCAGGCCGGGTTGAATAACCTGCAGTATGAATGCACGTTTTTGTTCGCTGTTGTTTATTAGTAAAGTAGCCATATTTCTGTTTGATTATGCGCTATTTTTTCTCCACCCTTTAAACAGCATGCCGCAGATTGCGGCATGCTTAGAGAATCCTTATCGTCTGCCTCCACCGTGAAATCCGCCCGAGGCACCGTGAAATCCTCCGGGCGCGGCGCGAAATCCGCCGGATCGCGGAGCCGAAAATTGCTGTACCCTTTGAAAATTCTGTGTCCTCACCTGGCCTCTATCCCGCATTTGTTGCTGCCGGTCCAGGTTTTGGGATAGTCCGGGGGTGGAATTATTGGATGGTGTCCCTCCCCTGGTAGAATGTTGCTGCCAACCGCCCTGAGCTCCTCGTTGATATACATTCCCCTGCCTGTCAGCCATAACATTATTCGCAGGCCGCCCACCGCTGATGCCATTCCGGAATCCAGCCCTGTTATTATTATTCCGGCCACCGGCAAATGCAGAACCATTCCTGGCTACAATACCCGACCTGTTCCGATAGATGTTATTATTGGAATGCACATACGTATTGCGGTTAACGATCACATTTCTGCCGTAGAAACTATGAGGCCTGTCACCCCTGCCATAACCCCAGCAGGCGGGATGATAGAAGGATGGTCCCCACCAGCCTCCATGCCAGCCACCCCAACCAAATCCGAATCCCATATTAAACCAGTCAAAACCATAACCTAAGCCAAAGTTCCAGCCATACCATGGATTGTAACCCATGTCAAATCCCCATGACCATGGCCGGGGATAATAATAATTGCCGATCCAGGGGTCGTAATAGAACCCGGTGCCATACACAACGGTGGGTCCGTATACAAAACTATTCAGGTATCCCGGGGTATATCCTGTATAGATATAGTCGGGCGTTATATCATAAATATCCACGAATTTCGTATTATAGACCGATGAGCTGGGAGGGATCAGATCCAGGTCGCCGGGACGTTGGCTACTCGCGACCCAGGGGCCGGATGGGCTATCCGCCACAAACCAAACTCCATTATCCAAAGCATAGTATCTTCCTTCGTACAACAATACCGTTGAAGAAGTATTGATAGCATATTGCAATTTGGTCCCGGAAATGCTTTGAAATTTCGGTTCGCCATCGTAGGAGACCTGGGTAGTAGCCGTTTTTCGATCCACTTTAGCCGTTTGAGGTATCTGGGCATCCATCAAAGCCTCCCTGGCAGCATCTGTTCCGGCTACGCTGGCCAGGACATTGTCCTTCGCCGAGCCTTCGGGGATTTTGGCAAAATCAGCCGGCAGTTTATCCGAAGCGATATATCCCCATTGACTATTGTTTGCCAGTGTTTTCGAATGGTACCAGCGGCCTGATATCAACACATAATAACGCCGTGTTTGCGTATCCATGAAAATATCATTCGGTGAATTCCCTACGTATAACAAAGATGTCCCCGCAATTGGCAAAAAGTCCGGTTGGCCATCTGATTGGATCAATTCTGCGGGTAACATACTCACAATAATAGCAGGAATAACAGTATCGGCCGATGCATACCCGTCATTGCTGCTGGCTTGATTGGAATTGTTTTTGGCAAAATCCTTTTCAATTTTGCGCAACCTCCTTGAAACTTTACCGCTTACATAAGAATAGGGGCCCGTAGCCGAAGCAGCGGTGTACCAGTGTTGTGCGCCATAGAGATAGAAATGGCCATCCCGGTCTTTTACAATGGTAAAGGGACTGTTGATCACCGCATCTACACGCCACTTTTTGTTTGTGGAAAGTTTCGGGGCGCCATCGATGGTCACCAAAACAGACGGATGGTTGGTGTAGATCATGTTAGGAACCTGGTTATTAATATCCTTGGATAATTTGGTCTCGTCGAGGTTTTGATCCAGCGACGCAAGTAGTTCATCCAGTGGAATTTGACCTGCTGCCTGGGGAAGTTTTGATTCCAATGTCGCTTTTATGTAGTCGAGCCTGTTTTTAGCGGTATCGGCCGGAATTTTTATGGCGGATATGGTAATAGATTCTATGGTAACCATCCTGTTGTCCCGGTCGGTTGCTACTTTAGCCGTAGACCATAGTGTACCGAATACAGGATCCGGGTTGCCTTTTTCCAATACGGAAATAGCCGATAGTGATTTCAGGCTGTTGCCTGCGAAGGAATCCGGTTGAGGCTGGTATATTTTAATAATGGTACTGTCGGAGCCCAAAATAGTTTTTGGCCAATCTTCCTGGGCGCTGACAATATTATAAAGGAAGGCAGTGCAACTCAGTAACACCATTTTTTTCAGAAAAGATCTCATTGTAAATGTTTTTTGTTTTAAAAATGAGGAGCCGCATCGAAATGCAGCCCCTTAACCAAAACTACTGCTTATGAAAAAGGGCTTATTTTCAATTATACTCCGAAGGTATAAACTCATTTTTCTCCTTGTTACCATCAAACGACTAAGAGGCTCGAACTGTCGTTAATGCGGTAAAAGTCTTCGGCGAGCGGGAATGCGGATGGAATACAGTCGTTCAACAGGCGAAACTGGCAGGATTCCCCGGTGGATTATTTGAACTATCCAATTTGCCCGGCCAACGATACAGTTTAGCATTTGAACGAATCATTCGTAGTAGGCAGTACATGAGCTATTAGCTTTGACCTTAGAGAATATTCTTCATCAATTAAAGAATGGAACAGCGAAAATCAAATTCCTTCCATTTAATCTTAGCCGGAATGAAAATAAAAATTATCATTTCATTTAAAAATCTCAATCATGGCTAAAGTATCATGTGTTCTTTATCCTGGCGGCCAGCGTGTTCCCAACCCCAAAAGGATTGACTTCCAACCCGGTGAACTTTTAGGAAGTGTATCCGGTGAGTTGGGCCTCCGTAAAAGGCGGTTGGAATATCGCCGATTGTGCAATTGTTCAATACCAGTTTGCTGAACAAGATGAAAATCAGATCAATGTCCCTTAATTGTTACTATTCCTGACGAAATAATTTATATCATCATGAAATCTATTAGAATTAAGGGGCTGGTTATTTTTTTTGTTCTGTGCTTTTTTTTCAAAAATAGCTTTTCCCAGAAAGATCAGCCTACTCCCGCTTATCCGCGCGTTGCAGGCTTTTTCGCTGTATTGGCGCCAATTGGCACTATAACTGATAAGGGTTTTACAGGCAACTTTTCAAATAGCACTGTGATTGGATTCCCGATAGGGCTTAACCTTTTAAAGAGCGATCATTTGGGTTACAGTATGGAACTGGTACCCTTTATCGTCTCACAAAATGGATCAAGCAAAATGCAATACATGCTTTTTCATCCTGGGGTAATGTTCCGTTTGAATCATGGTTTTACTTTAATACCCAGGCTTGCTTTTCAAACAGACGGCCGGTATGGCTTCACGCCCGTTTTTAGTAAGATATTCATCCGAAAGAAGGATTACCAGTTATATCTTTCAGTAAGTGAACCGGTGCGTTTTGGCAACAAATTGCCATCCTCATTTACTACAGCTCTGCAAGTGGGAATCACATTTTAGCTACTGATACTAAAAAATAATACACTATTCTAAAAAATCATTTATATGGAAAAAACTACACGGCGTGGATTCCTATCCACAACATCCCTGTCAACATTAGGGATAATAGCTACCGCATCCACCATTAACGCAATATCACCTGAGGCAGTGGGGGCAACACCGGTAGCAACTGACAAATTAAATTCAGGCACGCAAGCCGAATTGGACGATTTTATATATGATATTGCCAATGGTAGCAACAGTTGGTCAGGGGCTGGTGGCAATGCCAAAGAGGCAACGGCGGAGGAATTCCCGGTATCACAAAGCATCGCCGGGGTAATCATGAAATTGAATCCCGGTGGATTTCGGGAACTGCACTGGCACTCCATAGCCGCGGAGTGGGCATTTGTTTTGGAAGGCAAGGTGCGGACAACGATTATCACACCCGGCGGTACCACATCAACGGATGATTTTGAAGCGGGCGATACCTGGTATTTCCCGAAAGGGTATGGACATGCTTTGCAATGCATCGGCAATGAACCCTGTCTTTTTATACTGGGGTTTGACAGTGGCCATTTTTCTGAGTTTGGAACATTTAGTTTAACAGATTGGGTGAGTCATATCGATCCTCAAATACTTGCACATAATTCAGGGCTGCCCGCCAGTACTTTTGCGTCTTTCCCTAAAAAAGAATTGTATATAGGTACCGGTAAGATCGCTCCGGAAGCAAAACCACCCAATTTAGACACTGATATCCCATCGAGTCTTTCTTCTCATAAATTCCGCCTGGAGAAGGATGGTGTCAGAACAACGTTTAAAGGCGGGTACCATATCATCGCATCTTCATTAGAATTTCCGATACAAACTTCTTTAACGGCGCTTCTTATGAACATTGAGCCGGGTGCTATACGCGAATTGCACTGGCACCCTAATGCAGATGAATGGCAATATGTGATAAGCGGCCAGGGGCGTGTAAGCATTTTCGGTTCGCACAGCCGGGTAAAAACGATGGATTATGATAAAGGCAAGGTCGCTTTTATCAAACAGGGCTATGGCCATTATATTGAAAATACGGGAAAAGAGACCTTGAAGCTTGTAGTACTTTTCAACAGTCCCATATACCAGGAACTGAATCTCAATAATTGGTTAAATGCCAACCCTGCCCAACTTGTTGCGGACCACTTTGGCCTAACGCTGGATCAGGCAAAATCACTGGCCAGGCATCAAAATGGCATCTTTTAATTCAGTATTCACTCAAATAATCAGAGAAATGACAAATAAGTTTAAGCGTTGGGGGATTTCCGTTGCGGGGGTCCTGCTACAGATGGCATTGGGAGCTGTGTATGCGTGGAGCGTATTCCGGGTTCCACTTGCAAAGCAGTTTCACTGGTCGATTTCGGAGGTTACCCTCACCTTCACGATTGCGATCTTGTCGTTGGGGTTTGCCTCATTCTTTGGCGGGCTCTGGTTGAAGCGGGTTGGCCCCCGCGTGGTCGCGTTGACCGGTGGCGTGCTGTATGGCGGCGGGGTTTTTCTGGCCAGCTATTCATACCACGGGTTGTGGTGGCTCTACATAACGTATGGTGTGATCGGTGGAATCGGACTTGGCTTCTCGTATATCGTTCCCATCTCCGTGTTGGTGAAGTGGTTTCCCGACCGTCGCGGGTTGATGACAGGCATTGCTGTGGGAGGATTTGGAGCAGGGGCACTGATAACGGCGCCGATTGCAACGCGACTGATTCAAAGCGTGGGGGTGCTGCACACTTTTGCGTATCTCGGAATCGCTTACATGATTGGCGTTGTGGCCTCGGCCTATTTTATGCAAAATCCGCCCGAGGGATGGCGGCCGGAGGGATGGCAGCCTGGTCAAAAGCAGCAGGTGCAGAAGATCGCCAGGGACTTTACGCTGGGCGGCGCGTTGAAAACCTGGCAGTGGTGGGCGTTGTGGCTCCTGCTCTTCCTGAATACTTCAGCGGGTATCTCGATTATTTCACAGGAAGCTCCCATGTTTCAGGAACTGGCAAAGGTCACCGCGATTGTAGCGGCGGGTATGATCGGTATTGTGAGTATCGGGAATGCGCTGGGGCGTGTGTTCTGGGCATGGGCTTCCGATCTGCTGGGCCGGCGGGTAACCTTTTCTGTTATGTTTATCGTGCAGATCGGGCTGTTCTGGATTTTTCCGGGCCTTCATTCGGCGACCGGCGTGACCGCCCTGGTCTTCCTTATCCTGATGTGCTACGGCGGCGGATTCGGCACCATGCCTGCATTCGTGGCGGATTATTTCGGGTCGGCCAACGTAGGTTCGATTTACGGACTCATACTGACAGCCTGGGGATTTGCAAGCGCTTTTGGGCCTTTATTGATCGCGCATATGCGCCAGTCCAGCGGGACCTATACGAGCGGGCTGCATGTGATTGCGGCGGTAATGGCGGTCTCGGTCGTATTGCCTTTGCTGATGAGACCACCTGCCCAATCGCAATCATGACGGAAATCAGCAACCTTTCGTTGAATCATAATCGGTTAACTTTTGCGTCGCTAATCTTGATAATAAATCGTTCCTTTTCGTTCGGTCCATCCAGGTTAAAATTGTACGGGTTAAATTTTATGATCATAGAAAGATTAAAACTTCCATCCTGGACGTCGCCTGCTGGTAATGGTGTATATTCAACTATTGCCGGTTTTGAAATATTGTTCAACCTAAGAAGACCATGTGTGAGGTATGTTCTGCCTGATCCCTGACCACCCTGTATTTGCCATGAATTGACGTTTATGGCAAGGTCAAATGTCAAACCCAATGATGAAGAAACAATGCTATCCGCAGGTTTATAATTTATCAAATGGTAGGGGATCCTTACTCTTACTTCCAATACGTTGCTGCTGCCTGACAATGTTATGAAAGCTTCATCCAACCTGCTTTCAGTTTGGGTATTCCCTTTCAATAGCAGCAATACTGCATTAGTTGATTGATAAGCATCGTAGCTCTGAGCCTTGCCCGACTCCATGATTAACTGCAGTATTAATAAGATAGGTATGTATCGGATAATTTTATTCATATATTAAATTTGAATGCTAAAACCAGTCTCAGCCACAAAGGTATTTCCATTCCTGATCTTTCCGTTTATCAGTCGTTCAACAGGCAGTTTATGTCGGCTAGACGTTCGCCAGTCGCGGCCGTCGAGGCATGAATACCCTGATTATTGACGATT
>DASWFF010000040.1:0-22623 GCA_036394375.1 Puia sp.
TTGTTGAATGGGCGCGGGGTGTGGGTGATTTCTGGTGAAAGAGTAATCATTTATTTGGTGGGGAATATTATTCGGCCTAATTTCGCCGTCCACATCGCGAAGTAGAGCAGCGGTAGCTCGTCGGGCTCATAACCCGAAGGTCGGTGGTTCGATCCCACCCTTCGCAACTAGAGGCCTCTTTAAGGGGTCTTTTTTCGTTTATAGAGGGGGATGGGTCCCGGGGCCGCTGATAAGATACGGGGCTGCTCATAGGGCCTGTTTTATTTTATACCTTTGCCGGGTCTTTTATAGGATCAGCCCCAAAAAGGCATTTATATTATAATAATGAAGGTTGGATTTGTAAGCATATTTGGTAAGCCGAATGCCGGAAAGAGCACTTTGCTCAATGCCCTGATGGGGGAGAAGCTGGCTATTGTATCTCCCAAGGTGCAGACTACGCGGCATCGGATCAAGGGGATCCTGACGGAAAAGGAGTACCAGATCATTTTCTCGGATACGCCGGGTATTATCGAGCCCCGCTACAAATTGCATGAAAAGATGATGCAGGCCGTGAAAAGCTCCCTGGAGGATGCCGATCTGGCCTTGCTATTGGTGGATATAAAGGATAATTGGGAAGAAAATGACCAGTTATTCCAAACCTTGCACCTGAAGTCGCCGGCGCTGGTCGTTCTCAATAAGACGGATCAGGTTGCCGCGACTAAAACGGAGGAAGCCCGGGCTTTTTTTTCCGAAAAAGCCTATTGTAAGGAAGTCATTACGATCTCAGCCCTGCAAAAGAGTAATATTCCTGTCCTGCTGGATACCGTGCTAGGTTTGTTGCCGGAAGGGCAGCCTTTCTTTGAAGGAGATGATCTCACCGATCTGCCCACTAAGTTCTTTGTAGGGGAAATGATCCGGGAAAAGATATTCTATCTCTACGGGGATGAGATCCCTTATCATGCGACTGTCGTGGTGCAGGAATTCAAGGAGAAGACGACGTTGACGAAGATAAGGGCTGAAATAATCGTTCAGCGGGAAACGCAGAAAGGGATTATTTTGGGCGAGGGGGGGAAGATGATCCGCCAATTAGGGACGGATGCCCGCAAGGACATCGAAGCGTTCCTTGACCGGAAGGTGTTTTTGGAATTATTCGTGAAGGTCAGGCCGAAGTGGAGGGATAATGATCTTTATTTGCGAGAATACGGATATAACTAATATTGTATTATGAGTGGATTTACTGTAGCCATCGTGGGCCGACCGAATGTGGGGAAGAGTACTTTTTTTAACCGCTTGCTGGAGCAGCGGAAGGCAATTGTGGATAATGTCAGCGGCGTGACCCGCGACCGGCAATACGGTGTTACGGAATGGAGTGGAAAGTCGTTCAACCTGATCGATACCGGTGGATTCGTAGCGGATAGTGAAGACGTCTTCGAAACGGAGATCAGGAAGCAGGTGATGATCGCGCTGGAAGAGGCGAATGCGCTTATCTTCATGGTGGACGCCTCTACGGGCATTACTTTACTGGATGAGGCGATGGCGGATGTGCTGCGTCGCAGTACGAAGCCGGTGCTGCTGGCTGTCAATAAAGTCGATAATAGTGACCGTCTGCTGGAAGCGGCAGAGTTCTATAGCCTTGGGTTCGACAATATCTTTTTTCTTTCTTCCATGTCGGGCAGCGGCACGGGAGAATTGCTGGATGATCTTGTCGGCCGGATAAAAGAAGAGGAAGTGGATCCGGCAGACGCCAACCTCCCGAAATTTGCCATTATCGGGCAGCCGAATGTGGGCAAGTCCTCTTTATTGAATGCGCTGATCGGGCAGGAGCGGACCATCGTGAGCGATATTGCCGGGACTACGCGGGATACGATCCATACCCGGTATAATTTGTTCCAGAAAGACTTTGTGCTGATCGATACGGCTGGGATCCGCCGCAAGACGAAGGTGCATGAAGACCTGGAGTTCTATTCCGTGATCCGGGCTATCCGGGCCATGGACGAAGCGGATGTATGTATGATCATGCTCGACGCATCCAAGGGCATCACGGCCCAGGATCTCAGCATTTTCAGCCTGGCTGTAAAGAAGGGGAAGGGGATTGTCGTCCTTGTCAATAAGTGGGACCTGGTAGCGAAGGAAACCAATACGGCGAAGGAGTATGAGAAAGAATTGAAGGACAGGCTGGCTCCTTTTACGGATC
Organism: Puia sp.; assembly: GCA_036394375.1. Lineage (GTDB taxonomy): Bacteria > Bacteroidota > Bacteroidia > Chitinophagales > Chitinophagaceae > Puia. The sequence goes on from DASWFF010000040.1 coordinate 2,174, forward strand.
TCCCCATTCTTTTTATTTCCGTCATCGATAAGACCCGCATTTTTAAAGCCATCGAATCCGCGCTGGAAGTATACGAGAACAAGCAGCGTAAGGTGACGACTTCCGAGCTGAATGAAGTGATGTTAAAGGCGGTGGAAGCGTATCATCCTCCTGTCGTCAGGGGCCATCCGCTGAAGATAAAATATATTACGCAGCTGCCTACGCACGTGCCTTCCTTTGCCTTCTTCTGTAATTATCCGGATGATGTCAAACAGCCGTATAAAAACTACCTGGAAAATAAATTGAGAGAGAATTTCAATTTCAAGGGAGTGCCGTTACGGCTCTTCTTCCGCAAAAAATAAAAATTGCCGGCCGTTCGCCCGATAAAAGCTACGCGCCGATAAAAAATAATTCTATGCGAAAAATATTCGTTCTTTTATTCGTGGTGGCAGGGATTGCTGTGGCCTGTAATAACCCTTCCGAAACGCCTGCTGTTGCTTCCGTTGATTCTGCTGCCAGGGCGGCTTCCGACACGCTCATACCTTCTGCGGATACGACCGCGAAGACGGTTGATACGGCTGCGAAGAAACCGTTATAATTTGAATTGTTGGAGGACGTCCTCTACTTCCTTGCGATATTTTTTGAGGGCGGCTTTTTCCTGTCGGATGAAGCCGTTGCCCGACAAAGGTCCGACAACGGCGTCCATTTCTTCCGGGGAGTCATAGACCATTTTCCGGAAGGGGTTCGTATAGTCTTTGGCCCGGGAATCATAAATGCCTTTTGTCATCCATTCTTTGGTGAGGATGGCCTGATTGAGTAGATTCCGGAGCCCTTCTTTCCCTGCCCGTTTCAGCGAAGTTCCCTGTATCTCTTTCAGTGCGGCCAGTGCGTGAACCAGTTTGTCCTGCTCGTAGTTCTCTCCCTGCCGGACGTAGAATTCATGCACCTGTCCCCATTCCCGGATCTTGCCTCCACGGATCTGTTGCAATAGTCGCTGCAATTCGCTGTCGCGGATCAGCTGCCCGCCGGCGTTGACCCATTTAGTAAGGGGTAAGCTGGTTGGGATGGCTTCGAGTAAGGTTTCGTATTTGTTGATTTTTTTGGTGCGGATGAGGGACCGAAGCTGGTTGGAGGCGTGGAAGGCAATCAGTTCTTTAAAGAGGGAATAAGCCTGGAATACTTTGATGAGTCTCACGTTCCGGTCTCCGTTCTCCCATCCCTGCGCCAGGATCTCCAATTCATCTACTTTTTCCTGGGTGCCTTCTTCGAGTATGACCCGTCCGATCTCCAGGATGGCTGAGTCCATTTTGAGAAGATCCTTCGGGGTGGGATTTTTTTTGATCTTTCCGGAAAGCCGGGTTGCGGCCTCTCCGTTAAGAAGGGCGGCCCTTCCTGTGAAACGTTTCAGCAGGGTGAGGGCTCCGAGCATTTCGCCGATGGTATCAGGGGCCAGGAAATCAAATTCGAGGGTCTGGGTTTTTTCGATGCGTTTGTCCCTGTCCGGATATTTCCAGGAGTTGCGGGCCAGCGCATACATATTGTGCAGGAACCAATAGGCCGGCATGATGACCAGCTCATCTTTACTCTCGTCATTGCTCACCAGGGAAAAAGGAATGGGAATATCCAGTTCTGCCGGATAAGCTCCTTTGGCCAGGATGGTGAAGGAGGCAAAACGGGAATTGTGCTTGAGGCTGACGGAGAGTCCCGGCCAGAAACCCCGTCCGGCAATGATCTCGCCGTCCGGACTGCGTGAATTATGATTGGAGCCGATGGTAGCCCCGGCTGCCATATTGCTCTGCCCCATTATGAGGGAGGCGCATAGGAATGAATTATTATGGTGTTGCTCGTGTGCGGGAAATATCAATGAGTTCAATACTTCGCAACAGGAGATCGTAGCGTTGTTGCCAAGGTAAGAGTTGATCAACCGGGCTCCGTATTTTAGCTGGGAATGGGAAGCCATGATAAAGCGGACGGCTTTCACGCCATAGAAGACCCTGCAGCCATACCCTACGATTCCGTTGACCATCTCGCATCCCTCTCCGATCTGGGATTTGGCTGCCGGGGAAGAGTTGATGGTGAGGTTCTTCAGCTTGTTGGCTCCTTTCAGGTAGGCGTCGCTGCCGATCCACACGTCTTTGATGATCTTACAGTTTTTGATGACGGTGCGGTCTCCGATCTTGCCATAATATCCCCGACGGTCATCAAATTTTTTTTCCGTGAATTCCTTGAACTTGTTCTGTAGGGGGGCATCGTCGCGGAAGCGGCTCCATAGCCAGGCATCTCCGGGCAGCATGCCGTTAAAAGGGATGATGCTGCGGCCGCCGTTTTCGTTGCATACTTCCATCCAGATGCGGATGGATTCGTCTTCCCCTTCCTTGAGGATCCCGTTCCCGAATTTGGCATGCTCGGTGGTAGCCAGTTCGTTGGTGTTGACGATCATCACATCGTTGCCGATGATATAGTGCGACAGGTAGTTGGTATTGTCAACGCATACGTTATCTCCCAGGTCGCAACTGATGATCGTGCTGTTATAGAGACCGACGGGCCGGCGCAAATTGTGGAATTCCAGGTAGTAGGGATCCAGCCTGCCGATGCGTACCAGGCCAAAGAATTTACAGTTCTGTACCAGTTCCGGGGTGAAGGCGTCCGATACGAGGATATGGTTCCAGTCGGCGGAGGTATTGCGGTTTCGCACCAACATTTCTATTTCATAAGCTGTCAGCCGGCGATAGGTGATCCCGTTCCTGTTCTGCAGGTCCCGTAAATAGTATTCGTCTTTTCCTTTGGGGAGGTAACGGCTATCAATAAAATTATATCCTAAAGAGTTGATCGGGCTTTTTTTGATCTCATTCATGGCAAACTTGATTGAAGTTCCTATTCTACGGTGACGCTTTTGGCGAGGTTCCTCGGTTTGTCTACATCGCAACCTTTGGCGACACCAATGTAGTAAGCCAGCAGTTGAAGCGGGATGACGCTTAACATCGGGGCCAGCAGTTCATCTGCTTCGGGAATGGTGATATAGTCGTCCGCCATTTTGCTAATGATATCGTCGCCCTTGCTGATCACGGCTATTACTTTTCCTTTGCGGGCCTTGATCTCCTGTATATTGCTGACAATCTTTTCGTAGTAGGTGTCTTTGGTAGCGACGAATAGAACGGGCAGTTGTTCGTCCACGAGGGCGATGGGGCCGTGTTTCATTTCGGCTGCCGGATAACCTTCTGCGTGGATATAAGAGATCTCTTTTAGTTTCAGGGCGCCTTCCAGGGCTACCGGGAAGTTATATCCGCGGCCCAGGTAGAGGGCATTGGTTGCGTCTTTATATTTTTGGGCCAGCTGTTGGATGAGGTCGCTGCTTTTCAATACTTCTTTTACTTTTTCGGGAATGGTGTGCAACTCACCCAGCAGGTGCATATAACGGGTCTGATCGATAGTGCCTTTTTCCCGGGCGATCTTAAGGGCGATCATGGTCAGTACTGCCAATTGCGCGGTGAAGGCCTTGGTGCTTGCTACGCCGATCTCATGACCGGCATGGGAGTAAGCGCCTGCGTTGGAGATACGGGCGATGGAGGATCCTACTACGTTTACGACCCCCATGATAAAGGCGCCGTGTTCCTTTGCTTTTTCAATGGCGACGATGGTATCGGCGGTCTCTCCGCTCTGGGAAATGGCGATGATCACATCTCCTTTATGGATCACGGGATTGCGGTAGCGGAATTCAGAGGCATATTCCACTTCGACGGGGATGCGGCAGAGTTCTTCGATAATGTATTCGGCTATCAGGCCGGCGTGCCAGCTGGTTCCGCAGGCGATGATGATGATGCGGTTGGCATTTTTCAGCTGTTCTATATTATTCTGGATGCCGGCCATGGTGATGACCCCTTTTTCTGCATCCAGGCGGCCGCGTAAGCAGTCGAAGATGGTATCGGGCTGTTCGAATATTTCTTTGAGCATGAAATGATCGTAACCCCCTTTCTCGATGGCGGTCATCTCCATGTCGAGTTTTTGAATGAAGGGGGTCAGTTTTTCATTTCCCAGATTCTTGAGGATCAGTTCGTCTGCTTTGAGGATGGCCAGTTCATAGTCATTCACGTAGACGACTTCCTTGGTATATTCGATCATGGGGGAGGCGTCGGAAGCGAGGAAATGCTCACCTTTGCCGATCCCGATCACCAGGGGGCTTCCTTTCCGGGCAGCGATGATGGTATCGGGCTGGTCTCTGTCCAGCAGGACGATCACGTAGGCGCCGACGACTCTTTTGAGGGCGATCCTCACGGCCTCTTCCAGTCCGCAATTGTTGTTTTTTTGAATTTCTTCAATGAAGTTGAGCAGTACTTCGGTATCGGTATCGCTCTTGAACGTATAACCTTTTTTGGCCAGTTCGCTTTTGAGCTGTGTATAGTTCTCAATAATTCCATTGTGGATCATGGCCAGTTTGCCGCTGGCAGAGCTATGAGGATGTGCGTTGCGATCGCTTGGTTCACCGTGGGTAGCCCAGCGGGTATGACCGATGCCGGCATGAGCGTGCAGGTCTTTTCCAACCAGGCTTTCTTCCAGTTCGGCCACTTTGCCTTTCTTTTTATAAACTTGTAAATTATTATTGAGAAGGGCCACGCCGGAGCTGTCATAGCCTCGGTATTCCAGGCGTTTCAAGCCTTTTAAGATGATGGGGTAAGCTTCACGAGGGCCGATATAAGCAACAATTCCACACATAGGATTCTTTTTACTTTGGACAATAAACGAACAATATTATATAAATATTTCCATCTAATGAGCCTGGGGCAAAAAATTTTAGCAGGCGGTGAATGAATGGGGAGGGGGGTAATGACAAAAGCCCTCTTTATGGAGGAGGGCTTTTGAGAAAATGTGTAAGCTATGCGTATTTAGTTATAATTGCTTTTCCAGTAGCCTTCGATCCATATTCTTCCTTCGCCGGTATTTTTCCAATGGGCTTTTACCCAAACTTTATCGGGTGAAGAGGAGTAGGAGGAAGGCTGGTTGGTGCCCGGTCTGTTGGACAGGACGGTATCCGCGCTGCTATTGTTATTGTAGTTGTTATTCTGATTGTTGTTGTAGTTGTCGTTGTTGCGGGGCGTCGGAGGCGCCTGCTGCTGGTCGCCATAGGGATCTTCGGGATCATCATAGGAATCCTGGTAGGGATCCTGCTGCACTACTACCGGAGGGTTGCCGTAACCATATCCATAGGGGTAGCCGTAACCAGGATACCCGTACCCATAAGGATAGCCATACCCACCGTAGCCATACCCGTAAGGATATCCGTATCCATAGCCATAGGGGTAGCCAAACCCGAATCCGATTCCCAGGCCCCATCCACCCCAGCCGTATCCGTATCTTCCTCCATAGGAGCCGCCATAATATCCCCCGCCGCCGTAGTAACCATGCCCGCCGTAATAGCCACCGCGGCCGCCATAATAGCCGCCTGAGCCTGTATAACCCGGGGTGCGGTATCCGGATGTGGTGACGCCCCGGGCAGGAGTGCCGTTGACATTCCGATAACCGTAACCGCTAACACTCCGGCCGCCATAACCTGTCGTTACGCGGCTGCCGACTCCGGCGCTTCGGACGCCGCCGCTGTAGCCAGAGCTACGCATGCCGCCGCCACTGAAACCGGAACTGCGAACGCCGCCACCACCGCCACTGAAGCCGCTGCTTCTCATGCCGCCACCGCCACTGAAACCGCTGCTTCTCATGCCGCCACCGCCGCCGCCACTGAAACCGCCGCCGCCACGGCCACCACCTCCGCCACCGCCCCGTCCACCTCGTTGGGCGAAGCCTGCAGAGCCTATTAATAAGAGGATGATTAATGGGATGAATAAATTTCTTTTCGTGTTCATATTCGTTCTTTTAAAGTACCTGGATACGGCCCGGATTTTTGGATCCCGGTCCTATGAAAGTTACGATTAAAATCCTGTAAAGGGGTGTTTTTGACCTCGGATCACAAGCTTTTAACAATTGCTCTGACTTCTGCGGGATTGCCTGAGCCAGGAATTCTTTTAAGAAGGAAATCCGGCATTAAGGTTTAAGGTAAGTCTCAAATAAACGGAAAATTCTTTTGTATTCATCCGTCCAGCTGCTGGGCTCTACGAATCCATGGTCTTCTACCGGATACACGGCTAATTCCCAGTTGTTCTTACCCAGTTCGATCAGTCTTTGTGTCAGTCGTACGATATCCTGAAAATGCACATTTTCGTCTACCATGCCATGACACATCAGTAAATGCCCTTTCAGGCCTTCTGCGAAGTAGATGGGGCTACTTTGGCGATACGCCAGACTGTCATTATAAGGTTCATTTAATATATCGGAGGTATAGCCATGGTTGTAATGGGCCCAGTCTGTCACGGAACGCAGGCCGGCTCCTGCGGCAAATACATCCGGTTCGGTGAACAGGGCCATCAGGGTGATAAAGCCTCCATAGGAGCCCCCGTAGATCCCGATGCGCTTGGGATCCACTCCCTCCTGCTCCACCAGGTATTTGACACCATCTACCTGGTCGCTGAGGTCTTTACCGCCCATATGGCGGTAGATCCCGGTCCGCCAATCCCGGCCATAACCTGCGCTGCCCCGATAGTCGATGTCCAGTACGGTATATCCGTTATCCGCCAGCAGGTTGTTGAACATATATTCGCGGAAGTAGCTGCTCCACCACTTGTGGGCATTCTGCAAATACCCGGCTCCATGGACGAAGATGACGGCAGGCCTGGTGGCGGACGAGGCGGCCGTCCCGGTTGCGGCGGATGGAGATGATCCGCTTGCTGCAGGTTGGGTGCTGTTGGCGGCGGGGGTGCCTGGGCTTCCGGTGGGGCGGTAGAGTCTGGCATGGACGAGGGCCCCATCTTTTGCCGTAAAAGTGATCAGGGCAGGGTCCCGCCAGGGATAGGATTTGAATGGTTCGCTCATGGCCAGGGAAGTGATCTGCTGTGGGCGGCTTCCCGGTTTATTATCCTGCAGGTATAATTCCCAGGGTTTGTTGGTATAGGAATAAAGGATGGCCAGCTGTTTCTCATCCGGAGACAGGAAGACCTGGTTGGCTCCTGTCAGGGGCGTGATCCGTTCGGCCTTGCCGCCGGAGAGGGGTAATTGATAGAATTGTTGTTCTTCGGGGTCTGCCTCATTGGTAGTGATATAAAAATATTTTTTGTCTTTGGAGAGAGCGGCATGTAAGACCTCGTAGTGACCGCTGGTGAGGGCCTTCTTTTCACCTGAGATTACATCTGCTTTGTAGAGATGGGAATAACCGCTCGCTTCGCTATGGAACCAAAAGGTATTCTCATCGATCCAGCCGGAACTGCCTCTTCCGAAGGAATATCCGATGCCGGAGCCGCCGATCCAGGCTTCATCCCGTTGCCGGTCCAGTAATTTCAGTTTACCGGTGGCGGCATCCAATAGCATCAGCCAGCGATCTTTGTTATCCTGTGAGCGGATGTCCACTACTGCGTGGGAGCCTTGTTCGGACCAGTCGGGACCGTTGATGATGACGCCCCGGGAGGTAGGGCTTTTGGGAACATTTGCGGGATAATCTTTTACATAATCAGGAAGGTCTGTGATGCCGGGGATCTGGTCAGCGGTCACGGCGATCACGGTGTCTTTTTCCGTATCAAAAACGAAAAAGGTGAAGCTGCCCTGGGGGGCGCCTACTTTGGTCCTGCCAGGTATATCCTGGGTGAAGCCTGATTCGGTCACGTAACTGGGAACGATGGTGTTGTGGGCGCCTGTGGCTCTTCTGATGAGCCGGTAGGTGATGAACCGACCGTCAGGACTGATGCTGAGGTCGTTCAATAATTTATCATCGATGAAAATGCTCTTAACTGTTTTGGGTTGGCGTGCCTTGAAAATGGAATCCGTCCGGTCTTTTTTAGCCTTACGGGTTTTAAGAACATCGAATTGTTGTAACTGATCGTCCCGAAGCCATCGTTCCTGGGCATTGAGGGGTTCTTTTTTATCGTCTTTCGAAGGATCGGCCGTCCGCTGGAAGTTGGTCAGTTGTTCGGTAAGGCCGGTTGCGAGGTCCCAGGCGAATAAATTGGAGTTCCGGGTGTAAACGATCTTGTGGTCGTGGAAGGAGAAGACGGGGTCGCTCTCTTTATCAAGGGTGTTGGTGATCCTTGTTTCTTTTCCGCTCCTGCTATCAGCCCAGAAGATATCTCCTTCCCTGGTATAGGTAAAGGAGGTGTGTGCGGTATTGTAGTGGACGGCTTCTGCGGCAACAGTGTTTTGTTGCAGGGAGAAGGGGGCTTTTTGCGGGTGGCGATCTTCTTTGGTGATGTAATAGGTGGAATCGCTAAGGGCTTTGTCCGGGTTCCAGTTGAAGAAGAGGTATTTGCCATCGCGGCTCCAATAGGGTTCGGAGGGCGAGGTGCCGATCCATTTCGGATCCTGCATGATCTTTTCGACGGTGAGCCGTTCAGGCTGGTTCAGGGGGCCATTGGTTTGGGGCGACTGGCTGAGACTGGGCTGAGGGCGATTGGTTTGGCTGGGCTGGCTGTGGCTGGTGCGAGCCAGGAATAAGAAGGGGAGGAGCAGGCAATAGCCGCGCGCTCCCTTTGTAAAAAGGGGTAATTGCATAGAGGTTATGAGTGATTATTATAATAAGATTCCACGCATGAATAAGAAGGCTACGGAAAAATAAATCACCAGCCCGGTGACATCTACCAGGGTTGCGACAAAGGGGGCGGAGGAGGTAGCAGGGTCTGCTCCGAATCGCTTCAATACAATCGGCAGCATGCTACCGGCCAGTGTGCCCCATAACACCACCCCTATCAGGGAAAATCCTACCGTAATAGCTATCAGCATGGAATGCTCTCCATAGGTATGAAAGATCTGGTTCCAGAGCATGATCCGGGTAAAGCCGATAAGGCCCAGGACCGTTCCCAGTAAAACTCCGGAGAGAATCTCTCTGCGTACCACCCGCCACCAATCGGCGATGGTGATCTCTCCGAGGGCCATGGCCTGGATGATCAGGGTGGAGGCCTGGCTGCCGCTGTTACCGCCGCTGGAGATAATGAGGGGTACGAATAAGGAGAGTACGACGGCTTTGGCAATTTCATCTTCAAAATAGCCCATGGCAGTAGCCGTGAGCATTTCACCGAGAAATAAAACGACGAGCCAGACGATACGTTTCTTAAAAAGTTTCAACAGGGGAATTTCCAGGTAGGGTTCATCCAACGCCTCGGTACCCCCGATCTTCTGGATGTCTTCCGTGAATTCTTCCTGCGCCACCCACAGTACGTCATCGATGGTGACGATGCCCAATAGTATATTATTGTTATCCAGTACGGGCAGGGCCACGCGGTTGTTCATTTTAAAGGCTTGGCTGGCGGTCTCCTGGTCATCATTTACATGGAGGGCGATGTACCGGTTGTCTATTACATCTTCGATCTTTTTATCGGGGTTGGCCAAAATTATCTCCCTGATGCGTATGTCGTCAATAAAGTAACCTTTGTCATCCACGACATAGATCACATCGATGGTCTCACTGTCTTTTCCTACTTCCCGGATATGGTCGATGACTTCTTTTACTGTCCAGTCTTTTTCCACGGCTATGTAATCCGGCGTCATCAGCCTGCCCACGCTGCTTTCGGGGTAGCCCAGCAGGGATAGGGTGATCTTTCTTTCCTCGGGGTCCAATGTCTTGATCAGCTCTTTTACTACTTCGCTGGGAAGCTCTTCCAGGAAGGAGGTCCTGTCATCGGCGGAGAGGTCGTTCAATAGTTCTGCCGTTTTGAAAGCAGGCAATTCCTGGATGATCCTTTTTTGTGTGGGGACATCGAGGATCTTGAAGGTGCTGGCTGCCCGGTGCGTGCTCATATTGCCGATGATCTGGGACTCATAATCCGGTAATTCATCAATTAATTCGGCAACATCGCTGATGTTCTGATTATTGAGGAATTCTCTTATCTGCAATACGTCTTCCGACTGGACAATCTCCAGGAATTGATCCATTGTTGTATCAGGTGCGTGCTCTAAAGACATGGGCCAAACCTACATCAAAATGGGCAATTGGCCAACGGCCATTCACTGAGGCCACTGAAAAGACATTATGATTCGAAGTAATCCGCCAACGGCGGATCATCGAACTAGCGAAGCGATTGAAGGGAGGCCGATAAAAAGACATTATGGCCCGAAGTAGAAACTTAAAAATAGTAACTTGTTCCGTTAAATGGGATTGTCCGATGATCTTACCAATTCTTTTTATTGCGCCTACCGATCAGAAGGGGAGAGGGGTGTTTACGACAACAGATATCGACCGGGATACGGTAATCGAAATATCTCCTGTGATCGTCATGAGCCAGGATGAGCGTAAACTACTGGACCAGACCTTATTGCACGATTATATATTCGAGTGGGGGGAGGATACGAACGAATGCTGCATGGCCCTGGGCTATATACCGCTGTACAATCATGCCTACCACTCCAATTGCGAGTATGAAATGGATTATGAGCAGGAGCTGATCACAGTCAAGACCATGCGTTCTATTAAAGCAGGGGAAGAGCTGTACATTAACTATAACGGGGACTGGAATAATGAGACCCTGGTGTGGTTTGATACAAAGCCCTGACACTGCGACGCGGTAAGGCGTTGGGTGGTGTGCTGGAAAGTTTTATTTTCTTTTACGGCTGAGCACCGGCGCATATTTCAAGGCAAAATTGAGCCCTACGCTGGTGATCTGGACCTGCCCGAATCCCATTCCCCGGGTCGGTATTTTTACATACGGCGCTATGAGTAAGGAGAGGCTATTGCTAAGGCCGGTCTCCACTCCCATGGACATATTCACGGAGGAGAATAGATAGTTCTTGCTTTTCGCTTCCACTCCCCTGTTAAAATTCTGACAGGCCTGTCTTCCGAAAAAATCAAAATAATACTGACTATGCTCGCTGGTCATCAGGTAGGAGGAAGCTCCCCCGCTGATAAAGAACACGGTGTTGCCGCTGGTGTGAAAATCATAGCGCAGGTTCAACGGGATCTCCAGCATATAGAAGCTGCCTTTGATCAGGCTGACTTCGTGTATATTATTTAATAGATAATAATCTTTCGGGACGTGGTAATCCTGGGGATTGGCAGAATAGTTTTTACGGGTGAGCAAAAGACCTGTACTGATGTATAATCTGTCCAGGAACTGATAATCCATCGTGAGGCCGATGCTGCTGCCGGGTCTGTCGCCTGCCAGTGAATGGACGGAGGCGAAATCCGGGGACAGGGAAAATCCAATTTCCAGGGGCCTGCTTATGTGCTGGGAGGCATCCTTCTTTTTGCCGAGCCGGATAGGGGTGGCTACGGAGGCTCCTTTTACGGCGAAGGCTCTCAGGGCTGAATCATCGATTCCGTTGGAATGGGCGAGTCTATGGGGGGCCTGGATAAGGGAGAAATCAGGAACAGGGGCCTTTCCAGGGTCGGAGTTGGAGGGATATCCCTGGTCTTCATTCGGGTGTGTGGCTGACCGGGTATTTCTTCCATGGCTCTTCCTGGTAGATGGATGGGAGACGGTAGATGGATGGGAGACGGCGGTCGATCCGGGAAGAACAGTCGATGATGTTGGGGCCGTGGATTCCGATTCCGGGGATTTGGAAGCAGTCGATGCTCCGCCTTTTGACCCTGGGACGGGGGATGTTGCTCCGGCTGATGATGTTGCTCCGGTTGATCCGGGGGCAAGGGATGCCGTTCCGTTCGATCCGGGCGTTAAGGTCCGGGGATCGGTCGATTTCCCTTTTTTGCCGGCAGCATGGTTGATGCCGGTCCCTATTCCGGAGGGGACTTCTATTCCGGAGGGGGCTCCTGTGCCGGAAGTCGTCTCTGCACTGGCCCTGGGGGTAGTCCCTGCGGGAGGAGCCGTTCTTGCGCCGGGGGTACCTGCACCGGGGGAACTTGCGTTGGGGGTGGCGCCCGATGCTGGGGTGCTACCCGCGTTGGGGGTGGCGTCTGTTCCAGGGGTGGTTGCCGGGTATTCGACAGTTAGTTCTTTATCAGGGTTAGTAGAGTTCTGGCTATTTTCAAGAGTTTTAGTTGATGGATTGGGGTTGTTGGGCGCTGGTGACAGGGGTTTCACCGCGGTGAGGGGAGGGCTGCCGGAGGGCTCTGTTTTAGCCGTATTGCCTTTACCATGTTTGATAAAATAATAAGAGACACCTACCAGTAAGAGGATCACCGGCGCATAGTAGAAGGGGATCCGCCTGACGCCTTGTAGAGGACTCGGGCCGAGCCTGCCCAATTCCTTGTCCAGGCGTAATTCCAACCTTTCCCATGACCCGGGACCTACCAGGTCCCCGGGATCATGCTGATTGGCAGCCTCCCGGCTTAAGCGGTCCAATTCTTTATCGGATAGGTTCAACATATGCTTTATGGTCAGTTTTTTTGGTTAGGATTTTTCTTAGGTTCTCCCTGGCTTTGGAGAGGTTGGATTTGGAAGAACCGATGGAAATGCCCAATTGATTGGATATTTCTTCATGGGTCAGTCCTTCTATGACGAATAGGTTGAAAACGGTGCGGTAAGCCGGAGACAGGAGCCGGATGGCTTCTATGATCTCCTTGTAAGACAATCTATCGATACCGGTCTCCTGTTTATCGGCGATGTTCTCCGTATCTTCTGACAGCATCTGTCCATTGATGGAGGAAGCATTCTTGCGATAATAGTCGATACAGGTATTGACCAGGATCCTCTTAAACCATCCTTTCAGGGAGGCCAGAATATCTGCATGCCGCGATTCCTCGAACTGGTGAATGCTTTTAAAAAGTTTTATAAAGCCTTCATTCATGATCTCTTCTACTTGTTCGAGGTTGTTCTGATAGCGGTAACATATCTTCATAGCATAATCCTTGAGCATATTGTATAGCTCTTTTTGGCTTGCCCGGTCATTGGATCGGCAACCCTCAATTAATGCATGTATTTGCGTGTTTCCTGCGATCAAATTAAATGTGCGATATTAAGTGTAGTTGTAATATAATGTAAACGCGCAAACTACTTTTACTTATGAGTAGTTTACGTAAATGAAATGTTAATGGTTGCTTCCGGGGCCAGATTCGGTGGGCTACAGGGATATCCCCGTTCCGATAATAGCCAGGTTGGCGTTTACAAAAAGCTGAGCCTGAAGGGTTTTCTCGCCGGCGAGTAATCCTATTAGTTTTAATTCTTTGATATTGCCGCTGCTATAAAGGCTGGAGCCCATTTGTCTGTTCAGTTGGGCATCCAGGGCAGGCAGGTTGGCTTTCAGCAGGGCTGCCAGATCCAGGTAGGAGTTGCCCTGTAAAGATTTGCGGATCTTATTACGCAGGAGACTTCTGGCCATTTTAAGCGCCAGGTCCCTGCTTTCCAGTGAATAGGAGATGTCCGGTACGCTCAGGGTCTGTTTTGCGGTATCCAATACCGGAGTGCCTCTGAGATAGACCCTCCCTTTTCGGCTGCCGGCAAAATCAATTTTTATTTCTATCTGATGGTTGGCTATTCCTTTGATAGCCACGTCTTTGACGATCACGGTCTGGCCTTTGAACAGGAAGGTACGGTTCTGTAAGCTATCATTCATCAGCTTGCTGATAGATTCATAATCGTAGTTGGCCTGGAGGTAGAGGAAAATACCGTTTTTCCTGCCGCCGGTTTTCAGGGAAGGCAGGGGAGGGGGGATGCTCTGGTGGTTACTGTCCGAGGAGAGTTCCGGTCTGCAGGAGATACCTACCGGCAGGTAGAAGGTGTCTTTCACATAGTTTAAAAGACCGGCGCGTATTTCCATCGGGTGGACCGACAGGTAACCGTAAGAACCGATGGCTGTCTTCTGTAAGGTCCTGGCGGCCGTCTGGTGCAGGGACGAGGAGAAGTCCATGCCAGCCAGGGTCTCATCCAGCGACGAACAAAAGCCGTTCAGGGAGGAGCGGATGCTGTCTAATATCTGCTGGGTCATGTCTACGGAAAACATAGACATCACGCATTTGTCCTGCGTTTTTAAGGGGTCTGTATGGGTGCGGGTCTGAATGCGGTAGTCGGGCAGGAAGCTCAGTTGGGACAGAATGCTGATATCCACTCTTCGCATGGGTTCGTTGCCAAATCCGCAATTTCCCGATATCCAGGGAGAGGCGGGTTTGTCCATCGCACAGAAGCATTTGCCGCCCGCTACCTGGTAGTTGCCTTTCAGCTGCAGCGACAGCCTGTTATTGGTGCAGCTAATGGTGAAGGCCGACCGGGTAAAACGATATTTATAGCGAAAATCGCAGGAGGGTTGCAGGTAGGCGGGCCAGCCCTCCGACGTGAATTCTTTGGGTACGATGGAGTCCGCCATCGCCAGCAGGGGATGGCCGGGGACCTTCAAGGAGAGGTCTATTTCGGAAAGGGGCAGGGTCGGTAAGGTATCCGGCACGTGGATGGATAGGGTCGGCGTGCTGAGTTTTTTAGACGGAGAGCAGGAACTCAGGTAGAAGGTCAGCGCCAGTAAGAAAAATGCCGGAAGCTTGATCATCCTTAAAATTTTGCCAGGCAAAGGTATTTTTTATTTTTTCAGTCCTTCTTTTTTGGCAGCATCGATGACGTCCAGCAATCCTCCGCTATACCGGTCTTCGGGCAGTTGCCAGAACATGATGCCGCCCAGGTGTTTATCCAGGGCATAGCGGCTCTTTAACCGGACGGATACCGTATCGTCGTAGGTGACAAAGAGTTGCTGACCGGGATTATACATATAGGGTGCTTTCGCTATAGGATCCCAGTGAGCGATATAACCACTGTCTTTGGAGAGGACGACCGCCTGGTCTTTGTAAGAGACGCCTCTTTTAAATCTGCCCGGACGGTAAAGTCCATCGTTTATGCTGTCTACGCCCTCCCATATCCTGGCATAGAAGGCTACGCCGATGGCTATTTTTTTTAGGGGAACTCCGATAGAATCCAGGAAACGGACTGCATGGTCGGTGGATTCCAGCTGCTGAGGCGTGGAATACAGGGGCGTATGGTGGCCGGTGACGGTATCGTAGCCACTTACGAGGTCATAGGTCATCAGGTTGATATAGTTCACCAGGGGCGTTACCTTTTTCCAATCGATGGAGCTCACCAGGTATTTAGTGAATCCGCCGGCTGCGAAACTGATCTCGTGCCGCTTGCCCAGTTCTTTGCGGAGGAGTATGATCAGGGCTGTGAAATGGTCTTTGTCATCGGGGGTGAACGGGTATCCGGGAACGTTAGCCAGGCCGGGATATTCCCAGTCCAGGTCGATCCCATCGGTATGAAAGTAATCCGTCAGTTCCTTTACCGATCGGGCGAAGTCCGAGCGGCCTTCTTCGGTGGCAAAGACATCGGGGCAGGTCTTGCAGCCTCCCCATCCTCCCAGCGAAAGGATCACTTTCAGCCGGGGGTTTTTGTCTTTCAGGGCGACCATGTGCAGGATGGTGGCGCTGTCATTGGCATTGTTGACGGATAGAAGGTTGCCCTTCAAATGGCAGAAGCTATAAATGATATGGGTTAGTTTTTGAGTGGCAAAACTGTCCAGTAAAGCGTTCTTTCCAGCATAGTACCCGATGACGGCAGGTCCGTCTCCGCCCCGGGCCCGGGCTGGTGATTGCTGCGCCTGGCTGGTGTAAGCGAAAAAGAGAAAAGCGAGGGGGGCGAGGAGTTGGCGGGGCATTAGGCTGGTTCGAATGAGATGACGGGTCATAAGCATATATTCTGTTTAGTTGAGCAGGGTATTGGGTGGTTTGTTAAATAAGTATCGAATATAAGGCAGTTGTAATGTCTGCCCAAAGATAAAGTGAGAAGTATTTGTTAAGGCAACTTCCTTTTATAATAATGCGTATGATAAGAAGGAAAGCCCGGCCTGGATGCGCCTGATAACGAAACTCCAAAATGATTATCCCTATGAATCCTTTCATGGGGCTGGCCTAAGGGTCGGCCCCATAATCCGTTTGGTTATAACCGGGCATAGCCCAGTCTTTCAATGTCTTCGGTATCTCTGGCCAGATGTGTCCGGCCATCGGCCAGGATATAGAATTTATCGGAAATACCGGTGATATGCCGGTACAGGTGGTCGGTGATCAGGAATCCTTTGTTGTCTTTTTCTTCCAGCATCATCTCCTTTATTTTGTCTATCTGGATCGGCATGAGGTGGGAAAAGGGCTCATCCAGCAGGGCAAACCGGGATCGGGACCTGACAATGAGGTAGACATTGATCAGGCGTTTTTCTCCACCGGAAAGATCGCGGATACGGGACTTTTGCCTGACGCGGAACTGGGGGAATCTTTGTTCCAGCTCGCTGAATTCCAGGTCGAAGTCATTAAATACTCTTTGTAGGGTAAGTGATTCCGGTATGAAATTGAATTGAGGCAGGTAGGAGAGCCATTCCGGTTGTTTATAAGCCTGTAAAACAGCTATGTTATCGAACCGGACCGAACGGCCGGAGGCTTCCAGGTCTCCGTAGAGGATCCTCATGAGGCAGGTTTTGCCTTGCCCGTTCCTGCCGAGGAGCCCGGTGATCTCTCCGGTTCTGCATTTGATATGGATGTCCGACAGGATCGGGCGAAGGCCAAACTCCAGGGAAATGCTATCGGCTTCCAGGGTATGGGTCATGGCTGTAGTTTATGGACGGCGCTGACTGTATTGGGCGCGTAGGTTACGTAAGGTGAACTGGCCATATGGATGCCGTTGATTACATGGGGTGCATAGGTTACATAGGGTGAGCTGATCATATGGGGCGCGCTAATTATATGGATCCCGCTGAGTAAGAAAATATAGAGGCTAAAGTCAAAACTCAGCGTGGATGCCCACAGAAAGGTCCTGGAGAGGCCCAGGTTCTGGTAATAATAGAATTCTTTGTTTTTATACGATCTTATGAAGACGATAGTCAGGCCCAGGGTGGACAGTTTAAGCCAGAAAAGGACGCTGAAAATGCTCATTCCATATTCCAGGAATAAGCCCATGCAGACAAGGGTTATGAGGAAGTTGAAAAAGAAGAAGCTTTTATAAAAGGTCAGCAGGAGTCGTATGGTTTTAATGAATTTCAATAGCGCAATGTATTTATTTCAGTTATATGGCCATAACCGGCGCCAGGATTTAAGCAAATTTTATGTTTTGTTATTGATGATTCCAATAAGACATTTTTAATTAGATTTACCGGAAGATCTGTCGCAGCTTTCGAAAATGAATTAACCTGATACCATGCTGTATTCTTGTGACAGATCTTTTTTTTCAGTTGCCGGCTTATCCGGAAATTCCTGGATCTTTCTACTTTTTTTTGTACAGGGCCTTCTTTCCTGTCATTCGCCTTCCGGGGACAGGATAAGTCATTCGTCCTATTTTGACCAGGCATTCAGTAAAGCGGACAGTATCGATCCTGATCATAAGGAAAAGGCATTTGCATTCCTGGACTCCGTGTACAATGTTTTTCCAGATCCTGGCCCGGAGGACCTGTTCAGAAAATACGATTATAAAAGACATTATTTCTACGAAACCAGGAAGGATTATCTCAGGGCGATGGTATATGTGGACAGCCAGTTATTTGTTATCCGGGATAAAAGCTCTCAAAAAGGATTTATAGAAGATTATGGGAGGGCCCTTTTTTCAAAAGGGGATATATTATTAGAGGAAAGAAAATACAGCGATGCCTTTCTGTATTATTACCAGGGCAGGCAGATCATTGAAAAAACCGGGGATACCTGTGTATTCGGCGAGTACAGTGGCCGCCTGGGTATGGTGTGTTACAAACAGGCCCGATACCGGGAAGCCATGGCCCTTTTTAAGGGAACTTTTAATGATCTGTCTCATTGTACTGACAAGGATGGGTTTGCAAAGTTCGTTTACCAGCAGGGGCAGCTGGACAATATTGCACTATGTTATGGGAACCTTGGGGTAACGGATAGCGCTCTGTATTATTACGACAGCGCGCTGAGCTATATCCGGCAAAATGAAGGGGCATTCCCGGACAATGGCAGTCATAGCCGGTTTATCCAGACGGCAAAAGGAGTGGTCTATGGCAACCAGGCCGATGCCTTGTATAAAAAAGGAGAACCTGCGGCGGCGGAAGCATTGTATCGGGAGAGCATCCGCATCAACAGGCAAAAAGAGCATGCCAATGAGGATGCCCAATTCACGATGGTGAAATTGGCGCGATTGTATTTGTCCGGCGGGAAAATCGCCCGGGTGGGAGAGGTGCTGGATGAATTACGAAAGTCGCTGGATTCTTTACCAGGCGGAGAGGCTGAATTGCAATGGCGCCAACTCCAATGGCACTATAGTGACAGGTTGAGGCGGACAGGGGCGGCCTATGGCTATTTACAGGCTTATTTAAGACTGAAGGACTCCCTGGAGGCCGGCAATAAGCCGGCGGATGTGAACGAGGAGCTGCAGCATATCGCGCATGAATATGATCTGGCCCTTTTAAAAAAGCAGGATGAGCTGAAAACAGGTTACCTGACTCTGGCAGTGCTCTTTTTAGCGATGGCGGTGATCATCATCTACCTGGTCTGGCAGAACTGGAGACGGTCCCGGAAGAATGTAACCGTATTGACCAGCCTAAATCAACGGATCCAAACGCAGAATGATCACATGCAAAAAGCCTTGAGCGCCCTGGAGCAGAGCCAGCGGGATAATACCCGTATGATGAAGATCGTGGCTCATGACCTGCGAAATCCCATCGGCGCCAGCGGCAGCATTGCGGCCCTGCTCCTTAAGAAGCCGGATTTACCGAAAGACCAGAAGCCATTATTAGAGCTTATTCATACTTCCAGCCAGAATTCCCTTGAATTGATCACCGATCTGCTGCATGTGAACACCATTCCGGAAGAAATGAAAAAAGAGCCGGTGGATATGCAGGCAACGTTGCAGTATTGTGTGGAGCTCTTACAATTCAAGGCAGCGTCCAAGCGGCAACGTCTCCTGCTGAAGACGGTAGAAGCCAGTATTTTGGGCAACCGGGAAAAGATATGGCGGGTCATCAGCAATCTTATTACGAATGCCATTAAATTCAGCCCGGAGGGTACCGATATCGAAGTGGAGCTGCTTCTTTACGGGGAAGGGATCCGGATATCGGTAAAAGACCAGGGGATCGGAATACCGGCAGCAATGAAGGATAAGATCTTTTCTCCCTTCACAGAAGCGAAAAGACGGGGAACTGCCGGTGAAGAATCTTTCGGGCTGGGGTTGAGTATTTCCAAACAGATCATAGAGGCGCACGGCGGAAAGATCTGGCATGAGAACGGAGAGGAAAGAGGGACCGTCTTTTACGTAGAATTACCGGGGAGAGCTACGCGATCTAAAATTTAAACTTTATTTTTAGTTAAAAATCATATACATGCCCGTCTCACCTGACAACAAAAATTCTTCCGGCCCTACGTGGGGAAGAAGGGAGTTCCTTACGACCAGCTTAACCGTATTAGCGGGCTCATCCCTGTTGACGATCCCGCATTCGGCTGCAGCAGCCGGAACCGCTGATGATTCGCGGGGAGTGGGCTTCCTTCCTGTTCGGCAGGATGGGCCTGGGTTCCAGGAGATCACTGTTCGCCGGGTGATCGAGCTGATCCTGGCTGATATTCCCGGCGCTCCTTTCGGGGTTACGGTAGACACGGTGAAGACGGGCAGTATCGATCAGCCGGTCAAAGGCATTGTGACCACTATGTTCGCTACGGATGCGGTCATTGAAAAGGCGATCGGGCTGGGCGCTAATTTTATTATAGCGCATGAGCCTACCTTTTACAATCATACGGATGAGACGGACTGGCTGAAGGATGACAGGGTCTTCCTTTTCAAGAAGGATCTGCTGGACAAACATGGGATCGTTGTGTGGCGTTGCCATGACTATCTGCATGCGCACCGGCCCGATGGGGTTCTGATGGGGGTGTTGACGGCGTTGGGATGGCTGAAGTATTATAATCCTGCCGAGCCTCCTCTTCTTACAGTACCAGCTATTACTTTGGGGGATGTTATCAAAAAGGCAAAGAAGCAATTGGGGATCGATAAGGTGAGAGTGATCGGCAACTTGTCGCAGTCCTGCCAGCGCATCGTGCTCTCTCCGGGGGCGGCGGGAGGCAGGTCGCAGATCGCGCAGTTGCAGAAGTATCGACCGGACCTGCTGATCGTTGGGGAGCTGAATGAATGGGAGACGAATGAATATATCCGGGATGCCCGTTACCAGGGCTTGAAAATGTCCCTGCTGGTGCTGGGGCATTTGGTGAGTGAAGAGCCGGGCCTGCAATGGATGGTAGCCTGGCTGTCGCCTAAGGTGCCGGGGATAAAGATCTCGCATCTGCCTTCGGGGGATCCGTTTACCTGGGTATAGGAGGCCCTCCGGGGGGAAACAGCGAGGCCGTCTCAATTACTTTTGAGACGGCCTCGCTGTTTATTTTGAAATACTATTTCGCAAATTCGGCCCGGATCACATTCAGGGCGCCTCCTGCTTTGAACCATTCGATCTGTGGTTCATTGTAGGTATGGTTGAGGGTGACTTCGTCTTTGCTGCCGTCCTTATGGTTCAGGACCATGGTCAGGGGTTTGCCGGGAGCG
>DASWFF010000041.1:0-104023 GCA_036394375.1 Puia sp.
CCGAGGGTGTTCACCTCTTCCCATACCGAACAGAGAAGTTAAGCCCCTCATGGCCGATGGTACTGCACCACAATGCGGGAGAGTAGGTAGCTGCCATATTCTTTGAAGCCCTGTCACTAATCCTGACAGGGCTTTTTTTTGCCCCAAACTTTCTGCTTTCCCAAAGGCGATAGCCGGGCGCCGATTTGCTCACTCACTTTTTTGTTTTTAATGTCAACCTTCCGCCCGAACCCTTAACTTTATTCCCCCAAGAATAAACAATCGGGCATATGAAAAAAACATTGATCTCCCTTCTGACAAGTCTGTCACTATCCGCCGGCCTTTTCGCTCAACAAGCCGGATGGACCGATCTTTTTGACGGTAAAACGCTCAATGGCTGGAAAAAGCTGGCCGGCACCGCTGATTATAAAGTAGAGAATGGCGCTATCGTCGGCACCACCGTCTTTAACTCCGGCAATACTTTCCTGGTCACGGAAAAAGAATTCAGCGATTTTGCCCTGGAAATGGATATACGTATTGAAGATACGGCCAGCAACTCCGGTGTACAGGTCAGAAGTCATTATAATCCTGCTGGCCATGAAGGCAAAGGATTAGTATATGGATGTCAAATGGAAGTGGATCCCTCCTCCCGGCGCTGGTCCGGCGGTATCTATGATGAAGGAAGAAGGGACTGGCTGTACCCGGTCTCCCTGAACCCAACCGCTCAAACCGCCTTCAAAGTCGGACAGTACAATCATATCCGGATCGAATGTATCGGGCATAGCATGAAGACCTGGATCAATAAGATCCCCGTCGCCTTCCTGGCCGATACCGTGGATGAAAAAGGGTTTATAGGCTTGCAGGTGCATGCAGTTGGCAAGGAGGATCTGGCCGGAAAGAAGGTATATTTTAAGAATATCCGCATCAAGACTACCGGTCTTACTCCAGCGCCATTGCCCAAAGGAATCTATGTGGTGAATAATATTCCCAATACGCTGACGGATTATGAAAAGGGGAGCGGCTGGCAATTATTATTCGACGGCCATAGCTCTGATGGATGGGTAGGCGCCTATAAAGAAATCTTTCCGAAAGAAGGCTGGCGCATTCAGGACGGTATCATCTCGGTGGTGGCCTCGCAAGGGAAGGAAGGCGGAGTCGGTGGAGATATCGTGACTACGGGCGAATACAAGGCATTCGATCTCTCCTTTGAATTCAAGTTGACGCCTGGCGCCAACAGCGGCGTAAAATATTTCGTTCGTTTGGCCCCGGAAGAGAAAAACAGCGGATCCGCAATTGGTCTTGAATACCAGGTGCTGGATGATACACTGCACCCCGACGCCAAGCTGGGCCGGGATGGGGATCGTACGATGGCCTCTCTATACGACCTTATCAAAGCCAACAAGCAGAAACGGTTTATTCATCCTATGGGACAATGGAATACAGGCCGGATTGTCGTCTATCCCAACAATCATGTAGAGCATTATCTGAATGGCATAAAAGTTCTGGAATATGAGCGGGGTTCGGCAGCATACCGGGACCTGGTAGCCATCAGCAAATATAAAATATGGAAGAACTTCGGCGAAGCACCCCAGGGGCATATCTTACTGCAGGATCATGGTAATGAGGTAAGCTTCCGCAGTATAAAATTGAGGGAGCTGAAATAGTGGTTGACCGGGATAGGCCGAGGTCGGATGGGAGTCGGGGATGAACCAGACCCTGCGGCCGGGTTATACGACCGGCTCCCATCCGGGCTCGTACGTACGGCGCCAGAGCCCCATGGATGCTGCATCATTTAAAATATGTCCGTCTGAAGGGTTGCAGTGCAGGACACCTGATCCGCGTTGGGCGATATTGGCCAGATGACAGAGCAACACACTTTTATAGGCTTCATCGACCGGCGAGTTAAGGGAGGATTCTCCTTTAACGGTCTTTATGAAATTATCGAAATGGTAAAGATCAAGGTTGCCGCTGGCGCTGACGGGATTGGTGGGATCCGCGGCCACTTCGGATTTAACCTCCTTGACCAGCTTATTCTTTTCGTCGAAGATCTTGTAGTCTCCGCCTCCCAGGTTGACCAGGCTGCCTTTATCACCGTAGATGATAAAGCCTCTTCCGGATCCTTCTACCGGGAAATTATTACAGCTGCGGCTTTCCCAGGTAATGGATTTTCCTTCAGCGAATTCGAAACAAGCTATCTGGGTATCAGGTGTTTGCCAATCATCTTTGAAGGCATAACGGCCGCCGGCTGAAGTTACTTTTTGTGGGAAATCCACACCCAGGAACCATCTGCAGCAATCGATCTCATGAGTACCGTTGTTGCAGGCTTCTCCTGTTCCCCAATGCCAGAACCAATGCCAGTTATAATGCACCAGGTTGTCCTGGTAGTCTTTCCGGGGAGCGGGTCCCTGCCACAGTTCGAAATCCAGGGTCGCCGGAGGCGCTATCTTTTTCCCATAACCGATGGACTTCCTGTTATTGGCATACCAGGCTTTGGCTAAATAGACATTCCCGATAGCGCCTGCGCGAACTTCTTTAACGGCTTCGATCAGGGTAGGCATCGAGCGTCGCTGATTTCCCATCTGGATATGGCGGTCATATTTATGGATGGCTTTAGCCAGCAGCTCGCCTTCATAAGGGTTCTGGCCGCAGGGTTTTTCGACATACACATGTTTTCCGTGTGCAGCTCCCAGGAGCGCTGCCGGAGCATGCCAGTGATCCGGAGCTGCGATGACAAGGGCGTCCATATCTTTCTGCTCTACCAGTTTCCGGATGTCTTTGTATATGATGGGTTTGCGGGGCGCTCCTTTTAAGGCGTCCAGTCCGTTCTGAATGGCTTTTTCTTCTACATCGCAGATATAGGCCACTTCTACGTTGGCTAGTTGCGAGAAAGATTTGGCAAGGTAGGATCCCCGGCTGTTGACTCCCATGACTCCAATGATCACCTTGTTACTAGGTGCCATTTTGCCACGGACCGGAAAATTAATGATTGTCAGGCCGGCAGCTGCCAGGGAAATATCTTTGACGAAGTCTCTGCGACGCATAAAGCAAACAATTTAAGGTCTAATATAAACTTTAAAAGTTTTAGCAGGGTGGGGAAATTGCCTGCACAGGAAAAAATGAGTGGCCCCCGCGCGCCAGGGCGCGCTACCCGAAGGATGAGCCAATAAAAAATCCTTCCCGATATCGTCGGAAAGGATTTTAACAAACAAAGATGTATTGATTGAATAAATTAATAATCCCTGTTGTAGCCGCCACCGCCGCCGCCACGGTCGTAACCACCTTTTTTGTAACCCCCTCCGCCGCCGCTACCGCCGCCGAAGCTTCTCTTTTTGTAACCGCCACCGCCGCCACTGCCGCCTTGTTGTTTCGGCTGTGATTCGTTTACGATGATCTTACGACCCATCACTTCGCTGTCGTACAGGTTAGTGATAGCTTGTTGCGCTTCGCCGTCGTCTTCCATTTCAACGAAACCGAAGCCTTTGCTACGGCCGGAAACTTTGTCCTTAACGATTTTGGCAGACGCAACAGTGCCGTGTTGTTCAAAAAGGTTCCTTAGATCCTCATCGGTCATTTGCCATGAGAGGTTGCCTACATAAATGTTCATTGTACAAAAAATTAAAAAATGAAAAAAACTCACTCTACCTATTTGTTAGAATACAATGAACTGAGGGATCTGACTGAAAAGAAAGTTACGACAGTACACAATAACACTAAAAATATTAGAGCTATTGTAAAGATAGGGATTTTTATTACTTATTGAAATTTTGTGATAAATCTCCGAAGATTAGGCTTAGTCAGGTTTTGGGCGGGTTTGGTCCCTGTGAAAAAACGATTTTGTACCCTCACGATTTGAATTTTTCCAAACAATTTGGAAAATTATCATATAATTAACAAAAAAGCCCGTGATTTATTCACGGGCTTTCAAACTTGTTGAAACTTGTTTTTACAAAACGACGCTTATTCAGCGCTAACCTCAAACTCCACCTCGGTTTCATTGCTGTTACCGAAGTCGACTTTGGCTTTATAGGTACCCAGTTCCTTCACCTCATCAAGGATGTGGATCCGGCGGCGATCGATCTCGTAACCTTTCTGGTCACGGATGGCGCGGGCAAGTTGTACGGAGGTAACGCTACCGAATATTTTACCGCTGGTGCCTGTTTTAGCTCCGATCTTAAGAGGGGAAGACTTCAGAACTTCGATCACTTTATTGACCTCAGCCAGGAGTTTAGCCTCTTTCTTCTTCAGCTGTTTAACCCTTTCTTCCAGCTGTTTGAGGTTGGAGGGGTTAGCTTCTACAGCTAATTTGCGGGGAATCAGGTAGTTACGTCCGTAACCATTCTTTACACTCACCTTTTCGTGAGCGGCGCCCAGGTTATCTACGTCTTGAATTAAAATGACTTCCATACTTTGTTTTTTGTTCACCATAGTCCCAATCTGCCGGCTGGCGGACTGTTTCCCGGCACATGTCCGGGATTAGGGTGAGGTTACTTTAAAAGGTCTGTTACATAAGGCAATAATGCCATCTGACGGGCTTTTTTCACGGCATCAGAGACTTTACGCTGATATTTCAGCGAATTTCCCGTGATACGGCGGGGCAACATTTTACCCTGCTCATTCAGAAATTTCTTCAGGAACTCGGCGTCCTTGTAATCGATGTACTTGATACCATACTTTTTGAAACGGCAGAATTTCTTAGCGCGTTTCTCTGGTTTGATCGCCGTCAGGTACTTAATTTCATTTGCTTTTGCCATAAGTTAAGCCCCCACTTTTTCGGTTCCTGTTGGTACGCCTCTTCTCCTTTTGGAATTGTACTCGACGGCGTATTTATCGAGTTTGGTAGCCATGAAACGTAACACGGTTTCGTCGCGGAGAATCTGGATCTTCAGCTTCTCATTGAAGTCGGATAGCGCATTGTATTCCAGAACCCAGTACAAGCCTGTGGTTTTCTTCTGGATTGGATACGCCAGTGATTTCAGGCCCCAGGGATTTTCGTGCACCACTTCTCCTCCATTATCTTTGATGAAGGCAGTGTATTTTTTCTGGGCGGCTTTATAGTCCTCCTCAGATAGCACAGGGGTAAAAATCACCATCAATTCATAATTGTTCATGATCCCTGTTTTTGGTTTTAAAAATTAAAAAATTCAAATGGGTTGCAAAGGTAATGTATTTGGGGCAAAAGGCAATAGGAGAATGGATAAAGTTTGTAAAAGCCGCGCCCAATTCTTGTAAATTGATTATCAGTAATTTATGAAAACGCTTGACAGTGTGTCAGTTGCCGCTAAATGGCACTTGGTTTGTTGACAGCCTTTTGCCATTAAACTAATTAAAAATATTCAGCCATGCAAAAAGGAAGTATTCGGGTACAGACAGAGAACATCTTTCCCATTATCAAAAAATTCTTATATAGCGACCATGATATTTTCATCCGCGAACTGGTGAGTAATGCCGTAGACGCTACCCAGAAGCTGAAAACCCTCTCTTCCCTGGGGGAAGCTAAGGGAGAACTGGGCGATCTGGGGATCGAGATCCGCCTGGATGCAGAGAAGAAGACGATCACCATCTCGGATAAAGGCATTGGGATGACCGGAGAGGAAGTGGATAAGTTCCTCAACCAGGTAGCTTTTAGTGGTGCGGAAGAATTCCTGAATAAATACAAAGGGCAAAACGAAGCTAATATCATCGGTCATTTCGGGCTTGGATTTTACTCTTCTTTCATGGTGAGCGAGAAAGTGGAAGTCATTACGAAAAGCTATAAGGAAGGGTCGGACGCGGTAAAATGGGAATGTGACGGGAGCCCGGAGTATTCTCTCGAAGAGGCGGAAAAGGAAAGCAGGGGTACCGATATTATCCTCTATATCAATGAAGAAAGCAGCGAATTCCTGGATGCAGAACGTATCCGCGCCATTCTCAAGAAATTCTGCCGGTTCCTGCCGGTACCGATCTCTTTTGAAGGAACGCAGGTCAACAATCCCAATCCCGCCTGGGCAAAAAAGCCCAGTGAGCTGACTCCACAGGATTACCAGGATTTTTATAAAGAACTATATCCTTTTAGCGAACCCCCTCTCTTCTGGATCCATCTGAATGTGGATTATCCTTTCAACCTGACAGGGATCCTGTATTTCCCGAAGATCAAACAGAGCTATGAGATCCAGAAGGATAAGATCCAGCTATACAGCAACCAGGTCTTTGTTACCGATGAGGTTAAGGATATTGTTCCCGAGTTCCTCATGCTGCTGCATGGTGTCATAGACAGTCCGGATATCCCCCTGAACGTGAGCCGGAGTTATCTGCAGGGTGACCCGAATGTGAAAAAGATCGGGAATCATATCACCAAGAAAGTAGCGGATAAGCTGGAAGAGATCTTCAATACGGAAAGAAAGGAATTCGAAGAGAAATGGGAAAGTCTGGGGCTGTTCGTAAAGTATGGAATGATGACCGATGATAAATTCATGGAAAGAGCCAACCGTTTCCACATTATGGAAGATGTGAAGGGGGGTAAGTTTTATACCCTGGAGGAATACAGAACGGCAACGGAAGCGCTGCAGAAAAATAAAGAAGGAAAATTAGTTATTCTGTATACGACCAACCCGGTGCAGCAGGATAGCTACATTCAGCAGGCTCAGTCCAAGGGATACGCCATTGTGAAGCTGGAGACGATCATCGATGCTTCCTTTATCAACCAGATGGAATCAAAATGGCAGGATGTGCATTTTATCCGGGTGGACTCGGACATTGCGGACAACCTGATCGACAAGGCGGAAGCAACGACTACCGTGCTCAGCGAAGAAGAAGAGGCCGGTCTGAAGGAATTATTTAGCCGGCAGGTCCCGGAACTACATGTAAGTGTGGAAATAAAAGGCCTGAGCCCGGAAGCTCCTCCCGTCATTGCTACCCGGCCGGAATTCTCCCGCCGTATGAAAGACATGGCGGCTATGAGTGGTCCGATGGGAAGCTTCTATGCGAATATGCCTGATGAAGTTACGCTGACGGTGAACGGGAACCACCCGATCTATCAAACCGTATTGAGGGAGGAAGACAAAACCAAGCAGGAGAAATTAGTCCATAACCTGGCTGATCTGGCGCTGCTTTCCCAGGGATTGCTGAAAGGGGGCGGTCTTACGAGCTTTATCCAACGAAGTGTCGAATTAATGGCTGGAGAGCGAACAGGGAAGATAATCCTGGAGGCGTAAAATGTGCCCGGGGCTTTTTTGGGAAATGTGTCGCCCCGGCACATTTTATCTAATGCGTCGCGTCAAAGAGGGCTATGCCCTCTTTGAAATCTCCAAGCGAAAGAAATAGATAGAATGGGGGCTTTACAGGTCCCCATTTTTGCTTAATTCGAAGTCAATTACTTTTAGCTGCAGGCTCTTCTGATTATTCCATTCATTTTCTTCCAGGGTAAATACCACATCGAGGGGCTTCTTTGCCTCGAAAAGGTGGAATTTGTGGGCCAGGCCAAACCCGATCCCGTCCATCAGGCTGCCATCCTGGTAGAGAGAGAACCGGATATGTTGTTCTTTAACGATCCTTGAATAGCCCTTATCCATCACCTTCCGGGCTATAAATACCGGTTGGGTATTTCCCGGGCCGAAAGGTTGCATCTGGCTGAGGATATTGTAAAATGACCCTTTAATGTCGGCAAATGAAAGCTGGGCATCGATGATGATCTCGGGGATCAGTGACCGGGGGTCGATCATGGATGCCACAGTCTCTTCAAACTTCAGTTCGAATGCGATGACTTGTTCGGGCAACAGGGTAACTCCTGCTGCGGCAAAATGCCCGCCATATCCTATTAAATGTTCCCGGCAGGCGTGTATGGCCTCATAGAGATTGAAGCCGCTAACGCTCCTGGCGCTGCCTGCAATCAGGTCGCCGCTCCTGGTCAGTACGACGGTGGGGCGATAATATCTTTCGATAAGACGGGATGCTACGATTCCTACCACTCCTTTATGCCAATGCGGCTGGTATAAAAAAGTAGACCGCCTATCCGCCTGGCTGGCGTCTTTTTCAAGAAGGGCCAATGCTTCCTCTGTCATGCTGCTGTCTGCCTCTTTGCGATCTGTATTGTCGGAGTGTAAGAGACTGGCATATACCATGGCTTCTGTAAGATCCGGGGCGGTAAACATCTGGACCACTTTCCGGGCATCGTCCATCCGTCCGGCTGCATTCACCCGGGGAGCGATCATGAAGACCAGGTTGACAATCTTCAGCTCTTTTTGCAGACCGCTCAACTGGATCAGGGCCCTGATCCCATTGTTCGGGTTCTCGTTTACTTTCTTCAAGCCGTAATAAGCCAGGATCCGGTTCTCCCCATCCATCGGCACGATATCGGCTGCAATGGCTGTCGCCACCAGGTCAAGATAGTGGAAAGGCTCGTCGCTCCCGAAATCCAGTTTTTCGGACAGGGCTGTGATCAATTTGAAACCCACTCCGCAGCCACATAATTCCTTGTAGGGATAAGGGCAATCTTTTTGTTTGGGATTCAGAATGGCGACGGCGGGTGGCAATTCTGCGTCGGGCAGGTGGTGGTCGCACACGATAAAATCTATTCCCAGCGAGGCGGCGTAAGCGATCAGGTCGACTGATTTTATGCCGCAATCCAGCGAAATGATCAGGGTAAAGCCTTTTTCTTTGGCGAAATCAATTCCCTGCCTGGATATGCCATATCCTTCCCGGTACCGGTGTGGGATATAAAAATCGATCAGGCCAGGGATATACCATTTTTGGAAAAACTGGAAAAGACAGGCTACTGCTGTGGTCCCGTCTACATCATAGTCTCCGTAAACCAGGATCTTTTCCTGACTTTGAAAGGCTGCCAGGATCCGGGAGACGGCTTTGTCCATATCTTTCATCAGCCAGGGGTTATGCAGTTCCGTTATCTTCGGGCGGAAAAAATCCCTGGCCTGGCCGAAGGTCTCTATTCCCCGTTGCGCCAGGATCCGGCAGATTACCGGACTGATCTTTAATTCCGTCTGCAAAACAGCGACTTTAGCAGGATCTGCCTGTAATATATTCCAGCGTTTTTGCATCATTATTGGTTATTCTTCCGGTGAAAGGAACTGTTATTCTTCCGGTAAGTGAAATTTAATACTTTCTGTCTGTGGTATACCTGACCAATTCTTCCAGGCCCTTACGGACATCGCTATCTTCAAATTCATGGAGGATAGCCAGGGCTTCATCCCGATAGGCGTTCATTTTTTGAGTGGCGTATTCGATACCGCCCGCTTCGGTCACTTTCTTTATAACGTACTTCACTTTTTCATGATCCTTATTCTGGTTCCTGATGATATAGATCAGTTCCCGGCGTGTGGGTTTATCCAGGGTGTTCAGGGCGTAGATAAGGGGAAGGGTCAATTTCTTATCTTTTATATCATTGCCGGTGGGTTTGCCGATCGCCTCGCTTCCGTAATCGAAGAGATCGTCCTTGATCTGGAAGGCGACCCCCACTTTTTCCCCGAACCGGCGTAGTTTTTCGGCCAGCGCCTCGTCATTGGAGGCGGCAAAAGCTCCGGCTGCACAGGAAGAAGCGAGCAAAGAGGCTGTTTTGTTACGGATAATTTCGAAATAAACGTCTTCGCTCAGGTTAAGGGACCTGGATTTTTCCATCTGAAGCAACTCTCCCTCACTCATTTTACGTACTGCGTCTGATAGAAGCTGTAATATTCTGAAATCACTATGGTCCAACGAGAGTAATAGCCCTTTTGACAAGAGGTAGTCCCCGACCAGTACGGAGATCTTGGTTTTCCACAAGGCGTAGGTAGAGAAGAATCCCCTTCTTTCCAGGGATTCGTCGACGACATCGTCATGCACCAGGGTTGCGGTGTGTAGTAATTCTACGAGAGAGGCTGCCCGGTAGGCCGATTCATTGATCGGTCCGCATAGTTTGGCGGAGAGCAATACGAACATGGGTCTCAGTTGTTTACCTTTCCTGTTGACAATGAATCGCATGATCCTGTCCAACAGAGGCACCTGACTCTTTACGGCATCCTTGAACTTTTTTTCAAAAACGACCAATTCCTCACGTAATATTACTTGTGCTATTTTCATCTGTTCACTTCGTCTTTTTTAATTATGTCGAATCATAACATCTGGTCAAAGGTCTGGTTTCTTATCCATTACCTGGCTGGCGGTCAGGATACCCTTCGTCTCCGGTTGCTGTCCTATCAAGCGAATGAACGGGAGAACAATATTACTACTTTGAGAATATTTTCTTTCTCTAAAGCATCTAATTTTAAATTTCAATTGTCTAACGGTCTGCTTAATACAATTTTTATTTTATATGTATTGTTAAAAAAATTTGGTTTTTGATCGCCAATCTCTATTTTTGCAGCATATTCTTCTCAGGTTTAATTCATTCATTCACATAAACTTCAGTTATGGCAAGTAAAAAATTCACTCTTTTAATTGGGTTACTCTGCCTGTTTCTATCATACTCTTATGCCCAGGTGGGTAGCAGTTATGATGTGCGGGACTCCTCTCTTATTCCTACCAAACGACTCGCTCAACACAATGAATTCCTGAACAACGCGTATCCCTTCCCTGCCAAGCCAAGGAATGAATGGGAAATCGGAGTAAAAGGCGGATATACTACCGCCTTTACGAGTGTCCACAACTGGGGGCCCACGGGAGGTTTTGGCTTTCATGTCCGGAAAGCATTGGGCTATGTGTTCTCTCTGCGGGCGGAGTATGACTGGATCCGGCTGAGAGGATTGAACTATCAATATTCTCAGTCATACGGCAAGAACCCTGTTTTAAGCGCGGAATATCCTCCGACTGCTGCAGGCGTTTATAGCCCTATTTTCTATAATTTCCGGTCTACCGTTCATGAGCTGTCTCTCCAGGGAGTATTTACGCTCAATAACATTAACTTTCATAAAGCCAAGACTGGCTGGAATATGTACCTTTTCGGGGGTATCGGCGCTGCGACCTACAGCACTTTCTACAAGGCTGTTAAAAGCGATGGTACTACTTATGCCACCGATTATGCCACTGTAATGACTCAATTCCCAGTGGAAGATTACAAGCACCGGAAAGATATCCGGAAAGCCTTGAAGAGCGCCCTGTCGGGCCCCTGGTCCACCATGGCCGAAAGAGGCACCGCCAATGCCACTTTAGGGGGCGCCCCCTTAATGGCTGTTGGCGTACTGGGTATGGGTTTCCAGTTCAAACTGAACAACCGGTTCAACCTGGCCTTGGAAGATAAATTCACGTTCACCACGACGGACCTGCTGGATGGCCAGCAATGGCAGAATAATTATTCGCCGACTGCTGTTCAGGCCATCGCTCAAACTGCTTCTAAGGACCGCTACAACTTCGTCTCTCTTGGCCTCAACTACAATATCGGCAAACACGCCGTCGAACCTCTTTGGTGGCTCAATCCGCTGGATTATGCTTACAACGAGATCAACGCTCCCCGCCACATGAAACTGCCCAAACCCGTACTGGATGACGCAGATGGCGATGGGGTTACCGATCAGTTCGACCTTGAGCCCAATACTCCCAAAGGTTGCCCTGTCGATACGCATGGTGTAAGCCGTGATACGGATGGTGACGGAGTACCGGATTGTAAGGATAAGGAACTCATTACCCCCACTCAGTGCCAGCCTGTAGATGCTGACGGAGTCGGTAAATGCCCTGATCCTCAATGCTGTAAAGACCTGAAGGCCTATATCGATTCCAATGGAGTAGGTATGAGGAGCAAATGTAATGTCGGCGACCTGCCCAGCATTACTTTCAAAGGCAGATCAGTGACTTTGTCGAAAGATGCCCAGGCATTACTGGCCAGCACTGCAGAAAAGCTGAAGAATAGCCCCAATTGCAGAATAGCTGTTATCGGTTATGGCGAATCCAGCAAGGCAGCACAACAGTTAAGCTGGGATCGTGTAAATGCAGTTATCAACTATCTCGTTGAAAAAGAAGGAATTAGCGCCGACAGATTTATCTTCCGCTACGGACAGAGTGGTGGTGAAGAGAATACGGTAGACCTGAAAGACGGCACCGGGGAAGAAGGCCCGAACACAGCACCGGCCCCACATCCTAATCTGAGGAAAAAATAAATTGAATTAACACGAATTTGTAACACGAATTAGCACTAATAAGCGATTATTAGTGTTAATTCGTGTTTTTATTAGCGCTAATTTGTGTTTAAAACCTTAATTTTGCAGGTCTTTATGCGACTACTTACTGTATTTCTTATAGGAATTGTTACGCTTAACTCTTGTTCGCCCTTTTCAAAGGTTTTGAAAAGTAATGATTATGATTATAAGCTGCGCATGGCTGACAAGTATTATGCAGATAAAGATTATAATCATGCCCAGCAGTTATTCGAAGAGCTTTTCAGGGTATTTAAAGGGAGTGAGCATTTTGAGGATATTTATTACAAGTTTGCTTATTGCGCCTATTATCTGAAGGATTACGCGAATGCCGAGAACCTTTTTAAGGGTTTCGTAGAGGTATTCCCGAACAGTACAAAGGCCGAGGAAATGGATTATATGCGGGCTTATACCTTTTTCAGGCAATCTCCCAAGGTGGAGCTGGATCAGACCAATACCACCAAGACCATTGGTTTTATGCAGGCTTTTATTAATACGCATCCCGGCTCGGCTAAGGTAAAAGAGGCTACGGATATCATCGATAAGTGCAGGGCCAAGCTGGAGCTGAAGGATTTTAAGAGTGCTGAATTATATTTCAATCTCGGTTATTTTAAGGCTGCAGGGGTCGCTTGTAACAGCCTGATGAACAGCTACCCGGACTCCGAAAAGAGTGATGAGTACAAATTCCTGATTATCAGGGCTTATTACCAATATGCCCTGGTGAGCGTGGATGAGAAAAAAGAAGACCGGTTCGGACAGGTCGTTACACAATGTAATGAGTTCGTGGATCGTTTTCCCGATAGCAAATTGACGAAGAGCGTGCAGGAATATCTGAATTTATCTCAAACTAATATTAAATTGGTAAAAAATGAGCAGGTTAAGAAGACAAGTTAACGCAAACACTACGAATGTAGTGGAGACGAAGAACCTTACCGACATTAAGGCAAAGACGGGTAATCTGTATGAATCTATTGCCATTATTGCAAAAAGGGCTAACCAGATCAATATTTCTCTTAAGGAAGAGCTGCATAATAAATTAGAAGAATTCGCCAGTCATACCGACAGCCTGGAAGAAATTCATGAGAATAAAGAGCAGATCGAGATCTCCAAAGCGTATGAAAGAATGCCCAATCCGGCATTATTGGCCACGCAGGAGTTCATGGATGACAAGATCTACTATCGTAAGAACGATGATGACCTTTTCAAATAACGGTAAACGGAAGGAGAACTATTTTATGATATGATGGCCTTCGGCCGTGGGCGCCTGTGGCGCCCTTTTTAATGACCTAATTTTATTCTCATGTTCCAGGGAAAAAAAATTTTGCTAGGGGTAACAGGTAGTATTGCCGCTTATAAGTCCTTGTTACTGGTAAGGTTATTAATAAAAGAAGGAGCTTCTGTCAAGGTCATTCTCACCCCTGCGGCCCGGGATTTCGTCACTCCTTTGTCCCTGGCCACCCTTTCCAAACATCCTGTACTTATAGATCTTTTTGAAGAGGATACCTGGGCTAATCATGTCGAATTGGGGCGTTGGGCCGATGTGTTCCTGGTTGCTCCCCTCAGCTGTAATACGCTGGCTAAAATGGCACAAGGGCTTTGCGATAATCTCCTGCTGGCTACCTATTTGTCGGCCACCTGCCCGGTGGTCATTGCTCCTGCCATGGATGAGGATATGTGGCAGCACCCGTCTACGAAGACAAATCTCGAACGCCTGAGCCATTTTGGAAACAAGATCATACCTGTCGAAAAAGGAGAATTGGCCAGCGGTCTTTATGGGGATGGAAGAATGGCTGAGCCGGAGAAGATCCTTAGCTATATCCGGGATCAGGTGTTTGGCCCTGGCCGGGATCTGACCGGGAAAAAGGCCCTGGTAACGGCCGGGCCTACTTATGAAGCGCTGGACCCGGTCCGGTTTATCGGCAACCATTCCTCCGGGAAAATGGGCATATCTATTGCAAAAGAACTGGCGGACAGGGGAGCGCTGGTGGACCTGGTGCTGGGACCGTCTTCCCAGGAGGCGGAATATCCGGGGGTGAGCGTACTCCGGGTCGTATCGGCGGGTGAGATGTACAATGCCTGCCTGGAAAGATGGTCCGGGGCCGATATAGCCGTACTGTCGGCGGCAGTAGCCGATTACACTCCTGTCGTCCAATCGAAGGAAAAGATCAAAAAGAAGAGCGATACTTTTGTCCTGGAGCTGGTAAAAACGAAGGATATCCTGAAGACGCTGGGGCAACAGAAGAAAAAGGGGCAGGTACTGGTGGGATTTGCCCTGGAAAGCACCGGCGAAAGGGAGTATGCCCTGGATAAATTAAAGACTAAGAATGCCGACCTGATCGTCCTGAATTCGCTGAATGACGCCGGCGCCGGCTTTGGATACGATACGAATAAGATCACCATTTTCGGGAGTGATGGCCATGAGTCCTCTTATGAAAGAAAGCCCAAGCAACAAGTGGCCCGTGATATCGTTGATAGCATTGTAAAACTGTTGTATGCGTAAAAATTATCTTTTACTGGTATTGATCTTAGGGTTGGTGGCTCCCTGCCTGCGTGCCCAGGAACTACAGGCGAATATTACCGTATTGGCAAACCGGCTGCCTTCCACGGTGGACCACAAGATCTTTCAGACCTTACAATCGGCCTTACGTGATTTCGTGAATACCAGGAAATGGTCCAATGAGTCTTTTCAGAATAATGAGAAGATCGCCTGCAATTTCCTGCTGAATATCAGTTCAGCGGGGGATAATAATACTTTCCAGGCCAGTCTTACGGTACAGGCGGGGCGGCCCGTCTTTAATTCCTCCTATCGGAGTCCCCTGATCAATTTTGACGATGCGTCCTTTGCCTTCCGGTATGTGGAATATCAGCCCCTCGATTTCAATGAGAACAGGGTCCAGGGGACGGAGCCGTTCGCAGCTAATCTGACGGCGGAATTCGCCTATTATGTGTATATGATCCTGGGATTGAATTTCGATTCCTATTCTTTAAGGGGCGGCGATCCTTATTTTCAGAAAGCGCTGAATATCGTCAATAATGCGCCGGATAGCCGGGATATCAGTGGCTGGAAGGCTTTTGATGGTATCCGCAACCGGTACTGGCTGATAGAGAATCTTACCAATAGCAAGTACACGCTTATTCACGATGCTTATTACAGTTATTACCGTTCGGGGCTGGATCAGATGTACGATAAAGAGGCGGAGGGCAGGACCGCTATTTTGAACACATTGAACATGTTGAATACCGTCAATACCGAGACGCCTAATACGATGATCATGCAATTCTTTTTTCAGGGGAAGTCGGGCGAGCTATCGAAAATATTCCAGAAATCACCTCCCGATGAAAAGAGCCGCGCGCTGGAACTGCTCACCAGGCTGGATATTTCCAACATTAATAAATATAAACAAGACCTTCAATGAGGATAGTCGCCGGCCTCTTAGCGATGTTGTTAGTGGTGGGTTGTTCGGATAAGGATAAGGTCCCTTCGGGCATTATACCCCGTGATGAAATGGAGAAGATCCTTTGGGATATGGTCCAGGCGGATCAGTATTCTTCGATGTATCTGCTAAAGGATTCCGCCCGGATCAATGTAAAGACGGAGACCCTGAAACTCTACGAGGAGGTATTCCTGTTGCATCAGGTCTCCCGGGAGGAATTCCGTAAAAGTTTTCGGTACTACCAGGAGCATCCCGAGCTGACGAGGAATGTTTTCGATAGTCTCCTGGCGCGGGGAAATCGTTTGCGGGCGGAGAGTTATTCAAGGCCTGTGTTGACGCCCCCCAAGCCTGTGGTGACAGTGCCGGCAGCGGCGCCAGGGAACCCTGCCATGAAGAATAAACCATCGTCCGGGACGATCCTTAAGCGGCAGCCTGCTGCGATAACGCCCGGGAACCTTCCGGGTAATCACAAGCCTGCCGCAATGGATACTGTTAAGGGAAAGCAGCCCAAATGATGCCCGGTACCGTTCTTAATCGTATTTTTATAACCATAACTCTTGCCAGATGAAAAAAGTCGTTGACGGTGCGGATGACGCCATTCATGATATTCAGGACGGAGCTGTCATTATGCTGGGAGGCTTCGGATTGTGTGGAATTCCTGAAAATTGTATCACCGCTTTGGCCGGGAAAGGTATCAGGGGGCTTACCTGTATCTCCAATAATGCCGGAGTGGATGATTTTGGGCTGGGCCTTTTACTGAAAACCCACCAGATTAAAAAGATGATCAGTTCTTATGTAGGAGAAAATCAGGAATTCGAGCGGCAGTTACTTAGTGGCGAACTGGAAGTGGACCTGATCCCCCAGGGCACTTTAGCCACCCGCATACAAATGGCCGGCATGGGAATCCCCGCCTTCTATACGCCGGCAGGGGTCGGTACGGAAATAGCTCAGGGCAAAGAATTAAGAGAATTTCAGGGAAAAGCCTATCTCATGGAGTATGCGCTTCATGCCGATTTTGCCATCGTTAAAGCCTGGAAGGGGGATTCTCTTGGCAATCTGGTGTTTCAGAAAACTACCCGCAATTTCTCTACTTCGATGGCAAAAGCAGGCAATATCACTATTGCAGAGGTCGAAGAGCTGGTGCAGCCCGGAGAGTTGGACCCCGATCAGATACATGTGCC
The DNA here is from genome assembly GCA_036394375.1 of Puia sp. GTDB lineage: Bacteria > Bacteroidota > Bacteroidia > Chitinophagales > Chitinophagaceae > Puia. The sequence goes on from DASWFF010000041.1 coordinate 16,687, forward strand.
CGGCATTTATGTTCACCGGATCTTTCAGGGCCGTGACTACCAAAAACGTATAGAGCGCAGGACGGTGAGCCTTAGCGGGACAAGCAAAAGCTCCTAGCGAGGGGAGGATCACGGGCGCCCTGACGGATTCAAATTGAGAGCATTCAAATCATTCAACGGCCGGGGCAAACCCGGACTATCATTCATAAACTAACAGTAGCTTATGGCATTGGACAAATTCGGTATCGCCAGACGGATCGCACAGGAATTGAGGGATGGAATGTATGTCAACTTGGGAATCGGGATCCCGACCCTGGTTGCTAATTATATACCTGCGGGTATTTCTATCATGCTGCAATCTGAAAATGGCCTATTGGGAATCGGTCCCTATCCTACCGAAGCGGAAATAGACGCGGACCTGATCAACGCCGGAAAGGAAACGGTGACTGTTTTGCCGGGAGGGGCTTTCTTTGACAGCGCGGAAAGCTTTGGCATGATCAGGGCTGGGAAAGTCGATCTGACGGTATTGGGGGCAATGGAGGTTGCCGAGACGGGGGATATCGCTAATTGGAAAATACCGGGGAAAATGGTCAAAGGGATGGGCGGCGCGATGGACCTGGTCGCCAGTGCCCGGAATATTATCGTTGCTATGCAACATACGAATCCCAAAGGAGAGTCTAAGTTGTTGCCGGCTTGTACACTCCCGTTGACCGGGGTAAAATGCGTGAAAAAGGTAGTGACAGAACTGGCTGTTTTGAGTATCGGCGAGGGAGGATTCAGGCTTCTGGAGCGGGCGCCGGGGGTTTCTGTGGAGGAGATCAGGGAGAAGACGCTGGGCAAACTGATTATTGACGGAGATATACCGGAAATGGATATATACCGTTGAGGTTAGTCTATCAGGTTATTCTTTACGGCGAAAAAGACGAGTCCTGCCGTATTTTTCGCACCAAACCGTTCCATCAGCCGATCTTTAATCGCTTCTACGGTTCTGGGGCTACAATCGATCTTTTGGGCGATCTCCTGGGCTGTGAACTCCATGCAAATATAACGGACGACTTCTCTTTCCCGGTCATTCAGGGAGATTTCTGTATTGAGGCTGGGAATTATTTTGGTGCGGGTATGGGATTTTTTCAGCAGGATGCGGTTGACAAAGTTATTGAGGTAATAGCCTTTGGTGGCCACTTCTATAATGGCCCTCTTGATTTCCGAGGGGTCGGCGCTTTTGAGGAGATAACCATTGGCGCCTATTTCCATCATGTGGCTTACGAAGCGCTCATCTTCATACATGGTCAGGGCTATGATATGAATGGAGGGGTATTGTTTGGCGATGATCTTGGTCGTTTCTATACCGTCTTTGAGGGGCATCCGGAGGTCCATTAGTACGACATCGGGTTCGGAGGCAGCCAGACCATCCAGCAGTTCCTGGCCGTTCTCCGCTTCCTGTACAAATTTTATAGCATTGTACGGACGTAAGGATAAGATGACACCCTTGCGGAATATCTTGTGGTCATCGGCTATTGCAACTTTAATTACTCCCATAGGTATTGTACACTAAAGATACGCATAAATTCTATTCCTGCTCTGCCAGCCTGTCTTCCTCCTCTTTCATCAATTCAATGGTAACTTTATAATAGGTTTGAGACATATCCTTCTCGAAAAAGATCTTGCCGTGCAGCACTTTCAGCCGGCTTTGAATATTCTTCAGTCCCAGCCCTACATTACTTTTATTCAATTTATTAAAATCATTCTGGGTAATACCGCGTCCGTCATGATGCAGGCGGATGAAAAATTTATCTCCGCTGGTATTCTGAGTGAGATGAATGAAGCTGGCATTGCTGTGTTTCAGGATATTGTTTACCAGTTCCTGGATGACCCGGAAGATGATCAACTCATTTTCCGCCTGGAGGCGCTCCCGGTAATCGTGAAAACGGGAGCTGGCATTCATACTGCCTGAGCCGCTGATCTTTTGGAACAGGTCATTTACGGCGGATTCCAACCCGAAGTTTTTGAGGGTGGGAGGCATCAGACTATGCGAGATATTACGGATCAGCTGGATGGTATCGTCTATGATCTGCTTGGCGTTGTAAATGCTTTGTAATTGGGCTGTTTTGTCCAGGTTAACCAGGTTCTCGTTGAGATAGAGCCTTGCCGTTGCGAGTAAAGGTCCGGCGTCGTCATGCAGGTCAGCTGCAATGCGCTGGCGTTCCTCCTCCTGTAAGCGTATAGAGGCGTTCAGGAGCAGTTTTTGCTGATCATGTTCCATTCGCTGCAAACGCAACTGGTAGCGGATCACTTTGCGTTGATGGAAGATAATGAATACGATAAGCCCGATAGTAAGAGCCAACATTCCAATAGTGCCAAAATACAGCACCAGGGATACGTTGCTACCGGGATTAATGGCTTGTAAAAGTATCATGTAGTAATTCGTCTCCGGGCGACTAGGTTAGGTTTTAGAGTTTTCATTTAGTCAGGTTTTTTGCTATTTATAGGGTTAAAGATTCTTTAGAGGATATAGGGATGTCCTTTTTCATTGTAAGAGAAATACAAAAAAAGACATTCTTTAATATATTAAAAAAATCATTAATAAACCAATAGTTTTTATGTTCCTGATTCGTTAGTGTGGCTGCGTAGACAAACAAGAAAAGTGTGGAGGAAAAATAAAGAAAGAATGCGGCAACGATCCAGAATTGCTTAGTATGGTATACGTATATAACTTCCGGGTCCTGGATCTGCTCATACAGGTATAAAATGCTGTATACTATGATCAAAATTGCTTCTACCGATGCGGATAGGGAGTCGAACGTTGACGATTTTTTATAAATAAGATTGATAATGGCCATCGCGTAAAAGATCAATGAGCCAAGAATGATAATATACTTGAATGTTTTTTCTTTAATGGCAAGGTATAAAAACAAGCTAAACAGGGTGTATTCGCAAATGGTAACAGAGGCGAACAGGTAAAACTTATCTATGGCAGGATGCAGAAAAATGCTTCCGGTTTCTGCAGAAAATGAAATAAAACAATACACAAATATTACCCATAATCCCTCTCCTTTATTCCGCCTGACGAAACAAAGGTAAAAGATGACAGGTAATATTTCTGATAGTACACTTAATAGGGAGAGCAATGCCTTATTTTTTTATCAAATATAAAAGGCATTGTTCTATAATCCAAGCGAATCATTTAGTCCAAACGAATCATTTAGCAGTAGTGTTGCCAAAAGTCCAAATCCAGTCTAAAAAAGTCCTGTCTGCAACAATGGCAGGAACTGTTGATAACATGCCGTTTTGTTCAACCACTACCTTTTTAGTTATATCTTTACCAGACGCATCAACACCCACATATACCAAGGTTTTCAAGCCATCTTCATTTAATGCATTATAGAAGCGCATACCAACGCACCCTGGTTGGGCAAGGATCTGGTCGATAATGTGGCGACCGATCACGTATCCTGTGATATCGCCAGGATTAGCCTGCTTGTAGCTACTAACGAATTCTACGGCCAATTCATGGCTGATTTCTTCACCGATTGAAGCTATGTCCTTTTTAGTAAGTAACTCTTTTTGCATAACAAAGTAAGTTTTTAGAGGTTTGAAAAATGTTAGTTTGTGCAACTAAATAACCCCTAAAAAAAAAGATGGACAAGGGCCAAAATTTATGGTAAAATGCTTTAAATTGCTTGTAATTCAAGTCTGTATTGCATTTGACGTGTTTTTACGAGGGGGTTTACGAGGCGAAAATAGAGTATTTTCACGCTATAAAAATAGTATTTTTACTATCGTAAAAGTAGTAAATTGGGCTGGGAGAAACACGAATATGGGTGCTTGTACACATTTTGTGCCAAATGTGTATAAGTTGGGGAAAGGAGTATGTTAGGATTTTAAAAACGGGGCTATCCGGTAATAAGTCGAGGACAAAAAGGTCTATACAATAGGATAGTGATCTGGACAAGCGGTTAAATGAAGGATAGTGGTCGTGGGCAAAGGGGGTTATACGAAGGATAATGGGAAGGAGGTGAAATTTTATTCCTGTTTTGCCGTTCTATTCATCCGGTTATTTGATGCATTCCAGGCAAATTTGATGATAAGTGAGAAGGAGCTAATTGGCTTTTAAATAGATAGAAGTTGACTGATATTGGATTTTAAGGTCGGCTTTCAGGGATATTGAAATCTTTTACTGGACGGTAAATGGACAATTGGATGGTTTGCGATTGTGATCCTAATCAATCAACTTCTGATACAAATATAAAAGGTAAGTACTTGTGATACAATAGCAGAACTGCCCATTTTAATTTGTTCGGAAATTACTTTTCAGTTCGTAAAAATTCTAAGAGTATTAATGGTATTTTTCCGTGCATTGTGAATATATCTGGTAAAAAGTTACCGGAAATGAGTAGTATCAACCCAATTATCAACGAAAATTTGAGACCTATACCTATTAATTTTACAAACCTGCCGGTATGACTGCTGAATTAGTAATTAAAGTATCGATTGCTGATGATCATAAGATTTTCCGCGACGGTATCAAAATGGCTTTGAAGAACAAGGAATACCTGAGAATTCTCTGGGAGGCTGAAGATGGTAAGGATCTGGTGCATAAGATGCAGATCAAGCGTCCGGACGTATTACTGATGGATATCCGGATGCCGGAGGTGGATGGTATCAATGCGATTGGCCTTCTCCGGAAAGAATATGAAGAAGTAAAGATCATCGTGCTCACCATGTACGACGACCAGGAAATGATCTCTAAAATGATGGAAATGGGCGCTAATGCCTATTTGACCAAGACTACCGACCCCGATGAAATATACCAGGCGATCCTCACCTGTATGAATGACGACTTTTATTTCAATGACCTGGTGAATAAGGCGGTGCTCTCCAAACTTCAGACCAAACGGCAGGTCCGGCAGTTTTACCCCAGTCCCATTAAATTTTCCGAAAAGGAGATCCGTATTTTAAAGCTCCTTGCCGAAGACAAAACTACCGACGAGATCTCCAAGGAAGTTTTCCTTAGTATGCGTACCATTGAAACCATCCGTCAGAATATGAAAACGAAGATCGGCGCCAAGACCATCGCCGGGCTGATCATGTATGCCATGCGTAATAAGCTGATCGATTGAATCTTGCCCCTGCGGGTAATCCTCAATGCTCCCGCCTCAATACTCCAGGGTAACTACTCCGCTTTTAATGGCATAAATAGCCAGGCCTACACGGCTCTTCACATTTAGTTTTACAAACAGGGCATCCCTGTAATTATCGATTGTCCGGGGACTTATTTTCATGACGGTAGCAATCTCTTTATAGGTCATATCTGTGCTGGCTAATTTCAGAAAGGTCAATTCATTCTCGCTTAGGGTCAGTCTGTCGGCCTGATTGTTGTTGGATTTATCCTTTTTAAACAAGTTGACCAGTTTCCCGGCAGAGTTGTAGGAATAAAAATAGCCGCTGCTTATTACGGACTGGATGGCCAGGTTAAGCTCTCCCGGATGGATATCTTTTTTTAAAAAACCTCTTGCCCCGGCCTGCAGCAGCCGCAATAAGGTGATCTCAGAGTCGTACATCGTCAGGATCAGCACATAGATCTCCGGATAGTTGACTCGCAGGTATCTGGCCGTCTCATATCCATCCATCTCGGGCATATTGAGGTCGAGAATGACCAGGTCCGGCAATTCTTCCGGTTGTAATTTTTCCAGCAATTCTTTTCCATGGGCTGCCAGTAAGATCACTTTGCAGTTGTCAAACCGATCGATGACGGTGGCCAGGGCATCCCGTAGAAGGATATGATCGTCGACCATAGCTATCTTAACAGTTTTATTGACAGATTTCATCCGTTATTTTTTATCTTGAATGGTTAGTCAATAGGGCACGACAATGGTGATCTCCGTTCCCCTATGAACAGCGCTTTCAATATGAAAGACTGCATTGATCATCTTGGCTCTTTTCATCATGTTGCTCAACCCCGCGGTATTCTTTTGATCCCGGATAATCGTCGTATTAAATCCAATGCCGTCGTCATGGATCGTTAATATTAAGCTGTTATTCTCATACGTGAGCAGGATCTTAATATTGGCCGCCCGTGAGTGCCGGATGACGTTATTGATCGCTTCCTGTAAGATACGGAGGATGAAGATCTCTTTTTGTTCATCCAGGAACTGATAATCTCCCCTGATCTCGTATACGACCTCTGCTATGGCCAGTTTTTGCAACTGGGCGACCAACTGTTCGATGGCTTTGGTCAATCCGCCATTCCGGATTACTTCCGAACTGAGGCTCCGGGAGAGATCGCGCAGCTCATCCAATGCCCTGGTAAGCAGTTCTACCGCATCGCCGACACGTTGGGTCGCCGGGGTATTTTCTTTAATTTCCAGGGTGTTGAGGTGTAACTTGGCTAAAGAAATGAACTGGCCGATATTATCATGGATCTCCCGGGAAATATATTGAAAGGTATATTCCTGGATCTCCAGTTGTGTTTTGAGCAATTCCTTATCATAATTAGCCTTAATGCCTTCTAATTTTATATTAAAAAGGTTTTGTTTTTTCTGGTAAAGAAGGAGGATAACAGCAATAAAGCCTATCAGAATTATTATCAGCAGCGTACAAATAATAACGATGGATATTACTATTTCTTTGTCCTGCATGTAAAGCCTTTAATGAATAACAGATGGGTGACACAGAGCGCAAAATTATTGATGGAATATAAGTTGTCTAAAACTTTAGTCAGTCCTTGACTTCGTAACCAGGACCTTGTCAAGAAAAGAGGAAAAATAGTCGCGAGATAAAAGAATATTCCCGTGACTAACCAGAAAGAAGGCTCTGTAAGCAGATCGACAGTTTCCGGCCTGGTAAAAAGCTCTTTAAAAAAAGTCAGGCATAGCGTGATGATAATAACGCTTTCAAATAATATGGCTGGGTCATTGATAATATACAGGTCATTTGCCAAATAAGATTTTATAAAAAACAACGCAAACAGGCAAAGCAGCAGGATGGTTAATTTCTTTATGGTGACGGAATGGATGACCTGAAACAAAAAATAGGTAAAGGCAAAAGTCTCAAATACAGTATAAAAATTATATAAAACATTGCTTATCAACGACTGATGGGTAGAAAACGCAAGCAGTTTAAAAATAGGTCTTAAATACGGATTGGCGACGACCTCAATCCCTATAGACACAAATAGATAAAAAGGGAAAATTTTAAGATAAGCTGGCAGGTTCTTCCGGTAACAATAGAGACATCCTATTATCAAGGCTAACAGATTTGTGATCCATACAATAATATTAGAAAAAATATAAATATCTATGTGCATCTCTTTAAGAAATGAAGATACAACACAGGGTCAAGACCTCTACCGTTAAAACACCCTGCCCTGTGAAGAAAAATACCCTACCTCCCGCGTGTTTATGCTTTTATTTAGAACCTGTCTGCCGATAATTTTGGGAAGGAATGTTGTTCCGCCAATTATTAAGACCTTTCTATGAAACTGGAAGATGCTCAACAGCTCAGACAAAGACTTATGTGCCTCGAAGGCCTTATTGCCTGGAAGAGCCGGGAGTATATCTGGAAAATATTGATCGGCCCGCTGGATGGGCGGAAACTGGATCATTTCAGAGGGGCCATCGATCCCACTATTCCTTTCGATCCCAAGGCTCTTATCAAGCCCTATTTGCTGGAAGAGTTATCCGTTTATTTTTTCCTTAAGAATAAGGGAATTGTTGTTTGCCGGGAGTATGAGGAGTTCCTTTTGGCCAATAATATGCAGTTCTCGGGGAAAGACAACCGGTTATTGTCCTTCCTGGACCGGTAAAAAAATTGCCTGCTTTTTTGAAGCAGGCAACGAAACTTTTACAAATCAGAGAGAATCAACAAAAAACGGATTAAACAAGGATTTGGATTGGATCTTCGCGAATATTGGATAATTAAACCTGGGTTTTCATAGGAACCTGGATCAATTGGACGATTAAGGATAAATGGATCTTATTGGACATTAATCAGGATAACCGAAAAGAAGTTGATTGACATTGGATTTTGCCGGGTTTCATAGAATATTGAAAATCATTCTGGACGGTTTTCAGGACATTGGATGGTCTGAGGTTGCTAATCCTCGTCAATCAACTTGTAGTACAAAAATAGATGTGAATAACTATGTGGACAAGCGCACAATTGCTCAATTTTATTTATTCGGCTTTTACGGGCCTTGTCGTAAAATAACGTATATCCTTCTTGTATAAATTCCCCTTCGTTATCGTAAAAAAACAGCGTATATTCGTTTTTACGTATATTCCGTAATGGATATATTTCGTATATTTCCTATAGTAAGTATTGCAATTTTTGTTTCATTTTGCAGGGAGTTTGGGTCGACCCCGAAGTCCTTTTTGTAAAATACAGAATCGTATGAAAAAACCAGAGTTGAACCAAGCCATTAAGGTAGCTATTGCTGACGATCATGCCCTTTTTAGAGCTGGCGTAAAAACGGCGCTTGCCGTTAAGAAGGATGTAGAGCTGATCGCAGAAGCCGATAATGGGATGCAACTGCTGAATTTGCTCAAACACATAGAGCCCGACGTAATTCTCCTCGATATTCAAATGCCGATCATGGATGGGATCCAGACTTTACCGGAGATCCGTAAGGAATATCCCCACGTTAAGGTGATCATCCTTTCGATGCATAACGATCATTCCATGATATCCAAATTAATGGAGATCGGCGCTAATTCCTATCTTACCAAAAACTCCGATTCGGAGACCATTTACCAGGCGATCAAGACTTGTTATGAACAGGAATTCTTCTTCAATGAGCTGACTAACAAGGCTTTACTGACAGGGCTGCGGACCCGGCGCCCTGAGATCGGCGCTCCTCAGGACGTAAATCTCACCGAAAAAGAACTGACTGTATTAAAGTTGATGTGCGAAGAAAAGACCACAAAAGAGATTGCGGATATTGTCGATATCAGTCCCAGGACGGTAGAAGCGATCCGGGACAAGCTAAAAACCAAGACAGGGGCCAAGTCCATGGCGGGCCTGGTCATGTATGCGGTGAAAAACGGCATTATCGAGCAGCAGTAAGGTGGATAATCTGAAATCAGGTGACAGGTGAGTAATTTGAGCAGCAGTACGGGGGGGACTTTCATAAATTTTAACGGGAAGGCCCTTCCTTCCGGAACAGCTATTATTACGGCCGATAACAGGGGGTTTCGCTATGGCGATGGCCTGTTTGAAACGATGAAAGTGGCGGAAGGCCGTCTGTTGCTGGAACAATTTCATTTTGAGAGACTTCTGGCGGGAATCCGTCTCCTGCAATTTGAACCCCCTCCTTTTTTTACGGCAGAAAAGCTGGCCGGCCAGGTACTGGAGCTTTGTAAGAAGAATGGCCATCAGGCTTTGGCCCGGGTCCGACTTGTGGTCTTTCGCGGTGACGGCGGCTTGTATGACCCCATTAATCACTTCCCGAATTATATTATTCAAACCTGGCCACTGCCTCCGCGAAGCCATTCGCTGAATGAGAATGGGCTGGTGATAGATGTCTTTCCTGATGGCCGGAAGTCCTGTGACTCCTTTGCTAATCTGAAATCGAATAATTACCTGCTCTATGTCCTGGCGGCGCTCTATGCCCGGAAACATCAGCTGAATGATTGCCTGGTCCTCAATAATCACGGCAGGATCGCAGACAGCACTATTGCGAACCTCTTTTACTGCAAGCAGGGGCAGATCTATACTCCCCCGCTGACGGAAGGGGGGGTTGCCGGCGTCATGAGACGTTACCTGCTGGAACTCCTTCCAGGCGCCGGATTCAGCGTGCAGGAGAAAGAGACCAGCCGGGAGGATCTGGAAGGCGCCGAGGAAGTTTTCCTAACGAATTCGCTAAAAGGGATAAAATGGGTGCGGTCCTTTGGGGCGTCGACCTATGGATGTAAGCTGGTCACTTCGTTGCACCGGGAGCTGGACCGGAGTGTGCAGTAAGATGCTATTGGGAAGTGAGGGGAGCGTGCATCTTTGCATAAGTGTCCAATAAGGTCCGGACGGCTTTTTCACCTTCTTCTCCCAGGGATAGAGAATAGTTATTGACATAGAGATCAATATGTTGTCGCATTACCTGCTCGTCCATTTCCTGGGCGTGCTGTTTTACATAATCCGGGAGGGTCGGATAATGGCTGAAAGCATATTCCAGGCTTTTGCGGATAAGGCGGTTTATCTTTTTTTGCAGGCCGGGAGCCCCCTCTTTGCGCAGTATGATACCGCCTAATGGAATGGGGCAGCCGGTAGTCTCCTCCCAGAATTCTCCCAGATCCAGGAGTTTTGTCAGGCCTTTCTGGTGATAGGTAAACCGATTCTCATGAATAATGACCCCGCAATCTACCTGCCCTGTCAATACGGCCTCTTCGATGCCGGAAAAGACCATGAATTTTTTTTGCCGGGCTTCGGGGAAGGCGAGGGAGAAGAGGAGGTGGGCCGTTGTCCGTTCGCCGGGAATGGCGATCGTCCGTTCAGAAAGCCCGGATACCGGAATCTCCTTCTTCGCTATTAATAAGGGACCTACTCCTTTTCCCAAGGCTCCGCCGGCGTCCAGCAGTTCGTACCGGTCCAGCACCAGCGGCAATACTCCATAACTTATTTTAGTAATGTCCAGTTTTCCCCGGAGGGCCCATTGATTAAGCGTCTCGACGTCTTCCAGCCTGACCTCGAAGTCAAAGCCTTCCGTGTCAATCTTTTTGTTCACCAGAGCGTCAAAAATAAAGGTATCGTTCGGGCAGGGGCTGAATCCCAGGGTAAATGTCATTTGAATTGTTTTTTTATTGATGGGTGACGGTATTATCCGACTCTATTATTTCCCGGATGGACGAACTATCCTCCCGGGCGAGCTTTTCCAACAAGTCGATCAACCGGGTATTCAGGTTGGCGATGGCCGCCCTGATGTCCCATTTGGTCTTATCCCTCTCCCCGATATCATTGGAGACCGACCTGAGCTGCAGAAAAGGAATATTCTCCTGCAGGCATACATAATGAAAACCTCCGCCTTCCATGCTTTCAACAACGGGGGCTGTATTTTGTTGAATCCATTCGATCCGGGCTCTATCGGTACTGATCTCATTTACGGTGACGGCACGTACGGGCTCCAGGCCGGACAAAGCCAATAATTTTTTATAAGGATTAATCAGCAGGCCTTGGGAGAAAGGGGGGGAGTCCCCTGGCGCCAGGTTCAGGTCAAAAAGGGTCTTGAAGCGCTGGTCTTCCCATACTCCCAGGTCTGCCAGGCTTTCTTCCCTGATGGCCACTACATCACCGGGGGCTCTTCGGGTGAAGCAGCCTGCGATTCCAGCCTGAATGATCATGTCAGGCTTCCGCCTGCCAATCTGACGCATAAGGGAATGAGTAGTGGCTATGGAGCCTACGCCTGTGATCAGGATGCCGACTTCATGCCGGGAGCCTGGAACAGAGAATGATCCCTCGCCTGGGCCGGGCAGAAAGTCAATAGCAGGCTGAATTTCGAAAGTCGTGGCGGCTGCCAGCAGGATATACATACTGCAAATATCGGAATCATTGACATTGCCAGCGCTATGTATTACCTTTGCGAAAATTTTTATCATAGCGGGCAAGGGCCCGTTGGCTGAAAGCCCATCATTAGTCATGCACCGGGGATGGGTTAGTTTTCAGGATAAACCATTCCCGGTGCATAATTTTGAGGTATGGTGTATTTGACCCGGATAGAACATTTTAATGCTGCCCATCGATTGTTTAATCCTGGCTGGAGTAATGAGCAGAATGAAGCTGTGTTTGGTAAATGCGCCAATCAGAACTGGCATGGTCATAATTATGAATTGTATGTAACGGTCAAGGGGGATCCGAATCCGGACACAGGATTCTTATTCGATGTGAAGAAATTGAGTGAGCTTATTAAAGATCATGTCATTGAAAAGGTCGATCATAAGAATCTGAATATGGATGTCGATTTCCTGGTTGGCAAAATGTGTTCGACAGAGAATCTGGCTATCGGGATCTGGCAGCAATTGCAACCGTATCTACCGGTGGAAGTACAATTGCATTGTATCAAGTTGTATGAGACGCCCCGGATCTATGTAGAATATTTTGGCCATAGTTAAACCTTAAAACATGAATGTGTCGAATAAAAAAATCGCCGTTTTCCGGAAAGAGCATTTTAATGCTGCCCACCGTATTTTCAATCCTTTGTGGGATGACAAAAAGAATGCGGAGGTATTCGGTAAATGCAGTAATCCTAATTACCATGGGCATAATTATGAGCTGGTGGTAAAAGTGGTAGGGGAGCCTGATCCGGAGACGGGTTATGTGATCGATATGAAAGTGCTGTCTGTTATCACGAAAGAGGAGGTGCTGGAAAGATTCGATCATAAGAATCTCAACCTGGACACTATTTATTTCAAAAATCTCAATCCAACGGCCGAGAATATTGTTACTGTGATCTATGAACTGCTCCGGAAAAGGATCAACCCGGAACTGGAGCTGCAGGTGAGATTGTATGAGACGGAACGGAATTTCGTGGAATATCCTGCCTGACGCAGTTACGGATAAGAATCACCAAAAAAATAAAATCTCCCCATTCATGGCCTATAAGAAAGTTGAAGAATACGACGAACGGATCACTTCAGGACTCACCGGCAATTACAAGGATGCATTGACATTACTCGGGGAAGATCCTGAGAGAGAGGGGTTGGTGAAGACCCCGGAAAGAATGGCGAAAGCTATGCAATTCCTTACGCAGGGTTATACGCAGGATGCCAAAGCCATTCTGGATTCTGCCAAGTTCCATGAAAATATCAGCGAAATGATCCTGGTGAAGGATATAGAATTATATAGTTTATGCGAGCATCATATGCTGCCTTTTTTCGGGAAAGCTCATGTAGCTTATATACCGAACGGATGGATCACCGGGTTAAGTAAGATCGCCCGTGTGGTGGATGTTTTTTCGCGTCGGCTGCAGGTACAAGAAAGACTAACCACACAAATACTGCATGCTATAAAAGATTCTTTGAATCCGCTGGGGGTTGCTGTTGTTATCGAGGCTTCTCATCTTTGCATGATGATGAGGGGCGTCCAGAAACAAAATTCGGTCACTACTACTTCGGCTTTCTGGGGTGAATTTGAAAAAAATGAAACCCGTAGTGAGTTCACCAAATTAATCTCTGCCAGACTACATTAATAATCAAATATTTTCTTTTTAATAGCTCAAAGATTTTCTTTGCTGAATCGGGTCTTTGTGGCATATTTGTTTTATAAACCCTTATGATATGAAGCATGCGTATGTTTTTCCGGGGCAGGGATCGCAATTCCCCGGTATGGGAAAAGGTCTTTATGATAATAGCGCTTTCGCAAAAAAATTATTCGAGCAGGCCAATGAGATTATAGGGTTTCGCATCTCCGATGTAATGTTCTCCGGAACGGAAGAAGACCTGAGGCAGACTAAAGTGACACAGCCGGCCATTTTCCTGCATTCTGTCATTGTTTTCAAAGGCATTGAAAATAACAGGCCCGATATGGTAGCGGGTCATTCTTTAGGCGAATTTTCCGCGTTGGTGGCGAACGGGGTATTGAGTTATGAGGATGGATTGAAGCTGGTGTCTGTTCGTGCACAGGCGATGCAGAAAGCGTGTGAAGCGACTCCTTCTACGATGGCGGCGGTATTGGGGTTGGAAGATGGTAAGGTAGAAGCTATTTGCGCCGAAGTACAAAAGGAGACGGGAGAAGTGGTGGTACCGGCTAACTATAATTGTCCCGGGCAGCTGGTGATCAGCGGCTCTATAAAGGGCGTTGAATTAGCCTGCGAGCGTATGAAGGCTGCCGGCGCTAAAAGAGCTATGCTGCTGCCGGTAGGAGGCGCCTTTCATTCTCCTTTAATGGCACAGGCCCGGGAGGAATTGAAAGGGGCTATCGAAAAAACGACTTTTTATAATCCTACCTGTCCCGTCTATCAGAATGTAGCGGCCAAGGCAGTAGTGGGTAAGGATGAGATCAAGAAGAATCTGATCGATCAACTGACGGGCGCTGTGCGCTGGACGCAAAGTGTACAGGCTATGATTGCAGATGGCGCTTCTCACTTTACGGAAATAGGGCCGGGCAAGGTCCTGCAGGGGTTGATCCAGAAGATCAATAAAGAGATGCAGGCGGATGGAGTGAATTAGGCCCTCCTAAACCCTCCCTAAAGGGAGGGTGAGATCGGCAGAGATCGGCACGGAGCAGTTGATCCACTCAGGGTCGAAGCTGGCATTGTATTTTTTATAAAAGTTAATCGCCGGCTCGTTCCATTCCAGCACCTGCCATACCATACCCTGGAAATTCTTTTCTTTTGCCTCTTCCAGCAAACGGTCGAAGAGCAATTTGCCCAATCCTCTGCCGCGCATCTTGTCGGTGATGAGGATATCTTCCAGGTACATGCGTTGTCCTTTCCAGGTGCTATAACGGACGTAGTACAGGGCAAAGCCTTGCACGATACCATCCACGCTGGCGACGAAGGCCCACCAGATTGGGTTAGGGCCGAAACCGCTCTCCGTGAAATGATCCAGGGTCACGGTAACCTCCTGGGGTGCTTTCTCGTACTCAGCCAATTCCCGGATGAGCTCCAGTAATCGCGGACAGTCTTGTTTGACTGCCCTTCGTATCTGTATATTTTCCATGATGAATTTCTGGTTTGCGGTAATTAAGCTTTTAATGCCTGATCGAGGTCTGCCAGGATATCGGGCAGGTTTTCCATGCCTACGCTCATCCGGATCAGTCCGTCGGTGATGCCGTATTGTTCCCGTTGGGCAGCGGGCACGCTCTTGTGGGTCATGGAAGCCGGATGACAAAGCAAGGTATCGCAGGTGCCCAGGGATACGGTACGGGTGCACATCTGCAGTTTATTCATGCACTGGATACCGGCCTGTAGCCCTCCCTTTAATTCAAAGCTCATCATAGCGCCCGGGTGCCGCATTTGCTTTTTTGTTATGGCATAGTCGGGATGGGATTCAAGGCCGTTGTAATTCACCCGGGCCACCCGGGAATGCTGATCCAGGAAGCGGGCGATTTCCTGGGCGTTCTGGCAATGCCGTTCCATTCTCAGCTCCAATGTCTTCATCCCGTTGATGAGTAAAAAGGTATCGAAGGGGTTACTGTTGCCACCCAGGGTTTTATATGTTTTAAAAGCTTTTGTCTGCATGAATTCCAGGTCGCGGCCCAGCAGAACGCCTCCGATGGCCGTACCATGGCCATTCAGGAATTTAGTGGTGGAATGAATGACGAAGTCCACGTCATAACGAAAAGGCTGCTGCAGATAGGGGGTAGCGAAGGTATTGTCGCAGGCTACGATGAGTCCCCGTTCTTTGGCCAGTTGGCTCAGTACCTGGATGTCCACGCATTGAATGGTCGGATTGGCGGGGGTCTCCAGGTATAACAGGCGGATAGCGGGATCTGCTTTCAGCGCGGCCTTTGCTTTCTCCGGATCCCGCAGATCTGCAATGACGACGGATATGCCCAGGGCCGGCAATAGGTTTTGCAGATAATCCTGGGTGCCTCCATAGAGGGAAAAATGGGTGAGGACCTTATCTCCGGCCTTCAGGTTCATCAGCAGCAGGGTGCTGATGGCTGCCATTCCGGATGAATGCAAAAGGGCTTTAAGTTTTAAGGGATTGCCCTGGGGGTCCCGGAGACCGAAGGCTTCCATGGCGGAGATCTTCTCTTCGGCTTCTGTGAAACCGGGGTTGCCCCAGCGGGTATAGATGTAACCGGGTTCTTCCCCGGAAAAGCGTCGCATGCCCTGCTCCGCGTCATCAAATACAAAAGTGCTGTTGGCATAAATAGGGGTCAGATGAGCATAACGTGGGTCTTGTTCATGTCCCGCATGTATTGCCAGGGAACTAAAGCCGGTCGGTAAAAAGTTAGAGTCTGCCATATTTCGGTAAAAAGTTAGAGTCTGTCATATTAATATCCCCATTTAACCCAGGTCGCTCCCCAGGTGAATCCTCCGCCAAAAGCGGCCAATACGAGGTTGTCCCCTTTCTTCAGTTTGCTTTCCCAATCCCACAGGCATAAGGGGATCGTGCCGGCCGTGGTATTGCCATAACGTTGTATATTGATCATAACCTTCTCTTCTGAGAGACCCATCCGGTGGACGGTAGCATCGATGATGCGTTTATTGGCCTGATGGGGCACCAGCCAGCTGATATCATCGGCTGTCAGGTGGTTGCGTTCCATTAGCTCAGCCGATACATCGGCCATGCCTTTTACAGCAAATTTGAAGACGGCCTGGCCTTCCTGATAAATAAAATGCTCTTTGGCTGCCACCGTTTCATTGGAAGCGGGCCGGAGGGACCCTCCTGCTTTCATATGCAAATGACTACGGCCGCTGCCATCGCTCTTAAGGATGCTGTCCAGTACGCCATATCCTTCATAATTGGGTTCTAATAAAACGCCGGCGGCGCCATCGCCGAAGATAACGCAGGTAGTGCGGTCGCTGTAATCGACGATGCTGCTCATTTTATCGGCGCCGATCACGACTACTTTCTTAAACCGACCGCTTTCAATGTACATGGCGCCGGTGGTCAGTCCATACAGGAAGCCGGAACAGGCGGCGCTCAGGTCAAATCCCCAGGCATTTTTAGCGCCTATTTTATCACAAACGATATTGGCTGTGGCGGGGAACAGCATATCAGCCGTGACGGTCGCCACGATCAGGCAATCGATCTCTTCCGGGCTGATGCCCCGTTTCTTACAGATCTCCAGAGCTACGGGGACACAAAGGTCGGAGGTGGCTTTACCGGGCTCTTTCAGGATCCTCCTTTCTTCTATGCCTGTGCGGGTACGTATCCATTCGTCGTTGGTATCAACTATCTTTTCCAGGTCTGCATTTGTTAAACGGTCTTCAGGTACATATCCTCCAATCGCTGTAATGGCGGCGGTCATTTTCTGGCTCATTATAAATTCCAATCAGGTTAAGAAAATATTTTGGCAAAGGTGGGGAAAAATTTTCGATAAACTATCCTTACTTTCGCAAGCATGATTGCCTTTTTACGTGGAGATTTTGTCTATAAAACCCCCGCTTTGGTCCATATTGAAGCCGGCGGAGTCGGATATGAATTGCAGATAAGCCTTAATACCTATTCCCGGATCGAAAATCTGGAGAAGGGCGTTTTGCTTACTTATCTCCAAATACGGGAAGATGCGCACATTTTATACGGGTTTTTTGACAGGACGGAAAAGGAGCTGTTCATCCAACTGATCAGTGTATCCGGAGTAGGGACTTCCACTGCCAGAATGATGCTATCCACTCTTAAGCCGGAGGAGATTACCCGCGCCATCTTACAGGGAAATGCCCGTCAACTGGAGAGTATTAAAGGGATCGGAAAGAAATCTGCCGAAAGGATCATCCTGGAGTTACGTGACAAATTAGGCAAAAACAAAGAGGAAACAAATATTTCATCGACGCTGAGCAATACCCTTGAACAGGACGCGTTAAATGCCCTGATCACGCTTGGCATAGCCAGACCTGCCGCAGAGCAAGCGATTCGGAAAATAACAAATGAGGTGTCCGGAACCGATAAAGTGGAGGACATTATTAAGAAAGCTTTAAAAATCTTGTAGCCTATCGTTCCTGATTTCTACTTAACTAATTCCTGAGGAAAGTTTGACGCGTTATTTGTTCCAGTCAATTCTAGCAACGGTACTAACTGCTGCCGCTTCTGTTGTCTTTTATACGACTGTGTCTGCGCGTTCCTACCAGCAAAGGGATAGTACCAAACAAAGGACCGACACATCCCGATTGCCTGCCGATAGCGCCCGGCTACCCACCGATACCTCCGGGAAAAAAACAGATACGCTCAAATTCCCTCTGCATGACCGCCGGGGAGATCCTTTTTCCAATCCGAACAGGAATCCTTTCGATCTTAAAGACCCCATCAATATCAGGGACTCCATCGAGTATGACCCGGTGACCAAACAATATTATATCGTTGAAAAGGTTGGTAATCAATATTATAGAAAGCCGACCTACCTTACGTTCGACGAGTTGATGCAAATCCAGGCTCGAAATTCCCAGGACGAATATTTCCGTAAGCGGGCCGATGCCCTCAGCGCCCTCAATAAAAAGCTGTTGCGTCCTAAATTGTCCGTCAGTGACAATCTGTTCAACCGGATCTTCGGAGAGGGAAAGCCGGACATCCGGCCACAGGGTAATGTGGACATTACGGCCGGTTATCAGGGGCAGAATATCCAGAACCCGACGCTTCCGGAAAGCGCCCGTAAGACGGGGGGGCTGGATTTTAATATGAATGCAAATCTTAATGTGATTGGCAATATCGGGAGTAAGCTGAAGCTCCCTATCAGTTATAATACGCTGGCTAATTTTGATTTTGAAAACCAGCTGAAGCTGGATTATACCGGAGGGCCGGATGAGATCATTAAAAAGATCGAGGCAGGCAATGTTTCTTTTGAGACGAAGAGCACCCTGATGAGTGGCGCTCAATCTTTATTCGGGATCAAGACCAAGCTGCAGTTCGGTAAATTATCGATTACAGCTGTTCTAGCCAATCAACGTTCGCAAAAGCAGTCGGTGGGTTCCCAGGGCGGGGCTTCGGTTACTTCTTTTTCCTTCAAGGCAGATGACTACGAAGAAAACCGGCATTTTCTGCTGGCCCAATATTTCCGCAGCAATTATAACAAAGCCATGGCCAGGCTGCCCGTCGTTACTTCCCAGGTGCAGATCCTGCGGATAGAGGTATGGGTAACCAACCGGGCGGGCGTGGATACGGGTTCCAGGAATATCGTGGGATTGATGGACCTGGGGGAAAGCAATCCGTATAATACCAATTTTAAAGGGAATGGGCTGCCTTATCCGCAGAATGACGCCAATAACGAGTACCGGAGCATTATCAATGATCCTTCCAGCCGTGTTCCCTCTTCGGCGGCCAATAAGCTTAACTCGCTGGGGCTAGTGCAGGTACAGGATTTTGAAATGGTCTATGCCCGGAAATTGAGCGCCACAGACTATTATTTTAACCCGCAGATCGGGTTCCTCTCCGTGAACCAGACACTCCAGGCCAATGATGTACTGGCGGTGGCTTATCAATACAGTTATAACGGGCATATTTACCAGGTGGGTGAATTTTCGCAGGATGTTCCACCGGATACGGCCGTGGGAACGGGGGCCGGCTCACAGAAGGTGCTGTATCTTAAATTGCTGAAAGCCACTTCCCAGCGTACGAATCTGCCGTTGTGGAACCTGATGATGAAGAACGTCTATTCTCTGAAGACGCCGGGCGGCAGTTATCTCTCTAATATTCAACAAGCTGGTTTTCAGTTCAATATTTCATATGATGAACCCAGCAAGGGGACTAAAAGGTATTTGCCGGAGGGGCCGAAGGCGAATATTCCTCTATTGACGGTGCTCAATCTCGACCGTCTGAATGCGCATAATGACCCGCAGCCGGATGGTATTTTTGACTACCTCGAAGGATATACAGTGCTTTCCAACATGGGAAGGATCATCTTTCCCGTACTGGAGCCTTTCGGGAAGGACCTGGACACGCTCGCTTTTGCCGGAGCTCCGCAGACGCTTAAGGACAAGTATATTTTCTACCGGCTGTACGATACGATCAAGGCGGTAGCCCAGACCTATGCTAACGTGGACCGGTATGTCCTCAATGGGGTGGCCAAGGGGCAATCCACTTCCAACCTTTCCCTGGGGGCCTATAATGTGCCGCAGGGGTCCGTCGTGGTGACGGCCGGGGGGCAGACCTTGAAGGAAAATGTCGACTATGTGGTCGATTACAATCTGGGTACCGTACAGATCATCAACCAGGCGATCATCAATTCGGGTGTGGCGGTGAATGTCTCTTTCGAGAATAATGCCAATTTCGGGTTGCAGCAACGAAGTTTTTTGGGGGTGAGGCTGGACTACCTGGCCAAGAGTACGGCTACCGAGTCGCTGGCGATCGGCGGTACGATCGAAAGGCTGAATGAACGGCCTTTTTTCAGCAAGACCAATTACGGGGAGGATCCTATACGGAATACCATGTATGGCATGGATATCAACTACCGGGGTCAGTTACCGCAATTGACCCGGGCCGTGAACAAGTTTCTATACACTACCAAGGAGATGAGTACGATCAATGCTTACGGAGAGGCGGCTATCCTGCGTCCGGGGCATCCTCCGCAGATCGGTAAAGGAACCAGCGGGGCGGTATATATCGATGATTTCGAAGGGTCCACCAGTTCGATCGACCTCCGGTTCCCGCTGACAAGCTGGGCGCTGGCCTCCACTCCGCAGGGAAACGGGTTATTTCCCGAGGGCAGTCTGAAAGACTCCCTGGATTATGGGTTTAACCGCGCCAAAGTGGCCTGGTATAATATCGAGCCTACTTTACAGGATAAGAGCAATCCCAATAACCCGGACCGTTATGAAAATGCTTTGCTGGATCCGAGGATCGCGCCGATCAATGTGCAGCAGCTCTTCCCTCAACAGACGGTTCAGACGGGGCAGGCCCAGCTGATCACCTTCGATATGGCTTATTATCCCTCGGACCGGGGTCCTTATAATTTCGATATGCGGGCGGGAAGCGTCAGCAGTACGGGGAAATTGCTGAATCCGCAAAAGCGTTGGGGGGGTATCATGCGTGCGCTCGATCAGACGGATTTCGAAACCAATAATATTGAGGTCCTGCAGTTTTGGATGCAAAGTCCTTTTCTGACCAATCCTAATTCTACGGGAGGGCAAATGTATTTTGACCTGGGCAGCGTTTCCGAAGATATTCTCCGGGATGGTAAAAAGGAATTCGAGAACGGGCTGAATACGCCCAATATCAATGCGGCGATCGACAGCAGTTCTGTCTGGGGCAGGGTACCTGCCAATCCGATACAGGTGACGACGGCCTTCAGCAACGATGCCGGCGACCGGCCTTTCCAGGATGTGGGGCTGGATGGGATGACGGATATTCAGGAGCAGTCTAAATTTAAAAATTACCTGAATACGCTGGCTGCTACTTATGGGGTCGGGTCCGCGGTCTATCAAAATGCGCTGGCCGATCCATCGAACGATAATTTCGTGAATTACAGGGATGCCAAATACGACGCTGGGCAAACAGGTATCCTTGGCCGTTATAAGAATGTAAATAACCCCCAGGGCAACTCGCCGATCGCCACATCGGGTCAGACCACGATCACGGCCTATACGTTATACCCGGACCAGGAAGATCTGAACAGGGATAATACGATGAATGAGCTGGAGGAGTATTTTGAATACCGGGTGAACCTGACTCCGACAGGCTTGAGCGTGGGACAGAATTTCATTACGGATAAGCAGACGTTTACACCCAGTGGAGGGGCTACACAGACCTGGTACCAGTTCCGGATACCGATCTCCCAGTATGCTCAGAAGGTAGGGAATATCCCGGACTTTAAGTCTATCCAGTTCATGCGTATGTATCTTTCGGGTTTCAGTGATTCGGTGGTATGCCGTTTTGCCAAACTGGAGCTGGTGCGGAATTCCTGGAGAAGTTTCGAGTATGTGGTCGACACGACGGGGAATTATACGCTTCTTCCCGCCAACAATACGACTACTTTTAATGTAACGGCGGTTAATATCGAACAGAACAGTTCCCGGACCCCGATCATCTATGTCACTCCTCCGGGGGTAAACCGGCAGCAGGAGTTGAGCAATAACAATGTCAATCTATTGCTTAATGAACAGGCTATGAGCCTGCAGATCTGCAACCTGGCCAAAGGGGATGTAAGGGGTGTTTATAAGACCACCAGTCAGGATCTTCGCCGGTACGGAACGATGGATATGTTCATCCATGCCGAAGCCGGGAATAACAATCCGAATGGCCTTGCCGACAATGATCTGACGGCGATCATCCGTATGGGGAGTGACTTTGTCAGCAACTATTATGAGGTCCGGATACCGCTGAAGAAAACTGCTTATGGGGCCACGCTGGATACGGATATCTGGCCGGCGGCCAATAATCTCAGCCTGTCCCTGAGCCGCCTGATACAGTTGAAGGTGAACCGGAATAATAATGGGGTCAGTAATGACTATTACAAAGAGTCGGATACTTCCGGAAGGACCTATGCTATTTTGGGAAATCCGAATCTTGGTGCGGTGCAGGCTTTATTTTTGGGGGTGCAGAATACGCGCCAGCCCACTATTTGTACGGAGGTCTGGTTCAATGAGCTGCGGCTGACTGATATCAGTACGCAAGGAGGGTGGGCGGCCGTAGGAAAGGTGGATGTCAAGGTGGCCGATCTGGGTACCATGACGGTATCGGGCAGTAAGCGAACGGCCGGGTTCGGGGCGATCGATCAGAACACCAACGAGCGTTCTTATGATAATAATGCGGAGATCGATGCCGCGGCCAACCTGGAATTAGGCAAGCTGCTGCCCAAGAAAGCTGCTATGTCCATTCCCGTTTATGCAGGTTTAACCAAAACTACGAGTACGCCGCAATACGATCCCTTCGACCTGGATATTAAACTGGCGGATAAGATCAAGGCGGCCCCGGCGTCTCAGAAAGATTCTATCCAGCAGCAGGCGGTGGATCAGACCACGGTGACGACGCTGAATTTTACCAATGTCCACAAGAATAATACCAGCGGAAAGAAGCTGAAGATATGGAGTATTGAAAATATTAATGTCAGCTATTCCTATAACCGTTCGGAGCATCATAGTCCGTTGGCGGTGGAGGATGAGCTGATTACGAATAAGGCTAACCTGGCTTATAATTATACGCATACCGCCAGGTATTGGGAGCCTTTTAAGAAGCTGATAAAATCCAAATCGCCCTGGCTGGCGCTGATCAGGGATTTTAATTTCAATCCCATGCCTACGGTGTTGGGTTTTCAGGCCAATATCGACCGGCAGTTCGGGGCTTACCGGTCGCGGAATATCGGCGGTCCCAAGAATCTCTTGCCGGAGACTTATAATAAGTTTTTTACGTTCGACCGGTTATACACGCTGCGCTGGGATCTGACAAGGTCTCTGGCCATCGACTTTACGGCTACCAACAAGGCTTGGGTGGATGAGGACAGCGGGCGGCTGGATCATGCGGCCCGCAAGCGTATGTGGAGTAATTTCTGGAAAGGGGGCAGGACGGTATTGTATTCTCAGAGCGCCAATGCCACTTATACGCTGCCCACCAGCAAGATCCCTTTGCTGGATTGGACGACGATACGGGCGGGGTATTCGGCTACCTATACCTGGACAGGGGCTTCCCAACTGGCTACGACGCTGGGGAACAGCCTGCAGAATACGCAGCAGAAAACGGTGCTGGCCGACCTGGATTTTACCCGTTTGTACGGCAAATGGAAGTTATTGCGTGGCCTGGATCAGCCGGCAGGCAATGGGGCCGGCAAGCCACCGGCGACCAGTAGGGACACGGCCCGGAACAAAAATAATTTCCAGGCTCCCAGGTTGACGGGGCTTCCCAAGGCGCTGGCCAAGATCCTGACTTCGCTGAAGCATGTTACGTTCAACTATTCCGATAATTCTTCTTCCACGATTTACGGTTTCCTGGATAGTACGCGGGTATTGGGCATGAATCTACGGGACAATCAGCCGGGATGGAAGTATGTATTCGGGCAGCGCCCGGACACCAATTTTATCAACAGGCTGGGTAAAAGGGGATTATTAAGTACCGATACGGGTTTTAATAACCAAAACATTATAACGTTTGCTCAAAGGATCTCGATTGTCGCTACGCTGGAGCCTGTCCGGGATCTGCATCTTGCTATCAACTGGGATAAGACTTTCGGGTCCAATTATTCCGAGTTGTATAAGGACACGGTCGGCGGGAACGGGTTTGCCCGGCTAAATCCATATGTGGCGGGGACTTTCAGCGTCAGTTTTATTTCCTTCAGTACTTTATTTGAGAAGTATAAGCCGAACGAGCTTTCCACTACTTTCCAGAAGTTCGAAAATTACCGGGCCGTCATATCCTCCCGTTTGGGCAATATCAATCCTTATACGGGCGGATTGATCGGAACGGATGGTTATGCAAAGGGGTATGGCAGGTATGCACAGGATGTGCTGATCCCAGCCTTTATCGCTGCCTATACGGGCAAGAGCCCCTCTACGATTGCCCTGATCAATGAGAGCGGCGGGAACGTGACCTCCAATCCTTTTTCCGGGTATCTGCCCAAGCCGAACTGGCATCTCACTTATAATGGGTTGAGCCGGCTGCCCTGGTTTAATAAGATCTTCACGAACCTGAATGTCACTAACGCCTATACCAGTACGCTAAGTATGAACAGCTTCGGTTCGCAGCTGAATTACAGTGATCCAAGGGGATATGGGCAGCCTGGTTTTATAGATACGCTCAGCGGGAACTATGTGCCTTTTTACCAGGTGCCGAATATTACCATCTCGGAGCAGTTTGCCCCGCTGATCGATATCGATATGCAATTTGTCAACCAGATGCAGGCGAAAGTGGGATACAGCAAATCGCGCCAGCTGAGTCTGAGCCTGATCGATTTCCAGCTGAGCGAGACGCATTCGTCGGAGATCACCGTCGGGGCCGGCTTCCGCAAGCGGGGGGTGCCGCTGCCTTTTGGGTGGAAGGTGTCGGGTAATGGTAAAACGCCTTCCAACCCCTCTTCCGGCGCCCCCGGGGCTCCACCCGGCGCCGCTGCCAAAAATCAGAATGATCTTACGCTCCGGCTGGACTTTAGTATCCGGGATGATGCGACCTCCAGTAGTTACCTGGACCAGAATGCCAGCTTGCCTACGGGGGGACAAAGGGTGATCACTATTTCTCCCTCTGTGGATTATGTATTAAATAACCGGATCAATTTAAAGCTCTACTTCGATCAGCGAAGGACAAATCCTAAAATATCCACTACGCCGCCGATCACTACGACGAAGGCCGGTATACAGATCAGGATATCGCTGGCGCCATAGGGCACCTGACGACGGGCCTGACGGTAAAGGGTTATAAATTTTCCTTGTACAGGTAAAACGAGTTTGCCTGCGCCGTACAGGTGATATTCACTTCATTGATGCATACATGCGCGGGCAGGGAGGCACAGTAGAACACGGTGTCCGCTACGTCTTCGGCGCTCAGGGGCGTATAGCCTTCATACATTTTCTGTGCCTGTCCTTCGTCCCCTTTGAAGCGGACTTTTGAGAATTCCGTATCGGCTGCACCCGGGTGGATTGCCGTTACTTTGATATGGTGTTTTAGCAGGTCGATCCGCATGGCCTTTGAAATGGCATCGACTGCATATTTACTGGCGCAATACACATTCCCTTTTTCGTAGACTTCCTTACCGGCAACGGAGCCTATGTTGATAACATGGCCTTTATTCTGCTCTATCAGCAGGGGGGTGACGGCTTTAGATACATAGAGGAGGCCTTTTACATTGGTATCGATCATGGTCTCCCAGTCATCCAGGCTGGCATCTTCGAACAGGTCCCTACCCAGGGCAAGGCCGGCATTGTTGACCAGGATGTCGATCTTTCTCCAGTTGGCGGGGAGTTGACTGATAGCGGAGAAAACCGCTACTCTGTCCTGTACATCGAATACGAGGGGTAATACTGCGGCCGGTTGGCCTAGTGCTTCCAGTTCCTGTTTCAGGGCTTCCAATCTTTCTTTTCTTCTGCCGGTGATGATGATATTATATCCGCCGGCGGCCATGAATTTTCGGGCGCAGGCTTCTCCAAAACCGGAAGTCGCTCCGGTAATTAAAATGATCTTATTCATTTGTAAAATTAATCACTAGCCGTCAAAACTGCCGTAAAAAATCAGCGAGGATCCGGTTGCTGGCGGCACTATTTTCCATCATGCCCATATGGCCGCTATTTTCAAGGAGATGGATATAAGATAATGCTGGTATATGGGTTTGCCGGAGGCTGGTATCCAATGGGATAACATTGTCCTGCTGGCCGATAATAAACAGGACGGGGCCGGTGAATTGCGCCAGCACCTGAGACCGGTCGGGTCGGCTGATCATGGCCTGCTGGTAATAAACAAGGCTATCCGGGGAGAGGGAGGCCGCATAGCGATCGGTCAGGCTGGTGATCCATTCCGGGTGTTCTTTGCGGGAGTCCTCTGAAAACAGGTTGGGGGTGGATTGCCGGATATAGGCCGGGGAACCGTTCTTACGAATGAATTCAATGCTTTTTTGCCGGCCGGCTTTTTTTTCTTCACTGTCGGCAAATGCGATGGAATGAAAAAGTCCCAGGGCTTTCAGCCGGTCAGGATATTTTTCTGCAAAAGCCAGGGTTATATATCCTCCCATGCTATGTCCGATCAGTACACATTGTGCGATCCCTTCGGCCTCCAGGATGGCCTTTATAAAATCCGCCACTTCTTCCAGGGTAGTGGGGCTGGAGAGGGGGGATGATTGTCCGCTGCCGGGCAGGTCGGGAATGATCAGCTGGCAGCTCTTTTTCAGATATTCCACCTGTTCGTCCCAGATGGCGCTATCTTCCGCAAAACCATGGAGCAGCAGTACGGGCGTTCCTCTTCCTTCTACTTTATAAGAAAGGGCGAGTGATCGATGGTTGATTGTTTTACGCACTTTTTCGGCTTTTGAGGCTTGTTCGGCTTGTCCGGGCTGTTCGGCGCGATAGCAGGCTGGCTATCAGGGACCCGATCACCAGAAGGACCGCTGCGGCGACTGCCCCTTTGGAGAGGATATCTCCGTATTTCACATAGAAGGTCTGGCTTTCCCGGGTGACCGGGATCGCCTTTTTGATAACGGCTGTCTGAGCCCAGGGTTGGGGATCTATCACTTCTCCTGCCGGGTCGATGAAACAGGAGATGCCGGTATTGGCGCTACGGGCCACCCAACGTCTTGTTTCTATGGCCCGCAGTCTGGCATAGTTCTCATGTTGCTTGTATCCTGGCGTATTGCCCCACCAGCCGTCATTGGTGATGACGACGATGAGGTCTGCGCCATTGCGGACATAGGTGGACATAAATTCGCCGTAGATACTCTCATAGCAGACGGCGGGTGCGACCTGGTAGGTTTGGTTATAGGAACGCAAGACCGTTCTTTCCGCTTGTTTGGCATAGCCGCCGGTAGTGCCTCCGAATTTCTCAAACAGGGGGCTCATGAATTTCAGGAAAGAGGGCAGAGTCTCTACTCCGGGTACTAATTTGGATTTATGGTATACCTGGAAATGGCTGCTGTCGAATAGAACGGCGCTATTGTAGGAGTCCGAATATTTATCGCTCTCCGGCACTTTGCCGGAATAGGGAGTCTTATTCTGTTCGTTATAGAAGCGGAATCCTTCCACGCCGCTAAGAAGATTGATGGATGGGTGCCTTTTCAGAAAATCCCATACCGGGGCCATGAAATAATTGGTCTTCATCTCGTCTTCATTGATCTGGACGGGGACGGCGGTTTCCGGCCAGACTACCAGGGCTGTATTGCTGTCTATCAGGGATTCGCTGAGACGGATCAGTTTTTGGAGCTGGGCCTGTTCTTTTCCTGCCACGAATTTTTCATCCCAGGGGTCTACATTGGGTTGGACCAGGACGATGTTCGGGGTGTGGGACGTCTGTCCGGCGGAGGGGGCGGATGCCTGTCTGGAGGCGGCGGAGAGTGGGGTCAGCAGCCAGGACGCTATCAGCGGGACGATCAATAAAATCCCGATCCATGTTGCATGCCGGGGATTCCAACGGGCATTTTGAATTTTTTCCCGCAGCAGCAAAAAGATCAGCACATTTACGACCATTACCCACAAACTCCCCCCGCTGGTGCCTGTAAGCTCGTACCATTGTACCCAACCTGGATGGCTGGCAAATACATTTCCCAGGGTGAGCCAGGGCCAGCTCAATTCCCAGTTGAGATGGATATATTCGAAGGTCAGCCAGAAAAGGATCAGGGCGGCGTAACCGGCTTTTTCTCCTCTTTTTCTTTTTACATTATAAAAGCCGATCCAGGGAAGGCACATCAGCAGGGCGTTCGCCAGGATGGCAGCGATACCGCCGATAAGGGTGGAGTTCAATACCCACCAGGTCGTTGCGCCATTCCAGATGACCAGGGTGAGATAAGTCCAGCCGAAAAATTTTTTCCGGCTGGTTGCTTGTTGTTCCAGCCATAAAAGGGGAACAAAAGCTGCAAAGATGAGAAAGGTCAGGGGAGACACCGGCCAGGCTGCAAATAGCATCAAACCCGATAGCACAGACAGCAGGAGCGGAGATAGGCGGCGAAGGCTCATCGGCTGTAGTTCGGGGATTCCTTGGTGATCTCAATATCGTGTGCGTGGCTTTCTTTCATCCCGGCGCTGGTGATCTTGATGAACTGTGAGTTCTGTTGCAGGGCCTTGATGTCTTTGGCGCCACAGTAGCCCATCCCTGCCCGCAGACCGCCGACATATTGCTGGACCACTTCATTTAAATTGCCTTTGAAAGCGACCCGGCCTTCGATGCCTTCGGGCACCAGTTTTTTTATATCGTCTTCCACGTCCTGGAAGTACCGGTCGCTGCTACCCTGGGCCATGGCGCCGATAGAGCCCATGCCGCGGTATTGTTTGAATTTTCTGCCTTCGTAAATGATCGTTTCACCGGGGCTCTCTTCCACGCCGGCGAATACGCTACCCATCATCACTACATTAGCACCTGCGGACAAGGCTTTTACCATATCTCCCGTATAACGGATGCCTCCGTCTGCAATGACGGGAATATTTCTGGAACGCAGGGCGGAAGCGGCTTCCATGACGGCCGTGATTTGGGGGACACCTGCTCCTGCAACAATGCGGGTGGTACAGATAGAGCCTGGTCCTATTCCGACTTTTACGGCGTCCGCTCCGGCATCGGCCAGGGCCTTCGCTCCGGCGGCGGTACCGATATTACCTGCAATGACCTGGAGTTTGGGAAAGGTCTTTTTTAATGTTTTTAAGGCGTTGATGACCCCTATATGATGTCCGTGGGCGCTGTCGAGGGTTACTACATCCACTCCGATATGCTGAAGAGCGCCTGCTCTGTCCAGCAGGTCCTTGGTGATGCCCAGGGCGGCGCCGACCAGTAAGCGGCCGTAGGCGTCTTTGACGGCATTGGGATAACTGGTTAACTGCAGAATGTCACGGTAGGTGATCAATCCGATCAGCCGGCCCTGTTTGTCCACGACCGGTAATTTTTCGATCTTATATTTCTGCAGGATCTTTTCCGCTTTTTTCAGGTTGGTTCCTTCCGGGGCGGTGATGAGGCCTTCTTTGGTCATGACCTCGCTCACTTTACGGCGTTTGTTATCTTCAAAGCGAAGGTCCCGGTTGGTCAGGATGCCGACGAGAGTATTGTTATTATTATTGCCGACAATGGGAATGCCTCCGATCTTATTCTCTTTCATCAGCCGGAGGGCGTCGCCGATCGTTGCGTCCTCATGCAGGGTGATCGGGTCGATGATCAGTCCGCTTTCGCTACGTTTGACCTTTCGCACCTGTTCCACCTGCTTGTCAATGCTCATATTCTTGTGCAGGATGCCAATTCCTCCTTCCCGGGCGAGGGCCATGGCCAGGTTGGCCTCCGTTACGGTATCCATAGCTGCCGACAGCATGGGTATGTTCAGGGTGATTTCTTTGGTGAGTCTACTACGGATGTCGACTTCACGGGGTAAAACCTGCGAAAAAGCGGGTAATAATAATACATCATCGAATGTGAGTCCTTCTCCGAAAAATTTTGAGGGGGATTTTGACCTACCGGTGGGGGTATTTATTCTTGCCATGTGCAAAGATAATGCAGCGGGTAAATGCGGTCCAAATTTTTGTGAGGAGGGGGGTGCGGGGCGGTCGCGGGTGGGTGACGATTCGCGGGCGAGGGGCATTTTGGAGGGAGGATGGGGAGCGAAGGTCTGGGGGCCCCAGGGCATTTTAGGGAGGGGGATGGGGGTGTATTTTTGTGGAGGTTAGTTGGGGATTTTTCAATGGGTTGATAACGAATGAGTTGGAAAATCGCCAACTAAGGTCTGGGCGGGCGGGAGGTTTTTTTGACGGTTATTACTCCCGAAGCCGGTATCTTTTTCCGGGGAGGGGGTCGATCCATCCCTCTAATTCCAGGTTAAGAAGGGCCATTGCCAGTCCGTTGCCGTAGGGGTTGCTGCCTGTTCCTGAGGAAAGTTCATCGAGGGAGATCATTGTTTTTTCCCGGAGAAGTTGCAGCAGTTTTCGTTCCTCTTTGGACAAGCCTGATTCATCTGCGGGGATTGGAAACAGGGTTGCCTGTTTAGAACCGGGTTTTGCCGGCTGTTCCCATTTCATCTCTTCCATGAATTGCTTTGCGTGGGTGAGCAGGCGTGCCTTGCCGGTGCGGATAAGGGCATTGCAACCGGCGCTTTTAGGGTCGTTGATCCGGCCGGGGAAGGCAAATATTTTTTTATGGTAGTCTAGGGCGTTGTCGACTGTCAGCATGCTCCCTCCCCTGGAATCTGTTTCCACGACGATGAGGGCGTCGCTCATGCCGGCCACTATCCGGTTGCGTATGGGGAAATTATGGCTTTCGGGGCGGGCACCTAGATTGAAGTTGGTCAGCAGGCCACCCTGTTTTACCATTTTTTTGGCCAGGGAGGTATGTTGCTGCGGATAGATCCGGTCCAGTCCATGTCCCAGGACGCCGATGGTAGGCAGGTCATTGTCGAGGGCTGCCTGGTGGGCAATAGCATCGATGCCATAGGCGAGGCCACTGACGATCAGGAGGCTGGGGGAGGGTCCGGGTCCGGAAGACGCGAGGCTGGAGGAGGATGGTCCCGGGAAGGAGGGGACGGATGGGGAGGGTTCGGAGGGTGATGGGCTTGATGATGATGGCTCCGGGGATGAAGGTTCGGATGATTCGAAGCCCGAAGGGAGTGGCTGCGTGGAGGAGGCCAGGTCCCTGATAAATCGTTCGGCTGCCTGCCTGCCATATTCTGTAGGGGTGCGTGTGCCCGACTATTGCGATGACTTTGGAGTTGTTGAGATCCGTATTGCCTTTGTAGAATAAAAGGGTGGGTATATCCTCGTAATGGAGCAATCGTTGCGGATAATTTTTATCGGTGATGAAAAGGGGACGCATGGAATATTTTTCCAGGAAGGACAGCTCTTTTTCCAGTTCCTGAAATTCCTTGAAGTTTACAATGGCGCCGGATGCCTTCGTGCCGCAGATCTTTGCCAGTAAAGGTTTGCCCGTCCGGAAAATAGCTTTGGCTTCGCCGAAATGCCGGATCAGCTTCCTTGCATACACGGGGCCGATGCCAGGTACTCTGGAAAGGGCCAGTTGATATAAAAGATCATCTTCCATGGGGAGATCCTTAGGCTGTAAAAGGTGATCACCTCTATCTATGGGGTGACCGTAAGCCTATAAAATTAGTGCAAAGCCGGAATGGAAATTTTCTTTTATATCCCCATTTATCTGCTGATGACTTTTAGTTCGGTCCGGCGGTTCTGGGCTCGTCCTTCCGCCGTGGAATTATTGGCGACGGGCTGGGTATCTCCATAGCCCTTGAATGAAAGTCTGCCGGCGTTGATGCCTTTCGTTACGAGGTAAGCAGTTACCGATTTGGCCCTGTTCTCCGACAGCCTGGCATTATCAGCGACTTTTCCTGAATTGTCCGTATGGCCGTTGATCTGGATCTTTACCGTGGGGTTGTCTTTCATCAGCTGCACGACCTTATTCAGTTCTACCTGGGACTCGGGTTTCAGCTCATATTTATTGGGGTCAAAAAAGATATTTTTCAGTACGATGGCGGCATTGGCCTCGATGGGCTGGAGGGGGATATCGATGTTATAAGTAGTATCGCCTTGCTGCTGACTAAGGGGGAAGTTCTCCGAAAAGAACAGGTATCCTTTCCTGTTGACATTAAAAGCGTAGTCTTTTCCTTTCGGCAGGGTGATGAGGTAATTGCCGGTCTCGTCCGTTTGCAGTGTGCTGATCACTTCTTTGGTAGAAAGATCGGTGAGTTCGACGCTGGAGGGCAATCCTTTGTGGCTGGATTTGTCAAATACTTTTCCCTTTACCCAAAAAGTTTGTGCGGGGCGGATATCGTCGCGTAATTGAAAGGTATAGAGGTCCAGGCCACCCCGGCTATCCGCGCGATCACTGGCATAATAGGCAGTTTTGCCGTCCGATGCAACGACGAGACTGCCTTCGTTCTCGATGGTATTGATGGGGTACCCAAGATTTTCAGGCTTTCCCCAGACGCCCCCGGGCCCTTTCCTGGAGACAAAAAGATCATTGTCCCCATAGCCGGGATGCCCGGTGGAGTTGAAATACAGGGTTTGATTATCGGCGTGGATAAAAGGGGTTCCTTCATCTCCGTATGTGTTGATGGCAGGACCTAAATTCTCTGCAGCGCTCCAATGACCATTCAGCAGGCGGTGGCTGACATAGATATCGCTGCCGCCATAGCCTCCCGGGCGATTGCTGGAAAAATAAAGATCTTTTTTATCCGGGGACAGAGAAGGGGCTACATCCCAGAACTCCGTATTAATGCTATCCCCCAGGTTCTCTGCGGCGCTCCATCCATCCGGGGTCAGGTAAGAAATATAGAGATCGCAGCTTCCATATCCGTCGGGGAAATTACATCCGTTGAAAATAAGCCATTGACCGTCCAGGGAAACGCTTTGGGCTGCTTCATTCTGGTTCGTATTGATGTTTCCGGGGAGGCTTTGGGCCTTGCTCCATACGCCGTTCGAACGGGTGGATTCATAGAAGTCCTCATTAAAATTGTTGACTCTTCGGGTAAAAATGAGGGTATTGCCATCCAGGCTGATAGTGGGGTAATATTCCAGTTCCGTTGTATTGATACTATCTCCCAGGTTCTGGGGCTCGAATTTATAATTGCCGGACGGATGGGTTGCGGCATAATCAAGGGCAAAACGATAACATCGTTGCCTGTATTCGCCGGCTTTCCGGCTGGTCTCATTCAGGTTGGAGACGGTGAGGAATACATTTACGGCGTCCAGGGCTTTTTCAAAATTTCCTATGCCGGCAAGGTCTATGGAATAAGGCAGGTTGTAGTCTATGAAGTAAAGGCTATCGATAGCTTTTGCTTTTTCATAGTTAGCGACGGCTTCCGGATAATTTTTCAGCTGCCCGAACATACCGGCCAGGGAAAGATAAGCCTCTTCAAATTTGCCGTCGATTTTTACGGCCTGCTGCAAGGCTTCGATTGCTCCTTTAAAATCATCCGACTGTGCCAGTTCCATGGCTTTTGAATTGAGTTGAGCAGCCTTTTTATCTACTTTTTCGGGATTGTACTGTGCATGGACCGGCCGGGTCATCAGCAAGCATAGGGCGGCGGACAAAATAAAAGAGGAGTGGTTTCTCATACCGGGAAAATTACGAATCAAAATCTAAAACGTATGTTATAAAGATTTATTAGTCCATGGGTGCTTAAGGGAGAATAATAATTTCCGGGGCTTTGGGGATCGGGGAATCTTCGGCTGGGATCAGGGGACGTGGATGTATTTATGCAGCTGGAGGGAAAACTCCCATTGGGGGTTTTCCTTGATATAATCGATGATCAAGGGAGTGATAGCTGTGGATTTGCTCCATTCGGGCTGGAGGAAAAGCCGGCAATCCGGAGCTACCCGGGCGGCCCATTGTTCGGCCCATTCAAAGTCCGATTTGTTGTAAACGACCACTTTCAATTCATTGGCCAGGGGCAGGATCTCCGGGAGGGGCGCTTTGAATTTTTTGGGCGAAAGACAGATCCAATCCCACTGCCCGCTTAATGGATAAGCTCCGGAGGTCTCTATATTGGTGGTGAATCCGGCCTGGTGTAATTGCCGGGTCAGCCCGGTGCAATCATGCATTAGCGGCTCTCCCCCTGTTACTACGGCCAGGCGGCCCGGAAAGGCGCTGGCTGCGGCGACCATCTCTTCTACGGATAGTTGTGGGTGTGCTCCCGCGTCCCAGCTTTCTTTTACATCGCACCATACACAGCCTACGTCGCAACCGCCAAGGCGGATAAAATAGGCCGCTTTTCCCTGGTGAAAGCCCTCCCCCTGGATCGTATAGAAGGCTTCCATTACGGGCAAAACCCCTGCCTGTTTATTGGATGTAGCTATTGGCATGTAGAATAAAAGTTCACCGGGTTATTAAATATTATATTAAATAAGAATGCCTCCGTTGCGCTCTTCGCAGGCCATAAAGGTGTTTTTCATCAGGGCTGCGATCGTCATGGGGCCGACTCCGCCGGGTACGGGGGTAATATAACTGGATAAGGGCGCCACTTCGTCAAATTTCACATCGCCTTTGAGGGCAAAACCGCTTTTTTTAGTGGCATCGGCGACGCGGGTAATACCTACGTCAATGATGATCGCTCCCGGCTTAACCATGCCGGCCGTAACGAATTCCGGGCGTCCCAGAGCTGCTACGATAATATCGGCCTGCCGGCATAGGTCCCCAAGATTGCGGGTGTGTGAATGGCAGAGGGTAACGGTACAATTTCCGGTAGGGGTATTGCTGCTCAGCAGGATGCTCATGGGCCTTCCGACAATATTGCTGCGTCCTACGACCACCGCATGTTTCCCTTTAGTCTCTATTTTATAGTGTTCCAGCAACAAAAGGATACCATGGGGGGTGGCGGAGATAAAAGTGGGTTGTCCCTGTACCAGTTTACCCTGATTGATGGGATGAAATCCATCCACGTCTTTAGAGGGATGGATGGCATTGAT
Organism: Puia sp.; assembly: GCA_036394375.1. Taxonomy (GTDB): domain Bacteria; phylum Bacteroidota; class Bacteroidia; order Chitinophagales; family Chitinophagaceae; genus Puia. The sequence continues at coordinate 51,254 of DASWFF010000041.1, forward strand.
GACTTTCTCATCTGAAATATGTTTGGGCAAGGGCAACTGGACCAGGATCCCGTCTACGTCCATATCATTGTTCAGGTCTTCGATGATATTCAGGAGCTTATATTCGCTGATATTCTCTTCCAGCCGGATAAGGGTCGATTTATAACCTATTTCGGCACAGGCTTTTACCTTGGCTCCCACGTATGTTTCGCTGGCTCCGTTGTCGCCTACCAGGACGGCCGCCAGGTGGGGGACCTTTTTGCCTTCTGTGGTCAATTGGGCTACTTCCAGCCTGAGGGTATCTTTAATCGTCTGGGAGACTAGCTTGCCATCTAATAATTCCATGGTGCAAAGGTAAGAATCCAAACCTCACTTACCAACCTTCATGCTCATCTTAAATTGATTGCGGTTGTTGCTAATCACCCGTTATTCCGGAATATAGTGCAGCGATCCTTCCCAAACACTTGTCATATTCTTTTTTATTGATTTTAACTTTTCTTTTTAAGGAAATTGTTAAAATCCTTATTTTTGGCATCACACACACATTAATAATAAACTCACTGTCAACATGAGAAAATCTCTAATGTTATTAGGGATACTCGTATGCTGTTGCATGCTGGTATTTGCCCAAACCAAGGAAATTACAGGAAAGGTGACGGATTCAAAAGGCACTCCTATCCCCGGGGTGACCGTCAAGATCAAAGGATCGAAATCAGGTACCAGCGCAGACGCTGATGGAACTTTCAAAATCAATGCATCCCCTTCTGCTAAACTGATTATCAGCGGTGTAGGATTTGAAACCAAAGAGGTTTCTATCGGTGATCTAAGCAATCTTACCATTTCCTTACGACAGTCGGATGCGAATTTGTCGGAGGTCGTTGTCACAGCGTTGGGGATAAAAAGAGAAAAAAGGTTATTGACCTATGCTACTCAAGAAGTTAAAGGGTCTTCGCTCGTGGAAGCCAAACAGGATAACCTGGTCAATGCGCTGGCAGGAAAAGTGGCCGGTGTCCAGGTGACCAACTCCAGTGGTATGCCGGGCAGTTCTGCCCAGATCACTATCCGCGGTAATAGTTCGTTGGTTGGAGATAATACCGCTTTGTTCGTTATTGATGGCGTACCTATGGATAACAGCGAAGCAGGCAATCCTGACGGCTCATTAGGCGCTGGTGGAACTACCAACCGGGCCAGTGATATCGACCCGAATATTATTGAGTCCATCAACGTGCTTAAAGGGGGGGCCGCTACTGCTTTGTATGGATCCCGGGCCGCCAGGGGTGTTGTGATCATTACTACAAAAAACGGATCGAGTAAGTCGGGTAAGCCGACGATTTCATTCAGCTCCAGCTATTCCTTCGAAAACCCCATTCTTCCCAAATTCCAGAACAAATATGCTCAGGGTTCCAATGGAAAGTATGTCAATGGGAACAATGGGCAATTGGGATCTTCTTCCTGGGGCCCCCTGATCGACACCTTGAAGGTGAATGGCGTGCCGGTTCAGAAAAGGGATAACGTGAAAGATTATTTTAGGACAGGGCATACGACCGATAATAATGTAACGGTCAGCGGATCTACAGAAAGATCTAATTACGTTGTGTCCTATTCCTATTTAAAAACAGATGGTACGGAGCCCACAACGAGCTATAGCAGGCATGCCTTTTTTGCCAAGTACAGCAACAAATTGCTGAGCAATCTTACCCTGAGCACACAATTGAATTATATTCATTCGGACAATCCCCGGCTGTTGGAAGGCAATAGCCTGGCCAGCCCGCTCTGGACTATCTATGCCGCCCCGATCTCCTGGAATCCTTTCCCTTATCTCAAACCCGATGGAACGCAACGGGTATACCGGGCAGCCCGCAACAATCCTTACTGGCTGGTCAATAATACCGGCCTGGACGAAAAAAATGACCGTATCCTTCCCGTCGTTAACCTGACCTATAATCCTTTGCCCTGGCTGAGCATTACAGAAAGGCTTGGCGCCGATATGTATATAAATAATCTGAATTATCACGAGAACATCGGGATTATTGGCTCGACTTCCGCCAATGGAAGATTGTATACCCGCGAGATGCAGCATCAGAATTTCAACAATGACCTGATCATTGAAGCCAGGAAGGACCTTGGAGATAAATTATTCCTCGACGTGATTGCAGGTAATAATATTGTTTCAGATTACTATAATAGCTCCCTGGTAAATGGAGTATCCTTATCCATTCCTGGTTTTTATAATGTCAGCAATGCCAGCAATGTCAGCTCAACCTATGGTTATTATAAGCAGCGGAAAGTCGGGTTCTATGCGCAGGCTACCCTGGAATATATGAAGATGCTGACGCTGAATGTGACGGGCCGCTATGACGGAAGCTCCGTTTTGTCGACGGATAAGCAATTTTATCCTTATGGGTCTGCCAGTGCCGGTTTTATTTTTACCGAAGCGCTGGGAATGGCCAATAGCCCGATCCTGAATTTTGGAAAACTTCGCGTTTCTTATTCGGCCGTAGGATCTGATAATGTGGGGCCTTACCAATTGAGCAACCCTTACTTCCATAACGCGGTAGGAAACATTAATTTCCCCGTAAATGGGCAGAACGGGTTTCAGCTTACCACTACGTATGCGTTCCCGCTGAAGAACGAAAGCGTCAATGAATTCGAAGCCGGGTTAGAAACCAAGTTCTTTCAGAACAGAGTTTCCCTGGATTTGACCTATTTCGATAAAAAAAGCAAGGATTTATTGACACCTGGCTCACCCCTTGCTCCGGGTACCGGCTTTTCTTCAGCCAGTATCAATGCAGGCGATATGACGAACAAGGGAGTAGAAATTGTCCTGGGTGTCACTCCGATCAAGACCAAAGATCTCACCTGGGATCTGGGCTTTAATTTCTCCAAGATAAAGAACCAGGTGGTCCGCCTTGCTCCCGGAGTTCCTTACTTACAGTTTGCGGGTTTTGTTAATCCCGGGATCTTTGCCTTTGCCGGCAAACCTTATGGCGTCATTTATGGTTCGCATTTCCTGCGGGATAGCGCCACTAATAAATTGTTGCTTAGCGACAACGCATATCCTCAAGTGGCTAACGATCTGGCGCCAATCGGGAATGTAACGCCGAAATGGATCGCAGGTATGACCAGTACACTTACGTACAAAGCATTCACGTTCACCTTTGTTCTGGATTACAAACATGGAGGAGATATCCTGAACCTGGATAACCATTATTTGCTGTTCTATGGAACTCCTAAGGTGACGGAGAACAGGGGTACTATGAAAGTATTCGACGGTATCATCCAGAGCACGGGCAAGCAGAACACCCAAGCCGTAGCCTTGAACCAGAATTATTATCAGAATATCTATTCTATTGCCGATGAATCTTCTGTTGAAGACGGCTCCTATTTCAAGCTTCGTCAGGCTTCCCTGGGATATAACTTCAAAACCTCGCTCTTAAAAGGCTCTGTGTTCAAAAGTTTGGCGTTAACGGTAACGGGCACAAATTTTATACTATGGAAAAAGTATACAGGTTCTGATCCCGAAGTAAGCTTGAATGGCAGTGGAAACGGACAGGGGTTCGCCAATTTTATGGTTCCTTCCAATCATAACATTATTATTGGTTTAAGGGCTTCGTTTTAGTAACAACAAAAAAATGACAATGAAAAAGAATAAAATAGCTTTCTTATTATTGGCCGCTACGATATTGGCTGGAACCGGGTGTAAAAAATTTCTGGATATTAATAAAGATCCTAATAACCCGCTGACGGTTCCCGAGTCCCTGATCCTGACGCCTGTAGAAGTAACAACCGGGACCCAGGTGGTAGGCGGTTTCTATGGAACGACATCGGCTTATTGGATGCAACAATTATCACTCAACCAACCTCCTCCCAATGCTGAAACTTATCTGATCCTGCCTGCGGATGTAGATAATACCTGGAGTTTTTATTTGTACCCGAATACTTTCGAAAGTTTGAACGTTATGATAAACCAGGCCGAAGCGGCAGGTCATAACCAATATGCCGCCATCGGCAAAGCCCTGTTTGCCTACAATATGGCCATCACAACGGACCTTTGGGGCAGTGTCCCTTTTTCGCAAGCACTGCAGGTTACTAAATATGCCGCGCCCAAATACGATAACCAGGAAGCGATCTATCAAGGTATCCAGAGCATGCTGGACAGTGCGCTATATTATATCTCACAGCCTGCGAGCGCCGTTGCTCCCGGTTCTGATGATTTCATATATAGCGGGGATATGGGGAAATGGAGCAAATTCATTTATATGTTAAAAGCCAGGTATTACCTGCGGCTGACAAAAGCTCCCGGGCATACAAAGGCCGCGCAGGCGGATAGCGCGTTGGCCGCTTTGCAAAATGGGTTCGGTTCTAATAGCGATAATGCTTCGGTGGCTTATTCCGGAAGCGCCCAGGCAGAGAGTCCCTGGTATGAGAATACTCTTCCAGGAGCTGGGGGAGTGGTATTGGCTCAATCTTTCATTGATTCCCTGATCAGTCGCAATGACCCGAGACTGCCGATCCTGGCGGATACAGGGGCCAATGGCAATTATGTGGGAAGGCCCTCCGGCGCTAATGCCGCCCCTGATCCTACCGTCTTTTCTTCTCTGAATACTTTTTACGGAGGATATCTGCCCTTGGAAAACAATACTTCCGGATCTGCTGCTCCTTTGCACCTGGCTACCTATGCGGAACAATTATTTATCCAGGCAGAGGCAACTTTCTATAAGTCCGGGGCTACCGCTGCTCAGCCCATTTACCAGGCCGCAATCGGCGCTCATATGGATATGCTGGGCGTAAGCACGACTGCCAAAACTGTGTATATCGCTTCCAGGCCCCTACTGACGGCTGCCAACGCGATCCAGCAAATCATTACAGAGAAGTACATGGCGGATTTTCTTTCGCCCGAGACCTATAATGACTGGAGACGTACCGGATTTCCTAACCTGACCCTGGCTCAGAATGCCTATGTAAATTATATCCCCCGGAGATGGCCTTATTCGTCTACGGAGATATTGTCAAATCCTCAGCCTGAGCAGAAAGGTGTCACTACCGCCAGCAGGGTATGGTGGGATGCGCAATAATATTGGATGATGAGACTATAAATACAAAAAGCTGCCGTTTGGCAGCTTTTTGTATTTGTTATACCTTTCGAAAAATTTTCTATGCCAGATAACCAGCAGCCTAACAGCCAGTTGAATATAGAGATCAGCGAAGAGATGGCGGAAGGACAGTATGCTAATTTAGCGATCATCACGCATTCTCATGCCGAGTTCGTGATCGACTTTGTCAATGTGATGCCGGGTACTCCCAAGAGTAAGGTGAAGTCAAGGATTATCCTTACTCCCCAGCATGCCAAGCGGTTTATGAAGGCGTTGACGGATAACTTGAGCCGGTTCGAGACGGCCAATGGGAAGATACAGGACCTGGAAGAGGTGCAATTGCCTTTTAATTTCGGGGGGCCTACGGCGCAGGCTTAGAGCAGTCCCTGATCGGCGAAACTGAAATATCCTTCTTCGCTTACGATAATGTGGTCCATTAGTTTGATATCGAGGTATCGGGCGGCTTCTTTGATCTTTGTGGTCAGTTCTTCGTCGGGTTTGCTGGGGCGGAGGCTTCCGGAGGGATGGTTGTGGTAAAGTATGAGGCTGGTGGCCTCTTCCACCAGGGCTTTTTTGAAGATCAGCCGTGGATCGGCTACCGTGCCGGTGAGGCCGCCCTGGCTGACGATCTCATCGAGGAGGATCTTTCCGGCGCTGTTGAGGTAAATAACGCCAAAAACTTCCCGGCGGAGATCGCGTAACATGATTTGCAGGTAGCCGGCCACTTCCCGGCTATTTTTTATAAGGGGCCTGTCGAGGGAGAGGGCGACCTGTCTTCTCCGGCCCAGTTCCATTGCTGCGACGATCGTAATGGCTTTTGCCTGGCCGATGCCCTTTATGTTCATCAATTGTGGTACGGTAAGTTTTCCCAGTTCCAGCAGGTTATCCTTTCCCAGTTTGAGCACCTGTTTGGCCAGGTCTATCGCACTGTGCTCCCGGGTGCCGCTACCGATCAGGATGGCGAGCAATTCGGAATCGCTCAGGGCGGCGGGGTTTTTACTAAGTAGTTTTTCGCGTGGCTTATCGTCTTTTGCCCAGTCTTTAATCGAGTGTTTTTGCCCTTGCATACACCAGTTTTAGTTGTTATTTTCGATATTATAACAGGGTGTTAAAATAAGGATTTAACTCCTTCGTTATAGAAATAGTTCGTGTTTTGGACACCCGTAACCTTTGAAAACTAATTTAAAATCCAATGAAACGCACAACCTTTAACGCAATCGGCGGCTGGCAGCCTTTTCTGTTCTGTATCGGCATGTATGTCGTAGCCCTGTTCTTCTCTATTTTCGTTTGTTCCTCTATTTTTTATGCTTTGAATGCCAAATCTGCTTCCAGGGAGGCGGAAAAGACGGCTACCGTAGTTACCGGTAAACAACAGCTGGCGTCTGTAACCCATTAATTAAGCTCTGCCAAATTTCTTCCAAGCCATCTGCCTGCGGGCGGATGGCTTGGCTTTTCCTTTATGCGGCCATCGCCCGTGGGTATGAGGCCGGCCGCAAGCCAGGCACCGACCGGGAAGCAGGCTATAGATGGGGGCCGGCTGCAGACAGGACTCTGGCTGTAGATGGGAGGGGGGGGGTAATAATTTTTGAAAAGGGTTGCTGGTATTCTTTTTTCATTTATATCTTCGCGTCCTATTTCACTTAACTTATGCAGCATTCAGCCAAGATCTTTTCCGGCACAGGCTCGCGGTACCTGGCCGAGAAAATCGCTCAGAATATTGGTCACCCTCCCGGCAAGATCAGCATCCAGCATTTTAGTGACGGAGAGATCCAGCCGGTCTTTGATGAGAGTATCCGTGGCGATATGGTGTTCCTGGTGCAAAGCACCTACGCCCCTTCGGACAACATTATGGAGCTTTTGTTAATGATCGATGCTGCCCGCCGGGCCTCGGCCTATAAAGTGGTGGCTGTGATCCCCTATTATGGGTATGCCCGCCAGGACCGTAAGGACAAACCCCGGGTGGCGATAGGTAGTAAGTTGGTAGCCAACATGTTAGTTGCTGCCGGAGCCGACCGTGTGATTACGATGGACCTGCATGCTCCCCAGATCCAGGGTTATTTTGACATCCCGGTGGATCACCTGGACAGTTCGGCTATTTTTATCCCTTACATTGAGCAACTTAAGGTGGAAAACCTTACCTTTGCCGCCCCTGACGTGGGTAGTGCCAATAGAATCCGTGAAATTTCGTCTTATTTCAATGCGGAAATGGTGATTTGCGATAAACACCGGAAAAGGGCTAATGAAATAGCCAGCATGGTGGTTATCGGGGATGTTACGAACAGGGATATAGTTCTTATCGATGATATCTGTGATACGGGCGGAACGTTGGCGAAAGCTGCGGGACTGCTGATGGAAAAGGGCGCCAGGAGTGTGAGGGCTCTCTGTACTCATCCGGTGTTAAGCGGGAATGCTTATGCCAATATCGAGAATAGTGTGCTGGACGAGCTGGTGGTGTGTGATACGATTCCCCTGAAAAGGACGAGCCCGAAGATCAAGGTATTGAGTGTGGCGGAATTATTTGCAGTCGCTATCCGGAACGCGCATGAGAACAGGAGTATCACAGGGCTGTTCATTCATTCGCAGCTGCGGAACAAGTGAGACGGGAGGAACAAGCGTAATTTTTAAACAAACATACAAATGAAGACAATTACAATCGAAGGACAACTCAGGACCGAACTGGGCAAACAAGCCACCCGCCTGCTTCGCTCTGAGGAAAAAGTGCCCGGTGTAATTTACGGGGGTGCTAAGGAAGTGAATTTTTCAGCTCCTGCGACATCTTTTAAAACACTGGTGTATACACCTGATTTCCAGTTAGCGGACGTCAGGGTAGAAGGTAAAGCTTACAGATGCATATTGAAGGATCTGCAATTCGACAAGGTAAGCGATGAATTGATCCATGTGGATTTCCTGGAACTGGTGGACGACAAAAAAGTGATAGCGACCATTCCGATCAAATTCACCGGCGCCGCCAAAGGGGTGAAAGACGGTGGCAAGCTGATCACCAAGATGAAGACTTTAAAGATCAAGACCTTGCCTAAGTATTTGAAGGAAAATATAGAGGTGGATCTGACCGAACTGGAATTAAATGGTAACGTACGGGTAGAAGACGTGAAGGCGGACAACTATGAGATCCTGAACTCTCCCCGTATTCCTATTGCTTCCATCGTATTGACCCGTCAGTTGAAACAGGAAGAAGCTGCTGCTCCGGCTGCCGGGGCTAAACCGGCTGCTGCTGCTGCGGCGGCTCCTGCGGCTGCTAAACCGGCTGCAGCTGCCAAAAAATAAATCAGATTATTAGTGAAAACCCGGTTAAATCTTAACCGGGTTTTTGTTATTTTACCGGACGGGGTCCGGTTCGTACATAACCGAGTGAAGCGAAGGTAACCGAGGCGAAACGAGAAACGAAGTTTCAACGAAGGTTACGAGCGCAGCTCAACGAGAAGGAGCGTGGCGAAGCAGCTCCGCCGAAGTTCTGTACAGACATTAGAAATATTGCGGCAAAAAATTACATTTTTGACCATTTTTTGCCGCAATTTAAATAAACCCCCTTTATGGGTAAGTTCCTGATAGTAGGCATTGGCAATATCGGAGCCGAATATGCCGGCACCAGGCATAATATTGGATTTGACGTGATCGATGCGCTGGTGAGCAAACATGAAGGTGGGCCTTTTCGGGTGGAGCGACTAGCCGAGATGGTGGAAGTAAAGTGGAAGGGGAAGGTCTTTGTGTGCATCAAACCCACGACCTACGTGAATCTTAGCGGAAAGGCCGTGAAATACTGGATGGATAAGGAAAAGATCGCTCTTGAAAATGTACTGGTGGTCGTGGACGACCTGGCTTTGCCGCTTGCTAAGTTCAGGCTGCGGCCGGGAGGGAGCGGGGCCGGGCATAATGGCCTGGAGAATATCCGGGAGGTGCTGGGTACAGATGTTTATCCAAGACTGAGGTTTGGGATCGGCAATAATTTCCCCAGGGGGCGGCAAGTTGATTTTGTACTAGGGCGGTGGGATGCTGCTGAATTACCCCTGGTGAGGGGAAAGATCGATAAGTCGGTTGAGTTAATTGAAAGCTTTGCCACTAGCGGAATTGAACGGACTATGAGCCTGTACAATAAATTAGATTTTACACTATGATTTGTAAAGGGGAATCTTTATTTTCGCATAAATATTGCATTCATCCCTAATCAATAGATGTTTTATATTCAATATACCTATACAAGTACCCGGGGGTCTTTTCAGGCCAAATGAAAACTGAGTAAAGAATTTTCTATTTAAAAACCCTGATTGAATATGAAAATATTCTGTGTTGGCCGTAACTATGTGGCTCACGCCAAAGAGTTAAATAATGAGGTCCCGGACGAGCCGATCATATTTATGAAGCCTAAGAGCGCGTTGCTGCAGGCCCATACGCCATTTTATTACCCGGAGTTTACCAACGAATTACACTATGAGGCTGAGCTTGTATTGCGTATATCCAAGAATGGAAAATATATTCAGGACAGGTTTGCCAGTAAGTATTACGATGCGGTGACGGTCGGTATCGATTTTACGGCGCGCGATATCCAGAATGAGCTGAAGGAAAAAGGACTTCCCTGGGAGAAAGCCAAGGCCTGGGATAACTCAGCGGCTATCGGTAAGTGGATCCCTCTTCAAAACATTAAGAATAAAAAAGACCTTAACTTCTGTCTTTACAAAAATAAGGAGCTGGTACAGCAGGGGAATTCCAATCTCATGATCAATAGTTTTGACAAGGTAGTGGCGTATATTTCCAACTACTTCTCCGTCAATATCGGCGATCTGGTATTTACCGGCACCCCGGCGGGTGTAGGGGAATGTGTGGTAGGTGACGAACTGGAAGGATTTATCGAAGACGATAGTTTGCTGACTTTAGAAATAAAATAACTTAGCCATAGCAAAGGTAGAGCCATTCTGTTGGAGACAGGATGGCTTTTTTTGTTCAGGAAAATTTTATTCATGATCACTGTTGATATTTTACTCCGGGCTTACCGCCTCATGTGTACTGCCAAAGAGATGGCCCTCCTCTACGAAAACAACCGCTCCATTTGTAAGTATGTTCATTCCACGTCCAGGGGACATGAAGCCATTCAATTGGCTACGGCCTTTCATTTGCAATCCTGTGATTGGGTGAGCCCCTATTACCGGGATGAAAGTCTGTTGCTGGGACTGGGATTCGAGCCTTATGCATTAATGTTGCAACTGCTGGCCAAGGGGGAAGATATTTTCACCGGAGGCCGGGAGTATTATGCCCATCCCAATTACCGGGGAAAGGATAAGCCGGGTATTATTCATCAAAGCAGCGCCACGGGTATGCAGGCGATCCCTACTACGGGGATAGCGCAAGGGCTTCATTACCTGGAAGCTATCGGGTCTTCTTTATTACGAAAGGGGGAGAAGGGCGAGGCTCCGGTGGTTGTTTGTTCTTTGGGCGATGCCAGTGTGACGGAGGGAGAGGTGAGCGAAGCATTCCAATTTGCGGTGCTGAAAGAGTTGCCGGTTATTTACCTGGTGCAGGATAATGATTGGGGGATCAGTGTGCGTTCGGAGGAATCGAGAAGTATGGATGCTTATGAATATGCCGGTGGGTTCAAGGGGATGGGCCGGTTGCGGATCAATGGGAGCGACTTCCTGGAGAGCTATGAATGCATGGGGCGTGTGATCCAGGATGTTCGTAACGGGAGGCGTCCTTACCTGGTGCAGGCGAAAGTACCTTTGCTGGGGCATCATACGAGTGGTGTAAGGAAGGATTTTTACAGGAGTGTGGAAGACCTGGAGCGGCAGGCGTTGCGGGATCCTCTTCCGGGATTGAGGGCGAGGCTGTTGGGGCTGGGGCTGGAGGAAGCCGAGCTAAGGGAGGTGGAAAATAAGGCCGCTTTGCTGGTCACGCAACAATTCCAGGCGGCGGTCGCGGCTCCGGACCCTGATCCGGCCACGGTAGAAGATTTTGTTTTTGTACCGACCCCTGTGACAGAAGAGAAAGGGGAGCGAAGTCCGGAAGGGGGTGAAAGAGTACTGATGGTCGATGCCGCCTTGTATGCTATCCGGGAGATCATGGAAGAGTACCCGGAGGCCTTGTTATACGGACAGGACGTAGGCCGCCGGCTGGGGGGCGTCTTCCGCGAGGCCGCGACGCTGGCAGAACAATTCGGGGATCACCGGGTCTTCAATACGGCGATCCAGGAAGCCTATATTATCGGATCTACAGCAGGCATGAGCGCTGTGGGGGTGAAACCCATTGTAGAAGTACAATTTGCCGATTATATCTATCCGGGGTTCAATCAACTGGTGACGGAGATTTCGAAATCCTGTTATCTGAGCCAGGGAAAATTTCCCGTTCAAACGCTCATCCGGGTCCCGATCGGGGCCTATGGGGGCGGTGGTCCCTATCATAGCGGGAGCATCGAGACCACGTTATTATCCATCAAAGGGATCAAGGTGGTGTATCCTTCCAATGCCGCGGATATGAAAGGGCTGATAAAAGCCGCTTTCCTGGATCCGAATCCGGTGGTGATGCTGGAGCATAAAGGGCTTTACTGGAGTAAGGTCCCCGGTACCGAGGAGGCAAAGAGGGTCGAGCCTTCCCGGGATTATATATTACCTCTCGGCAAAGCCAGTATTGCGCTGGAAGCGGATGAAGACTGTACGGACTGCGGGGAAACCTGCTGTATTATCACGTATGGGATGGGCGTCTACTGGGCCCGGGCTGCCGCCCGGCATTTCCCCGGGCAGGTGGAGGTCGTCGATCTGCGGACGCTGTACCCGTTGGATGAGGACCTTATTTTTGAAACGGTCCGTAAGCATGGGAAATGCCTGGTGCTTACGGAGGAGCAGCAGAATAATTCTTTTGCCGAAGCATTGGCCTGGAGGATCTCCAAAAATTGCTTTCGCTGGCTGGATGCTCCGGTGGAGGTGATGGGCGCCTTAAATCTTCCAGCGGTGCCTATGAATACGATCCTCGAAAATGCCATGTTACCCAATCCACTTAAGGTTACAGCGATCATCGGGCGCCTGCTGGGGGCCTGATGGGCCGGGCTAATGCTTGATGGCCGGAAGCCGCTGCCGGTGAAAACCGGAGAGAGCCACTGTGGCAGCGCCGTCCGGTGAGCGGAGGGTGTGGAAAATTATTTTATAAGTCTACAAAATTAGTGGACTATTTATTTGGAGATTCACAAGAGGGGTATTACCTTTATTTCATCATCGCAGACCGATGGAATTTCATCGGCTGAGAGGTCCCGGAAAATTTCCTGATACCCTGGTTAGCAGGCTCGACTTAGACGGAAGGACAGGTGGTTGTTTATTCTTGTTTGATCGGCAGTTGCCAGGGGATCAGGGAGTTTAAGGGGATAATGAAGACAGACCTACTTTATAAATTTACGCTCATGCAACGTTTGGCAATTCTCTCCTTTATCGGAATCATCGGCCTACTGCTGGCTTCAACGGCACATGAAGCCGCTGTCAGGAATGCCCGCAACAAAACAGGCGGCCTTGCCGCGACTTATGTCTCTGCAAAACCGCCTGTAGAAGCTACGCATTGAACTAGTATTTCGTTAATTCCGGTTGCACCTCATCGATATAGGACAGGATGCCCCCCTTAAGATTGTATAGATTCGTAAATTTGAATTTTTCTTCCAGCGCGCGAATAGCTTTGGCACTTCTTCCTCCCATCTTGCAATGAAGGATCACTTTTTTATCGGTATCGATCCTGCCGGCAACGGCCTCTAAGTTATCTATGATCGTTCCCAGGGGAATTAATTCGGCGCCGATATTGACGATATCATATTCATGAGGCTCGCGCACATCGATCAGCTGGAATTTCTCTCCTTTTACCTGCAGGTCATAGAGTTCCTTCGAGGTGATCTCCTTCAGGGGTTTCTCTTCGATGGCCCGCATTCCGCAGAATTGTTCGTAGTCGATGAGTGCAGTGATTGTTGGGTTCTTACCATTAATGGGATTGTCTTCTCTTCTCTTGATGTTGAAGGTCCTGCTCTCGAAATTCAGGGCATCAAAAATATAGAAGCGGCCTGAGAGGGTATCTCCCACACCTGTGATGACTTTGATGACTTCCAGCGCCTGCAGGCTGCCGATAATACCTGGTAATACTCCCAGGACGCCGCCTTCCGCACAACTAGGCACCAGGCCGGGGGGAGGTGGTGTAGGGTAAAGATCCCGGTAATTAGGGCCGGGGTTTCCTTCGGCGTCCTTGTAGTTAAATACGGAGACCTGCCCTTCAAATTGGAAGATGGAAGCGTATACGTTCGGTTTTCCCAGTAATACAGATGCGTCGTTCACCAGGTAACGGGTAGGGAAATTATCCGTGCCATCTGCAATGACATCATAGTCACGAAGAATGTCCAGGGCATTTTGCGAGTTGAGGTGTGTGTTGTAAACCCGGAGCCGGATATAGGGGTTCAATGCTTCCAGTCTCCTTTTAGCGGCTTCCACCTTGGGTTTGCCGATCTCATTTACGCCGAACAGGACCTGTCTTTGCAGGTTGCTGTCATCGACTACATCGAAATCGACGATACCGATGGTGCCTACTCCTGCAGCCGCCAGGTATAATAATACCGGGCTGCCGAGGCCGCCGGAGCCGATCACCAATACTTTGGCGGCTTTCAATTTTTGCTGGGCTTCCATTCCGAATCCAGGGATAATGATGTGCCTGTCATAGCGGGCCAACTCTTCTTTGGTGAAGAGGGGCTCAGGGGCGCCTCCTGCGATTGCGGGAACGATGCTGATGACGGCGTCTTCTTTAACAGCAGTTTTTTCCTGCTGCAGGTTCCTGATATCGTCATTGCCGACAAAAATATTTACATAAGAGCGGATATTGCCGCTCTCGTCCAGCAGGTGTTTCTTCAGGTCGGGAAAATTGAGGGTGAGTTCGTTCACCGTGTCCTGTATCGTGCCGGCGCTGACAGCCAGCCTGGCTGTATTATTCGTGAATTTCCTTAGTGGAGTTGGGATGATGACCGTTGCCATATTTGTGTGTTATTTATTTTAGGTGAATTGATAATCGATAATTTTTTCTTCTTCGAATTGTTGTTCCTCGTTCAGTAGCCAGGAACGAAGCGTAATACCTCCATTTTCTATGGATGCGTCCTTATCCATTACGGAGACGATGACATAGGAAAAATAGGGCTGTGCTGCTACCCGGTCATGTTCCGAAGGGATAGGGGGATGTTTGGGATGTGAATGGTACACGCCCAGCAGGGTCCAGTCATGATCCAGGGCATGTTGCTCAGCAGTCATATAATCGAGGGGGGAGATCTCGAAGCGTCGTCTCTTGTCTCCTTGTTTGGAATTGTCTACTACCAGTATGTCGATGATGACACGGGTGCCATCTGTCTCTTCCCTGCCAAAGAGGAAGCCGCAACATTCGTCGGGGAAAGTATTGACGGCATCTTCTACCAGCAGTTGACGGATATGGGGTTCGATGATGATCATGTTATAGCAATTTTTGAGTGATTTCGCTGTATTTATCTGCATTGTCCGGCAGGACGGTCACGAGTATTCCTTCTTCCAGCTTCTCAGCAATCCTAATGGTACCTGCTAGGTTAGCGGCGGAGGAAGGGCTCAGGCGCAGACCTTCGTGCCGGTAGGCCGCCTTAATGATCTCATGCGCTTCTTCCGTACTTACTTCGTGATTCTCATCGGCCACGGTGGGATCATAGATGGCCGGTACGATGGCCGTCTCCAGGTGTTTCCATCCTTCGAGGCCATGAAGGGCAAAATCCGGCTGCAGGGAAATTAGCCGGACATCCGGTTTCAGCTCTCTCAACCGGCGGCCGGTCCCCACAAAGGTGCCGGTCGTTCCCAATCCGGCTACGAAATGGGTGATGCCGGGAAGCTCTCCGAAAATTTCCGGCGCCGTGGAATGATAATGCGCTTTCCAGTTATTCTCATTCTTATATTGATCGGCATAGAAATAACGGGCGGGATCTTCGACAGCGAGGGCTTGGGCAACCTGCTGGGCTCCATCCGTTCCTTCGAAGCGTGATGTGAGGATCAGCCGTACTCCCAGGGATTCCAGGATCTCTTTTCTCTCCTTCGAAGCATTCTCAGGAAGGCAGAGGGCGACGGGGATATTCAGCAGGCTGGCGATATGCGCATAGGCTATACCAGTATTACCGCTGGTGGCGTCCAATAAGGTTCTCCCGGGCGTCAATTGTCCCTGTTCAATGGCATTGCGGATAATATTATATGCAGCGCGGGCTTTTACACTACCGGATAGCTGCATCCACTCTTTTTTGGCGTAGATCTGCACGTTCTTTTTTTGGAAAAGACGGGTAATGTGGTGCAGGGGAGTATGCCCGATCTTTTTTTCCAACGATTGAACGGCGGAAAGGAGATCAGCAGGAGAAAGGAGGTCAGTTGTCGTTGTCATTTGCATAATAGTCTAATAAATAAAAAAAGCTCCACGGGTGGTGGAGCTTTTAAATATTGTATTAATAGTTTTAATCAGCTTATATGAGGTCATCCTCCACCAAAATAACCATGGTTGGCGCACAACAGCAACAACAACAAGTTTTATTTATAAAAGCATGGTTCATGGAAGAGAATATGGGCAAAGGTAGGGATTCTTGCCAAATTTCCCACCGGTGGCCCCTGAATTTGTCAAAAAAGCGCTCCGGGGGCCCCTAAATAATTGATAGTTATTTATCTTGCTGCTTCAATTTATTTTGTTTTAACTCAAGCACCATGGAAAAATCCGCTATAAATGGCAAAAAAATAGCTGCCGGCAAGGCAATCGGGTATATTAAGAATGGTATGACCCTGGGGCTGGGTACGGGGTCTACGGCCTATTGGGCCATCCAGGGGATCGGGGAGCTGGTTAAAAATGGCCTGTCCGTGCGGGCTATCGCCACTTCCATGCAGTCCGAAGCATTGGCGAGAGAACTGGGGATCCCGATCCTGCCTTTCGCGGAGATCGATCATATCGATCTTACGATTGATGGGGCGGATGAAGTGGACGAGCGGCTGAATCTCATAAAAGGGGGAGGGGGGGCGCTGTTGCGGGAGAAGATCGTAGCGTCTGCTACTAAGTTCTATATCATTATAGTAGACGGGAGTAAACTGGTCAGTAAGCTGGGGAAGTTCCCCTTGCCGGTGGAAGTGGCTCCGTTCGGGTGGGAGATGACGATGAGGAGGCTGACGGCTTTAGGTTGTACTGCCCGGATGCGTATGGCGGATAAGAAGCCTTTGACAGACGGGATACCCTCGACAGACGCGAAGCCTTTTCTGACGGATAACAGCCATTATATCCTCGATTGTTCTTTTGGCCTTATCGAGGATCCGGCTCTTTTACATGAGCAGGTGAGTGGGATTACGGGTGTGATGGAGGATGGTTTTTTTATCAATATGGCCGATATTGTGGTTGTTGGTTCTCCGGAAGGGGACACGAAAGTGATCGAGCGAAAGTATCCTAAATAAAATAATATATGCATAAGTCCGTGGTTGCCCTGAAAGAGGTGTTGAGTCCCGTTCGTGATCGTCTTATCCATCATCCGGTCTATCAGCATGTGCAGAGTTCTGCTGCCCTGCGCATATTTATGCAGCATCATGTTTATGCTGTATGGGATTTTATGTCACTGCTCAAAGCGTTGCAGCAGGCGCTCACGGTTGTGAGCATACCCTGGGTGCCCAGGGGGAGTGCCAATACCCGTTATCTCATTAACGAGATTGTCGTGGGGGAAGAGAGCGACGTAGATGAAGAGGGGAGACGCACCAGTCATTTCGAGTTATACTTGCGCGCCATGCAACAGGCGGGTGCGGATATCGTACCGGTGAGCCGGCTGCTGCAAGCGGTGGAGGATGGGCTGTCGGTGGAAAAAGCAATTCGGCTTCATGTGCCAGAGCCCGCCGTCCGCGATTTTATGGAATTTACTTTTGGGACGATCGCTTCCGGTAAATTACATGCTATTGCGGCCGTGTTCACTTTCGGACGTGAAGACCTGATCCCTGATATGTTCCTGCAGATTGTGCAGGATCTTTCCAAAGAGGCCCCCGGTCAACTGACCATCTTTAAATATTACCTGGAGCGTCATATCGAAGTGGATGGCGGCCATCATAGCCATCTGGCTATTTCCATGCTGGAAGAACTGTGCGGGGAAGATGCCCTGAAATGGGAGGAAGCGGCGTCGTATGCCAAGGCAGCCCTGGAGTCACGCATCCGTTTGTGGGATGGGGTGTTGGCAACCATCGGGGATAGCTTAGTCATGGAGAACTGAGGTAATATTTTTTATGATCCTGCATTACAATAGGAGAGTCATTTTAATTTTCTTTGTTTCCCTTATTGGGTTAGGGCCTTTAGCGGCCCAGGACAAGCACATTTTCTCTCTGGGGAAAAGCGATTTTCTGCTGGATGGCAAGCCTTTTCAGATCATCAGCGGGGAAATGCATCCTGCGCGTATCCCCCGGGAATACTGGCGGCAGCGTATCCAGATGGCAAAGGCGATGGGTTGTAATACGATCGCGGTATATGTTTTCTGGAATTACCTGGAGTCGTCACCGGGTGTCTGGGACTTTTCTACGGGTAACAGGGATATCGCGGCTTTTATCCGGCTCTGTAAAGAAGAGGGGATGTGGGTCTTGTTGCGTCCCGGCCCTTATGTATGTGCTGAATGGGACTGGGGCGGACTGCCGCTGTACTTGTTAAAGATCCCGGATATAAAGGTTCGTTGTATGGACCCCCGGTATATGAGCGCCGTAAGAAGGTATGTGGCGCGACTCTCCAAAGAGATCACCCCGCTGCAATGTGACCGGGGCGGTCCTATCCTGATGGTGCAGGTAGAGAATGAATATGGCAGTTATGCGAATGACAGGACTTACCTGGAGACTTTACGGAAATTATGGCGTCAGCAGGGCGTTACCGTTCCTTTTTATACGGCGGACGGCCCGACCGCCTTTATGCTGGAAGCAGGCAGCCTGGATGGCTGTGCTATCGGGCTGGACAGCGGCAGCGGGGATGCTGATTTTGAGCAGGCCCACGGGCACAATCCGAATGTGCCTGCCTTTAGCAGTGAAAGCTATCCCGGTTGGCTGACGCACTGGAAAGAACCCTGGCAGAAGCCGGATACGGCGGGGATCTTACGGGAAGTATCGTACCTGTTGTCGCATAAACGTTCTTTTAACCTATATGTGGTGCATGGAGGAACGAATTTCGGATTCACGGCCGGGGCCAATGCCTTTACTCCTGTACAGTTCCAGCCTGATGTGACGAGCTATGATTATGACGCGCCGGTGAACGAGCAGGGGCAGGCAACTCCCAAGTATTATGCTTTACGCCGGCTGATCAGTCAGCAGGTAAGCTACCAGATACCGGAACCGCCTGCGCCGATTCCCACGATGGAGGTCCCGCCGGTTAAACTGGAACCTTTTACTTCGGTATGGGATCATTTACCCACCGCTAAGAAATCTCCTCAGCCCCTTCCTATGGAAGCCTTTGATCAGGGGGCAGGCCTGATCCTGTATCGTACCAGGCTGATTGGGCATAAGAGTGGCAGCCTCACTATTACCGAACCGCATGATTACGCACTGGTCTTTTTGGATGGCCGGCTGATCGATACCGTGTTCCGGGATGGAGGTAAATGGACGGTTCAACTACCAAAGACGGACAGCAAAGACCCCCTGTTGGAGATTTTGGTGGAAGGCATGGGGCATATCAATTTTGCGCAATACCTGATTGACCGGAAAGGAATAACGGACAGGGTCACCCTGAATGGAATGACGCTGACGAACTGGGATATTTTCTGCCTGCCGCTGGATGAAAATTATATGCGGGGGGTGAAAAGTGTCGGAGGTGAAAAGGCGGGGACTTCGGTGAAAAGTGCCGGAGGTGAAAAAGGGGGGAGCCCTGTGGGTAAGCAAGGCATTTTTTTTAAGGGTAGTTTCCTGCTGAATGTAACGGCCGATACTTATATCGATATGAGCCAATTCAAAAAAGGGGTGGTTTGGGTGAATGGGCACAACCTGGGACGGTATTGGTATGTGGGCCCGCAGCAGCATCTATATTGCCCTGCCTCCTGGCTGAAAAAAGGGAAGAATGAATTGATCGTACTTGATCTGCATCAGCAGGAAGGGGCTATGGTAAGAGGGACGAGGACCCTGGAATAGGCGGGGTAGGGGCAGGTGTACTGATGATCCTGATAATTCTTTTATAAAGGTCTGTGAACTCAAAAGGTTTTGACATATAATCGTTCATGCCTGATTCCAGGCATTTTAGTTTTTCCCCTTTCAGTGCAGTGGCGGTCATGGCAATTATGGGTATACCGATCTGCATTTCCTGCCGGAGATACCGGGTTGTTTCATAGCCATCCATTTCCGGCATCTGGAGGTCCATTATAATAAGGTCATAGATTTTGCCGTCCCGGATATGGTTGATCGCTTCTTTACCATTACCCGCTATATCCACCTTTGCTCCGACTTTTTCCAGTACATAGGCAATTAATCTTTGATTGATCTCATTGTCTTCTGCTACCAGGAATTGTTTGCCGGTCAATAATAAAATATAATCAATGGAATCTTCCTGTACAACAGAAATAGGGTTAGCCTTATTATTGTAAGCGTATGAAATAGTAAAACTAAAGCGGGTTCCTTTGTTTACGTTGCTTTCCACCGAAATCTCACCACCCTGAATTTTTAAAAGCTGTTTGCAAATAGCCAGTCCAAGCCCAGTCCCACCATAGCGTCTCGCGATATCAGGCCCCGCCTGGGAAAAGTCTCCGAAGATAAGATGCATTTTATCTTCAGGGATACCGATGCCCGTGTCTTCTACGATAAACTGCAATCGTGCCTCATTCTCCGTTTTATCCAGCAATAGAATATCGATATGGATATGACCGGCTTCTGTGAATTTGATAGCATTGCCGACGAGATTAACCAACACCTGGTTTAGCCGGTAGGGATCACCCGTTAAAACAGGGGGAATATCCTCGTCGATTTGCACTTCCAGGTTTAATCTTTTTTTGTCTAATTTATGCCTGAAGAGGGCTTTTATATTATCAGATGTTTCTGTGAGTTTAAAATCTATTTTTTCCAGGGTAAGCTTGCCCGCCTTTATCTTGGACAGGTCCAGTATGTCGTTGATGATCACCAGCAGGTTGTTGGCGGAATGTTTGATGATCCTGGCAAATTCTCTTTGCTTGTCATTTAATGGGGTTTCCATCAGCAGGTCTGTCATTCCCTGGATCCCGTTCATGGGAGTGCGGATCTCATGGCTCATGTTCGCAAGGAACAATTCTTCCATTTTTTTTGCATCTTCCGCCACCTTTCTGGCTTCGATGAGTTGCTGCTGGTAGTTTATCGTATCTGTGATGTCGGTGCCGATACTGCAGACACCGAATAGCTCGTTTTCCGGGTCCATCAAAGGAAATTTCATCACCGAGAAATGACGTATTCCGTCAGACGTGTCCACCGGTTCTTCCTCCATTTGAAGCGGTTTTTTTGTACTGATCACTATCTGATCCATTTTCCGCCTATGCTCTGCAGCCTCCTTGTCTTTGACAACTTCAAAGGCGGTTTTACCAACTATCGTTTCATCGAACCGAAATAATTCTTTGAATTTTTTATTCACCATCACATAACGGCCTTCAAGGTCTTTCAAATAAATGATCAGGGGAGCGTTATCCATGATCGATTGCAGCCGGTATTGGTTTTCCTTCAATTGGATGTCTTTTTTTTCCAGGTCCAGCTGCATTTGTTTTCTCTCCGAGATATCTTTTACGATACATTGAAAGCCAACGATCGATTCTTTTTCATACAGCAAAACGGCCGATTGTTCCACCCATTTTTTTTCTCCTGTTTGGGTCACGATCGGGAACTCTATGTTCGTTTCCGGGGTACGGTTCTTAAACTGATCGATATAAGTATCCGTTACTTTTTCCAGCCATGCGGGCTCCACGAGGGTGGAATAAAGCCTGTTATTCAATTCTTCGGGTGAATAGCCGGTCAATTGGGTTGTTTTTGAGCTGGCAAAAGTGATATGTCCGTCGATATCAGCCGTATACATAGCTGCTCCGGCGTTTTCAATCAGGTTGCGGTATTTTGCTTCGCTGACATAGGCACTTTCTTCGGCTGCCTTCCGGAGGGAAATATCCTTGTTTAATTGAAGCAGGATAATAACGATGAGTAAAAATCCCAAGGTTCCGCCGACCAGGGATATGTACAGGGTATTCCTGCGGTATTTTTTGGTTTTAGCAACCCGTTCTGCCAAAAGATCATTTTCATGCTGCAGCATTTTAGCAAGCGTTCCCTTTATAGAAAGGGTGATCGCATGTGCCCGGCCATTAAAGGTAATATTCCTGGCTTGCACAGGGTCCAGCTGCGGGGCCTCTATAATTGAATTCTGAAGATTTTTTTTATCATTGACAAAGGAGAGAAGCTCCCGGATATTGGGTAATTGCTGAGGGTTGTCGCTTGTCAGTACCCGGATGTCTGCAACAGTTTGATCCAATTGCCGGTGCAGGATATGTAATTGCTTTCCCCAGTCCTTTTCACCGGTGATCATATAGCTCCTGGTGGCCGACTCTGTTTCGGCAACAAGCGCATTGACCTCTTTGATCTGCTTGATAACATTGTCGGTATGATTTACCCAAAAAGCGGTGGTTTCGGCATCCCTGTTATTCTGGTAAATGATCCATACAAAAAATGAAACGGCAAGGAATGAAAATAATAAAAGCCTGGGTATGCCACCCTGTAACCTAAATGCGGGGATAGGACGAAATCTCTTCATCGGGTCTTGCTATTAGTCAGTGCGTTAATTCGTAGGCTTTTGGAGATATAGGGGTAATATATTAGGAGGAAGGTAGTGAATAGTGTGTAAATAAAGAAATCCCTGCCTGGCCACGTTATAAACCGGAGCCTTCCGTGGCATTCTGGGGAAGGGGGAGAATGCTGCGACTAAACCGGCTTTTTTGTCTGCCAATTATGAAATATCTTCCGGGCAAATTGGAAGAGTAGCGATGGATTCGATCACGCATATCGTATTAGGGGCCACTATCGGAGATGCGATGGCGGGGCGGCGATTGGGGAAGAAAGCGATGTTGCTGGGTGCGGTGGCCCAGAGTCTTCCCGATATCGATGTTATCGCCAGTTCCTGGCTGGATCCTTCTCATGATGTTGCTGCGCACCGGGGTATTACGCATTCTTTGTTGTTCGTGGTTGTTATGGGCGGGCTGCTGGCGTTGGCGGCAGAACGGCGATACCGGGGGGTGATGAGTTCGGGAGGAACGGGGATGGCTGACGGAGTGATGAGTTTGGGAGGATGGCTGCTTTTTTTCGGACTGCAGCTTTTGGTGCATATCTTTCTCGATGCTTTCAATGCGTATGGCACGGGCTGGTTCGAACCCTTCAGTCATTACAGGGTTTCTTTTAACGTGCTGTTCGTGGCGGATCTTTTTTATTCGGTGTGGCCGGGGATCTCTTTCCTGGCCCTGCTAATCCTGAAAAGCGGCGACCGGCGCAGAAAGTTCTGGGCTGCCTTCGGATTGGTCCTCAGTAGTCTCTATCTCTGTTATTGTATAACAAATAAATTCAGGATCGATGCCCGGGTGGAAAAAGAACTGGTGCGGCAGCAAATCGGTTACCGCCGGTATTTTACGACGCCTACTCCTTTGAATAGCTGGCTCTGGTATATTGTAGCCGAAGATGTTGCGGGGTATCATACGGGTTATCTTTCTGTGTTTGACAGGGAGCCTGCTATCGGGTTGCATTTTTTTCCGCGCAACGATTCGCTGTTAGCTCCTTTCCGGAAGCAGGAAGATGTGAAGGCGCTGCTCTGGTTCTCGCAGGGGTATTATACGGTCGAGCAGTGGAAGGATGGGCTGGTGTTCAATGATCTGCGTTTCGGGCAAATGAAGGGCTGGGAGGATGCGCAAGCGCATTTTGTCTTTCATTATTTTTTGCAGCGGCCGGGGGATAATGCGGTGATTGTGCAAAGGGGGCGTTTTGCCGGTTGGGATGGGGCTACGTTCCGGGCTTTTATCAGAAGGATTAAGGGGAATTAGGGGCGGGGGTCAGCTGCCCTTTTCCTGTTTGAAATAAAACGTAAAGATAAAGAAAAGGAAGCGGATGGTCTGGAAGGCTGTCCATTGCAGAAATCTTGAAAGGGCGGAGGTGTGGCTAAAATAGCTTTCCGGCGTTATCCGGACGCAATGTTCCCGGATGATGGTTTCCAGTTCGTTCTCGACTATCGTGGCAAAGGCCTCGTTGCGCACGTCCATATTTAATTCCACGCTGGCATAGGCGCTGATCTTATTTACATTATAGGAACCGTTGGTCATCCATTGGCCATCGTAGACCGCCATTTTTCCGTGCAGGACGGTGTCCTGGTATTCATATACCTCGATGTGGTTGCGGAAGAGCCAGCGATACATATACTTTTCGGCCAGCCTGGATATTTTTACGTCGGAGACACTGCCTACAATTACTTTAATGACCACTCCTTTTTTTGCCGCCAGGGTCATGTTCTTGCGAAAGATGGTGCCCGGCAGGAAATAACTGGATAAGATGATGATGCGGGATTGGGCATTGCGGAACATCTGCAGGTAGCTGCGG
The DNA here is from genome assembly GCA_036394375.1 of Puia sp. Taxonomy (GTDB): domain Bacteria; phylum Bacteroidota; class Bacteroidia; order Chitinophagales; family Chitinophagaceae; genus Puia. The sequence continues at coordinate 74,892 of DASWFF010000041.1, forward strand.
GATATCTGGTTCTTTCCCTGTACCCAATCATTGCGTCTGACCCTTACGAGGCATTCTTCCGCTGGGGTGATGCCGGGTATCCAATCGAACGAGGCCTTGTTGTCGGGTCCTTTTTTCCAATAGGCTTTGGTGAACATGTCCCTGCAAATGATATGGAGTTTAAGGGCTGCCTCTCCTTCGACGTAGAGGGCGCGATCCAACCAGGCCTTCTTCCCGCCGATATCATTATACCGGTCGCTGATATTGACGCCTCCTGCCAGGCCGTAAGCGGCATCTGCTACTACGACTTTATGGTGTAAGCGCCGGCCCAGGTAAAAATTCCGGCTTTTAAATAAGGGCCAGAACCAGCGGAAGCGGATACCCGCCTCTTTCCATTCATTTATAAATCGTTTGGAAAGATCCTGGGAAGCGTATCCGTCCAACAGGATGAAGACCTGGACCTTTCTGCGGGCAGCCCGTATCAGCGCTTCGGCGATCATACGGCCTGTCTCGTCTTCCTCGTAGATGTAAGTCTGTAAATGGATGGTGGATTTCGCCTGATCGATCAGCTGCACAAGGGTGGAGAAATAATCCTGGCCTCCATGGACTAATCTTACTTTATTGTGATGGGTGTAACCGGCTAATAGCTTGGGCGTTCTTTTTCTTGCCATGGATGGAATTGATCAGGGCCGCAAAGATCGGAAAATTTGAATGAGAGTTTAGCTGGAAAATGAAAAACCTATTAAGGTAGGTAAAAACATATTTCTTCGTATATTAATTAATTGTTAACTTAATAGAGGATTTCTTACCCGCCAATATGCTCCGGGTCGATCTATAAAACTTTGCCAGATGAACGCTTGCTTGCTTAATCTTAGCCTGCTCTTGAGTATGGCGCTTTTCCCCTATATGACTAATGCCCAAAGCTCAGGGGGCCTGCCTGTATCTTATAAATTCGGCGGGGAAAGAAATAACTTTCACAGTAATGTGCCTTTAAATGAGATCAATATCCATGCTTTCCGGCATTTCAGGAAGCGATGGCCCGCTGTCACCGGGGAGACCTGGGTCAAGGGGGAGGAGGGGTATATGGTCTCTTTTAAGGAGAATTCCCTGTACTGCCAGGCTCGATTTGATGTAAGGGGAGGCTTCCTTTATTCTCTTAAATATTATGCCGGGTCAGCTATTTCCAGCGATCTTTCCGGGCTGATCAGGAAGAGCTATCCCGGCTATGGGATCGATGTGGTGACGGAGATCACCGATGGGGAAAAGATCTTTTACCTGGTCAAGGTAGAGAACAGTTCTTCTGTGAAGACCCTTTCCGTCTCCGAGGGGAAGGTGGAAGTGCTGGAAGAACTGATCAATGGGGGAACCCGAATGAACCCAGCTAATTGAGGATGGCCGGGTTCATTCGGATTCATTCTTAATTTACGGTCCGGCCTTTCAGGGTGCGTGATTTCCGGTCGATCTTGTCGATCTCGTTTTTACGGACGACCAGGGTAACGGAAGCTACGTCCGTGCAGGTACCGCAGCGGGCCCTGAACTTATTGGAATCGAAGGTCACGGCAGCCGTTCCGTTCTTCCACTCGGTACCGTAGAGCACATATTCATTGAAAGTATAACCGCTGCCAGGGCCAAAAGCCAGGTCATTATTCCCTTTTTCAAAACTGACCATCAGCTTGTCGTTTTGGATGGTATCGCAAATGCCCGGGGTAAAGGCGGGGACAATAACTTCGTTGATATATCTCCCGTTCTCCATTTTCACTACGCCCGAATGGACTTCCAGCTTTTGATCCCCCAGATTCCGGGCCAGGACCAATTTCTGGTCGATATAGAACTGTACCTGTCTCAGATCGATATTATCTCTTTCCAATCTTTGTTTAAGATCCCTGGTAAAGGGGATAACACTGTCCTTGGACACCTTCCTGGAACTGCTGCAACTGAACAAAAAAATCATAGAGGCTAAAGAGGCGGCCGTGAAAATTCGTCTCATATACTGGTTTTATAGGTTGTTTGACTGCTTTATAACGCAATATGACTGTCTTATAATGTAATAGTTTACTCAAAGGGGGAGAATTATTTTCGGGATATGCAACAATTTTCCCTCCCGGGACGACTATACCGGACGGAGTCTGGTAACTTTTTATCCGATCATTAAACGGCCAGTATGATAAAAAATTTTTTCAAAGTAGCGATCCGCAACCTCTGGAAGCATAAGGGGTATAGTTTTCTGAACATTTTCGGGCTGGCGATGGGGATGACCTGCAGCCTGCTGATCCTATTGTGGATCAATGACGAGCGAAGCGTGAATGCTTTTCATGCGAATGCCTCCCGGTTGTATGCCGTCTATGAACGACAGTATTATGACGGCAAAATCGAGGCCGGTTATTATACGCCGGGAGTTTTGCCTGCCGAAATGAAAAAGGTCCTGCCGGAGGTCGAGTTGGCGTCGGGGTATAATGGAGTGGAGAAAAGCACTTTCCAGGTAGGGGATAAAATATTGAAGGAGGAAGGCAGCCAGGCCGACGCCGATTTCTTTAAAATGTTCAGTTATCCTTTGTTGCAGGGCACGCCGGCAACGGCCCTGGCTACTCCGGTGAGTCTCGCCATTTCCAGGAAAATGGCAGCCGACTTCTTTGGAAGTCCGCAGGCAGCCATTGGCAAGACTATACGCTACGAGAACAGAAAAGATTTCACGGTAACCGCCGTTTTTGCGGATCTGCCGGAAAATGTATCCGAGAAATTTAACTATGTCATCAATTGGGAAGCTTATCTGGCCGATAATCAATGGGCCAAAGACTGGGGGAATAATGGTCCCTGGACCTTTCTGTTACTGAGGGCAGATGCGAACCCTGCCCTGGTGACCCGGAAGATCACCCGGTTCCTGGATAATTACAATAAAGAGCAGGGGAAGGGGTTCCGGATCGAGCTGGGTATGCAGCGTTTTGGGGAGGTATATCTGCACTCCAATTTCAAGAACGGGCAAATAGAGGGAGGCCGCATCGAGTATGTGCGGCTTTTCAGTATTGTGGCCATTTTCATTTTGCTGATCGCCTGTATTAATTTTATGAATCTTACTACGGCCCGATCGGTAAAAAGGGCGAAGGAGATCGGGATCCGGAAGGTGGTGGGGGCTGTGCGGCCGGCCCTGATCCGGCAATTCCTCAGTGAGGCGATCCTGTTGTCTTTTTTTTCCGTAATCCTGGCGCTGGCGCTGGTGGTCCTGGTATTACCGGCTTTTAATCACCTGACGGGCAAACATATTTCTTTTCCTTATGGGTCGTTGTCCTTTTGGGGGAGCCTGGCAGCGCTCACCCTGGTCACGGGCGCTATTTCGGGCAGCTATCCGGCCTTATTCCTTTCTTCCTTTCAGCCGATCCGCGTGTTGAAGGGGGCCCTTAAATTTAGCGCCGGCGCTGCCTGGTTCCGGAAAGGGCTGGTGGTTTTCCAGTTTATCCTTTCCATAGTGCTGATCATCGGGACGATCGTGGTGTCGGGGCAAGTGGATTATGTCCGGACGATCAATCTGGGTTATGACCGGGAAAATCTTCTCTATATTCCTTTAGAGGGAGATCTCACGGGGAAGTATTCCTTATTTAAAGAGAGGGCTGCCCAACTGTCCGGCATTGGCGAGGTGAGCCGGATCTCGCAGGATCCTACCGACCTGCAGAATGGGACGGGCGGGGTGGAATGGGACGGGAAGGATCCTAATACCAAACCGATGTTCACCCAAGCCTCGACCGGCTATGATTTTGTGAAGACCATGAAGCTGCAATTGATAGCAGGGAGGGATTTTTCGAAAGATTTTGCCACGGATTCCGTGGGTTACCTGCTGAATGAGGAGGGGTGGAAGAGGACGGGGTATAAGGACCCGATCGGGAAGCCTCTGACCATGTGGGGAAAGAAAGGAAAGATCATTGGCATCATCAAAAATTTTCATTTTACGTCCCTGCATGATCCGATCAGGCCGCTGATCTTCCGTTTTGGAGAGCAGGAAGGTTATGGGGATGTGCTGGTGAGGACGGAAGCGGGTAAGATCAAACAAGCGTTGGCGGGCCTGGAGCAGTTGTGCCGGGAGTTGAATCCGAAATTCCCTTTTACTTACCGGTTTGCCGATGAGGAATACCAAAACCTTTATAAGAGCGAGGCGATCGTACATAATCTTTCCAATTGTTTTGCCGGTCTGGCCATCTTTATCTCCTGCCTGGGGTTGTTGGGGCTGGCGATGTTTACGGCGGAGCAGCGTACCAAAGAGTTCGGCATCCGGAAGGTATTGGGGGCCGGGACAAGCACTTTATTTACTTTGTTGTCGAAGGATTTCCTGGTGTTGGTGCTGATCGCTTTCCTGTTGGCGTCGCCGCTGGCCTGGTGGGCTATGCATGGGTGGCTGCAGAATTTTGCCTATCATGTCGAGGTGGAGTGGTGGGTCTTTCTGCTGGCGGGGGCGATGGCCCTGCTGATCGCCCTGCTCACGGTGAGCATACAGGCTATCAAGGTAGCTATTGCCAATCCCGTGAAGAGTCTGCGGACCGAGTAGGGCCATTAGGAGAAAGATGGCGGGCGGAGCGGGGAGGATGTTTGCTAATAGGGATAATGCTTTAAATTCGTGATACATCGGGAAAATCTAAAACTTGCGTATCATGAAAAATGGCATCCTGCTCTATTTGTTTTTGTTCTTTGCGCTCCCTTCTTTTGCGGATATACGGCTTCCGGCTATTATTTCCAGTAATATGGTCCTGCAGCAGCAGTCGGCATCTAAAATATGGGGATGGTGTGAGCCGGAAGAAAAAATCTATATCATTACTTCCTGGAATAACAGGACGGATTCGGTCAAGGGAAACCGCAATGCCACCTGGCAGATCAGCGTCCCTACTCCCACGGCCGGCGGTCCTTACACGATCACGCTGAAAGCCGGTAATACGCTGGTGCTGGAGAATGTGATGATCGGAGAAGTCTGGATCTGCTCGGGGCAATCGAATATGGAAATGAGCGAGTCCTGGGGTTTGCCCGACGTTAAAAATGAGTTGCCGTCCTGTGCTAACAATGCTATTCGTTTTTTCCATATTCCCAAGACAACATCAGAAAACCCGCAAGAAGATTGTAAGGCGCAATGGGTGACGTGCGACCCGGTGGAGTTAAAAAGTTTCAGTGCGGTCGGCTATTTTTTTGGAAAAAAATTGAATAAGGATTTAAATGTTCCAATAGGGTTGATAGAATCTTCCTGGGGCGGAACGCCTGCAGAAGTATGGACTCCTGCTCCACTCGTCTACAAAGATGAGGTGCTGAAGAATGCTGCGGACCGGCTGGAGTTGAAAGATGGCTGGCCCGATACGCCGGGGTTTTGTTATAATGCCATGATCGCGCCTGTCACGCAGTATAATATTGCCGGCGCCATCTGGTACCAGGGAGAGAGTAATGTTCTGACTGCCGGAACCTATAGCCAATTGTTTACGACGATGATCGGGGCCTGGAGAAAAACATGGGGGAAGAGCTTTCCTTTTTATTATGTGCAGATCGCCCCTTTTGCCTATGGCTCAAAAGAAGAAGCCAATTTGCTCCGGGAGCAGCAGACCCAAAGCATGAGGCTGGAAAATACGGGCATGGTGGTGATCAGCGACCTGGTGGAGGATACGACGAATATTCATCCCAAGAATAAACACGATGTCGGGCTGCGACTGGCCAATTGGGCATTAGCGGAGACTTATCATAAAAGCGGGATCGCGTATAAGAACCCGGTGTATAAAACGATGGAAACGAAGGGGAATAAAGTATGGATCCATGTTGAAGATGGAGGGCAGGGGCTGGTCATCCGGGGGCCGCAGGGCAAAGAGGGAAAGGGAGTCAAAGAGAGACAGGGGATCCGGGAAATCTATATTGCCGGTGCGGATAAAGTATTTTATCCTGCGGAAGGCAGGGTGGAAGGAAGTCAGCTGGTGGTATCTTCGGATAAGGTGAAGAAGCCGGTGGCGGTGCGTTATGAGTATAGCAATGCGGGGATCGGAAATGTATTCAGTACGGAGGGGCTGCCGCTGGCTCCTTTTCGGACGGATGACTGGGATGTTTCCGGGAGATGACGATTGGGGCTGGTCGACCTGGGTATTGTGATCAGGGCTTGTTGTCCTGAGAAGCGGTATGGCGGAGGTAGTTCATTACGGACCTTATCTCGCCGAAGGAGCAATCTTCGCCCAGCCGGGACTTGATGGGGCCAAGGGCGGTGCCTCCGATCTCTTTTATGGCAGCGATGATGCGGGGTAATTTCTTTTCCGGGACCAGCTCTTTAATATCGATCTCTCCGGTGGGGATGAAAGAGGCCAGATGGCTTTCGACGGTGGTGGCTGCCAGTCCGCGTTGGGTGGCAATGTCGGCAATGGAGATGCCTTCTTTATATAACTGCAGGCTTATGCGGTTTGTTTCTCCTTTTTGAGGTTTGGTACTTTGGGGCTTGCCGTTTGCTTCGGTTGGGCTGCCCGAGCTGCCTGCTGTTACACCGGTCCCTCGTTCCGGGGAGCCCTCCCGGGCCTTACGCTGTTCCTGCAGGTCGGAGAGGAGATTCGTAGTGGCGATGCCTTTCGTCAGTCCTTCTACCATTTGCAGGGCTTCTTCTATTTGTTGTTTTTTTCGGGTGAACAGGGTTTTTAATTCCTGTAGGGTTTGGAGATATTTTTTTACTTTTTGTTTTACTCTTATGTCGCTGATATGTTGTTGCAGGGGCTGCATCAATTCCTCTTCCAGCCCTCGCATAAAATAGTCGGCGCCGGCCTGGGTCCTTTGCTGCAACTGGCGGTACCCGTCTTCTGCTGCATTGATCAAGAGCTGATCGAGCTGCCTGGAAAATTTAGCGGCGGTCTCCTGTTGCAGGAGCGCTTTATCCAGCCATTGCCTGGCGAGTTCGATCGCCTTGATCTTATCGGGCATCTGCCGGTGATCGAAATCGGCATAATGGGCTTGCAGCTGCTCTACCAGTTTGGACCAGTTGAAAGATCGGACCAGGGACCCGCTGATATAAAAGAGTTGTTCCTGGTGTAATTGTTCCTCCAGGACGCTGTCCGATAACCTGCTTTCCGTAAAGCCGATCACCCGTTCATCCGTGCTGATGGAATGGGGGAGGATGCGGGAGCGCAGGACCAGTCCATGGAGGGAGGTGAGGCGGCTCAACGCAACATATACCTGTCCCGGGGCAAAGGAGGCTCCGGCATCTATGACGGCTTTTTCGAAGGTGAGTCCCTGGCTCTTGTGGATGGTAATAGCCCAGGCCAGGCGAATGGGGTACTGTGAGAAGGTGCCCAGTTCTTCTTCTTCGACCTTGTCTTTTTCTTTATCGTAATGATAGCGTATATTTTTCCAGGTCTCTTTTTCCAGGGTGAGCTCGTCCGGTTCATTGGGAAAGAGGATGGTGATCTTGTCGCCTGATATTTTTTTGATGGTGCCGATCTTGCCATTGAAGTAGCGCCGGGTCTCTCCCTTATCATTTTTGATGAGCATGATCTGGGCGCCTTCTTTCAGGTTCAATGTTTTTTCAGCGGGAAAGGCTTTGTCATTGAATTCGCCGGTGACGGAGGCTTCGAAGGCATGTTGTTTCCCCCGCAGTTTGCTTAATTCAGCCTGGTTGATGCCGTCGGCTTTGGCATTGTGCGAGGTGAGGGTGATATAGTTCGCTTCTTTCGGGGGGGTAAAATCCGGTTGATAATATTCGTGTAACTGGTCGAGGTCCTGCCGGCTTGCCCGGTTATTGCGGATATTATTGAGGATATGAATGAAGTCCGCTTCGTTCTGGCGGTAGATCTTCTTCAGTTCCAGGTAGAGGGGGGCTGCCTCCCGGAGCGCCTGTGCATCGAAGAAGAAAGGGCTTTTATAATGTGGCTGCAGCAATTCCCACTCTTCTTTAGAGACGACGGGAGGTAACTGGAACAGGTCGCCGATATAGAGCATTTGCACGCCGCCGAAAGGGATCAGAGGCTGCTGGCGAAAATGCCGGAGAATGGTATCGACGGCGTCCAGTACATCGGCCCTTACCATGCTGATCTCATCGATCACCAGTAATTCCAGTTCCTGTAACAGCTCCCGTTTGTTGCCATTGAAGCGGATGTTCTTGAACAGGCTGTTCGGGTCGGTGACGCCGGAATGATCTTTATCCCAACCGAGCTGGGGAGTGGGGACATAGGGGCCGAAGGGCAATTGGAAAAAGGAATGCAGGGTGGTGCCGCCTGCGTTGATGGCGGCTACTCCTGTGGGAGCGACTACGGCCATTTTTTTAAAGCTGTTCTCCCGGATGTATTTCAGGAAGGTCGTTTTTCCCGTGCCGGCTTTCCCGGTCAAAAAAAAGGATTTGCCAGTCTGGTTCACAAACTGCACTGCTAATTCAAAAATAGGATTGCTCGTGTCGGTCACCATATCGATACCATAAAGGAGACGCAATTTACCTAAAAAGAATACGCTTCTTTAAAAAGAATGGCCCCCTCACTCATTTAATTATTACTATAAATGAATGTAATTTGACACTTACCTTTGCCAGCAATAGTATAAAAAATAAATAATTATGGAATACAGACAATTGGGAGCATCGGGCCTGAAAGTGCCCGTATTGAGTTTTGGCACTGCTACTTTTGGCGGCGGGAATGCTTTTTTCAAGGCATGGGGCACCACGGAAGGAGCGGAGGCGGTACGGATGGTGAATCTTTGTTTAGAGGCCGGGGTCAACTTATTCGACACGGCTAATGTCTATTCTACGGGGATCTCGGAAGAGATCCTGGGGAAGGCCCTGAACGGTTTGCGGGATAAGGTATTGATCTCGACCAAGGCGACTTTCCGGATGGGGGAAGGGCCGAATGATTATGGCTCATCCAGGTTCCACCTGTTGAAATCCTGTGAGGACAGTCTGCGCCGGCTAGGCACCGATCATATCGACATCTATCACATGCATGGGTTCGATGGTACGACGCCGGTGGAAGAGACCCTGAGGGCCCTGGACGACCTGATCCAAAGCGGTAAGGTACGTTATATCGCCTGTTCTAATTTTTCGGGCTGGCATCTGATGAAGTCCCTTTCTGTTTCTGAGCGATATGGCTGGGCAAGGTATGTGGGGCATCAGGCTTATTATTCCTTGCTTACCCGGGAATTCGAATGGGAACTGATGCCGCTGGGCATAGACCAGAAAGTGGGCACTATTGTATGGAGTCCTCTGGCGATGGGCCGGCTGGGCGGGAAATTCAGGAGAGGCAATCCTATGCCTGCCGAGTCGCGTCTCAGCCAGGGCGGGTTGCATGGTCCCGACGTTCCGGAGGAATTGCTGTTCCGGGTGGTGGATGTATTGGATGAAATAGCGGTGGAGACGGGGAAGACCGTAGCGCAGGTTGCCTTAAACTGGGTGTTACAGCGTCCTACGGTGGTCAATCTCGTGATTGGGGCCAGGAATGAAGAACAACTAAAGCAAAATTTAGGGGCTGTGGGCTGGAACCTGACGGTGGAGCAGGTGAAACGGTTGGATGCGGCAAGCGATACGCCGCTGATCTATCCTTACTGGCATCAACGGCAGGATACACAATTGAATCCCGTGCCGAAATTTTATTAGGGGCACCGGCGGCGACGTTCGCGCGGGAGGAGCCGGAACGCGCCAGGATATTGCGCCGGGACTGAGGAGTCGACAACTCCTTAGTCCCGGTTTATTTTTCAAAAACGATGGAGTCGGAGCTGGCTCCCAGTCCGGTGAGGAGCTGATTTATATCGGCCACCATTTTATCCGGTCCGCAGATATAGAATGGCCTGGTGAAATCGGTTATTTCCCTGACTAAAAAATCTTTGTCGATGGGGCCTTTTTTATAAAGGGGGTTGTCTTCTCTTGTGACGATATAGTGGGCGTTGGGTCCCAGGATCTCATCCAGTTCCTCTTTCAGGATAATATCAGCGGACGTTTTATTGGAAAAGAAAAGTTGATTTCCGTTGATCTTTTTCTCTTTGTGCAATTGCCGGAGGATGGCAATGAAGGGGGTGATGCCGGCGCCTCCTGCGATGAAATAGCCTTCTCCTTTATAGGAGATCGCGCCCCAGACGTCCCGGATGATCAGTTCGTCTCCCGGCTGTAACTGGTATAATGCGTTGGTCACGCCATCATGGTCTTTGTAGGATTTGATCGTGAATTCCAGGAAGGGCCATTCGTTCAGGGCGGTAAACGTGAAGGGGCGTCGTTCATTTTTCCATTTTGCCGTATTAATGGATACGTCCGTGGCCTGGCCCGGTTCAAAGCGGTAATTGTCCGGTTTGGCAATCCGGTAGGACCTGACGTCATGCGTTACATTCCTGATCTCTGCTATTTTGACGATTTCTTCCATGGTATTATGCAACAAATAAATGCTGAAATGGATCGGGGAGGCGGTTATTTTTTTGATTTTTTGGCCGGCGTCCTGGGTTGGCTTTCCAGGTATTTTTCCAGTGCATTCAGTTTGTCTGTCCAAAATTTTCTGTATTGATCCACCCAGCCCGACACTTCACTTAGTTTGGTCAGGTTGGCCCGGCAATATCTTTCCCGGCCTTGTTGGGTGATCATAATGAGGCCGCATTCTGTAAGGATCTTTATGTGTTTGGATACGGCGGGCCGGCTGATAGGGAAATTGTCCGCCACCGCATTGAGGTTTAAGGATTGCTGCGATAATAAATTGATTATTTCTCTTCGGGTAGGGTCAGCGATCGCCTGGAAAACGTCTCTTCTCATGGAGGGGTAATTTAAATAAAATAAGAAACCTTTTGGTTACAAAAGTACATAAAACCCTTTGGTTACCCAAATAATAGGAGCTACGGCGCCCATTTCTTCAGGATGTTCAGCAGTTTTTCCAGTTGCATCGGCTTGCTGATATAATCATCCATTCCGGCGGAGAGGCATTCCTGCCGGTCCTCTTCCTGCGCATCTGCCGTTAAGGCGACGATCACGGGTTTCGTTTTGTATTTACGGCGAATGTAGCGGGTTGCTTCCAGACCGTCCATTACGGGCATCTGCACATCCATCATGATGAGATCGAATGATTGTTGTTCCAGCCGGTCAATGGCTTCTCTTCCGTTGTCCACCATCTCCGGGGCATAGCCCAGTTTTTGAAGGATATGTGTGATGAGTTGTTGATTGACGGGGTTGTCTTCCGCAATCAAAATTTGCATGGGGTATGTGCCCGCGAAGGTGTCCGAAAGCTTTTGCTGCTGTAGTGTCTCCTGATCTGAGGGGGATTCGGTTCCCTGGAGCAGCCGGGTAATATGCCTGAGCAGTAAATGGTGTTTGACCGGTTTGTTCATAACGGCGCCGAACAGGTTGGCATATTTTCCTCTCGTCTCGTTGCCCACCGAGCTCAGCAGTATGATCGGTAATTCCCTGTTCTTTTGGCGTATGGCATTGGCAAGGCCGATCCCATCCATTTCCGGCATGTCCAGGTCTGAGATCAGCAGGTCAACGGGGTGGCTCTCCAGCAAAGCCAGGGCCTCCTTAGCCGAGGCTGCCAGTAAAGGGGTTAGTTTCCATTGAAGCAGGAGGCCGTTCAGGATCGTTCTGTTGGTAGCACTGTCATCCACCACCAGCACTTTTTTCCAGGCTATATGAGTTAATGGAAGGGAGGCGTTATTGGCTTGTAAGGAGGCTCCTTCGCCCACCCGGATATAAAATGAGAAAGTAGTGCCTGCTCCTTCGCGGCTTTCTACCTTGATATCTCCTCCCATGAGCCGGATCAGTTTTTCACTGATGGCAAGTCCCAGTCCTGTTCCGCCATATTTGCGGGTGGTGGAAGAGTCGGCCTGGGAAAAAGCTTTGAACAAACGGCTTAATTTGTCCGCCGGGATGCCGATGCCGGTATCCCGCACTTCAAATTCAAGCACCATTTTGCCTTCTTCGGGTTTTTTCAATAACCGGACTCCCAGGTACACTTCTCCTTTCGCGGTAAATTTCATGGCGTTACCCACCAGGTTCATCAATACCTGCCGCAGCCGGGTATCATCTCCCTTGATATGTTCCGGCACATCGGGGCCGATCTCATAGACCAGTTCGATATCAGCCTTTGCCGTCCGGCCGGAGAAGACATCCAGTACTTCTTCCAGGGATTGCCGCAGGTCAAAGTCATGCGGATCCAGTTCCATGCTGCCGGCTTCTATTTTGGAGAAGTCGAGGATGTCGTTGATAACGGACATCAGGCTTTCCCCGCAGGAGCGGATGGTCGTCGCATATTCTTCCTGTTCCTCTGTCATATTGGTCTGAAACAGCAGGGAGGACATACCGATGACTCCATTGAGCGGGGTGCGGATCTCGTGGCTCATCGTGGCCAGGAAAGCGCTTTTGGCGCGATTTGCCGTCTCGGCCTGTAAGGTGCGCTCCACCACCAGCTTCTCCAGGATGATCCTTTGATTTCTAATCCGGGTCATGCGCATCTTATACACTAAATAGAGTGTTCCGATCAGGAGTAGTAAGGCGCCGATCCTAAACCACCAGGTCTGCCACCAGGGGGGAGATATAACCAGTTTTACGGAAGCAATCTCATCGGACCAGTCTCCGCTATTGTTCTTCCCTTTGACCTTGAAAGTATAGGCGCCCGGGTCAAGATTGGTATAAGTGGCCGTACGGCGTATGCCTACTTCATTCCAGTTTTTGTCGAAGCCCTCCAGCATATAGGCATATTGCCTTTTCCGGAGCAATGTATAATTCAGAGAGGCGAACTCAAATGAAATAAAGGAGCTGGAAGAGGGCAATGTTATTTCCTGGGAGAACATTATATTTTTTTTCAGCAGGGAAGGGTCTTTGTCATCCCTGGCAATGGGAACATCTTTACCGAATAATTGAAACCGGGTGATGAGCAGCGGTGGGTCAAATTTATTTTCCAGTATGCTGTCCGGGTGCAGGACATTGAATCCGTTCGTGCCTCCGAAGTACAGCAATCCGCTGCTGCTCCTGAGGGAGGAATGAGGTTTAAACTCATCGCCCTGCAAGCCATCCGCGAGCGAGAAATTTTTAATGACATGGGTAGATGGCGTGATACGGGAGACGCCTTTAAGGGAACTTACCCATAGATTTCCTCTGCCATCCTGTAACAGGGTCATGATCGTATTGTCGGGCAGGCCATCTTTTGCAGACCAGGACACAAATTTTCGGGTGCGATCGTCCCAACGGTCCAGGCCGGCGCCGGTCCCTATCCATATATTACCCTGGCTGTCTTCCAGTAAGCAATTAATTGTATTGCTGCTAAGGCTGCCCGGGGATTCGTTATGGGTAAAATGTTGGAAGGTCAAGGTCTTTTTATCCAGCAGGTCCAGGCCTTTGTCAAAAGTGCCAATCCATAATCTCCCTTTGGAATCCGCCAGCATGCATTGCAGGCGGTTGCTGCTCAGGGAACCGTTCTCATGGGTATAATGGCTGAAGGTATTTTTTTCGGGATGATACCAGTTGAGGCCCATGCCATAGGCTGCGATCCATAGGTCTCCGTCTTTATCCCTGGCTATTGCATTGATCTCATCTCCATTAATGCTGGAGGTGTCCCGGGGATTATTTTTGAATAACCTGATAATTTTATGTTGCCGGTCCATTAGGTTCAACCCGTCTCCGGCGGTTCCCGCCCAAAGATTGCCCTCCATATCTTTTTCCAGGCTTAACACATAGTTGCTGCTGATCGTTTTGGGATTGCCGGGCTCATGAAGGAAATGAGTGAATTTGCCGGTACCCGGATTCAATAGATTTAGTCCTCCTCCGTCGGTGCCGATCCATATTTGCCCGCCTCCTGTTTCTGAAAAAGCGAGAATGTTATTATTGCTTAAAGAAGAAGGGAACATATTATGCCGGAAATGTGCAATGTGAGTGGCGTCCCGGTTACAAAGATTGATCCCTCCGCTAAAGGTCCCTACCCACATATTCCCGTGCCTGTCCTTATAAAGGGAATAGATGGAGTTGTTACTGAGGGAGGCATTGTCTATATCATCCTGTGCATAGGTGCTGAAGGTTTCTGTATGGGGATCGAAAATGCTGAGGCCTCCATTCTCCGTTCCGACCCATAGATTCCCCCCGGCGTCTTCCGTTAAACAATGGATCACATCGAGCGCTATGCTATTGGGGTTCCGGGGGGCGTTCCTGAAATGCCGGAAGGAGCCTTTTCCCGGCTCAAAAAGATCGAGGCCACCACCCCGAGTGCCTATCCATATACGATGGCGGTTATCCTCCAGCAGGCAGCGCACATTATTGAGGGAAAGGGATTCGCCGTGATGCTCATCGTGCAGGAACCGGGTGAAGGTCTGCCGGGCCGGATCCAGCAGATTTACTCCCCCCCGGGAAGTCGAAACCCAGATCCTATGCCTGCTATCTTCCAGCACGTCCGTTACATCGTTATCGCTAAGGCTGCCGGTTTTGTAGGGATCATGCTTATAGGAAAAGAAATTGCCGGTCTTTAGCTCCATTTTATTCAGCCCTCCGTTATCCATTCCGATCCACAGGTTACCTTCCTTGTCCGTACGAAGACAGCTGACGAAATCGTCGGAGAGGCTATTTTTTCTCCTGTCGTGGGTATAGCGGGTGAAGCTGGCTTTTTCGGGGTCAAACCGGTTGATCCCTCCTCCCCAGGTTCCGACCCAGAGATTGCCATCGGCATCTTCTGCCATCGATTTGATATAATTGTTGGAAAGGCTGCAGGTGTCCGTTGGGTCATTGCGATAAATAGTGAATTGGTATCCATCGTATCGGTTGAGCCCGTTCTGCGTTCCGAACCATAAAAAACCCATTCTGTCCTGCAGGATACAGGTCACATTACTCTGAGAGAGTCCGATAAGGGCGTTTAAATGGGAAAATTTTATGTTGACCGGCTGAGAATAGCCGAAGATTGGGCAACAGTAAATGAACAAGGGTACCAAAAAACGAACTGTAGGCATATGCATAGATACGAAATGGCCAGGAAATAGTTCTCCTATATAAAATTTAATGCCTTGTGTTACAACAGATAACGCCGTTCATTAACGCCGAAACAAAGAATTTATTTTGTGTGGCTACCCCAATTTTACAGAGGTCATGGTAAGGGAGCCTGCAACGGCCTTGTCATTGAAAAAGGAAGTGCTGTCTTTGGGGCCTTTTAACCCCAGTGTATACAGGAGCGGAAGGTAGTGTTCCGGGGTGGGGATGGCCATTTTGGCCTCTTTGCCCAGGCTCTCATAATTGATGAGCGGGGCGAAGTTGCCTTCTGTGATCAACTGTTTGAATTTGTCGTTCATTTGAAGGGCCCAGTCAAAACCATACCCCGGGACATTTATTTTGTCCCATGCCATCATACGAAGGTTGTGGACCATATTGCCGCTGCCAATGATCAGGACTCCTTTCTTTCTCAATGCGTATAATTCCTTAGCCAGATCATAGTGGTATTGGGGACCTTTGCTGTAGTCGATGCTTAATTGCAGAACGGGAATATTGGCTTCGGGGTACATGTACCTTACGACGGCCCAGGCGCCGTGATCCAGTCCCCAATCGTGGTCTAGTTCCACGTGGGTTGAATGGAGCAGGGAGGCCGTCTCTTTTGCTAAGGCCGGATTCCCCGGCGCGTTATATTGAACTTCGAATAATTCCCGGGGGAAGCCGCCGAAATCGTGAATGGTCTTTGGAAAATCCATGGCTGTAATTCTGGTTCCCTGACTTAGCCAATGGGCGGAGACTACCAGGACGGCCGCCGGGGTAGGGATTTCCTCCGCCATTTTCTTCCAGCGGCGGCTGAACTCGGTGTCTTCAATGCCATTCATGGGCGAACCATGGCCGATGAAGAGGACAGGCAAGATCTGTTCCTGCTCTTTTAAGCCATCGGTAAAATTTCTGAATGCTGATAGACTGTTCATGATGTAAAGTTACGGGGGTGGAATGGCCGGATCCATTGATATAGGATAATAAATGAGATAAAATAGGTATTTTTAGGAAGCAAAATGAATATCGACGTTCGCATACCGGCAAAATTGTTAAGTCCTTTTATAAAGAGGTATTTAATCATAGAATGTCCCGACGAATCGGTAAACAGGGTATTACCGGACACCTCGCTGGTAATGGCTTTCAAATTTAAAGGACAGGTGAGCCACCTGGTGCAGGATGACAAAAAGGGCTTATCCTCTTTTATGATTTCCGGCCTGAGAAAGTCAGGGCGTCTGATCAATTATTCAAAGGACACGGGAAATATTCTTGTTATATTCAAAGAGGCGGCGGCTAATTTATTTTTTAAAGAACCGCTTTATGAGCTTTTTGAAGAGAGTGGTGTGTTGGAGAATTTTTCCGGTTATCGGGATGTATCCTTTATCGGAGAACAGTTGGCCGAGGCGACGGACAACGGGCAAAGAGTAGCTTTGATAGAGGATTTTTTGTTATCCAGGCTATCCAGGCAGCAACCCGATCTATTAATTTTAGCTGCCCTGGAAAAAATCCATTTGTCGAAAGGCTCTATCAAAATAAAAGATCTGGCCGCCAGTCTCTATATAAGCCAGGATGCTTTTGAAAAACGTTTCAGGCGGGAAGTCGGCGCTTCTCCCAAGCAATTTTCGTACATCACGCGAATGAAATCCATCGTGCAGGGTGGAGTAAAAAAGCAAATGCTTGCTGACATAGCTTTTGATGCAGGCTATTTCGATCAGCCTCATTTCAACAAGGACTTCAAATTATTTACAGGGCAAACTCCTACCGATTTTATCAAATCCCCGGTTTTTTGGTGATCAATGATTTTTTACAAGGATCTGTTTCCTTTTGTTGAGAATTTTGTACAAACAAATAATTCAACAAAATGAAATCATTGCATACCGGGAGTTATCTATTATTGGCTATTTGGCTGATCCCCGGAATTTCCAACGCCCAGGTAACTGATAAAATTAATCAAAGCGCTAAAAAAAAGGAGTTTACTATGTCAGTCATTCAAAGAAACAGGGAGGTTATACGAAAACTGTATGAAGAGTGTCTTAATAAGAAGAACATGGGGTTATTGCCGGATCTTATATCGGCGGATTATGTCGGGGTACGCGGCGAGAAAGGTGCTGCTGCATTTGAAGCGCCTGTTGCTGGTTTGATCCAGGCTTTTCCTGACATTCAATGGAAGTTGGAGGAGCTTATTGCCGAGGGGGACAAAGTCGTCGTAAGATGGAAATGGACAGGAACTCATACCGGTCAATTCCAGGCTTATACGGCAACCGGTAAAACGATCTCCAATGATGGAATGGCTATTTTTGAATGTAAGGATGGTAAGGTAATAAGCTCCCAGGTTCAGACGGACCGGCTAGGTTTTTTACAACAGCTGGAGGTTCTGCCTTCCAATTTGGCCTTGCTATCAAACAGGAAGCCCGGGAAGGACCCGATCCGGTTCATCGATAAATTCATCGTTCCCGAAAATGCGGAGCAGGAGTTTAAAGAAAGGGTAAAGATCAACAGGGATTTTATTAAAACGCTAAAGGGTTTTATAGAAGATGCCGCTTATGAAGGCAGAGATGGGCAGGGGAATATGATTTATCTGACTATTGCCGTTTGGGACAGCGAGGCTGCCGTGCGGGATGCAAAGGAAGCGGTGCAGGCTGAATATAAGAAAGAAGGTTTTGATCCGGCGGAGATGATGGGAAGGCTGAAGATCAGCATGGATCGGGGAATCTATAAGGAGGCGGGGCATTGAGGAACCATAACCTCGCCCGGATGGAAGCCTGGCGGATTTACTTCCAGTTGAATGAAGTTAATATTTTTCAGGAAGGGTGAGGTAAAAGACGCTGCCTTCTCCGGGGATCGATTCTACCCAGATCTTTCCGCCGTGTAATTCTGCGATTTTTTTGCAATGAGCCAGGCCGATACCCGATCCTTCATATTGCTTCCAGGTATGCAGGCGTTGAAAAATGACAAATATCCTTTCCCGGTGCAGCTCTTCAATGCCTATGCCATTATCGCGAAAAGAAAATTTCCAGCACCCATTGGTTTTCTCTGCCCCGATTGTTATTTGTGGAGGGAGGTCTTTCTTTCTGAATTTAATGGCGTTGATAATAAGGTTCTGAAAAAGTAATTTGAGTTCAGTCCGGTAGCATTCGATGGCGGGCAGCTCATCGGCGGTTATAACTGCCTGGTTGTCCTGTATGGTCGAATCCAGGTCGGCGAGTATCTCTTGCAGCATATTTTGTGTATTGACCTGTTGCAGGTCTTTCCTTTTTCCAAGGCGAGAGTAATCCAGCAGATCTTTGATGAGTATCCTCATCCGCTCCGATGACTGTATGAGAAAGTCTATATATTGATTCGCATTGATATCCAGTTTGTCATAGTATTGATCCCGCAATAATCCGGCAAAACTTGAAATGGTCCTCAGCGGCTCCTGCAGGTCATGGGAGGCCACATAGGCGAATTGTTCCATTTCGCTGTTCTTTTGTTCGAGTTCCAATGTCCTTTGTCTGACTTTATTCTCCAGGGTCATATTGGCTTCCCTGATTTCTTTCTCCATCAGTTTTTTCTCGGTTATATCCCGGATAAAGCCAATGAACCTATATTTGCCATCGACGATCGTCGGAGATATACTTAAGGCGATGGCTATCTCGGCGCCGTTTTTATGAAGGCCTTGTATTTCGACGGTCTTTCCCAGCACCGGTCCCTGCCCCGTCGACAAAAAATGGCTCATTCCTCTGTGATGCGCTTCTCTATAACGATACGGAATAATGATCTCGCTCAAAGGCCTGGATACCACTTCTTCGGCCGTCCATCCGAACAATGTTTCGGCTTTGGGATTCCAGCGGATAATATCCCCTTTCTGGTCGATGACGATAATAGCATCGGGGGCTGCCGTGAAGATAGAATCGAAATGCTCCATAGGAGAACGTTTTGGAAGTTAAAAATGGAGCCTTACCCTGTTGATAAATGAAGATAATTAATTATGATAAATCCCTGTAACAAAAATCTTTTTCTTTTCTCCACCGGTACCTCATTCCTATTCGTGGAAAATATAAATTTCCACTCTTCTGTTCAGGTCTTTTGTCAGGTAGTCCCTGGATATTCCCCTGCCTTCCGCCTCTATGAGAGCAGGAGGTATGTCGAATTTTGACGACAGCAGGCGAGCGATTTCACGGGCTCTTTTTTTGGAAAGATCCAGATTGTAGGTTTCCGAGCCGGTATCATCCGTAAATCCCACCACTTGTATTTTCTTTATGCCTGGCCTGGTCAGGAGGCTCCGGTATCGCTGTAAGGTGTCCGGATTTTGTATCAGGTATTTGTCGAAATCAAACTGGATATTATGGATGACAATGGTGTCAGTCGCCCGCGGAGGATGGGATAATCTCGGAGTATCGATCACCCGGCGAGGTTCAGGCCCAAAAAGGGGATGGTTGATGGGGCTGGTTCCTGGACGCCGAAGACTATCAGTGGAACGCCCGGGGGGGTGTAGGGTATCGGAGAAACCAGGATCCGAGTCCCCGGGATGGTTATCGGAATGTCGCCTGGTGATTGAATACAGCGAGTCTTTTATTTTCTGATAGCTTGTACAGGTAGTCCCCTTCATCCGGACGACAGAGATATCGTCGACCAGGATATCGATGGTTGGGTTGGGCCAGCTCCGTTGTTCCATGATGTCGGCGTTAGCGGTCCGGATGAAGTTGCCGACGATCAGAATGGTGGAATTGGCGGTGGGGACGAATTCTTTTTTGATCTCAAACCAGCCGTTCTTCAGATCCTTGGTCGTTGCACCCGTGAAAGAAAGGTAGCTTCGGGGTTGTAAGATAGAGTCCCCCTGCACAAAAACAAAACGGGCAGTGAACCACAGACCTATGTCACGCAGATTGGGGCAGATGGTGCTAAGCTCTGTTTTGTTGCCCGGGCTGGCGATCTTTAGGCTGACGGTGTATCGTTCCCCGGCCTGAAGGGGACATAAGAGCATGGTTTCCCAATATTGACGGTTGACGGTTTCCCGGCTGACGGCGACGATCTGCAGGTGCCGGCTACCCGTGGCGGAAGGAAATCGGGGAAAGTAACCTGTTGTAAGTTTCCGGCTTAAAAAGAACCAGGCGGAGGGGCTGCAGGGCTGACTGAATTCAGCGCAGGTATTGACATCTTCAAAGGAAGGGTTCGGCACGAGGTTCTGGCCCTGAATCCTTTGACACAACAGGAGTATGAGGAGGGGCGGCCAGGCTACATGACGAAAAAAGGTTTGCATATTGAGCTCATAGAAATAAGGAGCTGAAGATATGAATTTTGGCCGGTTCGTTATCGGTCGTGTCTCCCAGGATAAAAATATTAAATGGATTGAAGGCCTTGTTAGGATACGGGATTGCAAATTGGTTGAATGGCCGGCCCAGAGGATCACGTTATAAATTTTAGAAATGAAGTATTCCTTCAATAATTTTACAGCTGATAAACGGAAATGCGTATGAGCGGCCAATATAGAAAAGATATTTATCCTGGACAGGAAGTGGCTATTGTCCTTAAGAAAGACCAGCGAAAGGGGAAGTTGACGTATGGCATTGTCAAGGATCTGCTAACATCAGCGGCGTATCATTCCAGGGGGATAAAAGTGCGGCTGGAAGATGGGCAGATTGGCCGGGTGGCGGAAACAGATGTTGTTGATCCGGATGGAGAATAAAAGGCAAAATCATTGCTCAATATCATTTTCCTTAGTGTAATTATATTTTCGAATGCAAACGCTCAATCTTCAATTGATACCAAGGAGAGTGCCCGTATTTTTGTTCAAAAATTCTATGATTGGTATTTCCCATTATTCGCCGCCCCGGGAGGAAAAAAAGACACTATCCCTTCCTCGACAGTCGCTATAAATCAAAGGGGCGAATATTTTGATATCCCACTCCGTAAGGCGCTTATTGATGACGCTAAAGCACAATCAAAGGCTACAGAACTTGTAGGCTTAGATTTTGATCCCTTCTTAAACGCGCAGGATGTGGCCCTTGGATATCAAACAGGGAGTGTTAAATAGAGTAAATTAAGAATGTTTGAACACCTTGTACACAAAAATAATTTCCCAGGTTGTAAAAATGGCGACTTTGTCGTATACTTGAGCAATAACCTCTCAGCTAAAGCGTATGAACACCGTTTTAATCGTTGTCTGCATTCTCATTTGCCTAATTGTCATTTTCGCCATCTACCGCTATTTCAAAGTCAGTCATCAGAATAGAAAATTAAACGAACAACGATTTGACAGAATCAGGCCGCTGTACGAAAAATTGAAAAGTGGTCAGGCCGTTAATCCGCAAGATGTTTTACCCTTTGCCGAAAACGTCCTCAGCAGAGGGCTAACCTTCCAATTCTTGAGTAGCCATGACAAAAAGGATTTATTTCCAAAAGATTATTACACCTTGGTAAAAAGTGCGGAAAGCCATCTGGCCCGTTAAGGAATTGATTGCCAACGGGGCAAAAATAAACCAGCTTCTCCATAAAACATATTGAATGAACTTTTTAGCTCAATTCGTGAAAATTTTGTTTACACTTGCCGCATTGATATCTGCAGGGCCGTGGGCAGGCCAATCATATGCGCAGCAGGTTGATAGTTCAAAACTGGTCATAGGAGATATTGTAACTATCCATTCGCATATATTGGGCGAAGACCGTAAAATCCATATCTATACGCCGGCCCTTAGCATTTTTGAGAAATTTACCGGCCAGCCGTTACCAGTACTGTACCTGACGGACGGAGACGCGCTTAGCGGCATAGTTTCCGAAGAGGTGAACTACCTTTCTAGCAGCAACTTTATCCTGCCTCCGATGATCATTGTCGGGATTACGAATTATGATCATAACAGGATGAAGGATCTGACACCATCCCGGCCGAAAGGCGGTTTTGGTGGTATCACGGATACCGCCGCCTTTGGCGGCGGTGAGAAGTTCCTCCAATTTATCAGCAATGAAGTGATGCCATATGTGGAAAGTCATTACAAAACAGAACCCTTCAAAATTTTTGCCGGGCATTCTATGGGTGGCCTGCTGGCCTTTCATTGCCTTGTCAATTACCCGGATATGTTCAATGCCTACATCGCAGTGAGCCCTTCCCTGTGGTGGGACAGTGCACTATTGGTTAGGCAGACAGATAAAAAACTAACTGGGAATAGGTTGAAAAATAAATTTCTTTTTTTCAGCGATGCAAACGAAGGAGGTGAATTTCACCATGATGTATTATTGATGGACACTCTGCTTAGGCAAAAGGGTATCGGTGGCCTTATCTATAAATATGCATACTACCCTGATGAAACACATATGTCTGAGCCAATAAAAGCCGTATATGACGCCCTGGGCTTCATTTATCCGAAATGGTATCCGACAATGGATGATTCAACAGCGACGCTGGTGAAAAATCACTTCGGGCATCTTTCTGACACCTATGGTTACCGGGTATTGCCACCGGAATTCTTCGTTGCAAGACGGGGAAGCAGAATTCTCCGGCTGGGCCCTGCCAAATTCGATAATGCCATTGGATTTTTTGAGCTGAATGTAGCCAACTATCCGGCTTCAGCAAAAGCGTATGCGATGCTGGCTGATGCATGGGAAAAGAAAGGGGATAAAGCCAAGGCGATCGACAATTACAAAAAAGCAATGGAACTAGACAAGGGAAACGCGGACTTACAACAAAAATGGCAGTTATTGAAGCAAACCAAATAAGCTGGCTGTTATTTTTTCAAAAGTAAGAGTAAGAGGTTGATTATATGGGATTTGTAGCGAGAGCGGGAGAATTGTCCCGTCAACTGCTTCGGGACTTGGTGGTTGGCAAAATATTTCAGGTTGACAGCGGATTTTTGGTGGTTCGCCCCATTTTAAGTAAACTGAGGTGGATAAATAATAGGTTTGTTTAAAATCGATAAAGATGAAAAAAATACAAATACTGCTGGTAAATATTTTTTTAATCGCATTCATTTGCTCAGCAACAGAGTGTAATGCTCAGTCAGCGCCCCGCCGGTCGTTGCTGGCACTTTCAAAAACCGATCATACGCTGGCCATTGTAGATCCTGCTACATTAAAGGTAATCGCTCGCATTCCTGTTGGCACTGATCCACACGAAGTTATCGCCTCTTCAGACGGTAGGACCGCTTATGTTACCATTTATGGTGGGGGCAGCTTACATGAACTTAACGTATTGGACCTGGTTGCGCAAAAACCATTACCCAGCATTGATACGAAACCGTTGTTTGGCCCGCATGGGTTGACGTTTGTTAATGGTAAGGCATGGTTTACGGCGGAAGGTTCCAAGTCCGTTGGTCGCTACGACCCTGCAACCGGCCAACTTGACTGGAGCATGGGAACAGGTCAGGACAGGACGCACATGATCTATGTCACGGCAGACGGGAAAAAAATTTATACGACAAATGTTGCTTCCGGAACTGTCAGCATTCTTGTAGATACCGTTATCCAGCCCGGAAAAATGGCGCCGCCGGGTGCAAAACCTCATGAGGATTGGATTCAAACTGTTGTCCCGGTTGTCAGGGGATCGGAGGGATTTGATGTTTCGCCCGACGGCAGTCAATTATGGACGGCGGCAAGTGAGGATGGGACAATTTCTATCGTTGATCTGCAAGCAAAAAAACTGGCAACGAAAATTGATGCAAAGGTATTAGGCGCTAACCGGCTGAAGTTTACGCCGGATGGCAGACTGGTATTCATTTCGAGCCTTGGATCGGGTGAATTGACCGTTTATGATGCTAAATCACATACGGAAATAAAACGTCTGAAAATTGGTCATGGCGCAGCAGGAATTCTCATGGACCCGGATGGTTCACGCGCGTTTGTGGCTTGTTCAGCCGATAACTATGTCGTTGTTATAGACCTCAAGACTTTAGAAATTACCAGCCATATCGATGTAGGCGGAGTACCTGATGGTCTTGCATGGGCCGTTCGGCCTTAAAATATCTTTTATCCTCAAAAGGCATTAGCTTGATAAAAAGCTGGATTTGAAAGGTTAGTAGCTATTTTCTTTTCTGCGTAGGATTTAAGTCCGACAATAAAATGTTTATGGTACAAATATAACGGGTATTCCAGCGTGGCCTCCAAAAAAATGATCTATTCGCCTGATAAAAGAAGAAGGACCGTGGCTTAGTCCGGGGCGGTAGATGATCCGCCCGGATAAGCCCGGTCCCCTTACAAACTACCTCCAACCTCCAAAGCAAGCTATCCTTTGGCCTTTTCGCAGGCCGCTGTACACACATGGCCTTTTTCACCATGCGCATACACATGATGCCCTTCTTTTTTGCAGGCAGCCGTGCAATGATGTTTCTTAAGCTTTCCTCCATCCGTTGTTTGCGCATTCGCGACAATTGAAGCGGTCAGCAGCATAGCTGCAAATAAAACTTGTTTCATGATCTTTGATTTTACTGTTTAAAAAGAGGTTTTATTCCTGGAATGCCGGGTGATGTTGAAGTTCCTTGAGATGTTAAAACCAAAATAGATACCCCCGTCTCCCCAATTGCCGGTAGTTTGACCGATGTACTGTGATTCGATCAGGCCCTGGGAATTGGTGACGACCAACTGAAAGACATGCCCTCCTGTCTCTATATCCCACCCCACTGAAAAGGAATTATAGGCCTTTTGGGATACGCTCTGGTCTGGCAGCAAATAATTGTATTCGGCATTGATGCTCATCCGTTTCGTTATCTTCATCCTTCCGCCGGCTCCCACGGCGAATTGATCGTTCTTATCCTCTACGGTGGGTACCAGGTTATAATGCAGCCAGGTAGGGGCGATCTCTGCGGAAAACAGCCTGTTGAATTTCCTGGCAATCAGCAATTGCCCGACATAAGCGGTCCGGTAGGTGCTATTCAGATAAGGCTTTTCCGGGTATTTCAACGTATAAGTGCTGATAGTAGCTAATCCGCTGATGGTCACAGGCATCTGGTCGGAACCATCCGTTTGCTGCAAGGCTTTGTATTTCACATATCCGTCGAATGTTTTATCCAGCGAGCTTCTGCCGATGCCGATCGTCAGCCTGTCCGTGATCCCGTAGTCGAGCCCCAGCCGAAGAGTGGCATTATCCAGTCCAAAAAAATTATAGGCCCCGCTATTTAATTGGCCAAACCGGTGCTGTATCACAAAGTTCAGGGCGCCCGGCGCAAGAGCTTCCACCGTCTGCATATTGACAATATGTGTCGCTTTGAAAGTTCCGGCAACAGAAGTCTTCCGGGCATTCGCGTTAAGGGAATCGTCCAGTATCTTCAATAAGGAATCCTGCGCACTTGCTTTACCTGCCGGAGCCAACATAGAACCGGTCAGGGCCAGCACGACACCGAAATGAATTATTTTTTTTGCCTGCATCTGTGAACTATTTATTTAGGGCTGCAGCCCGCTTTGATGGTTATAGTGAATTCTTTGGCTATTTTGTCTCTTACGACCGAAGGGATATCGATATGGTATTCCTCCGGTCTTATCTTGAATTGCGCGGTACCTAAAAGCATTCCGCTCCTTACTTCCAGGGTCGCCGGTGTTTCCACATCCCGGGTTGTGTTGTGGAGGGAGAGTTGGCCTTTTACATCCACTTGGTATAGCCCGTCCTTTTTTATATCAATATCCCCGGTAAAGCTGCCGGTAAAACTAGCCTTTGGATACTTGTCGCTCTCGACATAATTTTCATTAAAGTGCTCCTGCATCAGCTCTTTGGGGAAAATGAACCCTTTCAGGAGCGAGCTGAACGCGATAGTTTTTTTCCCGATGTCGATAAGGGCGTAAACCTGGTTATTCTCTGCCTTAATGTCTTCCAGTGGCGTCCTGGAATAAAAACCGATGACCCCGCTTCTGGTGAAGTAAAGCTGACCGAACGAGACGCTCGCGCAAGCGGTCAGGGCCAGTAGCAAAATGAACTTTTTCATAAATGGATTTTTTAATTGTTTAGCGCACCCTGGTGCACCCATGCCACTATCTTATTAATGTCGCAATCTGAAAGCCTGGGCAGCAAATAGGGCATAGGTACATAACCCGGCGCGTGAGTCACGCAACCGGCCAGGGTGCCGTTACCAGCCCAGGGAGCCAAATGGGAATACCCCTGCAAAAGAATGCCGCCGCTTCCTGAACTGGTTCCGTTGCCGTGACATTCGTAACAATTGCTTTGCAGGATGGGTACTATATCTGCGGTATATTTCACACTCGTGGTATCACATCCGCCTGCACCGCTTTTGGCTGATAAGACGTCCTCGCTCTGCTTGGAGCACCCGGCCACGCCCAGCATAATAGTTGCAAAGCAGATGGATCCGGCTAAAATTATTTTCTTCATCTTGATGTCTTACTGTTCGTTTTTTTTGAATGACTGCCGATTATTCGATGACACAATCAACCAGGCTTATATCTGCCAAAAAACCTGCGCATCTCCCCTTTATGGTGACGGAAGAACCTTTTGGCGGAAAGTTGATCTTTGGATGCCCGGTCACCAGGAAGCTGCAGTTGACGGTTGCTTCCGGATACCCTGTGTTGAGTTGTATGCTGGCTGTGCTATCGGTTAGCTGCCGGTCCGAGACGGTTCCCTTTACTTCGATCACCTTACCTGTAAATTTGTGGTTGGCCCCGGCCTCGTCCCGCCGATATTCCCCGTAGAGATCCCTGGCATCCAACCTGAATGCGGGCCTCAGGCGGGCGACATTGGCGTGGGGTTTGTTATATAGATACAGGGCCCAGGCGATACCGCCAAACAACAGCACGCAGCATGCCGCCAGTATAAAATACTTCTTTTGCATGATGGTATCTTCGATTATTGGATGTTTACGACCGGGCAGTTGACATAACCTGCATTGGGCACCAGGATAGGAGCCGCTGTGGCAGTGCTCAGATCTTTGACTGTATTGAAACTGCTGTTGTCATAGGCTGCAACGACCCAGAGTGGGGAATACCCGGCATTGGTGGGGATCGTGCCTATCACATTATGGGTCTGTACAGAGCCTGGCTCCATTTTGAAACCTGAAGCAGGGCCTCCGTTCGGCTGGTTAGGGTTTATATTGAATGTGACATAGATCGGGGACAGCGGAACCTGCCCGTTTGAGTTGACAGACAGGGTCTTCTCAAAAAAATTAAAGTAATAGACTACTTGATCTTTGTACCATCCCTGGGTCAATCCCGCATCTCCGCTGCCAGTATATCTTTTGGAGGCCGTGGACCCTTTTGGCACGACCGGGCAGTTGACAAGGTCCGTCATTTTTGCAATGGGATAGCCTTTGGCTACTATTTCCTGGTAGCTTGTAACAGTGTTAGCTACATAATCAGCCGGCACAGTGACCTTATACACCTGCCAAAAATCGTTGTATCCTGCATCTCCCGGGATTACGTCGATAATATTTTGACCAGGAATAGGTGTAGTCTGGCCCTCCTTAAAGAATACCCAGATCGGAGCTGGCGTCGTTGACTGTACGTCAAAATTATAGTAATCGACAATACTACCGGTCGGGGTAAATCCCCTGGTTATAAAAGGGGCCTGATCGAAATTTACCGCTGCATTGACCGCAGGGAGACCATTCGAGGCCGTCCTCACCTGTAAGTGCCCCGCAGCGCTGCTGAACCGGTCTATCGAAGCTTGTGCTGTTGTATTCGGATCCTTGGGGACAGTGGGAGTACTGCTACTACTATTTTTTTTACAGGACGCAAAAATTCCTAATAATCCTAAAAAAAATGGCATTGTTCTTAAAAAGGCTCTGTTCATAAATTTTATCTTTTATTGATGCCCCAAAACTAGAATGCTATTATCCCAGGATAATCCCCGAATTGTAACAAAAGTATCACAGCCGGCCAGGAATGGAATATTTTGCCCAATTTTGCGACTGTACAAAGGCTACACAATGAATAAAGCATTAAGAGTATTAATTATAGAGGACGATATCCAGATCATCGAATTATTAAGTATCCATCTCGCGGATCTCTCCTGTCAGGTGACGAGTGTCCGGAATGGAGCAGAGGCACTGGAACTGGCTTCGAAAGAACCGTTCGACCTGCTGATCCTGGACCTGATGCTGCCCGGACTGAATGGCATGGAAATATGCAGGCGTATTCGCCTGACGGGCAACCTTACTCCTATCATGATACTTTCCGCGAAGTCGGAAGAGATCGATAAGGTCCTTGGCCTGGAGACCGGCGCAGACGACTATTTGACGAAACCCTTTAGCGTAAGGGAATTTATTGCAAGAGTCAAAGTAATATTCCGGCGCAGGGAAGAAGCCGGCGATGAATTTTATAGGGCTAATGATGCACAAATGAAATTCGGAGAGCTGGAGATCGATGTGGACATGCGGAAAATAACTCTCAATGGATCCAGGGTCGAGTTGTCGCCGAAAGAGTTCGAGCTGCTGAGCCTGCTGGCTTCCAATCCCGGTAAAAGCTACAGCCGTAAACGACTGTTGAACCTGGTTTGGGGATACGATTTTGAAGGGTATGAGCATACGGTCAATTCTCATATCAATCGCCTCCGCGGGAAGATCGAAAGAGATATTTCCAATCCAAAATATATTCTCACGACCTGGGGCGTCGGCTACCGGTTCAATGAAGTATTATAAAACCAAGAAACATGCCGTTAACAACCGTCAGGAGCAATCTTTTATTCTGGAAAATAACAGGCGTTTTTACCCTGTTGTTGATTATATTGGGGATCGTCTATCTGGGAATCGCTTCCTGGATGTCGAAAAGGAATTTCAACGCAATAAATCAGCAGCTATACGGCGACATCGCCTCTCACCTTGCCAGTTCCACCCAGCCTTTGAAGAACGGAAGGCCGGATACCGCGGTCACGCATGATATCATTCACTCCATTATGGTGATAAACCCAAGCGTGGAAGTATATCTTCTTGATACAGAAGGGAGAATCATTGATTATGTGGTGCCGGACAAATCCGTAAAAAAACACCAAGTCGATCTGCGGGCGGTCAAGCAATATATCAGCGAAGGCGGGAAAAAATATGTGGCCGGGGATAACCCCAAACGACCAGACCAGAAAAGTATATTCTCCGCTGCCCCTATTTACGAGAATAATGAACTGACGGGATATGTCTATGCGATACTGGCCAGTGAAAAACAAGCAGCAGTTGTAGCGGAATTGAACAAAGAATTCTTCTATGGCCTGGGTACGGCCATCTTCTTCGCCACGCTGCTCATTGCCTTCGTCGTAGGGGTTATCACTTTTTTCCTGATAACCGACAGTATTTGTAAGATATCAGCCATAGTAAAACGATTCAAAGAGGGCGACTACGGCGCAAGGATCGAAGGCTATGTAAAGGGCAACCTTGGCCTATTG
>DASWFF010000042.1:0-38200 GCA_036394375.1 Puia sp.
CGAAGGACCCCGATGAGCGCCATCACCAACGCTTCCTTATAATCGATCAGGTCTTTGTCTGCATCGGAAGACGGCACTATGACATCCACCCCCAGCGGCGCCAACAACTCCCGTAACCGCCCGATCAGGAAATGATTATGCACCCCGCCGCCCGTCACCAGCATTTGGCGCCCGGCCGTCGTCGAAGCTTCTGCCGTTCCGGCATCCGCAGCCGCCAGCCTCGGAACCCCTGCCGGGAATCTGTCCACCGCATTCCTTATCTGAATAGTGATATGCTCCACATACGTCCGCAGCGCATCGGGGATCGCAAGCCTCGCCTCCACGATCATCGGATACACGGTATCCGTCCCGAACTCATTGGCAAGCGACTTGGGATATCCCTGCCCGTAATAAGGCAGCTCATTCAGCCGGCGCAGAAGATTTTCGTCGACCCGGCCCGTAGCCGCCAGCGCTCCTCCCTCATCATACTCCTTACCCACCGTCGCCGCTAGCTGATTCAGCACCCGGTTGGCCGGACATACGTCATAAGCAACAAATTCAACCGGCGGAAACCCGGACCTCGAAGCACCCTGACGGGAAATATTGGCAATCCCACCCAGGTTGAGAAAAAGATCATATCCATATAGCAATAACTTCTCTCCGATAGGAACGATCGGCGCTCCCTGTCCCCCCAGGGCCAGGTCCATAGCCCGCAGGTCACTTACCACATTGATCTTCGTCGTGGCTGCCAGGGCAGCCCCGTCGCCCAGCTGCGCCGTCATCTTCCGGGCAGGTATATGAAAGCTGGTATGCCCATGACTGGCAATCAGCTGCACCTGGTATTGCAAATGGAAAGTTTCGATGAATTCATTCACCCGCTCTCCCAGGTAGTGACCATATTCCGTATGTAATAACTGATAATCGCGGGCGGAGAGATCCGGCGCCGCCGCCAGCCGCTGCTTCCAGGCCGGCGTATAAGGGTAACAGGCGGTATGCAGAAAATCAAACGTCCATTTCCGGGGACTGTCCTTCGAAGTAGCAGCGCTCTCCTGCAGGTGAACATACGCTATATCCAATCCGTCCAGGCTGCTGCCGCTCATGAGTCCGATAACTTTATAAACCATAGGACCGCAAAAATAAGTCAACTGGGTCAATCGGCCGCTCTACCCCTCCGTCTTCCTAAAAACCAGCCAATCCCCCAGCTTCCACTGGATCCCATCCCGGCTCGTCTCATAACTCATCTTAAAACTGCTATCCGACAGCTTTTCATATATAAAATGTTCGAAGTAGTTCCCCACTTGCGAAAGATAGGCATGTGCCGTCAGGATCAGTCGCCCGTTCTTCCATCCATTACTCACAAATTGCCGGTGCCCCTGGAAATTGTCAAAACAATACGCGAGGAACTCCCCCGTCTGCCGATCTACTCCCCAATACGCATCCGCCTTATACGAATCAGGCAACTTATCCCGGTGTGTATAGACTAGCCAGCAACTATCCAGTGATAATTGGAAAGAGACATCCGCCGCTACTTTTTTCCCATTGGCAAATTCCCCCTCCCCTTTCCAGTAACCCATAAAAAAATGCAGCAGGTCAGGGTCGGGCCGGTGTGGCGCATTATCTGTCTGGGCAGCCGTTGGGAGAACGATCGATGCGTTAAAAGCAAGGAGGAACAAAAAGATTTTTTCCATGAAATGCTATTTAATAGATCAGGGGGTCCGGTTGGATGAATGCACAAAAATAGCCAGCTTCCCCAAAGGGTCGCCAGCTATTCAACGATTTCCATCCTGCATTCAACACTTTTTACCCCTGGCTCAAAATCTTGTTCCAGCCAGTCCCTTTGCAAACTTCTTTTCACGCTCTTTCGACCGATGATTTAAAGCTAAAAAAGGGCAAAAAAAATAACAAATCCTTTATTAAAACAACTTTAAAGTTGTTTTAATGCAAATTCAACTTTACCTTTACATCCAAACCTATTCTATCAGTAATCCTGGTTACCCTGGATGAAATACAGCTTTTCCTATCTGACTTTCATGCCAAAATGGAAATCTGGGGAATTGTGATCAGAGACGACCGGGGGAAGAACAGGCAAACGCTTTTAGATCTTGAAATGACCAAAGATGGTAGGAATAAGGTTTTGAAATCTTTAGTCAGACAAGATTTTTCCGAAGGCCCGTTTCCTGATAAATTATATGGGGGCGTGGATCTATGGGTCTTCGGGAAAATGGTCAGGGGAAAAGAAATTTATATTAAAATAACGATGGGAATAAAAGGAGCACAGGTAATTTGCATATCCTTTCATATCGCTGAACATCCTATGAAATATCCATATAAACAGTAGAAAGAGGGGACGCTTAAAAATTTTAAATAAAATGAAAAGTCCTTTTACAGGAGGTGAAGCCGTCCTCCGTCAGGAATGGAGAACGATGGATTTCCGCAAGGAATCCTTTACAATTATGTATCATTATTATGTTTGTAAGGATACGGGAGAGCAATTCACAAATGATGAATTGGACGAGGTAGACCTCACCCAGGTTTACAACCAATACCGGGAAAAATACGGTATCCCGTTCCCAGATGAAATAAAAAACATTCGGGAACAATACGGATTACCCGCTAATAAAATGGCAGAGGTATTGGGCCTGGGCATCAATGTATACCGTAATTATGAGGCAGGTGAAGTGCCCAGTGTATCTAACGGAAGGCTGCTGCAACTAGTAAAGGATCCAAATGAGTTCAAACGATTATTGGAATATAGCAGCAAAGAATTTACGCCGGAAGAATTGGCAAAAATCAACAAAAAGCTGGAGCGGGCATTAGACGATTGGGATATCTTTCAACATAATTACGAAATAAGGCTATTAGGTGAGAAAAGGCCCAATCGGTATAATGGGTATCGGATACCGCATCTGGAAAAGGCAGAAAATATGATCCTTTTCTTCTCAGCGAAATTGAAGCCATTTAAGACCAAGATGAATAAGCTGCTTTTCTATGCAGATTTTCTGCATTTCAGAAAAACCTGCTTTTCTATTAGCGGGTTGACCTATAAAGCGATTCAGATGGGACCTGTACCCAAAAACTACGGGGGCTTGTATGACCAGGCTATGGAAAATCAATATGTAAGCACCGAAATACATGATTTTGGAGAATACAGGGGAGAACAATTCGTACCAACTAACCAGAAAGTATTTAAAGACGAACTGTTTAGCGATAGTGAAAAAGAAACTTTACATACCACAGCGGAATTCTTTAAGCAAAAAACGGTCAGTACCATCATTGAAATGAGCCATGAAGAAGAAGGCTGGAAAAGGAGTATCAATGAATTTAGTTTCATTAGCTATTTATATGGCTTTGAACTAAAATATCCAATCCTTATCCAGCCCTCCGCGCCCTAATCCTCCCGGCTCCCATCATCAGCCATCCGCACCATCTTCGGGTAGAAGATTGCCACCCGGTCAACCAACTCCGTTTGCGCACTCATCACCTTATTGATATCCTTATACGCCATCGGCGCCTCATCCAATCCAGCCCCGATAAGCGTCACCCCATGCTGTTTCAGCATAGCCCTCATTTCTTCCCGGGTGATCTGCTGTATTGCCTTCGTCCGGCTCATCTGCCGCCCCGCCCCATGAGAAGCGGAATGGATCGCACCCACTTCCCCCCGGCCTCTCACCAGGAACCCCGGAGCCGTCATACTTCCCGGAATGATCCCCATTACCCCCTTTCCGGCCGGAGTAGCCCCCTTTCTATGTACCACCACCTCCTCCCCATTCCAGCTCTCCTTCCACGCGAAATTGTGATGGTTCTCAATCTTTGCAAGGAGCTGCCCCCCGATGGCCTTCGTCAGTTTCTGATGAATGACCTCATGGCAGGCAGACGCATAATCTCCGGCCAGGTTCATCGCCAGCCAGTATTCCTGCCCCGCCTCCGAATCCAGGTCCAGGTACGCCAGGTTGATCGCCTCCTGCGGAAGCTTACAGATCTCCTTGGCCAGCCGCGTATAGTGACCTGCGATCGTAGCGCCAAATCCCCGGGAACCCGAATGAGTCAATAAAGCCAGGTATCTGCCCTTCTCCAACTTCAGCAAAGCATCCCCCTCGCTGAACTCGATGATGCCCCATTCCGCAAAGTGGTTTCCTCCGCCAGAAGAACCCAGCTGCGAATAAGCCTTGTCGTGTAACTGCTTAATAAAAGGCGCAATATTGAATTCCTCTCTGTCCAGTACAGCATGATCCGCCTTATACTGCCCATGAAAACCATGCCCGGCGCCAAACTTCGTATGCGCAATCAACTCCCGCTTATATTTGGCCTCATTTTCCAAAAAATGACCCTCCGGAATATCGAATATCGACAGGGCCATCCGGCACCCGATATCCACCCCTACTCCATAAGGGATAACAGTATTGCGGGTCGCTAATACTCCCCCGATGGGCAAACCATACCCCTGGTGCGCATCCGGCATCAGCGCGCCGGCTACCGTAACAGGCAGCTTCATGGCAATTTCCATTTGTTTGATCGCCCCTTCCTCTATGAAGCCGGCCCCATAAACAGCATATTCCTGCACCTGCTCCCGCAGCGCGATCGTTTCATCATTCCCCTTTAATTTCGTGTTCATTTTATACTCATTTAAATTATCCGTATTCATCAACCCGCCCGTTCACTCCACTCTAAAGATCACCTTGTCCTGCCACTCTCCCATCACCACTTTCCCCACGGTGAGCAATTCATTCTTTAATCGTTCATATTTATTCATACCCCAAATATGCACATAAACCTGCGCAGCATATCTGCGCAGATAAAAATATTTTTCCAGACACCTCTCATTTTGTTGATAACAAGCCACCTACGCAGCTCTATTGCGCAGATTTGTTGCGCATCCAAGAAAGCTTTCTTATTTTTACCCAATCATGTCCATCAACAAATTAGCCCTGATCCGATACAAGACAATCGATGAATGCCTCCGCAACAGAGTCCGGAAATGGACCCTGGAAGATCTTATAGACAAGGTGTCCTCCGTATTGTATGAATACGAAGGCATCCACTCCGGAGTAAGCCGCCGCACCCTGCAAATGGATATTCAACTGATGCGCAGTAATAAATTAGGATACAATGCTCCCATCATTGTCACGGGTAAAAAATTTTATTCCTATGAAGACCCGAAGTACAGTATTACCCAGGCGCCAATCAATAACAAGGATGTAGAGAAAATGAAAGAGATCGTAGGCGTGCTCAAGCAATTTAATGGGTTCAATTATTTTGACGAGATGAGCGACATGATCGCCAAATTGGAAAACAACCTCTATAGATCGACTCATCGCGACGGCAATTATATCCAGTTCGAAAGCAATCAGCAGCTTAAGGGATTACAGCATATCAACCCTCTTTACCAGGCTATCCTGCACAAGCGCCCCCTCCTCCTGGAGTATAAATCCTTCAAAGCCACCCAAGCCCGAAAGAACATCTATTACCCGTACCTGTTAAAGGAATACAGGAATCGCTGGTTCCTGATCACGAAGGCGCAAGACGGGAAATCATTGATGACACTGGCCCTGGACCGGATCCTGGAATTTCAGGAATTGCCCAAAGAACCCTTTGTTCCGTACGAAGGAGTGGAATTCGACCGCTATTTTTCCGACCTGATCGGCGTCACCAAATCCGAAAAAGACCGTCCTCACAAAGTGATCCTCCAGGTAAACAAATCCAACGCTCCCTATGTCCTCACCAAACCGATCCACCCCAGCCAATCCATTCTCAAAGAAGAAGAGGACGGCCTCCTTATCCGGATCGATGTGGTCCTTAATTTTGAGCTGGAAAGAGAGATCCTTGGTTTCGGAGAGAGCATAAAAGTACTGGCGCCCCGTCTGCTCGCCTCCAGGATCAAAAGGAGATTGGAACTGGCCCGGCGGTCATACGAATAATCCGCTCCCTAGCCATTCCCCGCCACGGGATTCGTGGCTGCGGCGTCCCCGGCCGGGGCTGCCGGGGCCACGCCCGGCCCCGCCACGGTATGCTCTCCCCCATGACGGGCTATCAGCAAGTCGCTCACCTCCTGTAAAATATCCTGCTTCACAACATTCTTACCCGGACAAAACTTATGCGTAGTTAACGGATCTTCTTTGTGCAACCGGATCATGGAAGGATTCGAAGGATCCAACCCCAGTACCGCACAGAGAGTAGCCATCGCCGCTACCGCATTCTGTCTTACCTGCAGCCCTCTTCCACTGCTGAATAACTCCCGGTCATAATCTCCCAGCATTTCAATACCCAGCGATAACTTATTCCAGGAAGGAGAATGCACCCCTGACATCGTGAGCGGAGTGAAAACCCAGATCTGATGGTCATCGACGAACAGATGAGGCCCGGCACTCCAATGCATCTTATCCCGGTAATAGGACACAAGCCCCTGTATATTTTGACTGGTAAGCCCCGCCGGACAAGCGGCCAGAGAGGGATCGCTCGTATTATGCAGGACGATAAAGGAAGGTCGCCAGGCATTCCATTGCAGCGAATGACAATAAGAGTCCAACCCATCCCGGGTAAAACTAAGTCCTACAATTGGCTTCCAGTCCGACATAAACAAATAGTTAAAGGTGAATGGATTACCAAAGATAACCCACCGGGCAGGTCCTGTCAACAGTGGAAACACTGTTTTTTGCCCGCCGTTTTGCCCTTTCAATCGTCCTCCCTCCCCTTGCGGGATTCTCCCGATTTTTAATGTAAGTTTGCTAAACACCTTTTCGATATGGTCGTCAATCTAAGCGAAGAATATTCCCTGCTATGCAACTGGATCGCCGAAATCCGCGACGAAGAAATTCAGAAAGACCGGATGCGCTTCCGGCGTAACCTGGAACGTATCGGAGAAGTAGCCGCTTACGAGATCAGCAAGACCCTCTTCTTCGAAGAAAAAGAAGTACAGACGCCCCTGGGCATCGCCATCACCAAACAATTGAAGGACCAGCCCGTGATCGCCACCATCCTGAGAGCAGGACTTCCCCTGCACCAGGGTATCCTGAACTATTTTGACAAGGCGGATAACGCGTTCATCTCAGCCTATCGCAAACATCAGCCCGACGGCAGTTTTGAGATCAGCCTGGACTATGTTTCCTGCCCCGAGCTGGAAGGTCGCGTAGTAATTATCTCGGACCCCATGCTGGCAACCGGGGCTTCCCTGGTAAAAACCATCCAGTTCCTCCGCGAGGAAGGCCACCCTTCCGAAATCCATGTAGTGGTCGCCATCGCCTGCACCGTGGGCATAGAATACGTACTTCGTAGCGAACCCCGTTGCAAAGTCTGGTGTGGCGCCATCGACGATGAACTCACTGCCAAAGGATATATCGTGCCCGGTCTGGGCGATGCCGGGGACCTGGCTTTTGGGACAAAAGTGCAGATGTAGATGGGGAAGAAGGATTTGCGGCCCGATTAGCGGACCTTTGGCCCTGTAGGCCTCAGGTCCGGGTCTAATAATGGGCCTTCGGCCAAAACGCCCTTGGCATTTTTTTTCCGGGGGATTCTTTATTTTGCCATTTTTGTATTATTTTTCAAATTCTATCCTTTAAATAACCCAACCGTCAGATCGATTTACCCGTCTATAGTAAGAAGCATGCTTTTTAATTGATAACCAGAGACCTTAACTGTTTATGAAGACCCAGACAATATCGCCTAGTGACTGTCACAGGATTCTTACCCGCCCGCGCAAGCTCCTCCCGCTAATCCTTCTTTTTTCGGGTTTATTCTTATTCGCAAAGACGACCCTGGCGCAAGACCCCGGATTTTCCCAGTTTTTCGCCTCCCCCCTCACCCTGAATCCCGCCCTCACCGGCAAATTCAACGGCGTGGTCCGGGTAGCCGGCAACTACCGCAACCAATGGCCCTCTATCAATAATGCATTTATCACCTCCACGATCTCCGTGGACGCTCCCATCCTAAGAAACAAACTTCCCGAAAACGACACCTGGGGCCTCGGCCTCATGGCCATGACCGATAAAACAGCCAGCGGTATCCTGACCAGCAACTTTTTCTCCTTTTCGACAGCTTATCATAAGAGCCTCGACGAAGACGGCCTCCACCAGCTCGGAGTCGGTTTCCAGGGCAGCTACGCCAATAAAAGCTTGGACGGCACCCGCCTCACCTTCGAGGACGGCCTGCAACTGGACGGTACCTGGCTGCGCTCCCCCACGGAAGCCATCAACTCCCAATATGTCAACGTCCATTATTTCGATATGAACCTGGGCCTGCTCTACAATGGCTCCAACGGGACCAACAACTACTATTTCGGAGCTTCGGCCTATCATCTCAATCATCCCAAAGAATCTTTTCTGGGAGTGGATACCATCAACGTTCCCACCCGGCTGACCTTGCACGGCGGGGGCTTTTTCCCGGTGACCGGCTCGCCCAGCACCATCTATGTCAGCGGCCTGTTCAACAGCCAGGCAGGAGCGCGTGAGGTCGTACTGGGAGGCGCCTGGGCCGTCAGCGCCAGTAATGACCAGGAAGACCCGGTCAATTTCTATGCAGGTCTCTGGGGGCGATTCACCAATACCACCGATGCGCTAATCCCTTACGTGGGACTGGACTTCAGCAGCTTCAGCCTCGGGGTGACCTACGACGTCAATGTCTCCGCGCTGAAAACGGCCTCACAAAGCCGCGGCGGCGTCGAGATCTCTTTGATCTATATCAAGAAGCCTTCCGACGGACGTCACGGTGTTCCCTGCCCGCGATTCTAAGAAGAAGGTCTGGCAGCAGATACGTTCATCCGGACGCCTGCGGCGGCCTCCTCGATCATATTGTCTTTGATGGCCTCCGGCCATCGCGGCTCACATACTTATTTCCTTTAATAAAGAACCGGTACGGCAGCTCCGCATCCGGCCCCGCATAGTCCACCCCTATCCGTGGCGATACCCCGATCTCCGCCTTACGGGGACGCACCCCATCATCCCCGATAAAGATCTCGTCTTCATGCAGAGAAGCTCCCGTATACAACGTAGCCAGCCCCAGCGCCCTGGATAAATTGCCCGGCCCCCGGGTGAGCGTATAATCCAGTTTCTCTTTTCCCGTCCGCTCCAGCATGAGCGGAATACCCTCCAGAGGATCCAGCGCCCGGATGAGGATCGCATGGGGAATATCTTTTTTATTGGTCACCACATTAAACAAATGATGAATACCATAGATCAGGTAGACATAAGCCCTGCCCGCCTCTCCGAACATTACCTCCGTTCGGCTCGTACGCCTGCCCGAATACGCATGGCTGGCCCGGTCCACCACCCCGTTATACGCTTCCGTCTCCACGATCCTGCCGGAACTCCGCTGCCCACCGAAATCCGTCACCAGGATCTTACCCAGCAACTCCCGGGCGATCCGCACCACATCCGGCCGGTCGTAAAAAGAATTATCCAACTTTTTAATCTTTACCACCAAATAAATATTTTAAGTTTGAGGACACGATGCGTGTTCCTGCAAAGAATTACATTTCAATGAATTCTTTACAGGAACATTACATTTGACCTAACAAAATAAATAAAAAGGAAAACACCTTGCTAAAAGAGATTATCATAGCCTTTCAGTCATATTACAAGGCTCATCAGTTCATCAGTAAGCATAGGTTGTGGAAATGGATCATTATCCCCGGCATCCTCTATACTCTCCTGTTCTGCGTGGGAATGTATTTCTTCTGGGAATCCTCCAATGGCGCCGTATCCTGGCTCAGCCGGGTGATCGGCATCGAGAAATTTCTGCATCACGCACAGAGCTCCTTCCTTAGTTTCATCTTCCTTATGGGAGGCATCATGGTGCGGCTGGTCCTGGTCTTCTTCTATTTCTCCCTGTTCAAATACCTGTTCCTCATCATCGGCTCCCCCCTCTTCGCCTATCTGAGCGAGCAGACGGAAGCCCTTATCAACGGGAAAGAATACAACACCTTCCAGTTCCGGCAGCTAGGACACGATATGCAGCGGGGCATTCGACTGGCTCTACGCAACAGCCTCTGGCAGACCGTCTACACCATCTCGATCCTCATCCTGTCTTTTATCCCACTAGTGGGCTGGATCACTCCCGTCATCTCTACTTTCGTAGAGTGTTATTATTATGGATTTTCCATGCTGGACTATAGCTGCGAACGGCATAAACTGTCGCCTGCCGCCAGCATCGCCTTTATCAGCCAGCACAAAGGCCTGGCGATCGGCAACGGAATGGTCTTTTACGGGATGCATTTCATCCCCATCCTGGGCTGGGTACTAGCCCCTTCCTATGCCGTCATCGCCGCCACCATCAGCCTCTATCACCAGAATTTGGAATAGGGCAAGCGAAACCACCAATCGGGCCAGATCCATCTCACCGGTCAGGCTTCATAACCGAAAATCGAATCAACGCATGTCTTCTTCAACAGCAATAGTCTACCTCATACCCTGCTTCCTGGATGAAAACTCCTTCAAGCCCCTCCCCGCCTACCTCCTGGACGCGGTGAAGGAATGTACTGTTTTCTTTGTGGAGAACGAGCGCAGCGCCCGTCGTTACCTCAAATCCCTCTGGAAGGACATGGTCATCGACGACTACGAATGGTTCACCATCCACAAAGCGGAAGAAGAAGTGAAATCCGCCTTCCGGCAGAAGCTTAAAGAAGGAAAGACCATCGCCCTCATCAGCGAAGCCGGCTGCCCCGGCATAGCCGATCCCGGGCAAATATTGACGGAAGCCGCCCACCAGGCCGGCGCCACCGTCCGCCCCCTCGTCGGCCCCAGCTCCATCCTCCTGGCCCTGATGGCCAGCGGTATGAACGGACAACAGTTCCGCTTCTGCGGTTACCTGCCCGTCGATGCCCCCGCCCGGGCAAAAGCCCTGAAAGAACTGGAATCGGATTCCCTGCAGCGCAACTCGACTCAGGTCTTCATCGAAACCCCCTATCGTAATAACCAGGTCCTGGAGACCATTCTGCAGATCTGCCGCCCCCATACCCAAATCTGTGTGGCTTCCAACCTCACGGCCCCCAACGAATTCATCCGCACTAAAACCGTGGCGGAATGGAAGGAGTGCGAGGGTGCGAAAGGCACTCCGAAAGGCCTGCCCGACCTGCACAAACAACCCGCCATCTTCTGCCTCCTGGCGAAGTAGAAGTCATTTGTAATGTCGGTCCATCAGTGATACGTCAGGGCCTTGATACGATAATATACGATAAGGATGCTAATCCATCCTGGCGCACGGAATGGAACACCCGGCGTATCATTTTCGGACATTGGCCCGGGGCAGTATTATACAATAGCCTATTTCACAGCGCCTTATAAAACTGGCATTTTCTTAGCTTCCCTTCCGTGACCCCCAGGTCTCATTCCGGCAAAACCATAACTTATGTTGAAAAACTATTTCAAAATAGCGCTCAGACATCTCACCAAAAACAAAGTATACGCTTTTATCAATATCGCCGGCCTCGCCACCGGCATGGCCATAGCCCTGCTGATCGGAATATGGATCTGGGACGAGCTCTCCTTCGACCATTATCACGAGAACCATGCCCGGCTGGGCCTGATCCTCAATACCAGGTTCGGGAGCGGTGAGCCCGTCACAGAATGGGGTACCGACATACCCCTGGCCGACGAGCTGCGCACCCGTTATGCCGGTCCTTTTAAACACCTGGCCCTCACCAGCTTCGACAACGATATCCTTTCCACCGGCGACAAAAAAATGGACCAGGCCGGCGTATGGACGCAGCCGGATCTGCCCGGGATGCTGACCCTCCACATGCTGGCAGGCAGCAAGGATGCCCTGAAAGACCCTTCCTCCATCCTGTTGACCGCAACACTGGCCCGCTCCCTTTTCGGCAAGGCCGATCCCATGAACAAGACCGTCCGGATCGACAACGAATGGGACGCAAAGGTGGCAGGAGTCTATGAAGACCTTCCTGACAATACCCTGTTCAGCCGCTTTGCCTTCTTCCTCTCCTGGGACAAATATGCCGACACCCATATCTGGGTAAAGAATAGCCTGACCCAGTGGGGGAATCATTTCGGGGTCTTGTTCGTGGAGCTCACCGATCAGGCCGACTTTGCCAGGACCGATGCCGCCATCCGAAACATCCCCGCCGAACACCTGAAGCAGGGAAAGGAACAGCTGCTGCTCCAGCCGATGGACAAATTGCATTTGTACAATGAGTTCCGGAATGGCCATGCCGT
Source organism: Puia sp. (assembly GCA_036394375.1). Taxonomy (GTDB): domain Bacteria; phylum Bacteroidota; class Bacteroidia; order Chitinophagales; family Chitinophagaceae; genus Puia. The sequence goes on from DASWFF010000042.1 coordinate 12,135, forward strand.
CGGAGGACGTTTGCAGTTCGTATGGCTCTTCGGGATCATCGGCGTCTTCGTGCTGCTGCTGGCCTGCATCAACTTCATGAACCTCAGCACCGCCCGGAGCGAGCAACGGGCAAAAGAAGTCGGCGTCCGGAAATCCCTCGGCTCCCTGCGGACACAGCTGATCGGACAGTTCCTCAGCGAATCCGTCATAGTAGCTTTTATAGCCCTGGTGCTCGCGCTCCTTTTGGCGCAAGCCCTGCTGCCTTTTTTCAATCAGCTGGCCGGCAAAAAACTATCCATCTTATGGAGTCAGCCTTTGTTCTGGCTGCTGTTGACAGGTTTCACTTTATTTACCGGGCTCATTTCCGGCAGCTATCCGGCCTTCTATCTCTCCGCTTTCGACCCCATCCGGGTATTGAAAGGGACTTTCCGGGCCGGACGTCTGGCCTCCCTACCCCGCAAAGTATTGGTGGTGGTCCAGTTCACCGTATCCATTACGCTGGCCATCGGCTCCCTCATCGTCTACCGGCAAATACAATTTGCGCAGAACAGGCCGGTCGGTTATAGTCGCGAAGGGCTCGTCTCAGTCCTGATCCTGCATTCGCCCGGGGCAAGAGCCCAGCATTATGATGCCCTGCGCAGTGACCTTATACAGACCGGCGCCGTAGAGAATATGACCCAATCATCCAGCTCCCAGACAGGGATAGAGCATGGGGAAGCCGGCTTCAACTGGAAAGGCAAAGACCCTGGCTTTAACCCGTATTTCGCTACCATCGCCGTCACGCATGATTACGGAAAGACCATTGGCTGGACAATAGTGGCAGGACGCGATTTTTCCAGGGACTTCACCACGGACTCCTCCGCCTTTGTCCTGAATGAAGCCGCCGTAAAACAAATGGGTTTTAAAGATCCCATCGGACAAACCATACAATACCATGGTGGTAACCATATCATCACCGGCGTGGTAAAAGACATGGTGATGGATTCCCCCTATAGCCCGGCTGATCCTACCGTCTTCTTTATAGACTATAACTGGAAGAACTATGTCACCCTTCGTGTACGGCGGGACCTGTCCATGCGGGAAGCCCTGGCCCGGATAGAACCCATTTTTAAAAAATATGATCCGGAAAGCACCTTCAACTTTAACATCACCGACGATGCGTATGCCCGGAAATTCGCCGCCGAACAACGTATCGGCAATTTAGCCGCCTTCTTTACCATCCTGGCCCTCTTCATATCCTGCCTGGGGCTCTTCGGACTGGCCTCCTTTGTAGCCGAACAGCGCACCAAAGAGATCGGAATAAGAAAGGTGCTGGGCGCCTCCTTGTTCAACCTGTGGGGAATGCTATCGAAAGACTTTGCGATCCTGGTCGTCATCTCCTGCCTGATCGCTATTCCCCTGTCATCTTATTTTCTGAGCCAGTGGCTTCAGAAGTATCAATACCATACGGGCCTATCCTGGTGGATCTTTGCCCTCACCGGTATAGGTTCGCTGCTGATCACCCTATCGATCGTAAGCTATCAGACAGTCCGGACCGCGAGGGCGAATCCGGCCAAGAGCCTGCGGTCGGAGTGAAAAAGAACCCTCATAAATAAAATAACTATGTTCAGAAATTATTTCAAGATCGCCTGCCGCAACCTTTGGCGCAACAAGGCATTCTCCGCCATCAACATCTTTGGGCTCTCCATCGGCCTGGCCACCTGCCTCGTCATCCTCCTGTATGTACAGAGCGAACTCGGCTACGACCGCTACAACAAAAAAGCGGACCGCATCGTCCGGGTCGTCCTCAAAGGCATGGTACAGGGAGAGAAACTGAACGAAGCCAACGTGATGCCCCCTACCGCCCAAACCCTGAAAGCGGATTTCCCCGAAGTACAGGAAGCCACCCGTCTGCGGGACTATGGCTATCCTCGCATCAGCTTCGGAGACCGGCTCTTCAAAGAAGACGCTTTCGCCTATGCCGACTCTAACTTCTTCCAGGTCTTCACCATTCCCCTCCTGCAAGGCGATGCCCGGACAGCCCTGCTCCAGCCCAACTCCGTCGTCATCTCCCGGACTATGGCGCAGAAATATTTTGGCAGCGAAGACCCGATGGGAAAGACCCTGAACTTTAAAGACTGGAATACCAGCTATAAGATCACCGGCGTATTTGACAAGATCCCTGTCAACTCTCATTTCCATTTCGACCTCTTCGGATCGATGAGCAGCTTCCCCGACTCCCGCAACCCTTCCTGGCTCACGTCCGGATTTTATACCTACCTGGTGCTGCCGCAAGGCTACCCCTACCGGCAGCTGGAAGCCAAACTACCCGGGGTCGTACGAAAATATATGGGCCCTGAAATGCAGAAGGCCATGGGCATCACCCTGGACCAAATGCAAAAAGGCGGCAATCAGTTCGGACTCTTCCTGCAACCCCTGACCGATATTCACCTGCACTCCGACCTTTCCGGCGAGCTGTCACCTGCCGGCGATATCCGCTATATCTATATTTTCAGCGCCATCGCCCTGTTCATGCTGCTCATCGCCTGCATCAACTTCATGAACCTGTCCACGGCCGGCGCCTCCAAACGGGCCCGGGAAGTCGGGATCCGCAAAGTAATGGGCTCCCTGCAACGTGAACTGATAGGACAGTTCCTGCTGGAATCCGTCCTGCTCACCGCTATTGCCATGGGTGTGGCCATCACATTGGTCTATGAGATCCTGCCCCTCTTCAACGAGCTGTCTGGTAAACAGCTGACCTTTCACCTGACGGCCAATCCCTGGCTCCTGCCCGGCCTGCTGTTGCTGGTGTTACTCGTCGGCGCCCTGGCTGGAAGCTACCCGGCTTTTTTCCTTTCCTCCTTTAACCCTGTGACCGTACTGAAAGATAACCGAGGGAACCGAAGGTTACGAACGAGGACGAAGCGAGGGACGACGCTTCGCCGAAGTTCTGGCCGTTCGGGAAAAAATACCATCGGCCTGCGAAGCGGACTGGTCGTCTTCCAGTTCTTCATCTCCATTACCCTCATGGTCAGCACCACCATCGTATACAAACAACTGAACTATATCCAAAATAAAAAGCTGGGCTACGACAAGGACCAGGTAGTATTGGTGCACGACCCTTACTGGCTGCGTAATAACCAGGAAGCATTCCGTCAGCGGCTCCTGGCGGACCCCCGGGTACAAAGCCTCAGCACCTCCGGCTACCTGCCGGCCGGCTACTCTGACAACAACAACTTCTTCGTCTACCCGGAGAACAACAACTCCCAGCTCGTCAAGACGCTGCGGTATGATGTGGACGACCAGTATATCCCTACGCTCGGTATGGAGATGGCGCTGGGACGGAACTTCTCCCGGCAATTCGGCACCGACTCCACCGGCGCGATCCTCAACGAGACGGCAGCCAAAGCCCTTGGATGGGGAACCAACGCCCTGGGTCATACCATCACCAATGCCGATAATTCGGGAGCCAAACTGACCTACCGCGTTATCGGGATCGTCAAAGACTTTCATTTCAAATCCATGCACGAACGCATCTCTCCCCTGGTAATGATATTGGGTAAAAATGATGGGGCCATGATCGTAAAGATGAAGACGAAAGACATCGCCGGCTTACTCGCCACGATGAAAAAAGAATGGACCGACCTCAAGGCGGATGCCCCCTTTGCTTACTCCTTCCTGGATGAGCGATTTAAGAATACCTACCAGTCGGAGCAGAAGACCGGTCTGATCCTGGGAATTTTTGCCGGGCTCACCATCTTCGTAGCCTGCCTGGGACTCTTCGGCCTCGCCACGTTTACGGCAGAACAACGCACGAAAGAGATCGGTATCCGGAAAGTGCTGGGCTCCTCCGTCACAGGCATTGTCAGCCTCTTATCAAAAGACTTCTTAAAACTGGTAGTGTTGGCCTTCCTCATCGCCTCGCCCCTCGCGTGGTGGGCCATGAACAAATGGCTGCAGGACTTTGCCTATCGGATTCAGATAACTGGCTGGGTATTTCTGCTGGCGGCCTTATTAGCCTTGTTCATAACGCTCGTCACCATCAGCTTCCAGGCCATCCGCGCTGCGCTGGCGAATCCAGTGAAGAGCCTTAGGTCGGAGTGAAAGGAGCCATTCAGCGAGCGGCATAATTATTTAGTTCTTAAAATCATTCCTTATGATAAAGAGTTATTTTATAATCGCCTGGCGGAACCTTATCCGGAATAAGATATATAGTATCATCAATGTACTCGGGCTTGCCCTGGGCATATGTGCCTGCATCGTCATCTACCTGATAACCAGCTATGAGTTCAGCTTTGATAAATTTCATCCCGATAAAGAACGTATTTATAGAATAGTAGGCGAAGGGCGCGAACCCTCCGGAGAAACCATGTTCCTGAACAGCGTTGTTCCAGATGTAGCTAGGTTCCAGCATCAAATACCAGGATTTGAGGCCGAAGCGGGTTTTCACAACTATGGCGCCAATATAAAAATACCGGATGGGGACCGGCCGGCTAAAAAATTTGAAAACAGGATAGCAGGCAGCCGTAGTTCTACCGCCATCATTACCTGGCCTGAGTATTTTGATGTCTTTAAATATGATTGGCTCGCGGGCAATGCGGCAAGCCTCAACGAACCCTTTAAAGTAGTGCTTTCAGAAAACAGGGCCCGCAAATATTTTGGCGAGCTCCCCCCGGACAGCATGATCGGCAAGACGGTGATCTATGATGATTCCTTACGGGTAACCGTATCGGGTATCGTAAAAGACTGGAATAAAAACACCGATTTCGGCTTCACCGATTTTATTTCCATCAGTACGGCCACCCATAGTTTCTTAAAGAGTCAAATTCCGACGGATGACTGGAGCAGCTTGCAGATACATAATTCCATGGCTTTTGTAAAGCTGGTAAAAGGGACTACGGCGGCACAGGTGAATGAGCGATTCGCTACCTATATCAAACAACACGTAAAGTGGAATAAACCAGGCGCCTCCTTCAGCATGTGGCTCCAGCCTCTGACGGAAATCCATTTTACCAGCGAATTTCACCGGCCGGATGATGGGGACGATTTCGATAAACCTTATCTGCCTACCTTATACGCCCTGATGGGACTCGCGTTATTTATCCTGCTGATTGCCGTTGTCAACTTTATTAATTTATCGACAGCGCAATCCATCTATCGGGCAAAAGAAATCGGTGTCCGGAAAGTAATGGGCAGCAACAAAACCAACATTGTATTTCAATTTCTAACCGAAACATTCGTCCTTACGCTAATAGCAGTAGCCTTGTCGGTGCTGTTGGTAAACCCCGTTCTTGCCGCCTTCCATTTATTCATCCGGCAAGGCATCACCTTTCACCCTTTTGCCCCTTCCACCCTTCTCTTTTTATTCCTCATAACCCTTATCACCTCCTTACTGGCCGGCTTTTACCCTGCAAGGGTCTTAGCCTCTTATCTACCCGTGCTGAGCTTAAAAGGGGCGGTCGCGCAGAACGCCGGCGGGAAAGGGAATTTACGAAAAGGATTGATTATTTTTCAATTCAGCATTGCCCTGATCTTCATTATCGGCGCCATCATTATGGGCAACCAGATCCGGTTCATGCGCGATACGGACAAAGGCTTTAACAGCGATGCTATTTTGACGATGAATCATTGGCGCGACCGGAATGGTAAAATAAAAATATTGGCAGAAAGCATTAAACATATTCCTGGCATTGAAAAAGTAATCGTGCAGAGCAACCCACCGGCGGCCTTTGGACATTGGGGAGACCATTTCAAATACAAAGGCAGGGAGGAGATAGATCTGCCGGTTTCCATAGAGGCGGGAAATGAGGATTTTATTCCCTTTTATCGGATGAAGTTAATAGCCGGCAGAAATATACTACCCAGCGATAGCATGAAAGAACTGGTGATCAATGAAACCTGTTCCAGGGCCATGGGCCTTATAAAACCGGAAGAGGCAGTAGGCAAATTTCTTTACAGGAATGGCAGGCCTTACCCGGTGGTGGGCGTAGTGGCTGATTTTCATGAAGGCTCCTTTCATGAGGCCATAAGGCCAGTGGTTATTGCCAAAGCGCCTGAATGGGAACGGAGCATTTCGGTTAAACTGGCTGCCACCGGAAAACAAGCAAGGGATATGAAACCCATCCTTTCTGCACTGGAGACACAATGGAAAAAAGTATATCCGGATGAACCATTTAATTATAGTTTCCTGGATGAGGCCCTCACCTGGTTGTATGACCAGGAAATAAAGACAGCCTGGCTGATGAATACGGCCATGCTGATCACCATTTTCATTTCCACCATTGGATTGTTTGGCCTTGCGCTGTTCGCTGCCGGGAGAAGAACCAAAGAAATCGGTATCCGCAAAGTCTTAGGGGCATCTGTAATGAATATAACAACCCTGTTAAGCCGGGACTTCCTCACCCTGATATTAATAGCCATTGTGATTGCATCCCCTGTCGCCTGGTATTTTATGAACCAATGGCTGCAGGATTTTGTTTACCGTACCCCTATCAGTGGGTGGGTATTTGTATCGGCAGGATTGGGAGCGATCGTAATTGCCCTGGTCCCTGTCAGCTTTCAGGCCATCCGCGCCGCGCTGGCTAATCCGGTAAAGAGCCTGCGATCAGAATAAATCGACACCAGTTCGGTAGTAAGATCATCTGGCTGCAAATTTTGGCCGGATGAATGATCATATTATCCCTTTTTCAATTGTCGAACTTTGGATTCCGGCAATTCTTTATAATTCTCTTTGCTTACTACTTTTTTGCCGGATTTACTTTCTAGGTCCTTTCGTGCCCTCCCGGCTACACTGCCACCCTCATTGGCTGCCTTTTTGTTTTGCACAAAGCCCTTTGCATTTTTATTCCTCGCAATTTCAGTAGTGGAGGCTTCACCCAGCATGGTAAATATCAGCTCCAGGTCGTTCATGTGGTCACGCAGGTTATCAGAGGCTTTGGTAAGGCCCTTCATATCCTTATAGGCAGCAGGAGTAAGCCCAAAAGTCGCTTTGCTAATCTCAGCAGTGAGTATACTGTATTCCTTGCCTTCCTTTACACCCCGTTTTTTCCACTCCCCGGTAAGCTCATCCCGGATAGAGAACTTCGTCGGAGCTTCGTTCCTCGCTCCTTCTCGTTCGTAACGTTCGCTTCGCTCCGTTACCTCTAGCCCTTTTTTCGATCCACTCTTCACTGTAGCCCTTAGCCCTATATAATTCTCTCATCCGGGCCTGAGCCAGCTCAGGGTTTTCTATTTCCTGCATTCGTTCATACCCCACCCGTGAAAGCCACAGCTTAAAAGGTTCTGCTTTGGGGGATGGGATAGATTGGATAAGACGTAAAAGTTGCTCCGTATCAGCGACATCCGTCATTCGCATTTTTCCGTCCTCAGCTATCATCTTCAAAGCGTTACAATTTGTAACGCTTTCATTTCCTTCAGCCGACAATCTCTTTTTTAATACCCTCCAATAAACTTGAGGGTTTGAACTTTCCGTCAGCACGCCTATCACATCTACAATACTGAAATACCATTTCTGCTCCTGCTCATTCCAGGCGGAACGGACTTTTTTACTTCCAAATAATTTTATGTTGTTCATGTAATTAAGGTTTACGAACAACTAAAATACTAAATAATTTAGCTAAAAATCAATTTACTTGTTCACTTCCCCGGCCCCGTGATCGCCACGATGCTATCCACGATGAACGCGCTATATCCGCGCCAGGGGATGGAGCCCATATATTCTTTATAATGCAGCTCCACATTTTTGCCGCTGCTCAGCATCAGCTTCTGGGCCACCGCTTCGTCGGACACGGAGAATACAAACTCATAAGATTGTACCGTATTCGGGGCCATGGAACGCAGTCCGTTCTGGATCAGCTTGCCCTCATAGGTCTTGAAAATAAACCCTTTTTTCACGATATAATTTAACTCCCCGGCTTTCACGCCTTCCCCGAATACGAAAAAGTAGCGGATCCCGATGAAGATCAGCAAACCGGCAATGATCACCAGGCCGGCGATCCTAAGAAATTTTTTCATAGTATTTTATTAAAAGGGTTATTATAAATTCTTCTAAGCCGGCTATTTCCCACCGTCAAATCCATATTTATCCACCAGGTAGATCAATGCCGCCATATTCAACGCGCCCAATTCCAGCTCCCGCTTGTTCACATTCTCCAGCACATCGCTGCGGGAATGATGATAGTCGAAATAACGCTGTGAATCCGGCCGCAGTTCTCCCACGACCGCGCCCAGTTTTGCCTCTAACGGATTCACATCCGCGCCGCCGCCCCCTTTGTCGAAGGAATAGACCCCATAAGGCTGTAATAGCTGGAGCCAGGGGCGGATAGCAGCCAGTTTCTCCTCTGACAGGGAAATGCTGAACCCGCGCGGGGTAAATCCTCCCGCATCGCTTTCCAATCCAAATAAATGTTTTTCATGGTTGGCCTTCGCCTCATCGGCATATTTTTCGCCTCCCCGTCCCCCGTTCTCTTCATTGGCGAATAAGACCACCCGGATCGAATGCCGGGGTTTGTAGCCGGCTGCCTTCAGGGCCCGCAATACTTCGATCGAATGCACACAGCCCGCCCCGTCATCCTGCGCGCCTTCGGCGGGATCCCAGCTATCCAGGTGCCCCCCTACCGTGATGAACTCGTTCGGGAACTCACTGCCCCTGATCTCCCCGATAACATTATGCGCCAGGGTATCCGGCAGCATCTGCCCCTGCGTCCGCAGATAGACTTTTATTTCTCCGCCGTCCTTCTTTCCATTTCCGCTGCCCCCTTTGTTTTCAAGAGCGTCCGCCAGTTTACCGGCATCCCGAAGACCCACCGCCGCAGCCGGGATCTTAGGGAAACTATCATTATAGAACATCGCTCCCGTATGCGGGTTATTATCCACCGAATGCGTCATCGACCGTACCAATACCCCCACTGCCCCATATCTGGCAGCCTGGGAGGGGCCGAATACCCGGTAACGGACCGCATCCCCGTAGGAGCGAAAAGTTTCGACCAACCGGGGATTGAACGCATAATTATAAAATACGATCTTCCCTTTAATTTCATTTTTACGCTGCTCCAGTTCCTCGAAGGAATGGATCAGCACCACCGGCGCCTCAATCCCCTTCGGGCCCGTACCCAATGAATTGCCCAGGGCCAGGATATCCAGCCCAACCCGCCGGCCCTCGTCGCCAGTGGCCGACATCGATCCATTGCCTGCCTCCGTAGCGCTTCCGCCGTCCGTCCCCGATCCGCTACCTACGCCACTCCAGCTCGCAGAATCCTTTCCCCCCCTCACCCAATGCGGCACCATACACTCCTGCAGCCACACCTTATCGGCACCCGCATCCTGCAAAGCCTTCTGTCCCCAGGCTTCCGCCTGATAATACTGCGGACTGCCTGAAAGCCGGCCCCCGATCGTCTTGGCCAGCACCCGCAGGTTGCTATAAGCCTTCCCATTCACCAGCACCTCGTCCGCCAGCCGGCGGAGAAATAAAGAATCTTCAGTCGGGGTCAACCGTATCGGTTCTGCCCGTCGGGATCCCGTCTGGGCAAGGGCCCTTTGCCCCATCCCTACTCCTAAAAATAAAAGTAAGCCCCCCGTCAACAATTTATAGTACATCCCTGTTATTTTCCGCTAAAGTTAAGGTTTGCTTCATTACCTTGTTGCTCTAAAATTTAATCAGTCACTATGCGGATCGGAATTGTTTGTTATCCCACATTCGGTGGCAGCGGAGTATTAGCGACAGAATTAGGGAAAGCCCTGGCTGACAAAGGTCACCAGGTCCATTTCATTACCTATCAGCAACCGGTAAGATTAAACGAATTCAACGCCAATATCTTCTATCACGAGGTCCGGGTCACCAATTACCCCCTCTTCGACTACCCCCCCTATGAGACAGCCCTGGCCAGCGCCATGGTGGATGTGATCATGAACCATCAACTGGACCTCCTCCATGTACACTATGCCATCCCCCATGCCTCGGCCGCTTATATGGCCAAGAAAATAGTGGAAACGCAGGGACGAAGGATCCCCGTCATCACCACCCTGCACGGTACCGATATCACCCTTGTGGGAAAAGACAAGACCTTTGCCCCCGTGGTGGCCTTCTCCATCAACCAGAGCGATGCCATTACGGCCGTATCGTATAACCTCCGCGATGAGACCTATCGCACCTTCGCCATTGAAAAAGAGATCCGGGTCATCCATAACTTCGTAGATACCCGTCGGTTCCAAAAGAAACCGATCGATGCCTTCCGCAAAGTGATCGCCCCCAATGGAGAAAGGATCCTCATGCATGCCTCCAATTTCCGGAAAATAAAAAGGGTACAGGACGTAGTTCGCATCTTTGACATCGTCAATAAAAAGATTCCCAGCAAGCTACTATTCATCGGGGACGGCCCGGAACGCCCGGGAGCGGAAGACCTCTGCCGGGAGCTTGGATTGACCGACCAGATGCGCTTCGTAGGCAAACAGGAGCAGATGGAAGAGATCCTTGCCGTAGCCGACCTTTTCCTGCTTACCTCCGAATATGAGAGTTTTGGACTGGCGGCCCTTGAGGCCATGGCAGCCGGCGTGCCTGTCATTTCCACCAATGCGGGTGGGTTGCCGGAGATCGCGGTGGAAGGCGAGACGGGTTACCTGAGCGAAGTGGGAGATATCGAAAATATGAGCGCCCACGCGATCAGCATACTGGAAGATGACGCCATATTGAAAAAATTTAAGATCAACGCTGCCGCTCATGCGAAACGATTCGACATTCATACGATCGTTCCCGAATACGAAGCCCTTTATAATCGATTTCTTATTAAATAAGGCTGGCGCCGGGCCGCGGCCGGCCATCCGGCGCCTATCTCCTCAACCATTTCTCCGGATCGAACATATGATCCTTTTCATCGGAGATGAGGAACTCCAGCTGGTTGATCTCCCCTACCCGGCCAATGATCTGCCCGGTCTTGATCTGCTCCCCTTTTGTCACAGAGACCGTCGACAGATTACTATACGTCGTAAAATACTGCCCATGCCGGATCACCACCGCCTGCACATCTCCCACATTGAAGACACTTCCCACCTCTCCGTCAAAGACGGCCTTCACAGCCGCCCCCGGGCTCACATCGATGGTCACCCCCTGGTTATTATGGATAATACCTTTGATATATTCATGCGGGCCATAGGCCATACTCACCGTCCCGGAGACCGGCCAGGGCAGATGCCCCCTATTCTTTAAGAAATTGCCGGACAAATGCATATCCTCATCACTGGTGAACACCGTCTTGGAAGCAGACTTGATCGGCGTCATCGCCACCGTATTATCCGGAGCGGCATTATTATTCGTAACAACCGGCCGGTTGGTCTTGGTAGTAGCCGTAGCCGATTTTTCCGAGGCAGCCGTCGACGCTTTATCCGCTGCATCCTTTCTCTTTGCCTCCTTGATCGCCACATCCCGGGCCCGTTTGATCGCTGCTGCGATCGCTCCGGACAGCTTCTGGTCCTGCTTTTGCTTGGCGACCATCTCTTTCTTCAACTCCTTTTCCTGGGACTTCAGTTTGTTGACGACGGCATCCTTTTCCTTTTTCTCATCCTCCAGGATCGCCCTTTCTTTATTCTGCTTCTTCAACACCTCGTCTTTTTCCAGTCTTGTCACTTTCAGCCCGTCGATCTTCCCCTGCAACAGATCCTGGGTGCGCCGGATATTCTCCGCCCGCTCCTCCCGGTAAGCCCGGTAAGACTTCAGGTATTCGATCCTTTTCACCGCGTCATTAAAACTCGTCGCCGAGAAAATAAAATTGAGGAAATCATAGCTGCTCCGGTTCTTATAAGCGAATACGATACTTTCCGCATACTGGATACGGAGCGTGTCCAGTTCTCTGCGCAGTTTCAGGATCTCCCGCCAGGACTCGTTCATATTTCCCTGGATCACATTGATCTGGGCATTGATATTCTGAATAGCTGATTCCCGGAGATGGAGACGGCGCTGCAGCAGGGCCAACTGACCCAGGGTCTCCCGTTTGTTCTTATGGGTTTCGTCCAGCGACCGCTTCACATCCTCGATCTCTTTTTGGATGGCGGCCCGCTCTTTTTCCAGATCGCTGCGGCTTTGCGCAGGCGTTTGCGCGGAACAAAAACCAACCATCAGCAAGACAAAAATCCCCGTAAGAACAGACTTCAGCATATTATTTTGAATTTGGATGGGTAATTTTCAACAAAATATACATCATAACGTCTATTTCCGCTTATAATTTTTAGGAACCGTAAAAGAAAAGCTTAAGGGTTCGTTAAACCTGTTCTGCTTATACGACAATTCGATATCCACTTTCGACTTTTCGGCCACCGAGATCTTCCGGTACGTGGAGAACCGCAGCGTATCCTTTTGCTCATAATCCCCATATGTGAGGTCACAGGTACGGGCACGCATGGGATCTATATCATCCAGTTTACTATGCCGTAGCGTATTGTCGCCGGAATTCAGGGTGAGATAATTCTTGAACAGGCTGCCGATGCTCAGCAGCGAGACGCCCGCCTGCTCTTTTTTATAGAAAAGGATATTGCTGCTGTCCAGGTAGATCGGGTTGCCTATCAGCAGATCCTGGAGGGTCCTGAAATCGATCGGCAGATGGATCTCCTCCTGCAGGTAGCTGACAGAGCGAAGCCGGGCCACCTTCTTCAGTTTGTCCAGGATCTTGACACTATCCGGGGTGATCAGCACCCGGAAGGCTTCGATGCCCAGCCCCAGGTTGATCGACAGCCAGATCAGGCTATCTTTCTTTATATGGATAAAGGCATTGAACTCATAATCCTTGCCATCCCCTCCCTCATAATGCACTTTCATCTTGGAGGAAAAAGTCTGAAAGTCGATCCGGTTCTTCGCCAGTTGCCCCAGGGTCTGACGGATCACCCGCAGAGAATCCGCTTTCCGGTCCACCGGGGGCACCGGCGTGTCGACGGGTCCGGCCACCACCGTATCTTTCCGGCTGCTGGGTACCGCCATCACTTTCTGGATCTTCTTAGCCGAGCGGCAGGCGCCCATACCCCCTGCCAATATCACTGCCAGGGCGATCAGCACCCCCCACCCCTTGTTACATTCGTTCATTTCATTTTTTTATTCCTTTTAAAAATCTTCCGGAGTCATTCCCCCCTATAGCGGGCTGGGGGTTACGCCTTCCCCGTATGCCCAAAACCTCCCGCATTACGGGCTGTACTATTGATCTCGTCTACTTCTTCCCACCGGACCTGCTCCACGGAGGCGATCACCATCTGCGCGATCCGGTCCCCCGGATGCAGGGTCTGCTCCTCACCGGACAGATTGATCAGGATCACTTTGATCTCTCCCCGATAATCCGAATCGATGGTGCCCGGCGAATTGAGAACGGTGATCCCCTGCTTGAAAGCCAGGCCGCTCCGGGGGCGCACCTGCGCTTCATAGCCGATGGGCAGTTCGATAAAAAGACCGGTGGGCACCAGTTGTCGTTCCAGGGGTTTCAGGACGACGGGTTCGGCGATACTGGCCCGCAGATCCATACCGGCCGAGCCCTCCGTTGCATATTCCGGCAGGGTATTGGCAGACTTATTGATGATTTTCACGTTAATTTTCGACATGCCGCAAAGGTAGGGGCTGTCTGTGTTTTTTTAGCGGCAAATAAAGCATATTATTATTCCCTCACCAGCAAGACCGTCGCATAGGCCACCAGCCCTTCGCCCCGTCCCACAAAACCCATCTGCTCGGTGGTAGTAGCCTTAATGGAAATATCCTCCGCGGGGATCTCCAGGATGGCAGCCATCGCGCTGCGCATCGCATCCGCATATTTCATGATCTTGGGTGCTTCCAGGCAGACCGTACTGTCGATATTGACCACCCGGTACTGTTTACCCCGAACCAGCGCATATGTCTTTTGCAGCAGGATCTTACTGTCGATATCCTTGTAGGCAGGATCCGTATTGGGAAAATGGAGGCCGATATCACCCAGGTTGAGAGCTCCCAGCAGCGCATCGCAAATGGCATGTAGAAGGACATCGGCATCACTATGCCCCAGCCCTCCTCTGGAAGACGGGATATGCACCCCGCCCAGCCATAATTCCCGCCCCTCGGCCAATTGATGAAAGTCTACCCCGCTCCCGATCCGGTATGACATAATAAGTATGTTTATAATAACAAAGCGTCCCGGGAGTTCCCGGGACGCTTCAAAAATATTGTTTTTTCCATTAAGGCGTAGTCGTTGGCGTACTGTTATTATCGCTACCGCTATCCAGGTCGAAAGACAATCCGAAACGCAGGGTATTTGACAGGGGATTCCTGTTCGTCCCGCTACCCGAAGGCACGAGGTAGGAGAAGTTCAGCCCCATTACATTATACTTCAAGCCCACTCCCACACTGAAATACTTCCGGTTGCCCTGGTTCTTGTCCTCATAATAATATCCCGCCCGGAAAAAGAACTGGTCCTGGTAGGAATACTCCGCCCCAAGAGAAAATTGCAGCTTTTGCAACTGATTGCCACCACTGAAGGAGCTGGTCCAGCCGCTGATGAAACCCTTGCTATGGTAATTGGCGAGATTGATGGAATCCTGCGTCGCATTGGTCGGGTTGGTGGGCACCGGGGGGGCCGGCACCAGTAATTTGTGGATATCCAGCCCGAACATGATCTTGTTATCCTCATTGAACACGGCTGTATAAGATGCCCCAAGACCCAGATCCGCCGGGATATAATCCTTTTCCTGGGCATTGTTGGTATAGCCGATCTTACCGCCCAGGTTGGTGAGCGCAAGACCAAAATTCCATCCGCCGGCCTCATCCGTCGCTCCATGGTAGAAAAGACTGATATCGGCGGCAAAGGTCTTGCCGGGCTGATAAGTAGAGCCGCTGGCTGCATATCCTCCGGCCAGATTGGAATAAATATAACGTCCTGCCAGGCCGATGGATAATTTATCGCCCAGTTTGCGGGAATACCCCAGATCGATGCTGAACTCACGGGGATGCCCGTTGCCTATTTCGTTTCCGTTGTAGTCGGTAAATTGGATATTACCCAGGCTGAAATACCGGATAGAGCCGGATATGGCCTGGTCCTTGTTCTCCCCTATTTTTTTATACGCGGAAGCTGCCAGTAAATACACATCGTTCAGCCCAAGATCCTTGAGCCAGGGAGTATAGGTCAGCCCGATCCCGATATCTTTTTTGGCAAATGGTGTTTTAGAAAGGTTATAAAAACTGGAGCTGGCGTCCGGAGAAGTAGCGACCCCCAGGTCTCCCATTCCCCCGGCTCTTGCATCCGGAGAGATCCGGAGAAAAGGTACGGCCGTCGTTGTAAGAGTAATTGGAGTGGCCGTCTGAGCCCGGATAGTGGACATTCCTGCAAAAAATAACACTAAAAAAGCAGCTAGACCCTGGTACAATCTTTTCATGAGTTTTTTTAATTTTCTTTTACAATCACGCAAATTCTGACGAATTGGTTTCCTCCGGGCAATAATGTTTTTAAAAGCCTGGATGGATCTCACTAGGAGCGCTTGCTCATAAGTCGGAATCTTTCTAAGAAAAGTAAATTTTAGTAATAGGCAGCTAAATTAGTATTAATCAATGTTTTTTAAACTTTGCGAGCAGGTCGGGGCCGTAAATATACATTCCTTTTCCCATTTCTGCCAACAGCCCGCCCCCGCTATTTCAATCAATTTTCTATCAATCCCACTCCAACGGTTTCCGGGGGCATTTATTGTTGGCCAGCCCCATTTCGCGGGGCCTTGCCGTCCTCCTCCGAACCGGTTTCACCGGCCCCCTCCCCACCCGTCCCGCGCGACTCGCGTCAAGCTGTCAATATCCGTACCAAACCTGCGATGCCTCCTCCGGCCAGGTGCCTAACCCCCACCCGCCAAAACCTTCTCTCACAATCACTTAATTGGCTGAAATCATCGATTTAGGCACTATCTTTGTAAATTGGGCAACTGTGGATAACTAAGCTCCGTATTTATATACAATATATACTTAGAAACAACGTTTATTCTGGATTACAAATTACGGCTAAAAGCGTTAACTATGAATCTGAAAAACCTAGCAATCCTGGCGTCCTGCACCCTTCTTCTGGTCGCAACCTCCTGTCACCATAAGCCGGCTCAGTCCAGCGTTACAGGTTGGAATTACAACGACTCGAAAATGGGAGGCTTCCAGGTTTCCAAAGAAAAAGAACAACGCACCGGTCCGGGATTGGTATTTGTTCAGGGAGGTACCTTCACTATGGGGGCTACCCAGGAAGACGTCATGAGGGACTGGAACAATATTCCCAGACGTGTGACGGTGAACTCCTTCTATATCGACCAGACCGAAGTGGCCAATATCCACTACCGCGAATACCTGTACTGGCTCAATGCCGTGTTTGATGCTGACGAATACAAGGCTGTCCGCGACGCAGCATTACCGGATACCCTTTGCTGGAGAAGCGAGCTGGCCTATAATGAACCGCTCGTCGAATACTATTTCCGCCACCCTTCTTATAATTATTACCCTGTCGTCGGGGTCACCTGGAAGCAAGCCCATGACTTTTGTCTCTGGCGCTCCGACCGGGTAAATGAGAAGGCCCTTCTCGACAAAGGTTTTATCAACCAGAATGCCGTTAAGAACTTACAAGGTCTGGGACAAGAAAACTTCAATACGAAAGCTTACCTGATGGGCGAATTCCAGCCCACTCCCGGCAAACAAGCCAGATCCAAGAGCAATACACTCAGGAATCCCAATGGTACCCCCCGTACACAGGTGACCTTCGAAGATGGTATCCTGTTGCCGAACTACCGCCTGCCCACAGAAGCAGAATGGGAATATGCCGCCCTGGGTTATATCAACCAGAACCCTCTCCCCGGCAAAACGGATAAGAAGCGTGGGGAAGAGCTCATCGCCAACAAACAGGTTTATTCCTGGAGCAATAACGTAAATGGTCTGCGTGATACCCGTCACGGTAGCTGGCAGGGTACCTTCATGGCCAACTTCAAACGTGGTTCCGGAGATAATATGGGAGTAGCCGGTGGTCTGAATGACAACGCCGTTTATACCGCCCCTGTCACCTCCTTCTTCCCTAATGGCTTCGGTATCTATAATATGTCCGGTAACGTGAGCGAGTGGGTGGGTGACGTCTATCGTCCCCTCAATACCCAGGACGTAGAAGACGTAGCTCCTTACCGTGGTAATAAATTCGAAACCGTGGATATGGGCAAAGAAGGCAAAGCCGAAAGAGACAGCCTTGGCCGGATCAAGATGCGTAATGTGACTGACTCCGAAAGCAAAAATCGCCGTAACTACCAGAAAGGCGACGTGATCAACTACCTGGATGGTGACTCCTCCATCGCCGGTATCGCTTACGGCTACGGTAAAACTACCCTGATCAGCAACAAATCGAGAGTGGTTAAAGGTGGATCCTGGAACGACCGCGCTTACTGGCTGAGCCCCGGCACCCGCCGCTTCCTGGAAGAAGACCAGGCTAACAGCACCATCGGGTTCCGTTGTGCTATGGACCGTGTAGGTAGCCCGGCAGGTAATGGCCGCCAGACCGGTATCAACTACAAAGCAAGAAGACAGAATACGCGTAAGCAGTAGACGCACCTCATATAATAAAAGAAGCCACCTGAATGGGTGGCTTTTTTTATTATATTGTATCAAAACCTGCCCATGTTTAAAAATTATATAAAAACAGCCTTCCGTAGCCTGCTGAAGAATAAAGGTTTTACCTTTCTCAATGTCCTGGGACTCTCCCTCGGCCTGGCCACCTGCCTGCTCATTGTATTCTATGTAGCGGACGAGCTCAGCTATGACCGGTACAACGTAAAGGCCGACCGGATCTTCAGGGTCAATACCGACATGAAACTGGGTGACAATATCACTAATTTCGCCATCGCCGCCCCAGCCGTATCGGCATCCCTGACCGGCAACTTCCCCGAAATCGAAAGATCCGTACGACTGCTGCGCCAGGAAAACGTCCGCTTTAGAAAGGGCGAACAGGATATACAGGAATATAGGGTCGCCCACAGCGACCCCGGCATCTTCTCCGTTTTCACCCTGCCCATGATTGAAGGCGATCCCGCCACGGCACTGGCAACCCCCAACTCCGCGGTTATCACCGCCAGCACCGCAAAAAAATATTTTAATACCATCCATGTCGTAGGGCAGACGCTGTCAGAGATCGGGGACAGTAATCATATTACGATCCATACCATCACAGGAGTGATCCGGGACATACCAGCGCAGTCGCATTTCAATTTTGACTTCTTCCTGTCGATGTTATCCGTATCCGAAAGCCGTGCGACCAATTTCTATGCTTTGTTCCCTTTTAGCACCTATATCCTGCTGCAACCGGGCGCCGATCCCAAAAAACTGGAAGCAAAATTCCCCGCTTTCATGAGAAGGTCCCTCACTACCAACGAATACAGCTATGATGATTTTGAAAAAGGCGGCAATTATATGAAGTTAAACTTAACGCCCCTGAAAGATATTCACCTGACATCCAACCGGACCGACGAACTGGGTTCAAACGGAAGCCGGCAATATGTGACCATTTTCTCGGCAACGGCCCTGCTGATCCTGCTGATCGCCTGCATTAACTTTATGAACCTCTCTACAGCCCGTTCCTCCAACCGGGCCCGCGAAGTAGGCGTCCGCAAAGTACTCGGCTCACCCCGCAAATACCTGATTGCCCAATTCCTTTCCGAATCTGTTTTAATAACGCTGGCCGCAACCCTGCTGGCCCTGGCAGCAGCATGGGCTTTGTTGCCCCTGTTCAATCAGTTGTCGGGAAAGACCCTGACCGTCACGGCTCCTATGCTCAGCTGGTTATTACCTTCCTTACTAGCCATCGTTATCGTAGTAGGCATACTCGCCGGCTCCTATCCCGCCTTTTTCCTTTCCGCCTTCCAGCCCATAGATGTACTAAAAGACAACCGAGGGAACCGAAGGTTGCGAACGAGGAAGGAGCGAGGAACGAAGCTCCGACGAAGTCCTCTTGCCACAGGTTTTAAAGGCGGCGGGCTCCGCAGCTTCCTGGTCGTTTTCCAGTTTTCCATCTCCATCTTCCTCATCATCGGCACCCTGGTCATATACCATCAGCTGCATTATATCCAAAGCAGGGACCTCGGGTTCGATCGCACCCAGGTGCTGGTGATAAAAAATACCGATGCATTGGAAAATCCCAGACTACTCCAACAGGAGATCAGGCAATTGCCGGGTGTCCTGAATGTCACGCTCTCGAGCTTTACTCCCACCGGCAGCCGCCGCTGGCACAATTTCGGCAACACGAGCACCAGCGACCATTCCCTCCAGACGGAATTCTGGCCGGTGGACAGTGCCTATTTAAATACCATGGGTATGCAATTGGTGCAGGGCCGCAATTTCTCGAGCCAGCTTTCAACGGACTCCTCCGCAATCATCGTCAATGAAACCGCAGCCAGGATGCTGGGTTACGCCAGTGCCCCATTGGACAAAAAAGTTTCCTATGCTTTCACGGGTCGCCAGAGAGAATTTCACATCATCGGCGTAGTAAAAGATTTCAACTTCAACTCCCTGCGGAATAATATCACGCCGCTGGCAATGGTTATGGCCCCGGGCTGGGAAGAAAACCTGAGCGTCCGGATCAATCCGTCGAAGACGGATCTGCCCGCCTTGTTAGCCCGGATAGAAAATAAATGGGTAAGCTTCTCCCCACACCAGCACATCGTCTACTCTTTTATGGATGAAGACTTTGACGCCCTTTACCGGACGGAGCAACGTTTGGGGCAACTCTTTGTCATCTTTACCACCCTGGCTATTATCATTGCCTGTCTGGGCCTCTTCGGCCTGGCGGCTTATGCGGCGGAGCAGCGCTACCGGGAAATAGGCATCCGCAAGATCCTGGGCGCCGAGGTCTCCGCCCTCGTCCTGCTGCTCTCCAAAGATTTTATAAAACTAATCCTCCTCGCAGTCCTGATCACCATGCCCCTCGCCTGGTGGGCTATGAGTAAATGGCTGGAGAGCTTCGCTTACCGCGATGGCCTTCAATGGTGGACCCTGGCCATCGCCGCACTGGCTGCCCTGATCATAGCTTTCATCACCATCAGTTTTCAATCCATTAAGGCAGCTATTGCCAATCCGGTGGATAGTCTAAGATCGGAGTGAAGCGCACAGGTTATTCAGACCAGAGGGCGCACGCGGCCGATCCTGGAAGTGCGGGCTAATGCGGGCTGACCTATTCTGCCCGTAGGCTCTCGACAGGATTCCCCATCGCCGCTTTGATCGTCTGAAAGCTGATCGCCGCCAGCGTGATCAGCCCCACCGACACCCCTGCCGCGAAGAACAGGTC
Organism: Puia sp.; assembly: GCA_036394375.1. Classification (GTDB taxonomy): domain Bacteria; phylum Bacteroidota; class Bacteroidia; order Chitinophagales; family Chitinophagaceae; genus Puia. The sequence continues at coordinate 32,364 of DASWFF010000042.1, forward strand.
CCAGCCGATGCTGACCCGATAGGCAAACCCGAGCAGCCATTTATGCGAGGCCCACCACGCAACCGGAAAAGCGATCAGCACCGCCACCATCACCAGCTTCAGGAAATCGGCCGACAATAGGACCGCGATCTGGCGCACAGACGCCCCCACCACTTTCCGGATACCGATCTCCTTCTGCCTTTTTTGTGCAGTGAACGCGGCGAGGCCAAACAGTCCCAGGCAGGATATCAGGATGGCGATACCCGCAAACCACCGCGACAGCGTAGCCACCCGCTGCTCCGAAGCATACAGGGCCTGGTAGTCGGCATCCAGGAACTTGTATTCGAAAGGCAGCCCTAAGTTGAACTGCTTATAAAACTCCCCGATCCGGGCCAGCGTCGCTTTCTCCGTTCCCGCCTGCAGCTTGACCAGCACGCTGCTGTTGTTATGCGAATACATCATATAGAAAGGCTCTATTCTTTTATACAGCGATTCAAAATGAAAGTCCTTTACCACCCCTACGATCACCCGCGGTTTGCCCCAGAATTGCACGATCTTACCGACAGGGTGCTGAAGTTTCATCGCGGCAATAGCCGTTTCATTGAAGATCACACCCATACTGTCTGTCCCGAACTGCCGGGAGAAGGGTCGTCCCTCCACCATCTTCAGGCCCATCGTCCCTACAAAATTATCGTCGACAGACAGCCCGCTGAATTCAACCCCGGCATTGGGATCCTTCCCTTCCCAGTTCACTCCGCCAGTCCAGCTATGCATACTCATCATATCGCCATCCATGTCCGAAGCATTCACCACCCCCGGAATCTTTTTTAGCTCCGACAGAAAAGACTCCAGACCGTATTGTAAATTCCCCTCATTAGGAAAACGAATGACCTGGTCCCGGCTATACCCCAGGTTCCGCGTCTGTATCAGGTTCATCTGCCGGTACACCACCACCACCGATATAATGAGGATCGCCGAGAGCGCAAATTGAAAGACCACCAGCCCCTTGCGGATCCAGGTCTCCGATGCTGAAGTGGTGAATTTTCCCTTCAACACCCGTACGGGCTTAAATCCCGACAGGTAGAGGGCGGGATAGCTGCCCGCGAGCAAGCCGGTGATCACCGTTATACCGGTCACTGAAAGAAAAAGACCCGGTGTAACGGACAGATGCAGCGCTTTCCCGGTTATTTCCTTAAAAGCCGGCAGGCAAAGCCAGACAAGCCCGACGGCGATCAGCAGGGACAAGACCGATAATAGCAACGATTCCCCCAGGTATTGTAAAACGAGGGTTCCCCGGCGTGCACCTATGACCTTTCTGATCCCAACCTCTTTGATACGACCCGAAGCCTTCGCCGTGGAGAGGTTCATGAAATTGATACAGGCGATCACCAATATGAAAACAGCGATAATAGAAAAAAGCCGGACATACTCGATCCTTCCTCCCGCCACCGCACCCATCTCATAGCGGTTGTATAGATACCGGTCCGAATACCGCTGGGCGAACAAGGTGCCGATCCATTTAAGATTCTCTTCACCATTGGCAGCCTTCCCTTTCGCCCGCATAAATCCCCGGAGTTTATTGTTGAAAGCAGCCAGGTTCGTACCCTCTTTCAGGATCAGGAAAGTACTGGGATTGCTGCTCCCCCAATTATCCAGGTACTGCGAGTTCATTTCGTAGTAACGGGCATAGCTGAACACGATATCGAATTGAGCGCTGGCCCCGGCGGGGGGACCTTCAAAAATACCGGAGACCCAATAAGAGCCGCTGGTATTGCCGCTGAACTCGCCGGGCCGGTCCCATTCTACCCGCTTACCGATAACATTTTCCGTGGTATGAAACAGCTTCAGCGCGAGTGCCTTCGAAAGCAGGACGGCATGCTTATCCGAGAGGACCTGGTCCTTATTACCCAAAAGAAAGGGATAAGAGAAGACTTCAAAGAAATTGCCCGTAGCATAGATCTCACTGGCCTTGATCCGGGCCTCCCCTGCTGAAAGGATCCCCCGGGTATCATCGATCGGATTCGTCGTCACCACCGCAGCAGCCTCTTCCACTTCCGGCATCTCCTTCTTCAGCGCAGCCGCCAGGATACCCGGCGTATGCTCCGTGGTAAACACGCTGCCATCGCCTGTCGGCTGATTTTGCAGCACCTGAACGAGCTGACTGTCCTTCCGGAAGAATTTATCCACCTGCCACTCATCGTTGACCCATATCCCAATCAGCAAAGTACAGGCCAGTCCGATCGACAGCCCCATTAAATTAAGAACCGTGAACTGGCCATTTTTCCGCAAGTTACGCCAGGCTACCCTGAGATGATTTTTAAACATATCGGCTTGTTTTGATATTCATGTTTACTCCGAACGCAATCTCTCCGTCGGATTAGCCACCGCCGCACCTTGTTTTGCGGGAACGGGTTCGGTCAAAATAACCCGTTCCCGCAAAACGTCTCATGATCGGCCTATCGGCCACGGGGCCCGAGGCCCCTATCCGCACGGCCACGGCATTCTCGGCCCTGTCCATCTCTACTCCATCCTCAACTTGTTCACGGGATTTGCCGTGGCCGCACGGATCGCCTGAAAACTAATCGTAAGCAGCGCAATCACGACGACCAGCGCACCCGCCGCAACAAACACCCATCCGCTGATATCGATCCGGTAGACGAAATCCTGCAGCCACTTATGCATAGCCCACCAGGCGATAGGGGAGGCGATGATCACCGACAGCAACACCAGCTTCACAAAATCTTTGGACAGCAGTCCCGCCAGCTGCGTCACCGAAGCGCCTAACACCTTGCGGATGCTGATCTCCTTGCCCCGCTGTTCGGCCATAAAAGCCGACAGCGCAAACAGCCCCAGACAGGCGATGATAATAGCCAGCACGGAGAAGCTGGTGAAAATACGGCCCATCCGCTGCACATCGTCATACATAAGGGCATAACTCTCGTCCAGGAACGTATACCGGATCGGCTGGTTGGGGGAGAACTTCTTCCAGAGTCCGCCGATCGACTGGATCGTAGCCGTCATATCCGACGGACGTACTTTCACCAGCATGGAGGCGTTGCTATAACCGCGCATCAGGCACAAGGGCCCGACATCTTCCTTCATGGACTCAAAATTAAAATCCTGCACCACGCCGACTACCGTGAAGGTAGCCCAGCCGTTGGTAATACGCGTACCGACAGGCTTTTGCAGCAAGAGCCTTTTAGCCATAGTCTGGTTGATGACGACGGCCTGGGAGTCGGACACGATGTCGGCGGATAAATTCCTACCCTCTGCTATTTTCATTCCCAGCGTAGGGATATAATCGGGATCCACCCACCAGGCCTGCCCGCCGACCGGAGCTTCCTCCTTCGTTTTGCCTTCCTTCCAGAAAGGGTTCTGGTCCCGCTTGGAGCCTGCTATCGGTAAATAGCCGCTTATGGCAACATTCTTTATGGAAGGCAATTTCAGCAGTTCGTTTTTAAAGGTCTTGATCTCTTTGTCCAGGGTACTCGTTCCCTGCAGCACCACGACCTGATCCTTATCGAACCCTATCTTCTTGTTCAGGATAAATTGCATTTGCCGGTAAACGATGAAGGTGCCGATGATGAGGATAACCGAAGTCGTAAATTGGAAAACGACCAGGATGCTTCGCAAGCTGGCATTTCGGCTGCCCCGGCTAACGTTGCCCTTCAATACCTGGATCGGTTGGAAGGCAGCAAGATAGAAAGAAGGGTAGAGCCCTGCCAGGATCCCGATGACAAGGGCGGCCAATACCATGATAGGTAACAGCCACCAGGCTCCCCAAGGAAAGACAAGCGACTTGGCGGCCAGCCGGTTAAAATATGGCAGCAGCAGCCAGGCCAGCACGATAGCCAGGATAAAGGAACAAAGACTGAAGAGCAGGGATTCCGTTAGGAACTGTCTCACCAGACTGCCCCGGCCGGAGCCGATCACTTTTCGTAGTCCAACTTCTTTGGCGCGGTTGGCCGACCTTGCGGTGGAGAGGTTGATAAAATTGATGCAGGCGATCAGCAGGATGAAGCAGGCTACTGCCCCGAATAACCAGACAAAGCGGATATCTCCATGAGACAATCCCTCCTGGATATCTGCCGTGATATGGATGGTCGAAACGGATTGCAGGAAAAAGCTGTGCGCTTTCCCGGCCTGTTCCGCATCCGTGCGCCCAGCCTTGATCATCTCGGGGACCATATATTTCCGGACGACGGATTTGAGCTTTTCCTGCAGCTGTGCCGCGTCCGTGCCGGGACGCAGCCGGATATAGGTATCGTAATTCTGCGGTCCCCAGCTGTTCTGCTCTCCAGGCCACAGTTCGTTTCCTTTCAGCGTCAGCAGGAAATCGTATTGGAAGTGGGTGTTGGAAGGGAAATCTTTCATGACGCCCCCGATCTTGCGGGGCCGGGTCTTGTCATTATTCAGATAGAGGATCTTGCCGACAGGGTTCTGGTTCGGGAAATATTTGTCGGCTTTCCTTTTTGATAATACGATGGTATTGGGTTCGGCCAATGCATGGGCCCTGTCTCCATAGACCATGGGGATTTCCAGGATCTCCAGGATTTCGGGATCGGCATACGTGAAGCCTTCCTCATAGGTATTTTGGTCCCCGTCCGACCGCATGACCTCATTGCTGCCCGCCCCATAAAAAAGCGGGAAGGGCATGATGCGCCCAGCCAGCTCGATCTCGGGAAAATCCGCTTTGATCGCTTTCGCGAAAGGGGCGGCCATCGCCGTTCCCTTATAGATCTTTCCATTGTCATCGTAGAGGTTAACCAGCCGGTAAATACGGTCGACCCGGGCGTACCCGCGGTCATAGCTCAGCTCATCCCGGATGAACAGGGCGATCAGCAGACAGGCGGCGATACTCAGGGCAAAACCCCCGATCTTGATGGTGGAGTAAAGCTTTTGCTTTCTCAACTGGCGAAGAGCGATCTTCCAATAATTTTTAAGCATAGTATAATGGTTTATGTAGAACGTATGAGAATACCTCCCGGTTACACGGCCTTGCACATTTTTCCCCCGGATAAGGAAAAGACAACCCTTAAAATGAATTGTTGCACCCCCGCTCCTCCTTGCTTGCATTAATTTGCGTTTCCCTATTTTTGACTTATGAATATAGAGCGCTTATACCAACTCTACCTCCAGCATCCTTCTATACAGACCGATACCCGCAAGCTGAAGGACGGAGACTTGTTTTTCGCCCTGAAAGGACCGAATTTCAATGGTAACCAGTTCGCCATCAGCGCCCTGGAGCAGGGAGCCGCCTATGCTGTCATCGACGAGGCGCCCACGCAGCCTTCAGGATCGGGCGGTTCCGCTGGCCTCCGCGAAGGAGATGAACGGCTGATCCGGGTCGACGACGTATTAACGACCTTGCAGGCCCTGGCCCTCCACCACCGCCGGCAATTCGATATCCCTTTCATCGCCATCACCGGCAGCAATGGCAAGACCACTACCAAAGAGCTGGTCAACGCCGTCCTGGCCTCGAAATATATTACTTATACTACCGTGGGCAACCTGAACAACCATATCGGCGTGCCCCTCACCCTGCTGTCCATCAAAAAAGACGCGCAGTTCGCCGTCATCGAAATGGGCGCCAATCACCAGAAAGAAATAGAAAGTTATTGTCAGTATGCCCTTCCTACCCATGGTATTATCACCAATGCAGGCAAGGCCCACCTCGAAGGCTTCGGAGGCCCCGAAGGAGTAAGGAAAGGAAAAGGAGAGCTCTACGCTTTCCTGCGGCAACACGAAGGAACGGCCTTCGTCATGTGGGATTATGATTACCTGCGGGAGATGAGTAAGGGCATTCCGCATATCCTGCGCTATGGCACCGCTGATGCCGATATCACCGGGGTGGTCGA
>DASWFF010000043.1:0-20165 GCA_036394375.1 Puia sp.
GATCGTCAAAATAAGCAGGCCTGTCCATAAAGACCATTGCCACCATCGATGTGCGAGCAGGGTAAGGAGCAGACTGGCGGACAGCGCGAGAAGGAGGCAATAGACAATGCCCAATATTCTCCACTGTTTTTGCAGCGCCCCCAGTATATTTTTTCCCCGCTGCTCAGCCATAAGATTTCATTTTAAGTGAGCGGAAAGAGAGTTGCCTTTCGGCAACAAAAAGGATCAGGATCAATATCCAGCAGGCAGGAGCCAGGTCCGTCGCATGGAGAGGCGTGCCACTCTCCGCGGAATGAGCGCTTCCGCCCGGCAATCCGGCGGCGTCCCCGGATGAATGATCGCCCGGCGATTTTTTTTGGGGAGCGATCTGCTCCGGGTCAAGCACCCGAAGATCATATCCGACCGCAGAGGCAAGACTCCTGCTTTCCGCCGAAGGGGTCTCCCGGGGATCGCTGCCGGCAAAAGAAGCCGGATTGGCCAACAGATCCTGCAGCAACCCCGGGAAGCGGGAACTCCATACCAGTCCATTCCAGGCGGGATCGAAATGACTGAAAAAATGAAATATCCGTCTCCCGGAGCTTATCTCCAATGCCAGGAGGGGCTGGCCAAACCCATCTTTCCAGAGGACCGGGTAAGCCGGCGGAGATTGGGAGACTGCTCTCTTTACCGAATCCGGCTCAACCCGCCGGCTAACCGCCACTCCGGTGATGCCTTGCATCCAGGTGTCGACGGGGATCTCCCTGCCTGGCTCATAATATAGGATATTGTGCGCCGGCAGATCGGCAGGAACCGGTGTGGAAGAAAGCCAGAATATCCAATCGGGAAGAGGCACCTCATTCGAATGCCGGTCCGGCGCAGCATGCGACATCTGGCCGGCTAAACTATCATTTACGTTCACTTGTATATTTTGCCGGGTGAATGATTGCAGAGCATAAAGGGCTGCCACCAGGTAACGGCTGTCATTATTGTATTTATTATCCACGGAGATCTGTATCCGCAGAGGGGCCGTATCCACGATCACCGGCGGCTGACTGTCCAGGGCCACGGACAAGAGTCCATTAGTAGGGCCGACGTGGTAACCCCCCTCGCCGGCCGGGCGATCCCTCCCACCCGGACCGGCTCCGGTCTTTGCCGGCAACAATTGATAGCTATAGGAATTACCGGTCGGGCGACTGCTGCCCGTGAGCGCCCATATACTATCAGGAGAACAAAACCAGGCCCGCCCGATCCAATGGGTGGCGGAGTTGGTGGAAGTCGTATAGGTGAACCAATGTACTATCCGGTCGGAAACCGGTCGCTTGCCTGTGAAGCCGGAGCGGAGCCCCCTGGTAAAAATATAAAAGGAGATCCCTGCCGGGGCCTCCCGGTCAGCCGCTCTGAAAAGGTCCCAGTATGACTGGGGGCGAAGGGCAGAGAGGGGTTCGTTCCGGGCGGGGCGACGGGTGAATTCATGCCGCTCATACCCTGCCTTCAACAGGGAATCGATCAGGGGCTTGTATGCCTGCCCGGGACCGTCTTCGCCAACCCCCAATATCCATCCCTTTGTCTTTGTTCGCATAGCAGCTTTCCGCCAGAAAGGTCCGGACAAGAGCAAGGCCAGCAGCAGGAGCAATCCGCAGCGAAGCAGTAAGAGCCACCATTCGGATAATTTGCGGCTACGGGCCTGCCTGCGTGATCCTTTTTCCAAAAAGGCGATACTTCCGATGGGTAACACTTTCCCCTGCTTGTCATTCCATAAATGAAGGAGAACGGGGAGCGCGATCCCAGCCATCGATAATAACCATATGGGGTGAAGCAGTTGCAGCAAAGTTTATCCGGTGGTTTGTTGTCTTTGTTTGAGAAAATCCCGTATCGCCTGGTCCAAAGGCTGGTCCATGCGGAGAAGGCGGTAAGCGATCCGTTTATCTAATAACTGCATACGCACGCCAGCCAGCCAGTGCTGCAGCTTATCCTCGTAATCTTTTTGCGACTGAGCGCTGCCCACGGGGATCTGCTCCCCCGTCTCCAGGTCTTCCACCCGACGGTAACCCGAAAAATCCCTCTCCAGTTCATTCTTTCCCATCAACTGGAAGACGATGATCTCGTGGCGAAGGGAGGCTAGTAGTTCAAGAAGCCGGCTGATCTCTCCATCCTGCTCGTACATATCCGTGATAAAGATCAGTAGCTCCCGCTTCTGATCTCCGGTGAAAATATGTTTGTATTGGGTGGGATTGCCCATGCTTCCTGCCGGCTGAATATGCTCTAACTGGTAGAAGAACCGGGCCAGATGCTGAGGGTCTTTGCGGGAGGGGAGTGAAAAAAGTTCCCCGCCCCGGAATATATACAATCCAAAAGAATCTCCTTGTGCATGCGCCAGCCAGCCCAATGATGCAGCCAGATGTTTTGCATAGTCCATCTTCGTGAAATTCCCGTCGCGGTGATCCATGGAATGGCTTGCATCGATGAGGAACCGGATGGAAATACTCGTTTCGATCTCCGACTCCCGGATATAGTATCTATCCGAGCGGGCGTAACGTTTCCAGTCCAGCCAGCGCAGGTCATCTCCCGGTTGGTAGCTCCGGTATTGGCTGAATTCCAGTCCGGGCCCCTTCACCTTACTTTTATTGATGCCCGCCATAAATCCGTCAATGGTCCGCCGGGCGGCCAGTGACAGGTCTTTAATAGCCATCAGTAGTTGGTGATCGGGTAATTGGCTCATGTGAATTAAGATGGTTTTAGGACAGGCGCGTTGCGGGACGTTCAACGGCTTTCAATAATACGGCCGTCACCTGGTCCGAGGTGATATTCTCCGCCTCTGCCTTGAAGTTCATCAGGATGCGGTGACGCAATACGGGATAAGCCATCGCGTGGATGTCTTCCGGGGTGACGGCATAACGTTGTTTGAAGAGGGCCCTGGCTTTGGCGGTGAGGATGAGGGCCTGGCCGGCACGGGGTCCTGCGCCCCAGCGTACCCATTCCTTTACATAGGGCTGGGTGCTGGTATCGGGTCTTGTCGCCCGGATAAGGTCTGCTACGTATTGCACCATATCCGTGCTAATGCTCACTTCTCTTACCAGGCTCTGCAGCTGCAGGATCTCTTCGCCGTTCACGACGGGATTGATAACGGCCTTTTTACTGCCGGTCGTATTGTTCAGGATGGCCGTCTCTTCAGCTGCCGTAGGATATCCTATTTTAATATATAAGAGGAACCGGTCCAGCTGGGCTTCCGGTAATGGATAAGTGCCTGCCTGTTCGATGGGGTTTTGCGTGGCCAGGATAAAGAAAGGGCGGTCCAGCATATAAGTCTGTCCTCCGTAGGTGATCTCGAATTCCTGCATGGCTTCCAGGAGGGCGGATTGTGTTTTCGGAGGCGTACGGTTGATCTCGTCGGCCAGGACTATATTGGCGAAGAGGGGGCCTTTATTGAATTTGAAGAAGCGTTTGCCCGTCGCATGATCTTCTTCCAGGATCTCCGTGCCGAGGATATCGGTTGGCATCAGGTCCGGAGTGAACTGTATGCGGCGGAAGGAAAGGTGCAGGGCCTGGGACAGGGTTCTTACCATAAGGGTTTTGGCCAGACCGGGTACGCCTTCCAGCAGGCAGTGGCCGCCGGCGAGTAATGCTACTAACATTTCTTCCACGATAGCTTCCTGCCCGACAATGGTCTTCTGAATTTCTTTCTTGAGGGCTGACAATTTTCCCAATAGTGACTGTACGGTGTTTTCGACGATTTCCAAACTCATGCATTTAAAAGTTAACAAAGTCGCTTCTCTTCATTCATTTGGCAAGATCAATTCCATCGTTCCTTTAGTACCACCCATCAAATTTCAGGCGCTAAAGGAGGAAATTAAAGATAAAATTGGCAACTTTAAAAAAATTACATGACCGGCGAATGAGTTGGGGGCTCGATTAAATACATTATGGACGATATCGCAAGGGATAAGTTTACATTTACGCGGTTGAGATACCGGTCGGGGGATTGGGATACGGACCAGCGCATGCCGTCCAACCTGCTGAATTCGCTGATCGAGTATACTACGCTGCCCGTGAATCTGCAGGAGAAGGTGATCGACCTGGACAGTAAGGAGCTCTTCCGGTACCCTTTCTGTTATATAAGCGGCCATAAGCTGGTGCAATTCAATGAGCAGGAGGCGGCTAATTTTCACAAATATGTTCTGAATGGGGGCTTTGTATTTGCGGATGATTGCAACCATGATATCGACGGGCTCTTCGCCCGTTCGTTCGAGGCGCAGATGAGCACCTTATTCGGCGCTGCCGCCCTGCAAAAAATCCCCAATCATCACAAGCTTTATCATTCCTTTTTTCCTTTTGAGAAAGGTCCGCCGAATACCTCTTTCGAGCTGAATGGCTGGGGAGACGATCTCGTCCATGATTACCTCAAAGCCATCACCATCAATGGCCGCATCGGGGTACTGTACAGTAATAAGGATTATGGCTGCGAATGGGACTATGATTTTCGGAACAAGCGGTTCCTGGCGGAGGACAATACCAAATTCGGGGTCAATGTTATTATGTATGCGTTGAATGCGGTGGGGTGAGGCCGCCCAACTTGAGGAGCCAAATTGGCACCTCAAGTTGGGCTCTCAAAAATAACCTCACAAAAAAAGCGACCCTGCCGCTGGCAGGGTCGCGCAACCCGACAAAATCCTAATAGAATAAGTGTACCCAATGTCGGTATCCGTGATCCTAATTTTTTTATTGCTGCGTCCTTCCGTTTGTGGAATCATTCACAGGTGACTGGCCGGATGGGCTATTTTGATATTCCGGCTGATCAGTTCCACTTCCATTGGCAGGCTTCTGGTCCTTGCCGTTAGAAGGCTGCTGATTGCCATTGGAAGGCTGTTGCTGCCCGTTTCCATTATAGGGCTGCGGCTGATTATTATTATTCCTTCTGGAATTATAATAGTAGTCCCTTCTGGTCTGGATGATAGTGGCCTCCCTGTCATGTTTCAACTGGTTGATCTTCGCCCTTCTTTCTTTGCGGGTAAGCGATTTATCATCCTTCACATCCCTGATCTGGGCATTATAGTCGTTCTTGATATCATCTATCTGCAGGGCTAACCTGGAAGGCATAGCTCCGTAGCCATAGTAATAGGGAGGATAAGGATATCCCCAGGGGCCATAAAAGCCACCATAGGGAAAGAAGGGATCATATCCAAAACCCAAACCCACTCCTACATAAGTACGGGGATAAAAGCGGACGCCCCCTCCGCCTCCGTGATAGCCACCGCCGGACCCATGACCGCCTCTCTGGGCTGAAGCGCCAAAGGCGAGACCCAGGGAAAAAAGCACGATTAACAATTTCTTGCCGGGATTCCAATTTATCCTGTTTAAGTATTTTAAGATCGTCGTTTTCATAATTTTAATTTTTAACCACTATATGATAGAACGCAAAAATCGTTCAAGGTTAAACGCCTATTTCACTTATAACTTATCTATAACAATCCATTTACCAATCGTTAGGATAAGGAATTGTTAAAACCGTCGAATTAGGCTATCTTTTGGCTTAGACCCAACAAACTACACTGACTTTGACAAGATATTTTCTTGCCTGTCTTCTGTTCCTGCTGGCCCTAACAGCCCGAAGCCAGTCCTCTTCCGTAAGTTTTTAAAAATGGCTGAGTTTGCGACAGGCAGGCGCTGCCATCCTGTCCTCCAACGGCGCCTATATAGCATATTCTGTCACTTCGACGGATTGGATATCTATCGAGGGCGGAGAACTTTTCCCCTGACAAAAGAAGAGGAAGGCATAATAATGTGCAGTATCAAAATCAGTACTATTGTAAGCTATAACTGACAACCGGTTTGTCATTTATAGAAAACAGTACCTTTGTTTTTCCTTTTGTTTTTACAACCTGAATATCTCTTACATCCCCTTTAACTGAAAAACCAGATTCCGTCTGTGGCACATATTTAAAATTCCCTTTGCCATCTCCAAGGAACAGCGTTCCGTGGTTGGCGTCAAATTTCCCAATTGAAACCCTGGTTTTTTCAAAATTCCCTCCTAATATCAAATCCTGATAGCCATCTTTGTTTACATCCAGCGAATTAATAGCGTATATCGGAGAAAATTGCGCCTGTACAGGCAATTCTCTGATTTCAAATTTTCCATTTCCCTTATTTTCAATATAGCAGGTAGCCAGGTTATCGGCCTCTAGTTTTTTTGCGTTTGAAATTTCAGTGGCAGACAATAAATCATTTATAGTGGCAGTTGAATAGGATGCATAGTCATTAAATTTCTTTCGCAAGCTTGGCATTTGTTCCATCATTTCGTCTCTGCTTAATGCCGGATAACTTATGCCTTTTATATAATAACACATAATACCGTCTATAGAACCGTTGCCATCAAAATCGTTATATAACATGGTACAAGGCTGCTCTTTAGAAACCTTAACCTGAGAGTTTAAGCCACGATTACCGACTATGAAATCCAAATCACCATCGTTGTCAAAATCAGCCGCATAAATTCTGTTCCACCATCCGTTTGTTGACGAACCAAAATACATATTTGTTTTATCGGTTAATTTTCCTTTGTCATTTATAAATACTTTTATCGGCATCCATTCACCTACTACTATTAAATCTTTTGTCTTGTCATTGTTCAAGTCGACCCATATTGCATCGGTAACCATTCCTGCATGACGCAAGTCAGGTGCAAGCAGTGTTGTCTGATCTGTGAAATTTCCTTTGCCGTCATTTAGCAATAAATAACTGTCAGGTGTTTCAGGATATTTTCCAGGTATCACACGCCCACCGACAAACACATCAATGTCTCCATCACCATCCACATCAACGGGTTTTACGCAGGAGGCATTTACAAAAATATTTGGAACAGCATTTGGCTTTAAAGAAAAATTCCCTTTACCATCATTCAGATACAACCGGCAATTCAGTTCAGGACTGCCTTCCTTAAAAGCATAGCCACCTGATACCACAAACAGATCGACATCCCCATCGCCATCGGCATCAAAGAAAGAAGCATCTGTTACTTCAGCAAGGGAATCTGATAAAAATGCAGGCTGCATCGTATTGCTGAAATTGCCATCGCTTTGCTGCATAAACAAAGCTGCGGGCTGGCCGCTGGCGCCGCCCATAAAAATGTCTTCCAATCCGTCACCATTTACATCTGCTTTGGTCATGTGCGGGCCCTGGGTGGAGAGTAACCCCGGTAAAAAAAACTGTACTCTAAAGTCTATAAATGCATCCTCTTTGTGCAGGAAAGAAACGGCTTGTTTGGTATCAGCAGAAAAGTACTTTTTGTGAGAAGGCGCTGAATAATTATAATTATACGCAGCATTCTTTTCAAATAACTCAACAACCTGATTTGCTTTTACTGCTTTGATAGTTTGCATTTTTCCAAATGGCCAGATTATTTGTATCGAGTCGGCCATTACATTTTTCCCTAAACCTATCACTAAATCAACATCAACGGAGGATTGAAATCCTCTTGTCGGATTTACTTCTTTAAATGCTATCTGGTTATTGAAATAAATTTTCACTTTGGCGCCGATGCCAAACCGGTTCATGCCTTCTCCCTTTAGCTTCAGGGAGATGTAATTATTTTTAAAAAGTTCGTTGGAATTGTTCTTATAGATGAAAGCTTCCTGATCTATATTATTGGTTACCAGATCAAGATCGCCGTCATTGTCAAGGTCTGCATAGGCTGCACCGTTGTTTAAAACAGGATTATCAAACCCCCAATCGGTAGAGACATCCTTAAAGGAAAGACCTCCGATATTTTTAAAAAAATAATTGTGAAATTTATTAGACGGCATTTTTTTAATGAGCTCACTCATGCTGGTCTTTTGCCCATTCCCCTGCGGGCTATTCATTTGTATATCGGCTTTGAATTTCAAAAAATCCATATTGGTGAAATCCCGCTTGTAACCATTGCTCACGAACAGATCGGGATGGCCGTCATTGTCAAAATCAGCAATGAGTGGAGCCCAGCTCCAATCAGTATTGGAGACGCCCGCTAATTGACCTATCTCGCTAAAAGTTCCGTCTCCGTTATTCAGTTGCAGCATATTCCTCATATACTGATAATGCAAGCCAGCCTTTACGAACATATTGAACTTATCGAACTCATTGGGACCATACAGTAATTTTTGCCTCTTGTTATCTTCCGGCAACATATCAAGCGTACAAATATCCGGTAAGCCATCATTATTAAAATCAGCAATATCAACCCCCATGGAAAAGTTTGACATGTGATCCAGCATTTCATGTACGGAATCGACAAAGCCTCCATGTTTATTATTTATATAAATGTGATCATTTTCAGCGTAATCATTGGTAACATAAATATCCTGCCAGCCGTCATTATTAATATCGCTTATCACCACTCCCAAACCGTAATTTGCCATACCACCGGTGATTCCTGCTTCTTCGCTTACATCTTTAAATTTGCCATTATCGTTCCTGAAAAGTTTATTACTGTAATTCGGATCTCTTGCATTGCGCAATACCGGATTTATGCCAATTGTATTGGACACTTCTATCAATGAATGATTAATCAGAAACATGTCCAGGTCCCCGTCATTATCATAATCAAAAAACGTGGCCTGGGTGGAGTAGCCTGCATCATCCAATCCATATTCCTTAGCCTTGTTGGTGAAAGTAAGGTCACCGTTATTGATCAGTAAGATATTTCGGCGGCGTTCCGGGTCTCCGTCGGCGGATTTGCAAATATAGATATCAAGAAACCCATCACCGTTAATATCAACCATTGTTACCCCCGTTTTCCAACCCTCCTTACAACCTACTCCTGCTTTGGTTGTTATATCCTCAAATTGCATATTACCTTTATTGAGGTATAACCTATTTTCCTGATTATTGGATGTAAAATAAATATCCTTCAACCCGTCATTGTTGATATCGCCAATAGCCACGCCTCCCCCATTGTATAGATATTCGTAAGTTAATATGTTTATTTGCTCATTCTCCACACTTATATTTCTGAAATTGACGCCTGTTTCTTTACCGGACAGCAGGGTGAAAACAGGTTTATTTTTCCCGTTTAAGCAGCCGGCTAATAAAAAAGCTGAACATCCTACCAGGTAAGAAGAAACTGTTCTGAACATTGGTTTCAGCATAATAAATGATTTGTGACGGGTTAAATGTTTCTTTGAAGTAAAAAAGAATGGAGTAAAAACTCCATTCTTTTTTTAGCATGAGCAATTTATAGCTTAATTTATTTATTCCACCAAACAGGTGTTGATTCTATATCCGGACCTTGCTGGGAGATAGCCTGATTATAAAAGACTTTATTGTTCAGTGATTCTCTTGAAGGATAAGTAATCCTTTTTACAAAATTGCCAGGACCGCCATCCGTTGCAGTTATCGCTGTCGGATCCGGTGCCGCAAAAGGTATCAAAATGGGCAAATGTAATCTCCTGTGATCTGCCCAGGCTTCCCACCCGCCATCAGGGAATATGCCTATATATTTTTGGGTGATGATCTTACTCATTAGATCGTCAACAGGTGTACCATTGAATGTTTTACCGGAGTTAAAGCTCCAGTTTGCGGTTGTGCCATATGTGTTTTCATTATTGGAAGCCAGGTAAGCTGCAATTGTTGTATCGGGTACGCCATGCCATTGCATAGAGGCTGTTACACCTGCTTCATACCATTGTTTTGCTGTGCCTCCTGATACAGTCCATCCTCGTTGAGCAGCTTCAGCAACCAAAAAACAAACTTCATGATACGTCATTACTTCGTAAGGTCTCTCGGGTTTTAGGAATCTTCTTCCCATCCTTGCCTGATTTGTAATAGCATATTGCTGTTTACCAGCCGCTGATGAGGAAAGACCGGCCGGCACGCCATGCCAACGGCCTCTTGCATCGACAGTCGCTCCGGGCGAACCTGCAATGGCAGCAGTGGGGTTTGCTCCTGATGCGTCTGACGAAGGTTCAAAATAGATAGGGCCACGTGGATCAACTTTGGAGGGTACCCCTGACTTAAACTTATTCTTGTTGGGATCAAGGGTATTTTCATCTGATCCCAAATTAAATCCCGGATCATCAACTACTGCCCCTGCCGGAGGGTTGGGAAAAGGTTGGCCACCCAGCCCGGTCAATAAATTTTCCATGGAGCGGCTCATCGCTTCAGAACCCCAGCCATAGTAGTAGGAGTATTGATAACCATTACCCCAACCAAAAGCTACATCACTGCTAAGTACCAGGCAGGCATCTGAAGAACCCGTCATGATGCCTCCGGCTATAGCTTCCTCTGCATTTTGTTTTGCCGTAGCAGCATCTGCCTGTGAAATGCGCATAGCCAGCCTCAGGCGAAGAGAGTTGGCAAATTTTTTCCATTTAGTAATATCATCGTTGTACACATAATCCTGACCGGGTTGCTGTTTTGGATTGCTGGATGACAGACCTGCTGCTGCTTCTTTCAATTCTTTCAGCATGTCTTTGTAAATTAATTCCTGCTTGTCATAAGGAGCATTTTCGCCTGTACCGTCTGCTGCCTTAAAGTAGGGAATGTCACCCCAGATATCCGTAGCCCGTGCATACACCCAGCAACGCCAGATACGGGCAATCTGCAGGTCATTGGTAGGATAAGGCTTTGCTTTCCCGAGACGTATGGCCAGATTTAACGACGCAACGAATTTGCTGTGATAGTTGGTATAGAAATCAGTGATCCACTCGTCATTTGTTTTACCCTGTTGCGTACTAAAACCTTCATTGGCAGAATATTGGGAAAAGATGTCATTGGTGAGCTGCGTCATCCGTTCATGCATACCCGGGTCAAGAACAGAAGCCTTGTAAACACCCGGCAACAGGAAACTGGGATCAACAACCGACCCGGGGTAGGTATTGGGATCTTTATTGATCGTATCAAAACCCTTGGTACAGCTATACAGAACGACACATGAACCAAGGATGCCAACTAATAAGTACCATTTTGATTTTAAATATATATTTTTCATAACAGTTTGTAATGGTTTAGATTTAAAATTCAAATTTAAGATTACATCCAAGGGTCCTTGTCGATGGATATGCCCCGTTCTCCCATCCCTGCGCATTCGTTGTAGTAAAGGAAGATTCAGGATCAATACCTGGTATATAACTCTTGATCAACCAAAGGTTTCTTCCAACCAGACTCAAGGTGAGATTCCTAACAGGTAATTTTCCCAGTAATTTGTTTGGAAAGGCATAGCCCAAGACTACTTCCCTCAGACGTATATTGCTGGCATCATACATAAATAAGGAGGCGACAGGTTCAGCCCCGGCAACCTTTTGCCAATATTGCTGGGAAGTTATAGCTGTTGTATTCTTACTGTTATCATCTTTTACACCCTGAAAGACCATGCCGCCATCACGGTAGGGAACAGTGCCGGCAGCAGTACCAGCGGAATGCATATAGGCTAATGTCTGGCTATAGAATTTGCCTCCTTTGCGTATATCAATCAGGAAGCTAAATGTAAGTCCTCTGTATGAAAATTGGTTGGAAATGCCCATTGTGTATTTGGGCTGGTAATTTCCCAATAAGGTGTTCTTATTCTCGGATTTTCTCGGTGTGCCATCCGCTTCAACTATTACGTCACCCTTGGTATTACGGGCAAAATCACGTCCGTAAAGATTGCCAAATGCTTCCCCTTCGTTAGCAGTAATTCGAATTGCCCTGGAGGAGACATCACTTTGCAATAAATAGACCTTTGTTTCGGGATAAAGTTGCAGCACCTTATTGGTGTTATGGCTGTAGTTAACCAGGACATCCCAGTTAAATCCGGATTGGGTTTGAAGGACATTTGCATTTACTATAAACTCATAGCCCGAATTCTGTACATTACCGGCGTTAATTATCTTACTGCTATATCCCGATGCAGGCGGTACGGGTAATGAAAGGATCTGGTTTAAAGCGTTCTTTTTATAATAAGTAAAATCAATACCGAACCTATTATTAAAGAACCTGAGATCAACACCGTATTCCTGGGATTTAACTATTTCCGGAAGAATATTCGGATTTACCAGGGTAGATGGCGGGCTGGTCATTATCGCATTGAAAACTCCCCTGGAAATACCATAGGAAGGATCCAGGCTATAAGGTCCAATTGTGTTACCGGCCTTTGCATAACCACCACGGAGTTTAAAAAAGGAAATAAATTCCGGCAAAGGGGTATTGAAAGTTTTTTCCAGAAATTCATTGACAATAAATGATCCGCTATAGGAGGGGTAATTGAAACTCCTGTTTGCCGGGGCGAGCGTAGACGACCAGTCATTTCTGAAAGTAACATCCACAAAGAAGAAATCTTTATAGGACGCATTCAGGAATGTATACAAGGAATTCAATTTTGTTTCTGCTTTGTAGCTGTAGGGTTTGGGATTTGCGCCGCCTGATAAGTTATATACGCCCGGCAGATCCAGGTTACCTGTATTTCCGCCGGTAGTATTATAAGTAGAATGCTGTTGGTTACCACCTACACTTAGCCCTAAACTGAAATCATTAAACTTTTTATTGGCTGATAATAAGAAATCTGCATTAGTTTCAACTGCTTTTGACCTTCCGGCTCCATAGCCCGAACTGAAATTATAGGTCGGTGCTGTCGGATCATTATTATATATCCCATAGGCAGTGGCAGATTCAGTAAATGCCTGTCGCATATCCATGCCATGGCGAACCAGTAATTTTAACCAACTGGTAAATTTATAGTTTAAAGAGACCATGGTTAAAAAGCGATCGCTTTCATCCGTATTGAAGTCTTCATATAATGACCAATAGGGATTTTTCTTTGTGCTATAGGCTTCAGGCGCCCACAGGATCTGGTGTCCATATATATCTTTCCAGGGATTCATATCCGCCAGATGAACGGACCGGGGCAATACCATGTATTGTGCGAAGACATTACCCGCACTTCCTGAAGTCTGCGGCCTGTTTTTTGCGTTTTGTTTGGCATAGCTGACTTTGGCATCCATGGTGAACTGGCTGGTTACTTCGGAATTCACCCTTAAGGTCACCATGTCTCTTTTTAAAGTGGTATTGGGCAACAAGCCTTTATTGTCCATATTCGTATAGCCTAAACGGAAAGTGGTCTTGTCATTACCACCGGAAAGGGCTATAGAGTTCGTCCAGGTCTGGCCGGTATTAAGAAAGTTTTTGAGATCATTCTTATCAGCAGTCATCGGCACTTTCTTTCCTCTCCAATCCGTAATTTCCTGTCCCGTGATTTTTGGCCCCCAGCTGGATTGACCCTTTACGTCAAAAACGCCATTTGATCCTTGTCCATACTCGTTTTGTTTGTCGATGTACAACAATGGATCGTCAGTGGCATAATTCGTATTGAATCTGACACCTAACCCTTTTCCCACACCGCCTTTTTTCGTACTTACCAAAATAACACCATTGCCGCCTCGTGTGCCATAAAGGGCGGCAGCAGCCGGTCCTTTCAAAACAGTCATGGTTTCCACATCATCCGGGTTAATATCAGAAATTCCGTTCCCCCCGTCAAAGGAACCGTATTCGCCTTGCCCATTGGCCGTTTGATAGTTATCCATGGGAATACCATCCACGACAATTAGAGGCTGGTTGTTTCCCCCAAGCGAGTTATTTCCCCGAATTACAATCCTGGTCGAACCGGTGGGTCCATTTCCGGTTTTGTATAGTTCGAGACCTGCAACCCGGCCCGATAGACTGTTTACCAGGTTGTTCTCTCTTGCTTCGGTAAAGTTCTTGCCGCCTACTTCCTGGACAGAATAACCTAATGCTTTTTTGTCCCTTTTAATACCCAGTGCGGTAATTACCACTTCGGCTAACTCCTGATTACCTGCAGCCAGGGAAACGGTAATAAAGGCGGAGCTGCTATCGATATTAATTGATTTTAATGTGAAACCAACAGAGGAGACTTCAAGGGTGATTTTACCCGTGGGAACGGTGAGTACAAACCGTCCATCCGCATCTGTGGCAGTACTGATGGGTTTGTCTTTTACTTTTACGGTAGCAGAGACAACCGCCTTGTTTTCTGCAGTTGTGACTATGCCTTTTATCAACCGGTTTTGGGCAACTGTGCTGAGGTAGCACAGCAGTGTCAGGCCTAACATTGCTAAGTGTAGTAGTTTAATACGCATTGATTTTTAGTTTTGGTTTAAGATTTAATTCAACGCCGACCTTCTAAGAAGGTGGGTTAAGGCAGTTTTAGTTGAGCAGAAGAAGAACCTGCAATAGGTGTTTGATTTTTGACATAAGCAGTTTAGTTAAAGATTGAGAATAGTGTTATAAAAAAAATC
Source organism: Puia sp. (assembly GCA_036394375.1). Classification (GTDB taxonomy): domain Bacteria; phylum Bacteroidota; class Bacteroidia; order Chitinophagales; family Chitinophagaceae; genus Puia. The sequence goes on from DASWFF010000043.1 coordinate 14,232, forward strand.
GGTAGTATCCGGAGAATAGGAAGATTCGTCCACGCTGGCAAGTACATGTACATTGGAACGCCCTGAAGCGGTCTCTTTTCTTCTTTTGTGCTGTAAGGGCAAAACAGGCGTCCATCATTAAAGCAATAAGCAGGACTAGTTTTTTCATTTCAACTGATTTATAGGAATCCTCCGGATGACCGGAACCAGAGGAAGAAAATGAAACAATCCCATTTTCCATAGGCGGGATGCGGAGAATAAGCGACCCGCCCATAAAATCTTCAAACCATTGCCAGTATTTTGTTCGAGGGGCTAAAAACTCCCTTCCGGTAAGGCCGGCTGCGTGAATACCGACCCAACCCCTGCCCTGTTCCACAAACTTTTGATCTTTGGCCCGGGAAGCGGCTACCAGTACTTTAAAGGGGGGCATTGGGGCTTTCCCCTCCCGTTCACCCCCCAGGGGTAGCAGGGCCATTATAACCAAGGCTGAAAATGAATTACCTGGTTGTTTGTTCATATAAGCTCTCCCATATATACTTCAAATATCTACTATAGGCTTCGCATCGACAATTTATCTACCCCTACATTAGCACTACATACCCCTATCCGGACCCATTTTGAGGAAAGAAAATAGAAAAAAAAGGAGGGTTTTGCTAAAAAGACTGAATTTTCATTTTTTATATTTTCATATGATTTTTTTATTACATGCAATGGTCCGGTAAGTTTTTAAGCTACCAATCGGCCTATATTCACTGGTAATAAGGCCGTTTTATTTTTTTACAATTCAGGTCTAATGATAAGTTCGAAAATATTCTTCAGTAATTATATTTTATTACAATACATATCTTGATGTTTTTAATAGAGAAGGCTTGCCTTTTTTTCTTTGGCAGACAAGCCATACGCCTGTTTTGGTAACTGATACTGATATTTATGCAGAGATATGGTTGACTTGAATTGAATTGAGCTGAAAAGATCCCGATTGAGGTAGGTGACAAATTCGATTACCCACATTCATTTACCGTGGTGGCTAACCGGCCGGAGATGCTTACATTGCCTGGTGCTACGGGTAAACTACCGGGGCTCGGCCGGCTATGGAGAGAAATTCCGGGATGGAGCCAGGAAGGATATATCTGGGGAGAAGAGATCGCCCTGCCAGGGATCATTAACTGGCTGGAAGCGTCCGGGCCCGCACTCGAATCAGGGCCGCAACAGCCTTCGGAAGTCATCTATTTGCGATCCACGATCAGTCCTTGTCCGGGTATCCATTTATCGTACTCCATATAGGCAGCCACTTCTTTGGCTACGGATTCCCCTTTCAATTTGGCGACCAGGTGCAGGGCTCCATCGATGCCCGCAGAGATCCCCGCTGTGGTGATCACTTTACCGTTATCCACGAATCGCACATCCGACAATACTTTGGTGGAGGGAAGGGCCTTCTGGAGCGACTCGATGCTCGCGTGAAAAGTAGTGGCGGTGAGGCTATCCAATATTCCCGCCTTACCGATTATAAAGGCGCCGGTACAAACGGAAAAATAATACTGCGTAGCCGCTTTCCGGGATTGTATCCAGAAGATCACTGCCGGATCGTCGGATGCCGTCCCCGAATTGCCCCCAAAAAAGGCCAGGATATCCGCCGGAGGCGCATCGTCTATGCTATAGTCCGGGATTATTTTCAGGATGCCCTGCGCGAGGATGGGCTCTTTTTTCCGGGAGACAGTGAAGACCTGGAAACCGGCATAAGAAAAGACTTCCATCGGGCCGGCAAAATCCAGCACTTCGACGCCATCCTGTAAGTAAAAACAAATGCTCATTTTTTTATAGTTATTGATAAGTTGTCTTCTTTCTGCAAAGGTCATCTGAGTCAGGGTCATCCCGCAATGGGGGCAGGTGCCCGCTTTTGTAAAGACCAGGTTATCGCATTCTCCTCCGCAGAGACCACAAAAGAAGGCGACACTGTCCTGCGCCTTCGGGGATACCTGCGCCTGGACGGAGTTCATCGACACCAAGAGGATGGCCGTCAGTAAAATGAATCTTTTATGCGTGCTCATAGATTGTTCGTTTATAATTTGTTCGCGGGTTATCCGTTACGATAGGGTCAAAGATAAGCTGACCCTGACCCGGGAGAAAGGACAGAGATGCGCAGTATCAGGACAAAGCCCTCCACCGGACGAAATCTGCCTGAGCTGGCTGGTAAATTTAAAATTCCTTATTGCCCCGGGAATTTAGTAAATTACAAGTAGAAAGGTGCAGGCCTGAATGACCCGGATCCCGAATTCTTAAACCTTGCTCCGATGAAGCTCATTTCTATCCCGCTGTTGTTCCTCTTGCCATTGCTGCTCTCAGCGCAAACAGTCATTTTTATAAAACTCGATAAAACTGTTAACCCGGCAACAGCAGGATTTATTCATCGTAGTATCGAAAAAGCCACCCGGGAAAAAGCGGAATGCCTGGTCATACAGCTCAATACTCCCGGAGGGCTGCTGGAATCAACGCGGAGGATCGTCAGCGATATGCTGGAATCTCCCGTACCAGTAGTCGTTTTCGTTTCACCCGCCGGGGCACATGCAGGCTCGGCCGGGGTGTTCATAACATTTGCAGCCCATATTGCCGCCATGGCCCCCGGCACCAATCTGGGGGCAGCCCATCCCGTAGACCTCCAGGGACAAGTAGATACGGTCATGAATGATAAAATCACCAATGATGCGGCGGCATTTATCCGGACCATCGCAGAAAAAAGACATCGCAACGGACAATGGGCCGAGCTGGCAGTACGCAAAAGTGTATCCCTTACAGAGAATGAAGCGCTGGCACAAAATGTCATAGATCTTATTGCCAAAGACCCCGAAGACCTGCTCAGGCAGATTGATGGAAAAAATACCGGGTCCGGCAATGGATCCGGGGTCCTACATACCCGGTCAGCCCGTATCGAATCCCTGGAAATGGGATTCACGGAAAAGATCCTTGACCTGATCAGCAACCCCAATATTACTTATATCTTATTGATGCTTGGATTATATGGCCTGTTATTCGAACTTTATAATCCCGGATCGATCCTTCCCGGTATCGTAGGGGTGATATCCCTCATTCTTGCCTTTTATTCCATGCAAACGCTACCCGTTAATTATGCCGGGCTGGCCCTGATCATTTTTGCCATCATCCTCTTTTTGCTGGATATCAAACTGGCAAGCCATGGCCTGCTGGCGATCGGCGGAATCGTGTCACTCCTGCTGGGTTCTATTATGTTGATCCGGCCCGGCTCCGGGTCGGATTTCGGCGGAATCTCCCGGGTAGTTATTGTTGTTTCCACGGTTATTACCGCTTTATTCTTTCTCACCATCATTGGCCTGGGATTGAAAGCTCAAAGGGGGAAGCCGGTCACCGGTCCGGAGGGATTGATCGGGGAAATCGGAGAAACGCTTGAAGCGCTCATTCCCATCGGTTCAATAAGGGTACATGGAGAACACTGGAAGGCTGAATCGGTTGCCGGAAATATCGAGCCGGGGGAAAAAGTGCGGGTGATCCGGATGCAGGATTGGAAACTCTATGTTGAACGGTTGATTAATCCCTAAAACTCATATACAAAACCAAATTTTATGCAAACAGTTCCCGTTGCGCTCATTGTTATTATTCTTTTTGTAATCCTTATCCTGTCGAATGCTATCCGGATCTTACGTGAATATGAACGGGGTGTCATTTTCCGGCTCGGACGGCTGGTGCCGCCCGGCGGAGTAAAAGGCCCCGGGATCATTATTCTCATTCCTGTTATCGATAAAATGGTGAAAGTGAGCTTACGTACCGTGGTAATGGACGTGCCGCCGCAAGATATTATTACCCAGGACAATGTTTCCATCAAAGTGAATGCGGTGGTCTATTTCCGTGTCCTTGAACCGCAGAAGGCCATTATCCAGGTGGAGAATTACCTGGTAGCTACTTCCCAACTCTCACAGACAACCCTGCGAAGCGTATTAGGCCAATCGGAACTGGATGATCTTCTTTCTCAAAGGGACAAGATCAATCAAAAATTACAGCAGATCATCGATGCCCATACAGAAGCCTGGGGCATCAAAGTTTCCAATGTGGAAGTCAAGCAGATCGATCTTCCCCAGGAAATGCAGCGGGCCATGGCCAAGCAGGCGGAAGCGGAACGGGAGCGCCGATCAAAAGTGATTGCTGCAGAAGGAGAATTTCAGGCGTCGCAAAGGCTGGCGGATGCAGCAAAGATCCTGGCCGAAGAACCCAGCGCCATTACCCTGCGCTATCTTCAGACGCTGCGCGAGATTGCCACGGAAAAGAATTCAACCACTATATTCCCGGTCCCCATAGACCTGCTAAAGCCTTTTTTGACAAGGGATAAAGACAAAGAGTAACGCGGTTCGGCGTAGGTTCAGGACAAAGTTCGGGTTCAGGACAAAGCCCTGAGCTGAGAAGGCAAACTGCCCGTATGTTTCTTTATGATATGCCGGAGTTGGTTGGCGCTTTGCAGGCCGCATTGTTGGGTAATGGCTCCGATCTTATTTTGTTGGTGCAGGAGGTGGATGGCTTTTTCCACCCGCAGCTTTTCCAGGTATTGTCCGATGGTGATGCCCGTGGTCGTTTTAAACTGACGGGTGAGATTTCTCGGGCTGGTATAGACGAGGCCGGCTAATTGCTCTACCGTGATCTTTTTTTGCAGGTTCTTTATGATCCAATCCTGTACGGTATGAATATCCTCATTGATATGCCGGCGGTATTGCAGATAAATGCTTTCCTGTGATTCCCCTCCATCTCTGCGGATATAGACCACCAGCTCACGGGCCACCTGGTAAACAAAAGCCGCTCCATGCCGTTCTTCCAGCAGGTAGAGGACCATATCGATTCCCGTTGTCACGCCGGCGCTGGTATAGATATTACCGCTCTTTACGAACAATCGATTGGTCAGCACTTTCAGGGTGGGATATTCTTTTTTCAGCCGGTCCGTATATTTCCAATGGGTGGTGCATTCCTTATTTTCCAGGATACCTGACTCCGCCAGGCTAAAGGAGCCGGTGCAGACGGAACAGATGGTCGCCTGTATCCCTGCAGCCTCTTTCAGCCAGCGATGAAATTTATTTTTCCGCGCAGACGGTAATTGCCGCAGGTCAAAGCCGGCAACGATGATGATATCCGAGGGCCGGACTTTTATCGTCGAGTAATTTTTCAGTCCGGCCAGTTGTAGTTTTGATGAACACATTTGTCCCGGGCTATCAGAAACATACACGATATCATAGGGGTGACCATAATAGCCCGCCTCATAAAAAGCCTGTACCGCACCGGCCAGGTCCAGTATATGTACTTCTTTATGGATGAAAAAAATTACCCTGTTCTTAGTCATGAGCCAAGGTAAGAAAAGCGCCCGATACAAAAATACTAAATTATTTAGTATTTTTATTCTAAAAAATCTATCCTTCCAGCCTATGCCCAAACACCCCATCTACACGATCGGTCACGGCACCCGGAAGACCAGTGAATTGCTGGATCTCCTGAAGCAATTCTCTATCGATTTCCTGATAGATGTCCGGTCACGGCCTTATTCCAAATTCAACCCCCAATTCAACCGGGAAGAGCTGGCCTCCTCCTTAGAGCAGGGCAGCATAAAATATGTTTTCATGGGCGATACCCTGGGGGGACGGCCCGCCGATCGTTCCTGTTATAAGATCAATGGCAAAGTGGACTATGCCATCGTCCGGCAAAAAGATTTTTTTAAAAAAGGAATTGAACGAATAAGGATGGCTTATGAAAAAGACCTGAGAGTAGTCCTATTATGCAGCGAAAGCAGGCCCGAACAGTGCCATCGAAGCAAGCTGATCGGCAGTGTCCTTCACCAGGAAAAAATTTTGGTACAACATATCGATGAAAATGGCGGGCTCAGGGACCAGACCGGTCTCGCCCGGCAGCAACCTTTATTTACAGGCTAACCCGAAGGGTGGTCGAAAAAAT
>DASWFF010000044.1:0-11869 GCA_036394375.1 Puia sp.
ATCGGGAACGTATCATACAGGATCGCCTTATCCAGCTTCCCGAAGGGCGGATTGGTCAGTACGGCCTGGAAGGATGCCTGCTCCGCGACAAAAGGTTTCGTAGCATCGCGTTTCAGCACGAGCTTGAATCCCTGCTTTTGCAGGTTCTTATTTCGTACCGTGTCAATTTCGTTCACGATAAAATCGCGCGGATTACCGGCGATAGTCAATAAGCCGTTGCCGGCAGAGGGTTCGAAATAAAAAGCGCCGGGCGATGGCCGATCAATCCCACAAAATACCCCTGCTAGGTACGAAATAGGGGCAGGGGTAGAATATTGCTGCAGGAGAATGCTTTGAGAGGTCCGGTGCGAGAGATTAACCTGTGTCCGGTACAGCTCCACGATCCGGTCAAACCGTTCCCGGGTGCTCCCCGGTTCATGCGCCAGCTCCCGGGCCCGGTTAACGATGGCCAGCTCCGTCAGCTCTTTAACCAGGGTCTTATCAGTAATACCAAAAGAAGCAGCCAGCTTTTCAATGGATAGCTTATTGTGGGGGGTTTGTTGCCGTAGATCCTGGTCTACCCTTGCCACAAATTGCTCAACCGGGTCACCGAGCTTCTTCACTCCGGCCAGTCCGTTAAATCCGTTAGCTGCCATTGAATAATAGCTGTCCCTGGTAATTATATAATGATCCAATACCTCAATCTGACAGGTGGCTGCCCCTTTGATCAGCTTAATGGTCAACTGTTCATCCGGGGCGCTTGGTTTAGTTACTCCTGATGGATGGTTATGAGCGATGATCATGGCAAGGCAACCACATTTAAGGGCTGTTCCTAAGATGATACGAATATCTGCCATGACCATGTGAATGCTTCCACGCGAATGCCGGTAATAGCCCAGAATATGATTAGCCGCATTGAGATATAAAATGATCACTTGTTCCTGTAGGTCGATATCGCCTTTATCGAAGGTACTGCGGATAAACCGCGCTACGTCCTCTGTTTCCGTTAGCTTACCTAAGAAAGGTTTGCCAGATGCCCTGGAATAAGACACCTGTATTTCCGGGACGTCAATTTCGGGGACATTCCCCAGCACTATTTCTTTAACGACAGGATATTTCATACAATTATCTTTCGGGAGTTGAGCTACTACCGCTGGAGGAAGAACCACAAACGCAATTTGTGATCATAACATTAATCGCTTCCCGCAGCAAAAGAGCCGAATCCGTCACAGGTGCCGTTACGTCCTTGTGTCGAAAAAAGATATTTCGAAAGGGGTCGGCTGTCATTATTTCGATCATATCCTCCCGAACAACTTGAATCCGTTGAATAGAACGCTTCATGATCAGCAGCTCCCTCGTGTCGCCGACTATTCGAATACTGACCCCGTTATCTATTCCCTGGTAAGACATATTATCCGTTGTTATCTTTTTTCTTCCTGTTTTCCACAATGGTTTCTCCGATCAAAGAGCCTACAAACCCTCCTAAGATGACATAAGGAGCGGTATCCTTTTGCATTTCCCGAGCATACCAATAGGCCAGTAGAGACGTGAGCAGCGTAGTAGTTGAAACGATGGCTTTTTCCTTCATATTCAGGGATGGGTTAAATAATGAGCAGTTAGGACGGAGACGATTACCAACCCTATCGTTTTGAAGGTGCCCTTAACCTTCTGATGACGGGCCGACCTTCGCAAGGCGGTGTTTTCGGACTGCAAGGCTTGCTGCTGCTGCAAGGATTGCGTGAACGAGGTTTTTAAGGCATGATATTCATCCTGCTGCGCCTGGATCGTAGAATCTTTGTTGTTGACCTGATCCTCCAGGTTGGTAGTAGCCTCTTCGTACAAGCTGTCTTTTAGGATGTCATTTATAACCAGGTCTTTTACCTTCCCTTGCAACGAATCACATGCTACGATCCGGCTGGCCGTATCCGGGGATACGGCTGCAGTCCGGTCTAAGAGATCATAGATCTGTGTTTGCAAGACGAGGTTTTTCTGTTTGACTTTATTGAGCGCCGTCCGGGTAGTCTGCAAAGCGAGCTGCAGATTTTTAGCGGCTGTACCCAGGGAGTCGATCCTTACCTGGTAGCCAGCTTCAACGGCCGCCGCTTGCTTTTGGATGGTTTCCGGCTTAATAAGGATGGTTGCAGGAACAGGTGCCCCTTGTTGGCCGCAGCCGCTGAACAGGGAGCAGCAATAAATACCGAGGATAAAGCCCACGGACAGGATGACGAGATACGAATACTTATTTCCGAATGTTAACATGGGGGGATAGTTGAATGGTTATCAATGATTGGATTCAGGCATCGCCTTTGGGGGGACCCGAGGGTGGAGTTCTTTTTTCCAACGAGTAGCCGAAACACCCGGCCCCGACGAGGCTTACAAAGGAGTAGAACATAAATTCCGGAATGTCCAGCCGGAAGAACTGCCGGGCTATCCAGCTTACGAGGATGACCGCAATGAATAAGAGGACGACTACTTCCCGTAAGGAATAGCTGCCGTTTTTGTCCTGGAATAATTGGTTGAGGAAATTTTTCAAATTTTTCATAATTCATCTTTTAAAAGTTCATAAGTAAGAAAGGCAGCACCGGTGCTAATGGCTATTCCGGTGAGTGTGAACACTAATTTTTTTTTGCTTCCCGGACGAGTGCCCGTTCGTCAATCAGCGTATAGGTAAAATCATTTCCATAAAGCTGCTTATGTCGCTGGCAGAGGTGCATGAACAGGTTAAAATCCTCTACGTTGGCAAATACTTGGCATCCAGCAGAAAATTTGTCAACATACCGCGTTATGCCGGTTGCCAAAGCGTGGTGAATATTAATACCAAACAGACCCGTATCTTCCTTGCCGTTCAGAAAATCCAGGACCGCTTTACGATCATAGTCACGAATGACCGTTACGGGCCGTTGTTGAACCAGGGCCAAGTATTTGTTCCGGTGCATCCCGATCATGTGAGAACCGATATATTGCCCGGCTTTCAGAATAGCTGTGCCTTGCGGGTTGAGGGGGTTTTCCAGCCAATAGGTGCCCGGATCGGTGGTGGCGGGAAATTGATGGAGTTGCCAATTATCTTCTTTGGTTTTATAATACACATTGATGGAGTCATCGAACAGGTTGGGCTTCGTGTTGTCGGCGCGGACACCCACGATATTCAGCTCAAAGGGGCGGCTAAACTCCCGGTATCCTTTCTCGGCAAGGGCGGCTTGGATGTTTGTAAGTGACATAGGGTTATACATTTTAGGGTTATAGAATTGATTTTGTTATTGAAAAGGGGAACGTATAATTAGATATAGCGCACACAATGGGTGGGCACCAGGAAATACTGGCCCTGGTTCTCGAACAAGGTATAGTCCAGCCGCTTGCTGACCTCGTTGCCCAATACCACCCGGGCGGGCACGTCCACGCGGTTGCGGGCATTAGTCCAAATGGTGGCCGGCCGGATGGTAATGATGGGAAGTCCGCCCAGCCCTGATAAGCTCCATTGGCTACCGTTGAACTGCAAGCCGATGCGCAGGAACTCTAATTTGATCTTTTGTTGCCGATCTTCGCTGGCAAACGTGTCAAGCAACCCGTTGACGATGGTTTTCCTTACACCATCCATCGGGTACGTTTTAAACACCTTATTGGCAGCCGTATAGTCGCTGGTATTGCTTATCTTCTTTAGGCCTGTGATCACTTTGGGGAAATCTCCGGCTATGGCAGCTTTATACAGGTCAGCGCCTAGTGAGCTCGTTTCCGATTGAATGCCCTGTGTCAGCACATTGAAGGTGCTTTCATCGATGGAGGATGGTAATCCTGCTTTCTTTAGAGCCGCCGCCATTTCGGACCCGAAGCCGCCGTCTGCCCCGTATTTGGGAAGGATGGATTTACCATATTGGGCGATCAATGCTCTTTGCAGCAGCCGCACCTTTGCTCCCTTGCTGCCCTTCCTGAGCGGAAAGTCCGTGTCCTCTGAAGGAGCCAGGGAAGAACCCGCCGTAGCGGCGTGTCTCGGCTTCAAAGGACCCGAAGACGGAAGGGAGGTAGCCGGGATAGCCGGCAGGGTGTCCGCCGAAACGACGGGAGCTGTTTTCAGAAAGCTGTCCAGGTAGTTGTAGGCTCTGTCACCGCCGTTACGCTGTTTTCTCTTTTTGTAGAACTGCCAGCCAAAATAGCCCAGGACGCCGGCGGCCCCCACTCCAATGGATATAAGGAGGACTTTCTTTTTATGCTGTTTGTCGGATGAAAAGGAGGATGTTTCCATTGCTCATGTTTTTGGTTTGTCCGAAATGATCTTCATATAAGTGGAATAATCCCAAGACCATAGCTCGCTTTTCAGATCCTGGTCCAAGTCATTACCAGGATACAAATGGTGGTACACCATTTTTAACTGCTCGAAGGCGGTTTGGGTCGGGATCTCCAGGAACACCTCTTTGATTGCACGTTCGTCCGTCCCTGGAATAGGCCCATAGTTGATATCAAATGCCGCTTTTAATCGCTGCGCCCAGGATTGGTACTGTTGTCCGGTTAGCTGGATAGGAAGGGAAGTATCACCCCTGGCAGGTTTGGCGGCCAGGATGGCCAACATTTCATTGTACTCTGTCTTTCTCAAGTAATTTTTCATGTCCAACATCAAGCTCCGGGGGGCGTACAGGAGTTGGTAGGAATTCATCACCCTCTTAAAAGCCGCCACGCTGGGAATAGCCAGCATAATTTGTCGCACTGCTTCTACATCGACGCCCCACTGCCATTTGTTTTCAAATGCCATGCGGAGCTGTTGGGCATAAGTGGCCGGATTTCCTTCCATAAAAGTTTTCTTTTGCTCGGCTATCGAAGCCGCATTACGGAACAGCCTCCGGCCTACATAAAAACTTCCGCCTATCACTATCATGCCTAGCAAGGTGTACTGCAATTTTTCTTTCAGTGTAAATTCATCGGGATGATAGACGGAAGTGTCGGGCATAGGGATGTGAGTTAAGGGTATGAATCAGCAACGGGCCGAAAGGGTTAGACTTTCAAATATTTTTTAGCCAGGGCGGTTTTGACCGGGTCATTTTTCACGATGTGCGCCAGCCGGGCCAGCTCCTGGGTAGTCAATGTGGAAGCCAGGGTCGTCAGGGCCGTCATCTTGGCCTCTGCCTCTTTTTCTTCCTTCGCTTCGATGGTTAGATCATAAAAGAACTTTTTCATAACTCAGGGGTTTTTAGGTTCAATAAATCAGAAACAGTGTTCAGCGTGTCCGGGGTTGCTGCAAACCGGGCCAGGATCTGCATGACCGTTTCCAGGTCAGGCTGCTGGAAAGTAGCTTCCAGTTGCCGGAGGGTGTCGATATAGCGGAGCTGCTCAGGGCTCAGCGCCGGGGCGGTGTCCTCCTTCTTACAGAAAGTGGCGGCTGCCGCCGGTTGCTCCATAGCTACCTGCCCGCTTTTATCCAGGTTATCCTGTTCGATCAGGCCGGCCAGGGCTTCGCCGCCCGGTATTTTTTGGAGTAGCTGCGGATTGCGCCGGACAAATCCTTCCAGGATGACGGACATGATCTCGATGCCTTTAATTTGCTTCTTCTCTTTACCGGCTCTTACGGCTTCCAGCTCCTGGCGCAGGTCCTCGGCCTCCGCTTCGGCTTCTTCCACCTGGGTTCGCGTCATTGCTAACTCTTTTCGAAGGGCTTCCATCTCATGCTCCCGGTCACGGGCGGCGAGCTTTTCTTGCACGATCGTGTCGATCTCCCCCAATCCCCCGGCCGGCTTCTCCAGTCTGCCCGGCTGCACCGTAAAGCAAAACTGGTCGTTACGCGGGGAGAGGTTGGAGTTATATACCAGGATGCGGACCTTTTCGGTATCCTCGTCCATGTATTGCTCGTAGTTGTCGAACTGGCCAGTATCCTCGGTCTTGGGAACTACTTTCAGCCCGTCCACGAATATCTCGTACAGCCTTGGCTGTCCCTTGCCGGCCATATCTTCCAGGTAGTGTTTGAGCTTGTCAATTTTAAACTGATCGAACTTTTGTTGGGTGACGGACATGGTTGTTAATTTTTAGGAATGACTTGAATGAATCGGACATGATTGGCAAGAATGGAGTGATTGGTGACCTGGATAGCGCCCTGGTGCTCGTATTGCAATTCGTTCGCCCCGTCCGCACTAACATCAAATATGCCCACATCACTTTCTACCCGCACGTCCGTAGGAGGTTCCACCAGGATGAATAGATCCGAAAAGGCAGAGAGACTTCTTTGCTCGCCCGGCTGAAGCCGCAGATGCCTGAACCGGATATGATAGTCGTCCCGGCCTAGCTCGGACATCCTCCGGGAAATGTATTCTATCGCCAGGTTTTCTGTCATAGTGGGCATTTTTCAATCCACAGGTACAAATGCAACAGGTATTGCAAAGAACTACTTTCACCAATCCCCCAGCTATCCTGGTAAAAGCCTTCAATAAAAGCCGGATGGTCCTCTATATTGACAGATACCTGTTCGCGTTTTCGCCCATGCATGTAGTCTTGCGGATCAATGACATCGCCGGTTATGTTTTCGCCGATCTGTATATTGCGATTCTCGATCAGTTGATCTTGCAGGAAAATATTCTCCGGGCTGGCGGCCCAAAGGGTGATCCTGCCAATCACCTTACTGGCCCTGACGTCGAAATAGTAATTGGATTGCGGCCCCAATAAGCCTACTGTCCGGAGTCCGACGAGGTGGAAAGCGCCCCATTCAAACCCTATAATGCGGTTGGCGTCTCTGGGAATCGGGATTTGAAAATATACCTGCTGCCCGATACGGGAAATAGGTAAAGTGATCGCTATAGCTGCTTCCTTTGTCATAAGTCGATGGTTTCGCAATCGAGGTACAGGCTTACCCGGTAGGCGGCAAAAGCAGCTAAAGAGGTATCCATGTCTTTATAGTCAACCTTGACTTTCCCGTTGCCAGGTGGTATTCCGCCCAGGTTATAATACCGGTCATTAGGTGACACATTGATGCCACTCATCAGCAGGCGCGTTTCATAACTTTCCGGGAAAACTTCATCCCGATTAATCTCTATTCGTTGTGAACCCCGATAATAAAGCAGGTCTTCCCGGTCAGAGGTGAATAGGATTCCGTAAACGCCGATGATCGTCTTGTCCAAATCGAACGTTTGGGAGAAAGTGCCATTCGCGGCTGTCACTGCAATATCAAATCTCTTTTTTATGCGTTTGCTCATAAGGGTACGGTTTTAAAAGAAGCGGAAGACCTTACGGGATCAGTCCGCCCTTATATGCAACTATGAAAACGAAGATTACTGATTACGGTGTGGTGATCGTTCCGTGGAGTCCGACATACAGGTAGGTATTGGCCGGTATGCCATTCATCGTACCCAATTGAACCGTCAGTTCGATCAGGATGTCATCCAGGATCAGCCGGGGATTAGCCAGCTTGTAATAGCCCAATGGGGTATTATGGAAGTTACCGGTCTTGAACACCACGTTGCTCGTTTCCGGGAAGATTTGCTTTTTATTCGCCTTTAAGTCCGTCTCCCCGGTAGCCAGGCCTGGGAAATTTTCCAGGCCGATATAATTCGTAGACATAATGTTATCGACAGTGGCATCGGCGGAAGTACCCGCCAGCAAGACCACGCCGCTAACCAGCAAAGCCTGGTTCTTCGGTAGCTTGGCATTGGAGATGTTGCGCAGGCCGATCTGCTTGTCATCCTGGGTCTCGAACAGTTTGATGGTCTTGGAATTGACGACCTTGATGGAATAGATGACCGTATCGGCCAGCCGCAGGTCTCCTTTCGATAGTCCCTCCTTAATATAAGGAGGTAGCTCCGAAAAATGCTTTTCCATCTCTGCCCGGGATCCCCGGCTGGCCATCCCGGTGCTGGAAAGCTTGTTGATCATTCGCTGGCGCCTGATGGGGTTCATCTTGCGCAGGGCCCCGAGCAGCTCGTTGTTTTCAGTGGCGTCCAGCCCGATCAGGGCCCCGGAATTGTTGTAATCTTCGACGCCTTCAAATAGTCCTAGCATATCGTATTGTTTACAAAGGGTAATGAAATAATTGGTTGTTTATCTATCGGAACGGAAACGCCTTAATACAAACGGTCTTCTACATCTCCCGCGGAGGTTTCCGGAATATCGCCCGTTACTTCCGGCAGGTCACCCGATATATCCGGCAGATCGCCTGCTGAATGCCCCTGGAAGGCCAGCGCACTCGCTGCCAACTGGCTTTCGATGTCGCTCAGGGCCGCCAGGTCGCCATTCATGGCATCGGGATACGTGAAATATTGAACTTCCCCCATACCAGCGGAGGCCATAGCCGTGTCTGCAGGCTTTTTCTTCAGGAATTTATCGAGGTAGAATTTCTGGGAAAAGGAATCTTTGTAAGCCATCAAACGGTCCTTTACCTCGTCGATGCCGTCCAGGCCATTGGTGCCGGAGGGACTACGCTGGAAGCCATTGGAGGCCATCATCCCGATGCCGACGAGCTGAACATACCGGTTGTTCATGTAGTGACCGGCACCTGTAACCAGGATGCCTGCCAGCAGCGAAGACTTGCCGATGGCGGCACCGGCCAGGCCGCCACCAACCACCCCGATCAGCAGGTCCTTGCCGGTTTCCACTGCCGTATGAACGATCGGGTGGTGTGCCGTATGGTCACCTATCCCGTGTAGGGCATGTTTTTTTTGGTGGTGCTTTCTTACCGGGTGACCGGTATTGCTTTTTTTACGTTTAGCCATATATAATGTTTTTGGTGATGAAAGGGGCGGGCAGGCTCGCTATAAGAGCGCCACGGGTGTTTTTGTCTTCGGATACTTTTTTTTCTTTTTGCGGGAATGATTTTTGGGATGACGCAGGCCGGACAGAGGTGGACTCGGGGCGTGCGGTGTTGCTTTCAACAGGTGATAGCCGATCGCCAGCAGGGTAATGCCGCCCGCTCCGATGGCCACCGGCTTCAACCAGCTCTTGTTTTTGTTCCAAAATCCTTGTTTATTTGCCAGGCCGCTATTGCTGGCCACATGGGCACCGGAGCTGCCGGCTGCCGGGATCACCGGTGTAGTGACAGGCCCCGGAGAAAGGGTATCGCTCTCGGCAGCAGTCGTGCTGTCAGTCTCTGTTGCCTTGACAGGAGAAACTGTACTACCCGGGGTGCTGGCATCCGTATCCGCACCAGCAGACGAGGAAGTCGGGACACCCCTTTTGAAGGAGGCGGGAGACGCGGAGGCGGCACCCTCCGGCGAATCAGTGTTATTGCTTCCTGCGGACGAATCATCCGTTGTTTGAACCTTTGTATTCGATCCGTGCCCTTTCCCGCCAAAAATATCGCCTACCTTTTTCAGCGCTGTTACCAACTTGGCAATGACCCCCGAAGCCGCCGCGATGGAAGCCAGGGTAACCGGTTCGCCTAACGCTCCAAAGCCCTTAAATCCCTGGAAAGTCCGTTCATTCTCGCTGTAGTAAATATCGGGGCCTAGTAATTCTTCCAAGGGTGTATTGGCATTCATATAGTCGATATCCCCAAAATCCAGCGCTCCCAGGCCTGCCATAACCGCCTTATCCTTATTGCCCTTTCCCTTCAGTATAGCTTTTTTCAGGTTCTTCAGGTTGCCGCCAGCCCCATAAAAGACCGTTTCCAGGAATTTGTGGACGGAAACTAATTTGCCGAATCGATCGGCATTCACTCCTTTGGCAGCGGCCTGGGCAGGCGTGAGGTAGCTCCAGCGGAGTTTTTTGGCGACTCCTCCCAAGTTCAGCTTCATGGAAGCCAGCAGGCCGTTACGCAGCAGGATGGTGCCAGGATTTAACTTATTGAGCTTGTTCAGTAGGCTCTTGAATCTGAACTTACCCAATTCTCCTACACTTCCACCGGCAAAGCCGATCGGTGATAAATTGGTATCTCCCAAGGAGGGAGCGGGATCGTCAAATCCATTTAAAAATTGTAAGTCCATGGTAAAGTCTTTTTTTTCTGAATAGGGCACCTCGTAGTCAAAATCATTGGTCACGCAGTCGATAATGATCTCGCCGGCAGCCCTTGGCACAACGGGGTAGATGTGCTGAAATTGATCCTCTCTGTATTTGGTGATCCGCAGGATATGTGGAATGCCAAGATTAAGGAGGATGCTGGAAATAAAAACGGAGTAACAGTCACAATCTACCCCTTGTCGTCTGTCGTGCCAGGCCCGGGCAGGGCTTCGGATCTGCTCGTAACCATTCTGGTCCTTCCGGTATTGGATATGGTCGTATACGAAGTGCCAGATGTTCGAGCAGGTGTCGTAAACCGAATCGCTCTTTAATTTCCCGGCAATGGCCCTGGTCTGTCCCATATTCTCATAAACCACTTTCGGAATAAAGGCCACCGTATCATCCAGGGAGGCATTTTTGCGTACTGTGTACACGCCACCTTGCGCCCGGGGGAACAACCGGTCATATTCATAGCCGCTTTTGATGAGTCGTTTTCGGTTCGCTTCCATGGGGTACGGATTAAGGGTTTTTCCAGGGTTTAATTTTTTAAAGCGATCTCCTGCGTATCGGCATAATTTATTTTACTCCAGCCGAGGTTGACTACCGTGGCGACATTTACCAGGATCTTCACCGGCTGCTTGGTCTGGATGGTTTTGATCAGCGTCGATACCACAGAGAATACGCTGGAAAGGGGTATATCGATCAGTATCTTCTGGATGTTGGCTTCGCTGTAGGCATTGATGGCAATGTCCTGGTTGATCACCTTCGAGCTACCGAGCAGGGTATCCTTATAGGTCAGGGTCACGAAGGGAAATAGGATCGAAAAGTGGCCATCGCTGGGGTTCTTGATCTGCACATCCGTCCGGAGCACCAGCCCGGTCAGGCTAATGGAATGAACGCTCACCTCCGGCATCACGATCAGGTTTGCTTTTGTTCGCGTCATCTTCCGGCTATAGGCATAGATCAATACCCCGCAACCGGCTGCCGCCAAGGCTATTTTTGGCCAGGTGTTCATTGTTTCTTCTGCCTTTTGCGTTCGATAAAATCAGCGGTCAGCTTGTATCCCAGCCAGATGCCGCCACCGATCAGGGCTTTGAGGGCGTAGTTCGCCAGGCCGGCAAAATCCAGGTTAGCCAGGAAGATGCAACCGGTCAGTAAAACATTACTCGATAATTTGTCCATCGGGATATTTTCGGTTTTCATGCGTGAAGAAGTTTATAATGAAAAGGGGGACTGATGCTACCGGCCGGCGCTTAGGAAGGGGCTGCGATATGCGGCCTGCCGAACTTACCCAGCATGACTTCTACCTGTGCCGCGTTGTAATAGATGCCTCGCCTGTCGCCGATCTCTTCCCGGTATCCCTGTATCCATTTGTGCAGAGTCTTATAATGAACATCGAAAATGATGCAGAGGTCCATCATCCGGTAAGGCTTGACGATGAGGTTCCCGCTGGCGTCGAAATACTTCTTTAAAGAGTGCTTGGCCATACGGTTCAGATTTTAAACAAGTAATTGCTGGCAAAGACCTGGAAGAGCTGCAACAATCCCGGAGCCTGCTTTTCGGTGAAATAGTTTTTCCAGTAGCGGAAGTTCTCCGCCGTGGGATCTTCTCCGAAGTCCAGCACGGCTTCTGCCAACGCCTTCCACTCGTATTTGTAGAGGGGCAGGGATTTTCGTAAGGCCTTGACCTGTCGGTACGCGGTCCTGGTTTCGGAAAACCCTTTGGCATGCCTTCGGTCCAGCCAGACAGAGGGAAGGGTTAGTGAACCGGGCCCCTTCGGCAAGCAGAGCTTGGCCAGCAACACCCGCTCACAAAAGGCCAGGAAGGCCCGGCGACAATTAAGGGATAGCCGGAGATAACGGGTGATCTTTTTCTGGGCAGCCTGTTTTTCCAACGTAGAAAATTGGGTACAGTTCCATAAGGCGGAAGAAACAAATATCCAGGCGATACCAGCCAGCTTAGGCAGCTCTCCGCCTTCTTCTTTGCCTCC
>DASWFF010000045.1:0-62971 GCA_036394375.1 Puia sp.
AAGGCCGGTGAATAATCTTCCGAAAAATGCTGTTCGTTTCTCATGTGTGCTGCGATCGTTCTCCAATCTCCGATACGCGTTCAAAGGCCAAAATTATCCAAACCTTTTTAAAATCCGGAAACCTTATTTTTTATACCTAAACAACTAACACTTGTTAGTATTTTTTCCCGAAAAAAAAGTATCTTTACTACTTAAATTTTTAGCGCATGTCCCTGCAGGAATCCGAAAAAATATTTCAGGACAAGGTGGACAAAGACATCCGGATCGAGCCGAAAGACTGGATGCCGGAGGCCTACCGGAAGACCCTGATCCGGCAGATATCCCAGCACGCCCATAGCGAGATCGTGGGGATGCTGCCGGAGAGCAACTGGATCACCCGCGCCCCTAGCCTTAAAAGAAAAGCGATTTTGCTCGCGAAAGTACAGGATGAGGCCGGACATGGATTATACCTCTATTCCGCTGCGGAGACCATGGGCACCAGCCGCGACGAGATGATCGGGCAGCTGCACAGCGGGAAGGCTAAATATTCCTCCATTTTCAATTATCCCACACTCACCTGGGCGGACATGGGCGCCATCGGCTGGCTGGTCGACGGCGCTGCTATTATGAACCAGGTACCTTTATGCCGTGCCTCCTACGGTCCCTATGCAAGGGCCATGGTGCGCATCTGTAAAGAAGAAAGCTTCCACCAGCGGCAGGGATTCGAAATATTACTGGTCCTGAGCCGGGGAAGCCAGGCCCAGCGGAGAATGTGCCAGGACGCTATCGATCGTTGGTGGTGGCCCTCGGTCATGATGTTCGGCCCCAATGACGATGCCTCCCCTCATACGGCACAAAGCATGTTATGGAAGATCAAACGTTTCACGAATGACGAACTGCGCCAGCGCTTTATAGATGTCTGTGCAGAACAGGTGAAAATATTGGGCATGACCCTTCCCGATCCTGATCTGGCCTGGAATGAAGAAAAAAAACACTATGATTTCGGGACCATCGACTGGGAAGAGTTCCGGGAAGTGATCAGTGGCAATGGCCCCTGTAATAAAGAAAGGCTGGCAGCCCGCGTAAAAGCGCATGAAGAGGGCGCCTGGGTAAGGGAAGCAGCCCTGGCTCATGCAGAAAAGAGAAAACGTACCCCCCAACCCCTTTCACTTGAAAACACATAACGATATGTCGGAACAGCAATGGCCTCTCTGGGAAATATTCATCCGTAGCAAGCAAGGGCTGGATCACAAGCATGCCGGCAGCCTTCATGCCGCAGATGCGCAAATGGCTATCGAAAATGCAAGGGATGTATACACCCGCCGCATGGAGGGCGTCAGTATCTGGGCTGTGGAAAGTAAATACATTCACGCCTCTAATCCTGATGAAGCCTCCTCTTTCTTCGATCCTGCCAACGATAAAGTCTATCGTCATCCGACTTTTTATGATCTACCGGACGAATTAAAGTATATGTAAAAATGCCCCATCAGCAAGCCCTCATCGACTTTACCTTACAGCTGGCGGACAGTGCCTTGATCCTGGGCCACCGTAACAGCGAATGGACAGGCCATGGCCCTGTCCTGGAACAGGATATCGCCCTCTCCAATATCGCACTGGACCTGATCGGCCAGGCAAGGTACTTCTATCAATATGCCGCCCGGCTCATTAATCAATCCGGACAGGAGGCCCCCGGAGCGGACGTCACGGAAGACTCATTGGCCTACCTGCGCGATGGCTGGGACTTTAAGAACTGCTTATTGGTGGAACAAGCTAATGGCGACTGGGCCAGGACCATTTTAAGACAATTCTTTTTCACCGCCGCCCAATATTATTTATACGAACGCCTTCGCCGTAGCAAGGACGCCGAACTGGCTGCCATCAGCGAAAAAGCCTATAAAGAGGTCGTCTATCATCTTCGCTGGAGCAGCGAATGGGTGATCCGTTTGGGTGACGGAACGGTCGAAAGCCATGCTCGTATGGAGACGGCATTGGGAGATCTGTGGAAGTTCACCGGGGAGCTTTTTATCCCTGCTGCTTATGAACAGTCATTAGTTGACGAAGGTATCGCCGTAGAGCTCTCCTCCCTGCAACCCAAATGGGAAGAAAAAGTAAGGGAAATATTTTCCGAAGCAGGGCTCATCTATCCCGGCGCCCCTGCAGGAAAGAAAGGCGGCTTGCTGGCCGGCGGTAAAGAAGGCCGGCATACCGAACAGCTGGGTTATATTCTCGCGGAAATGCAATTCCTGCAAAGAGCCTATCCGGGCTGTGAATGGTAAATTATGAACGATCCATCAACCGCAAAGATCTGGTCCTTATTGGAGGATGTCATTGACCCGGAGGTCCCGGTCCTCTCCATACTCGATCTGGGTATCGTACGGGATGTGAAAGTGGAAGAGGGCAAGGTCGAGGTCGTCATCACCCCCACTTACAGCGGCTGTCCCGCCATGGACGTTATACGAATGCATATAAAAATGACCCTGCTGCAGCAAGGATATGAGACCGTCAATATCCGGACCGTTCTCTCTCCCGCCTGGACCACGGACTGGATGAGCGAAAAGGGAAAGGATAAATTAAGGGCTTTTGGCATTGCTGCGCCGACACCTGTGCAACAGGTATGCCATCCGGGATTATTTTCCCGGGAAGAAGCGATCCCCTGTCCCCGCTGTCAATCCCTTCATACCAGCCTGATCAGTCAATTCGGCAGCACGGCCTGTAAGGCACTCTACCGCTGCGAAGACTGCAAAGAGCCTTTCGATTACTTCAAGTGCCATTGATCATTTAAGTATATTTAAGTTATTATTCCAGCTACATTATATATATCTAACAACATTACATGTCTTCCATATTATTCGAGATACGCGACCATATCGCCTTCATTACCCTCAACCGGCCCGACAAGCTTAACGCATTCAACCGGGAAATGGCCCTGCTGCTGCAGAACAGGCTGGATGAATGTGCCAGCCTTCATGAAATAAGAGCCGTTTATCTCACCGGGGCCGGCAAAGGCTTTTGCGCGGGACAGGACCTGGCCGAAGTCATCGACCCCAATGGTCCGGGTATGGAGAAGATCCTGAGCGAACATTATAATCCTATCGTGACCCGGATACGCCACCTTCCCAAACCTGTTATAGCGGCAGTGGGAGGCGTGGCTGCAGGCGCCGGCGCCAATATTGCCCTTTGCTGTGATGTCGTCGTGGCGGCGCAATCCGCCTCTTTTATACAGGCTTTCTCGAAGATCGGCCTCATCCCGGACAGCGGGGGAACTTATTTTCTGCCTCGCCTGATCGGCTGGCAGCGGGCGTCCGCCCTGTCAATGCTGGGGGATAAAATAAACGCCGCCGAAGCGGAAAGAATGGGTATGATCTATAAGGTCTATGAAGACGGGGATTTCCCGGAGGCATCCAAAGCCCTGGCCGTAAAACTGTCCCAATTGCCTACCCGTGCCCTGGCTTTAACCAAACATGCCCTCAATCAGTCCTCCGCTCATTCCTTTGAAGAACAGTTGTCGCTGGAAGACCAATTGCAGCAGAAAGCGGCGGCGACCAAAGATTATGCGGAAGGGGTACAGTCCTTCCTGGAAAAAAGAACGCCCACTTTTAGGGGGGAATAAAACGCCACAGGCGTTTTGCGCGAAGCGCCATCATTAAACCCGATTGCCGGACGGTTCACCCGTTCCGGCAATCGCTGGCAAACGCCGGCAAACGCTGGAGAAGCACAGAACCCCAAACTGATCGACATCGATAACTAATGATATGATATACGAATTCAAGGGAATCAAACCCGTGATAGATCCTTCTTCCTTCATTCACCCCCAGGCGGCGGTAACGGGAAATGTCCGCATCGGAAAGAACGTCTATATAGGCCCGGGCGCCGCTATCCGGGGCGATTGGGGGCAGATCCTCATCGAAGATGGCTGCAATGTGCAGGAGAACTGCACTATTCATATGTTTCCCGGCACCACGGTATGGCTGAAGGAAGGAGCCCATATCGGGCATGGGGCCATCATACACGGAGCCATTATCGGCCGCAATTGCCTGGTAGGCATGAATAGTGTCATCCTGGACAATGCCGAGATCGGGGATGAGTGTATTATCGGAGCGCTCAGCCTTGTCCGGACCGGCGAAAAGATCCCCGGCCGGAGTATGGTCGTCGGCAATCCCGCTGCCATAATAAAGACGGTCAGCGATGAAATGATCCGGTGGAAGACGGAGGGTACGGCGCTCTACCAGGCTCTTCCCGGAGAAATGAAGGAGAGCTGGGCAGCCTGTGAGCCTTTGCCAGGTGGATCCGTGCGGGAAGAGCCCCGGCAGGAAAATCGGACGGCCAATCCGGAGGAGTGCCGGCAACCGGGGTCCGGAGCCCCGGATAGCCCACAAAAGGCCTACCAGCCCTGGAAAAGTGTTCCCGGGGAGGATCAATTGAAAGGTAAGCCTTGAGTAAATAAAAGACTACCTTTGCGCCTCAATTGAAATTGTACCGGGAGTGGAGAAATCAAATTTTGTCGATCAGATACGGGTTTTTTGCAGAAGCGGGCACGGCGGGGCCGGTAGCAAACATTTTGCGCATACTAAGTTCAACGACATGGCCGGGCCGGATGGCGGCGACGGCGGCCGCGGAGCCCATATCATATTACGGGGAAGCAAACACCTATGGACCCTCCTGCATTTACGATATTATAAGAACGTACTGGCGGAAAATGGCGAGAACGGTAGCGGCAACAACTGCAGCGGCCGCTCAGGGAAGGATATTATCATAGAAGTGCCCCTGGGCACGATCGCCCGGGACGAAGAGACGGGTAAGACAGAAGCCGAAATACTGGAAGACGGACAGGAAATGATCTGGGTGAAAGGAGGACGGGGCGGCTTAGGCAATGCTCAGTTCGCTACCCCCACGAACCGGGCCCCCGAACACGCGCAGCCGGGTGAGGAAGGCTCGGAAGGCTGGAAGGTGCTGGAATTAAAGGTGCTGGCCGATGTAGGGCTGGTAGGCTTTCCCAATGCCGGCAAATCCACCCTGTTATCCGTTATGACAGCCGCTACTCCTAAGATCGCCGACTACGCTTTTACCACCATCACTCCCCAGCTCGGGATGGTAGAATACCGGGATGGCCGCTCTTTTTGTATGGCCGACCTGCCGGGTATCATCGAAGGCGCCGCAGAAGGCAAGGGCCTTGGCCATCGCTTCCTCCGGCACATCGAACGCAACCCTGTCCTGCTTTTTCTCATCCCCGCCGATAGTAAAGACCATGGAGAGGAGTTCGATATCCTGAAAAAAGAACTGGAGAAATATAATCCCGAACTGCTGCATAAACGATTTATCATCGCCGTCAGTAAAAGCGATATGCTGGACGAAGAGTTGAAAGAAGCCATCGCAAAAGAACTTCCCCCGGATATCCCCCACCTGTTTATTTCTTCGGTCACTCAACAGGGCCTCACCCCATTAAAAGATCTTCTCTGGAAAATTTTGAATGAAGATCAGCCATAAAAAACGCCCAAATCAAATTATAATAAATTACATATATACTTCTTAACACAAATTTCATATTTCTCCTTTGCATTTTAACAAAATGCGTCGTATATTTACAATAACACTACGTTCTTTTACGTTTTCCATTCAGTAGCCATTTAGCCCCTACTGCGATTGCCTCCCCGCCCAGCTTGCTGCCACCTTAAACTAACTGCCTCATTGCTTCGCCCGATTGTCCTGTCGCAACTATTGCTCCCGTCATACATAAAATATTCCTCTTTCGATCGCCGCCATACGGATTGCTTCTGTCCGATTAAGATCCGATTGTTCCGTCATATAATGTTTCCAGTCATTAAAACACATTTATATGAAGAACCTATTCATCATCACCTCCGGCAAGTTGATTCCCGTAATCCTGTTCTCCCTTGTTGCCGCTACGACACAGGCCCAGTCTGCCACTGCGACTACCCTGCCAAAAGAGGACTCCTCCCTGGTGAAATACCTTGGAACACAGGACGATTTGGTATTATTCAACGTAGCGTACAAAAACCCCCAGGGCGCCCTATTCAGCCTTATCGTAAAAGATCAGGACGGCACTGAATTATACAGAAATACCTACTCCGAAAAAAACTTTTATAAACAATTCCGTCTCCCGAGAGCAGACAAAAGTAAGATCACCTTTATCATCCGGGGCAATAAAGAGACCGAAATCGTAAAGACTTTCGAGATCAATGTCAATAGCCGTTATGTCCAGGATATAGCCATAAAAAAACTCAATTGATCCATCCAATCTTCCACCCATTTCCATAACACGCAAAAACCACTTTTATGAACCAGCTCATCTCCAACACACAAAAAGCACTTAGAGGCTCCGCCCTTCTCCTTGTATTGATCTCCGTTACTTTGCTCACCCGGGCAGCCGGCAATGACCCCGTTGAAACCCATGGCGGCAGCGCCAGCACGGCAGAAGTCCGGTATATCGGCAGTAATGAAGGCGATCCTTTGTTCAATGTATTGTATACCAACAGCGCCGGAGCCCGCTTCAGCGTAAAAGTATTGGACAACGAGGGACACCAGCTCTTCCAGGGTGTTTATACCGACAGGAAATTTGACAAGAAATTCAAAGTGACCGATGCACAGAATTACGGTAAATTAACTTTCGTCATCCGGAATTTCCAGGACAATTCCGTACAGAGCTTCGAAATCAACTCCAATGCCCGTGTGGTAGAGGACGTTGAAGTTAAAGAGGTAAAATAATATAGTAAGACGCCCGGGACCTTGGACCCGGTACCCGGTTGTCTATCATCGGGAGAGACTTAATTCGAGTTTCGGGCAACTACTTTGCCTGCAGGAATATTAGCCATTTTTAAAACACTCTGGTAGCTCAACGACTTTATTTGTTGCTGGGTATAACCGGGAAACCGGGAAGTTGCAATGCTCCCGGGGATAGCTATAAAACGATAATTATAACCGCTGTAATCGTAGCCGGAAGCGTTCGTGTAACCAGCCGGCACTCCTGAGTATAAAAAAATCCTTCCTACATAATAAGATTCGGTCAAGACTGTGGCTGCGTTGAAAATCAGCGTATCCCCATTTTGATCGATCTGCTGTAAATAAGTCAATACGACTCCATTATTCAGGATATTCGATGTAATGGCGTTAGCGGTGATGCTCTCGGAGTAGCTGGTATCGTTGTTGGCGTCTATAGAGCCGGCCATACTAAGCGTAGTCCAATTACTATATAATACGCTATCGGTACCGTTAGTGCCGTTGACGCCGGCTGCCCCGGTATCTCCCGCCGGCCCGGCCGGTCCCGCAGGTCCGGCATTTCCTTTTGAACAGCTGGTCATCATAATAATACATGCTACAAAAGTCAGTAAAGAAAGGCATTTCAGGTTTTTCACAATTTTAAGTTTTAAGATTAAATAGAGGACAATGGTAGATCAACACCTGGTTAACTACCGGGCGTAAAAACATCTATGCATAGACTATAGAAATAGATCATTCTTTTTACAAAGAGTTTAAACGGTATAAAAATATATTAGTTTCGAGGCTGTTTTTCTCAACAGGTTCGACCTTTTGGTCATATTGTTTTTTTTGCTGATGTTTGCCCCTGCTAAATATTAACCATATGAATCCAAAAAAGCTTCTCCTGACGATTGCCTTGTCCACCCTGATACTTCGCGGCTTTGCCGATGAAGGCATGTGGCTGCCGCTCCTGCTGGGCGAGCAGGTCTATAATGACATGGTAAAAAAAGGGCTCAAACTCACCAGGGAGCAGCTCTATAGTATTAATAAAGCGTCTATCAAGGATGCCGTTATCATCTTCGGACGCGGCTGCACCGGGGAGATCGTAAGCAACGAAGGATTGATCTTTACCAATCACCATTGTGGTTACGAGGCGATCGCTTCTTCCAGTTCCATTGAGCACAACTATCTTCACGATGGCTTCTACGCCAAAAGCAAACAGGAAGAGATACCCGCCCGCGGGCTGTATGTCGACTTCCTGGTAAAAATCGACGACGTGTCCAAAGAGGTGGAGGACTCCGCCAAAGGGTTGAGTGGCGCAGAGAGGGCCGCTAAGCTACGGACCGTACTCGCAGCCATTAATACCCGCTATTCCGACAGCTCTAAAAGTATCACAGGCAGGGTAAGCCCCTTATTCAAAGGCAACCAGTTCCTGGTCTTTGTCTATCAGCGCTACAGTGACATCCGCCTCGTAGGGGCCCCGCCGGAAAGCGTCGGCAAGTTCGGCGGCGATACCGATAACTGGGAATGGCCCCGTCACACAGGCGATTTCTCCGTCTTTCGGGTATATATGAACAGGAATGGCCAGCCCTGCGATTATTCTCCCGATGATATCCCCCTGAAACCAAAATACTTTTTGCCCGTCTCCCTCAAAGGACTGAAAGACGGTGATTATGCAATGATCTATGGTTATCCCGGTAGCACCAACCGGTATGAGACTTCCTATGGAGTGAAACAAAAAATCGACATCGATAATCCCACCCTGGTCAAACTCCGGGACCTCCGCCTGAAATATATGTTCGCCGAGATGAAAAAAGACCCTGCCGTCAAGCTGCAGCTGGCCTCCAATTATGCCGGTATAGCCAACTACTGGAAATTCTTCGACGGGGAGTCCAAACAGTTGGTCAAATATGGTATTTACGAGCAAAAGAAAGGACAGGAAGCTTCTTTTCAGCAATGGGCGCAGGACAAGCCCGAATTCGAACACCTGTTCAACGACTGGGCCAAGGCCTATGAAGAATGGCGGCCTTATTCCAAACATCGGATATACCTGTCCGAAGGTATCTTCGGCAGCCCTCTCATAGCCTTTGCTTCCACCCTGCAGGAGGTGGAGAACGCCCTGGTAAAGCCGGGAGGCGGCGATATTAAAAAAGCCCTGAAGGCGGCTAGTGAAGCCCGCAAGAATTTCCTGAAAGACGAGAACAAAACCTCCGACCAGAACATCCTGGCCGCCGTTACGCAACTCTATTATAGCGACATCGACCGGAATCAGCAGCCCGTCGGCTTCTATGAAGAGCTGAAAGCTAATTTCGGGGACCTTCGGGACGAAAACACCTATCAAAAATATGCGGCATCCGTATTTAAAAACACCCTGCTGTTCGATGATGCCCGCTGGCAGACTTTTATCACCCAGCCTGATGCCACCCTGTTGCAAGGCGATCCCGCCTACAAACATGCCAGCGCTTTCCTGCGAAACTGGCAAGGGAAATACCTATCGTCTTACCAGCAATTTCTCACCACGAATAACGAGCTGGGTAGGCTATACCTGAAAGGGATCCTGCAAATGGACCCCAAAAAAATCCGTTACCCCGATGCTACGTTCACGATGCGTGTATCCTATGGGAATGTGAAATCTTATAATCCCCGCGATGCGGTACATTATGATTATGTAACGACCCTGAAAGGGGTGCTGGAAAAATACATTCCCGGGGATTATGAATTTGACCTGCCGCCGGGGCTGGCCGAACTGGCTAAGAAAAAAGATTTCGGACAATATATCGATAAGCAACGCAATGACCTGGTCGTTGGCTTTATTACGACCAACGATATCACAGGCGGGAATTCCG
The DNA here is from genome assembly GCA_036394375.1 of Puia sp. GTDB lineage: Bacteria > Bacteroidota > Bacteroidia > Chitinophagales > Chitinophagaceae > Puia. The sequence continues at coordinate 9,540 of DASWFF010000045.1, forward strand.
GCTCCCCGGTCCTGAATGCCAATGGAGAGCTGATCGGACTGGCTTTTGACGGAAACTACGAAGCCCTCAGCCATAAGATCGCCTTCGATGCCCAGTATAACCGTACGATCTGCGTGGATGTACGCTATGTATTGTGGTGCATCGATAAGCTGGGAGGAGCCCCCAATATCGTCAATGAATTGAAATTGGTAAAGGCGACGGCCCCAGCTAATAAAACAGCTCCCGTTAAATAATGCGGCCTATCGCCTCGGCTCCTCTTTATTAGTTCGGAGAATTCAATTTCAGGGAACTGCCTTTGGCGGGAATATTCAATACGCTTGTCAGTTCGGAATAACTCATTGCCTTCAATTGGTCGGTTGTATACGTTTTTCCGCTGCCGGAAATGCCGCTGGTAGCTATCTTGGCCGGAATAACAACATACCGGTAATTATACCCGGTGTAATCAACGCCGGCAGAATTACTGGCATACGGCGCGTTGGAGAATAACTCGATCTTACCGACGAGAAAATTTTCATCCATTCGCGACGAAGCATTCACTATAACCGTATCTCCTAATGCATCCATGCCCTGTAAATAACCCACTACAGCGCCCTTACTCAGAATAGCCGATGTTATTGATTTGGCAATGAGCGTATCGGTATAAGTGGTGTCACTGTTGGCGTCAATATATCCCGCCATACTAAGGGGGGTCCAATTGGAATATTGAACACTGTCAGGCCCAACAGGACCGGCAGGGCCCGTATCTCCTTTTTTACAACTCATCATCATAATAAATCCGGTCGCCAATGCCAGCAGGGAAAGAAGTGTAAGATTTTTCACAATTTTAAATTTTAAGATGAATAATGCAGCGCTAAGATTCTTGTTTTATCAATAATTGAATCGCTCCTAAAATTAACAGTACGTGATTATAGAAGGTCAGGTTAAAGAAAATCGGTAAAACCGCTCTTTTTATCGGCAAATTAAGTTCTGCTCCCAATATTTTAAGCCTGCTCATTTCTTTGGCGGCGTAACAGGCGCCGGACTATTGTCCTTCCAATGCCATAAATGCAGGCAGGCATAGGTCCGGTAAGGGCTCCATTTTTGGGAGATGCGTAAAAGGTCTTCCCGGAACGACTTTTTATCCGTCCTGTCCAGCTTATAGAGACGGATCATCGCATTTTGAATGCCCAGATCGTCCGGCGCAAATACATCTTCCCTCCCCAGGCCAAACATCAATAACATTTCCGCCGTCCATCTTCCCACCCCCTTTATCTGGGTAAGATACCCGATCACCTCCTCGTTGTCCATTTTATTCAGGCGACGAGGGTCCATTCCCTGCTCGATGGCAAACCGGGCCACATTATGCACATAATTGACTTTTGCATTGGAGAGTCCAATGGCCCGGAGAGTAGCGAAGGGAGTCGAGAGGATCTCTTCCGCCAGGGGTACCCGCCCGTCGTAGATATTCAAAAACCGTTTGTGGATCGTGTCCGCCACCTTCGTGGAAAGCTGCTGGCTCATGATAGAGGCGCAGAGATAATGATGAATATCCTTCCGTTTGCTCAGACGAAAAGGCTCCTGCTGACCGATCAGCTTACCGAGCTTTTTATCCTTTGCCAAATGAATAAGATATTCCATTGAAACAGGTTTAACTAAAAGAGTAGCTGACTCCCCCGTCTTTTTCATCTTTTAATAGTATCCCTAATTGCAACAATTGATTACGGATCTTATCCGAAGTGGCATAGTCTTTCTTTGTCTTGGCATCTCGGCGGATGTCGATCAGCAATTCCACTACGCCGGTCAGTTTATTGTCATCCCCTGCGGATTCGCCTTTTAACCCAAGGATATTTTCAAGATATTCCTTAAACTGTTTTTTTACATAGGCATAACATTCGGCCGAAAGGGTGGATTTTTCCAGGGCCCCCATCTTTAAGGAATTGATATTGTTCACCAATGAGAACATATTGGCCAGGACTTTAGCCGTATTAAAATCATCGTTCATGAACTCGTCGAACTCCCCGCATAACTTATAAAAAAGATTCTCCGCATCTTCATTCCTTTCCTTGGCCGGGTCATAATCCAGTTTCCCCAACTCCTGGTAAGCTTCCCATAATCTCTTAAGCCCCTTCTCCGCCGCCTGCAGGGCCTCGTTACTGAAATCCAGGGTGCTCCGATAATGAGTTTGAAGGATAAAGAACCGGATCGTCATGGGTGAATACGCCTGTTGCAATAACGGATGACTGCCGGTGAACATCTCCGTGAGCCGGATCTGGTTACCGTAACTTTTCCCCATCTTCCTCCCATTCAACGTGATCATATTGTTATGCAACCAGTAACGGGCAGGGATATGCTTGTTGCAGATCGTGCTCTGTGCAATCTCACTCTCATGATGCGGAAATTGCAGGTCCATACCTCCACCGTGTATGTCAAACTGCGCCCCGAGATATTTGGTGCTCATGGCGGAACATTCGATATGCCATCCGGGGAATCCCTCCCCCCAGGGGCTCATCCAGCGCATAATATGTTCCGGCGGCGCAGCCTTCCACAAGGCAAAATCCTGCCTGTTCCTTTTCTCATCCTGTCCGTCCAGTTCGCGGGTAGTCTCCAGCAGATCGTCCAGGATCCTCCCACTCAGTTTGCCATAAGGATATTTGCCGGCGTATTTCTTTACATCGAAATAGACGGAGCCGTCCACCACATAGGCATACCCTTCCGCAATTATTTTTTCGATCATACCGATCTGTTCGACGATATGACCCGTTGCCGTCGGCTCGATGCTAGGCTCAAGGTTATTGAACTGCTTCATGGCCCAATGAAAGAGATTGGTATATTTTTGTACCAGTTCCATGGGCTCCAGCTTTTCGATCAGGGCCTTCTTTGCTATTTTATCCTCCGCATCCCTACCCTCTTCCTCAAAATGGCCGGCATCGGTAATATTGCGCACATACCTCACTTTATAACCCAGGTGCAGCAGGTAACGATAGATAAAATCGAACGTTATAAAAGGACGGGCATGGCCTAAATGACTTTCCCCGCTTACGGTAGGGCCACATACATACATACCCACATGGCCGGGGGTAAGGGGAGTAAAAAATTCCTTCTGCCGCGTATACGAATTATGCACTTTTAATGAACTCATATTCTAACATTCTAAGATGCGCTAAGATACGATCCTAAGACAGAATTACAAGACGCCTTCTGCGTCTGAGCGATCGAGCCAAACGCCTTCTGCGTCTGAGCGAATGCCGGAACGGATGAACCGTCCGGCATTCGGGTCTAATGATGGCAGAACTTCGTCAGAGCGACATTTAGTCGCTCTTTCTCGTTCGTAACCTTCGCTTCGCTCGGTTAGGGCGCGGCGCCCGTGGCGCCTTAGGGGATTTGAAGATCCGCAATCACCGGATTATGATCCGAATAAGGCAGGGGAAACTTCCGGCATTGCAGGACTTCCAGCCGGGGATCCGAAAGGATATAGTCGATCCGCAACGTAGGGGATAAATTCACATAAGTACGGCCGATACCAAAGCCTTTCTGTATAAACGCATCCTGCCATCCACCCCGGATCGTAAAATAGGTATAGGAATTCGGTATATCATTGAAATCCCCGCAAATGATCGCCGGATATGGGCTTTTATCCAGTTGCGCCCGCACGGCCTCCGCCTGGTCCCCCCGGCGCCGGTAGGCGATCCGGAGCTTTTTTACAATAGACCTGCTGGCCTGCAGAATGCTGTCATCTACATTTTTGATGATCTCGATATCATGAAAGTCCTTATTGCGGAATAAGACCGATTGCAGATGGGTGGTAAATACCCTTATCCGGGCGCCGGCGACATCGACATCCGCACCGATAAGACTTTCCGTAGCCCGGGGTCCATCCGGATGCGCATAGCGGATAAAAAGGGTATCCACAATGGGATACCTGGAAAAAATAGCCACCCCGGCTTCATACATGCCATCATACCGGCGATAATCACGCGAAAAATAATAATAAGGATAATGCAGTTGCTGCTGGATATAAGAAATATTCGGGGCGAACTCGCTGGGATTATGCGATTCGAAGAATTCCTGGAAACACAATACATCGGCCTGCTGCCCCCGGATAAACTCCATCATTCCGGAACGGTGGGTCGAAGTCCCTCTTTTAAACATGAATTCATCCCAGCTGCGTACATTCCAGGTCAATACCCGGAGGGAATGAGGGGGCTTTCCGACCGTAAAATGCTGCCCCGGATGAAAAGCGAAGAAACTGCGGGTATTTGACCATCCGGCCAGGAGAGCGGCCAGGGAAAGCAAGGCCCAGACCCGACGACCAGGGACGAACAGCCAGCATACGAAAAATACGACCACGATCAGCAGCAACAAAGGAAAGATCAGTCCTAATATAGAAAGGACCCACCATCTTCCCGGGTGCAGAAAGGCATTAGCACAAGCCAGCAGGAAAAGAATGACCGCAACAATGTTCAAAATGATGAACAGGCGCCGGGTAAAATTTCGGAGAGTCGCCATGGATAACCCCTAAGTTACAAATCTTCTTCGTCCGCAGCCCGTTTCAGGATCTCTTTTTCCTCATCGGTGAGAAAACGATAGCCCTGCTGGTTGATCTTGTCCAGGATCTCGTCGATTCTCTGCTGGGTTACATTCGGGATCTTTTTGAAAGGCTGGGTGCCGGAGACCTTGTAGTAAAACTCATCTTTGGGTGAGCGGCCTTTTTTTTTCCGGTCCGGGTTGAAGAGATTATTGCACCAATCGAAAAATTGATTCATCCAGATACTTCCGTCATGGCCCCTGCGTAACCGGTAAATGAAAAAGAAGCCGGCAGCAGCGCCGGACAGGTTCGCCATATAGGCTCCCGAATCACCATAGGGAATGCCGGAAAAATTAATGAGCAGGTAGACAAGGGTAAGGATCCAAAGAGGGATCCCCCCATTGATCATGGGGAAAATCCGGTAATCAGGGGCTACCGTTGTAGTAGCTACCGCCACCGCTACCACCGCCGGGTTGGCCCCCGCCAGAAAAGCTGTCGGCAGCTGCCCCCGGAGCCCGGGAAGAATGGCATAGGACAATAGGAAAAAGATGGCCCCTGCCACCCCTCCGTAAATATAGATAGGCACCAGCTTCCGATTGCCGGTAAGATCCTGCAGCACATAGCCGAATCCCCAGAGCCAGAACATATTTGCAATAAACCGGAACACATGCTGATCCGAAAACATATAGGTCAGCAACGTCCAGGGACGGGTAGACAACTTATCAAGACTGGCAGGCAGGACAAACCAGTTCAATATATTGGTGTAAAAAGCATCCACATGAACCGACTCCAGCAGATAGATAACATAGATGAACTTCAGGATCACGAACAATACAGCATTGACCACCACTAATTGAATCAGTGCATTGCCATCATCCCCCAGCGTCATTTTTTTACGATAACTATCTTCCATTACACGCATAAAATTAGGTTGTCTCTACCTTCTAACATTTAGATATCGTAAAGAGTTTAGTAAAAATTGCGCCGGTTGCTACGGTTCCAGTACATCACCAGTAGCAGACCAACCAGACCGCCTCCCAGATGGGCCCAGTGAGCCACATTATCCCCCGCCGAACTGCGGATCCCGGAGAACAATTCTAAGGCCGCGTATCCCAGGACCAACCATTTGGCCTTAACAGGCACAAAAAAATACAAGTATATAAGGCTATTGGGGAAAAGATATCCAAAAGCGGCCAGACAACCGAATACGGCGCCGGAAGCGCCCAAAGTGGGTTCATTGACCGGGAAACCATATGCATAAAGGTTTTCCTGGATCACTTCCGGAGGATATTGCTGCTGAAGCGCCTCGAAGGTCCGTGACATCTCAGGATATAATACTGCCAGGTGGCAGACAGCCGCACCGATCCCGGAAACCATGTAAAAGACCAGGAACCGCTTGCCCCCCCAGTAATTTTCCAGGATCGCGCCAAACATCCATAAGGCGAACATATTATAAATAATATGTTGCCATCCCCCATGAAGGAACAGGTAGGTCACCAACTGATGAGGGCGGAAAAGTTTGGAATGCAGATCGTGCAAGGCAAACAGGTTAAGCATCTTTTCCTCGATTCCCTGTCCTAAAGCCTGCTGAGCGAGAAACACCAATACATTGATAATGATCAGGTTCTTAATAACTGGCGGTATCATCTGAAAACTGCCCGGGCGAAATTCTGTCATACTCTATCCATTAAGTCATGCAAATTACTATATTTTGAAGGAATCCTCCGGCGGGCTATTCTCTTAATTTCAACTGCACCACATTCTCAATATGATGGGTATGCGGGAACATATCCACGGGCCGGACCTTTGTAACAGCATATTTCTCGTCCAGCAGATGGAGGTCCCTGGCCTGAGTGGCAGGATTACAGCTCACATACACTACGGTCGGCGCGGCTGTCTCCAGGATCTTTTTCACCAGCTTTTCATGCATCCCGGCCCGGGGAGGATCCGTAATGATCACATCCGGCCGACCCTCCCGGACGAAAAAATCTTCATTGCAGATATCAATCACGTCCCCGTCAAAAAAACGGGCATGTTGAATCCCATTGAGAGCCGCATTTTCCCGGGCATCGTCAATAGCTTCGGCGATCACTTCCACACCGACGATCCGGGCCGCCTGGCGGCTCAAAAATATTCCGATACTGCCGGTCCCGCAATAGAGATCATACACCGTCTCCTTCCCGCTCAACTCCGCAAACTCCCTGGTCACCTGGTACAGCCGCTCTCCCTGATGGGTATTGGTCTGGAAAAAAGACTTGGGCCCTACTTTAAACTGAAAGTCCTCCAGCTTCTCTATTACATACCCTTTCCCAAAAACTACCCGGGGATCCAGGTCCGATAGGCTGTCATTCCATTTGACGTTGATCGTATACAAAAGGGTGGTAAGCTGCGGGAATTTTTGCAGGATCCGCTCCTGTAGCGCCGACCAGGAAGCCGCATCTTCATGCCCAAGGACAATATTCACCATAATCTCTCCCGTGGTGCAGATCCGCACCTGCATAGTCCGGAGCCAGCCCTGGTGCGCTTTGATATCATAAAAAGAAAGCTGCCGTTCAAGGGCGAAATCCCTTACCTCCTTACGGAGGAGATTGGTCGGCTCTTCCTGCAGATGGCAGGTATCGATATCGACGACTTTATCAAACAGGCCCCTGGCATGAAATCCCGCCACATTCTGTTCGGAGGTAATGTCCGGGTTATGCAGCTCCCCCGGCAGTAAGAACCGCTTGTTGGAAAAAGTATATTCCATCTTATTGCGGTACAGCGTGGACTGCGGCGCACCCAGGATGGGCATCAGGGGAGGCAGGGCTACTTTCCCTATCCGTTCCAGCACATCGGCGACCTGCTTTTCCTTATACTGCAATTGCTTCTCATAAGGCAGCATCTGCCAGCGGCATCCCCCGCATACCCCGAAATGGGAGCAAAAGGGTTCCACCCGGTCCGGTGAATACTGATGATAGGCCGTAATGAACCCTTCGGCCCAGTCTTTTTTATTTTTGGAAAGTTTAACATCTACGATATCCCCGGGTATGGCATTTTCAATGAATATCACCTTGCCATCCACCCGGGCGATGGATTTGCCTTCCGCAGCATAATCCTGTACCAGAACCTGCCGGAGCTCTATATTTTTATTTTTTCTTCGCACGGTGGCAAAAATAAGAAGAAGCGAATAGTTTATTTAATTTAGTGGCTTTATGAGTAAAATCCTTTTGTCCCTGACAACCTGTCTATTCCTCCTGCGTGAGGCCTTCGTCGGAGCTGCGAGCCCTCGCTCCTCCTCGGCCGTAACCTTCGCTGCGCTCGGTTATCCTCAGAACGGGTATCATATTCAACTCACGCTGAAACCTTATAAGGAAGGAAAGGTCTATCTGGGGTATTATTATGGAAAGATCAGGGCCCTGGCCGATTCGGCTATGCTGGATAGCAATGGCAAGGCCACCTTTTCCGGAAAAGAAAAATTGCCGGGAGGCGTCTATTTTATCGTTTCTCCCCGCAAAGCGATCCTCTTCGAATTGCTGATAGATACCCCGCAAAATTTTTTGATCGCAGCAGATACGGCAAACCTGCCCGGCAGCGTCGCCTTCACCGGGTCTCCAGACAATACCATTTTCCAGTCGTATACAAATTTCACCAATACCAAAGGGAGCGAGATCGTCGCCGGCCAGAAAGAATTGTCCAAAGCACACAGCAAAGCCGACTCCGCCAGGCTCCGGGAAAAGATCAAAAAAGCCAATGCCGATATTCAGTCGTACCGGGAGGCTTTATCCGTCAAATACCCCAATTCGTTACTGACCATCCTGTTCCATACGCTGAAAGAACCGATCATCCCTCCCGCCTCTCAGCAGCCCGGCGGGAAATATGACAGCCTGTTCGCCTATCATTACTTTAAATCCCATTACTGGGATAGTATTCCCTTTACGGACGAACGTCTCACCCGGACCCCTGTTTTCGAACCCCGGCTGGATAAATATTTCAGGGACCTGGTACCCCCTGACGCGGATTCTATCGGGCGGGAAGCCGACCGGATGCTGCTGGAATCCCGTGTCAGCAAACCCTTGTTCCAGTTTCTGCTCGTCTACTTCGTCCAGAAATACGTAAACCCGGAATACATGGGGCAGGACGCCGTTTTTGTACACCTGTTTGAAAAGTATATCAACACCGGCGAAGCGGAATTCTTCACGGAAAAATACCGTCAATTCCTGAACAACCGCGCCTATAGCCTGATGGCGAACCTGATCGGCCAGCCTGCAGCCAACCTGCAGATGGTGGACACGACCGGCAAGCCCAGGCCCTTATACGGGGAGCAGGCCCCCTTCATCGTGATCTGTTTCTGGGACGCGACCTGCGGACATTGTAAGGAGACCGTACCTAAAGTGGACTCCATTTTCCAGGCTAAATGGAAACAGGAAGGGGTAAAACTCTATGGAGTAATGGTGGATGGGGGCCAGGAAGCTTGGTTGCAATTCATTAAGGATCACAATTTAAGGGACTGGATTCACGTTTATGAGCCTAAGGCCCAACAGGATTCCGATGAAGCGGCAGGACGACCTGGTTATAAACAATTATATGATGTATACCAGACGCCAATCCTGTACCTGCTGGACAAAGACAAACGGATCATAGCAAAAAAACTCACTTACCAGCAGCTTGACGAGGTCATTAATTTGAAACTGAAGAAAAAGCAATAAACCTGAATTGACGAATGCAAAATCCAATTGATATGAATCAACTTGCCCGAAAGCTGATCCTTATTCCGATCCTATCCTTGTTCTTTCTTCCCGGGCTTACCGCCCAGACCTTATTTACCTGTGGTGGGATGAATGTGAGTAAAGAAGATTTCCTGAAAGCTTATAACAAGAACAATACGGGCGAAAAAGCCACGGAAAAGTCCTACCGGGACTACCTGGAACTTTATATCCGCTATAAATTAAAAGTCAAAGCCGCCTATGAAATGCAGCTGGATACCCTGCCCGGTCAACGGACGGAATTGCAAAACTTCCGCTCCCAGGTAGCAGAAAACTATCTGAAAGACGAGGAGAGCCTTGATAAAATGACTGCCGAGGCCTTCACCCGCGGCCAAAAGGATATTCACCTGGCCCATATCTTCATCCCCCTGCCTAAAAATGCGTCCCCTTCCGATACGGCCAGAGCCTATGAAAAAGCGATGGAAGCGTACAATGCGTTGAAGAGCGGTCAGCGTTTCGGGAAAACAGCCCTTCTTTACTCCGGCGACCCGTCCGTCCGGGAAAATGCGGGAACCATCGGATATATCACCGTTTTCACCCTGCCTTATGAGCTGGAGAACCTGGCCTATTCGACCCCGGCAGGCAAATTCTCAAAACCTTACCGGAGCAAGGCCGGGTATCATATCTTCCGGAACCTGGGAGAAAGAAAATCCCTGGGCAGGATAAAAGTCGCCCAGATCCTCCTGTCCTTTCCTCCCGATGCTACGGAGGCCGCCCGAAACGCCACCCGTCTCCGGGCGGATTCCGTTTATGACAGCCTGCTGAAGGGAGCCGATTTTGCCGCAAAAGCCCAAACGCTCAGCGGCGATAACTCATCTTTTCAGAACGGAGGAGAATTACCGGAGTTCGGCGTCGGCAAATACGATTCCGCTTTTGAAGCGGCGGCATTCGCCCTCGACAAAGATGGCGCCATCAGCCGGCCCGTTCCCAGTCTTTTTGGTTATCATATCATCAAACGAATAGCGAGAAAGCCCTTTCCCGGGCAATTCAATAAGGAGACAGCTGCCTACCTGAAGCAACAGGTCACGGGCGATCCGCGGATCGAGCTTGCCCGGCGGGCGTTACTGAAAAGGATCCTTCAGCAGATCGATTGGAGACCCGCTTCTTTTTCCGAAGAAGACCTCTGGGCCTTTACAGACAGCGTAATGCTGAATACGTCCCTTTCTTCCTTCAGGAGCCTCACCTATTCCACTGCCCTGTTCTCCTTCTCCAAACAGCAGTATACCGTGAAAGGATGGCTGGATTATACCAGAACGGCGAAGACTCCAAAAAACAGAACGGATAAGGAATTATTCGATTCCTACCTTGAAAGAGTCGCTTTAGAATATTACCGCAACCACCTGGAGGAATACAATAAGGACTTTGCCTTCCAGCTGACGGAATTTAAAGAAGGCAACCTGCTTTTCGAGATCATGCAGCGGAAGATCTGGGATAAAGCCTCTACGGACAGCGCCGGCCTGCGAAATTATTATGAGGCCCATAAAGAAAAATACTGGTGGGATTCCAGTGCAGACGCCCTTTTATTTACCTGCGATCATGAAAAGACGGCGCAAGCGATGAGGAACAATCTCGACAGGAATGTGAGTGACTGGCGCCAATGGACGGATAGCGCCGGAGCCGCCGTACAGGCCGATTCAGGTCGCTACGAGCTGGCCCAGATCCCTACGGCGGGCAAAGGTTCTTTCCAGCCGCGGACTTTCACGCCCCTACTCGCCAATAAGAGTGATAATACGGTCAGTTTTGCTTATATCCTGAATGTATATAACGAGCGGTCTCCCCGCGACTATAAGGATGCCAGGGGGTTTGTGATCAACGATTACCAGGCTTTCCTGGAAGACCGATGGATCGCCGAGCTTAAAAAGAAATACCCGGTGAACGTAGAGGAGAAGGTATTGGCCAGCCTGCCAAAATAAAGGGATCAGAATACACTTTTCACTACATTCCAGATGACCTTCGGCTTGCCGAGCGTATAATAGTGTAATACAGGCACTCCGGCTTTTTTTAATTCCCGGCTCTGCTGTATCAGCCATTCGGTGCCGACTTTCTCCACCTCTTCGTCCGTTTTACATTTCATGACCTCATTGGAAAGGTCGGTGGGAAGGTCTACATGGAAGACTTTCGGCAGCATGCTAAGCTGCTTTCTATTGGTGATGGGTTTTAAACCCGGTATGACCGGCACGTGAATGCCTGCGTCCCTGCAGGATTTGACAAAGTCAAAATATTTCTGGTTGTCGAAGAACATCTGGGTGGTGATATATTCGGCCCCGGCATCAACTTTGGCCTTGAGGAACATCAGGTCCGTGTCCAGGTTCGGCGCTTCAAAATGTTTTTCGGGGTAGCCGGCTACACCGATACAGAAATTGGTCTTTCCCCCATTCTTGATATCCTCTTCAATGTATACGCCATGATTGAGCGAAGCTACCTGTTTCAGCAGGTCGATGGCATAGCGGTGTCCATCGGGCTCAGGCTCAAAAGAGGATTCATTCTTGGCAGCATCCCCACGAAGAACGAGCACATTGTCTACTCCCAGAAAATGGAGATCGATCAATGCATCTTCCGTCTCCCGTTTGGCAAAACCTCCACAGATCAGGTGCGGGACTGCATCGATCTGATAATGATTCATGATCGCCGCACAAATACCTACGGTGCCGGGTCTTTTCCGGACTTCCACTTTTTCAAAAGTGCCGTCGGTCTTCTTCTTGAACATGGTCTCGCTGCGATGATAAGTGACATTGATGAAGGAGGGCTTGAATTCCATCAAAGGATCCAGATGCTCATAAATGGAGCTGATCGTCTTACCTTTCAGGGGGGGTAGTATTTCGAACGAGACAAGGGTGCTTTTAGCCTGTTGTATATGCTCTATAACCTTCATAAGGGCTTAATATCTTAATAATTTTCGCAAACATAGCAGATAAGTCTTAAAACACCTATAAATTTCCCGCAGGCGCCTTGCCGCTTGAAAGGGGAAGCTTAAATTTGCGGCAAATTACTCCCATTTGAGCCTGACTATTCATTCCCAAGACCTTGTTAAGAGCTATCGCAGCCGGACTGTGGTAAATCATGTTTCGGTAAAGCTGGAACAGGGAGAGATTGTCGGATTGCTGGGCCCCAACGGAGCCGGAAAGACCACTACTTTTTATATGGTGGTAGGGTTGATCAAGCCGGATGAAGGAGATGTATTCCTGAACGAGATCAATATCACCCGGCTGCCCATGTACAAAAGGGCCCAGATGGGGATCGGCTACCTGCCCCAGGAAGCCTCCGTATTCCGTAAGCTAAGCGTGGAGGATAATATAAAGGCCGTGCTGGAAATGACCAAACTGAGCCGGAAAGAACAAAGGGAAAAGATGGAAGCCCTGCTGGATGAATTTCACCTGCACCATGTGCGTAAGAACAACGGGGATTCGCTTAGCGGAGGGGAAAGAAGACGGACGGAGATAGCCAGGGCCCTGGCCGTAGACCCGAAATTCATCTTACTGGACGAACCCTTTGCCGGGGTCGACCCTATTGCCGTAGAGGATATCCAGACCGTTGTGGCCCGTTTGAAATTCAGAAATATCGGCATCCTGATCACCGACCATAATGTAAATGAGACACTTTCCATTTGCGACCGGGCCTACCTGCTCATAGACGGCAAAATATTCAAGCACGGCACGGCCGAAGAACTGGCCGAAGACGAACAGGTCCGGCGCCTCTACCTGGGGCGTAATTTCGAGCTGAAAAGGAAGGATTATCTCTACGAAGAAGCTAAAAAAAACGCCACAGGCGTTTTGCCGGAACGGCCATAATTAGACCCGAGGGTCAGGAAGTTCATCTTCCTGACTCTCGCTTAAACCGCCACAGACGCCTTTGCCGAAGCGAGTTCCCCCCTCTCTGGCAAACCACGATTTCGTCATGTCCCGATCATTCTTTATTTTGCCAGGGATGAAACTTCTCAGCCCGGCCATATCACGACTTGCCAGATTCCGCCTGTGGCGTATAGAACAATGGATGCACAATCCCATCGCTGTACAAAGGGAGGTCTTGCAACACCTGGTCACTTCTGCGCAATACACTGAATTTGGCCGGAAATACAATTTCTCCAAAATTTTCTCCCTCCGGGAGTTCAAGCAAGCTGTTCCCATTCACGAATATGATGACCTGAAGCCTTATATCCAGCGTATCATGGACGGAGAACAGAACCTATTATGGAATACCCCCATCAGCTGGTTCGCCAAGAGCAGCGGCACTACCAGCGATAAAAGCAAGTTTATCCCGGTAAGTGAAGAAAGCCTGCAGGACGGTCACTACCAGGGAGCCAAAGACGTGCTGTCCCTCTATTACAACTTCAATCCCGAATCAGACCTGCTGACCGGCAAGGGACTGGTCATCGGCGGAAGTCATACGATCCACCAGGTAAATGAGGATGTTCATTACGGAGACCTCAGCGCCGTTCTTTTGCAAAATACCCCTTTCTGGGGCCATTGGATAAGAACGCCGGAACTGAGCATTGCCCTGCTGGACGAATGGGAGGATAAAATTGAAAAGCTCGCCCGGAATACTATTACGGAAAACGTCACGTCCATCTCCGGGGTGCCTACCTGGACCCTGGTACTGATGCGGCGTATCCTGGAGATCACCGGCAAGAGTTGCCTGGCCGAAGTCTGGCCTTCCCTCGAACTGTATATTCACGGCGGCGTCTCCTTCACGCCTTACCAGGCACAATTCAGGAAACTGATCGGAAAAGATATCCATTACCTGGATATGTACAATGCCAGTGAAGGCTTTTTTGCGGCCCAGGCCAACCCCAATGACGACGGAATGTTGCTGTTCCTGGATCATGGCATTTTTATGGAGTTTATGCCGATAGAGGAATATGGCAAGCCCAATCCGGAGACGATCGGCCTGCAGGACGTGGAATTAGACCAGCAATACGCCCTGGTCATCAACACGAATGGGGGATTGTGGCGCTACCTGCTGGGAGATACGATCCGGTTTACCTCGAAAGATCCTTTCCGCATCAAAGTAAGCGGACGTCTCAAACATTTTATCAATGCCTTCGGTGAGGAAGTGATCGTAGACAATACGGATAAGGCCATTGCCATTGCGGCTCAAAAAACGGGAGCGATCGTAAATGACTACACGGCGGCCCCCGTTTATTTCAGCGATAAAGGCAATGGCGCTCATGAGTGGCTGGTGGAATTTGAAAAAGAGCCGGTCAGCCCCTCTCAATTCGTCTATGAGCTGGACAAAGCCTTACAAAGCGTCAATAGCGACTACGAGGCCAAACGGCATAAAGATATTGCCCTGGGCATGCCGATCCTTCATGTATTGGAGAAGGGCGTCTTCACTACCTGGCTGAAAAGCAAAGGCAAATTAGGCGGGCAGCATAAAGTACCCCGGTTGTCCAATGACCGGAAATATGTCGAAGAGATCTGTGCGATGCTCCCGGCTATGAGTTAACGCCGTCGCCCCTCATCAGCAGAGCAAGGGCGATCAGGCTTACAAAAGAGGAGGTATAAAATAAATACAGATACGGGACATCGATAAAGCAATAAAATACGACCAGGCTGATCTTAAGCGCCGCCAAAGGAATATTGGCCATTTTTTTCTTCTTACCCCGCCAGCAACAAATTACTATAAAAACGGAAGGGACCATAAAGCTCAGCCCTACCAATATTCCGTGCAACAGAGCGATCCTGTGAGACCCGAAGATACCTGCAAAGCCTATCCCGGTGGAGAAGACATCGGGGCTATCCTGCCATACGATACCCGCAAATTTGATATAATTCCCCGGAAGCTGCAGCAACCGCATAAAGGTCGGCCAGCCTACCGGCAACACGAACAGCAGTAACAGACATGCCAGGCCGGTAATGCAGAAGAAGACCATTTGCCGCTGCCTTTTTACAAGCAACAGGTATAAAAGATAGGCCGGCACCCAGCCTACCAGGGCATACCGGCTCAGCATACAAAGGGAGACGGCAATCCCGCACAGGATACTATTGCCCGATACGAGCGCCAGCGCCAGTAATGTGTAATAGGCGATCACCACCCCCTCTTCCGATACGGTGATCACGCCGGAGGTATTATCGGCCAATAACCACCAAAACAAGAGGAAAGCGAGTACGCCCAGAAAAAAAGACGAATACCGCCGGGGATCGGGACGATAAAGGAAAACAAAAATACCGAAAGCCAGGAGCAGCCCCCCCACCGTGATCCATCGCATATCGATACCCAATATTACGGCCAGTACGAACGGCTGCCACATGGAAGGAAGATAAATAGGCTGAACACCGTTCCAGATCGACGGAATATTATCGTAGATCTGCTTCCAGTGCCCGTCTACAAATCGCTGGTCCATCACCTTTATAATGGGCAGCATATCCGCATAATTGATGTCCAGGGGTATCTCGTCAAACCAATACTGGCAGAGCGTATACGTCATCAGCGCCATCAGGCCGATCACGATAAGCCGGTAATGATTGAGGCGGGTATTCTGCTTCCGTAGCTCTATACGGGGTAGTTTCAATTCCGGAAAGGACAGCAAAAGGACCGCAATAGCGATCCCGGCTATAAAATAGAGAAGGGTAAAAAACAGCGTTCCCCCCGGCGCCTTTAAAAAATAGGTTACGCTTAGAGTTTCCACAGCAAAAGCTGCCAGGATCGATGTTTTTAAATAATTTTGACTCGCCATAGGTTGCTAAAAGAACACAAATAAATATATTTTTTTACAAGCAACCGAACGAGTTTATATATTTGAAGGCGTTTGAACTAAAAAAAACCTATTTAAAGCAACCTATACATGAAATAGAGTTGGCCGAACCCCACCTCTGAACATTAAAAATCAACTATGAACGTGAACAAACTACTGGAAAACAAGATTGCTATTGTGACAGGTGCGAGCCGCGGGATTGGCGAAGCAATCGCCATTAAATTGGCCGAACAGGGTGCGCATGTTGCTTTTACTTACCTGAGTAGTGATGAAAAAGCAAAGGTCCTCGAAGACAAATTGAAAGGACTGGGCGTAAAGGCAAAAGCGTATAAAAGCAATGCCGGTATCTATGCGGAATGTGAGACCCTGGTGAACGATGTATTAAAAGAATTCGGGACCGTGGATATATGCGTGAACAATGCCGGTATCTCCAAGGATAACTTATTATTACGTCTGACCCCCGAACAATGGGATGATGTAATGGACATTAATCTTAAAAGCGTTTATAATATGACCAAGCAGGTCATCCGCCCCATGATGAAAGCTAAAAAGGGCTCCATCGTCAACATGAGCTCCATCGTCGGTATACGGGGCAATGCAGGGCAGAGCAGCTATGCCGCTTCCAAAGCCGGTATCATCGGCTTTACCAAATCCGTAGCCCATGAACTGGGTAGCCGGAATATCCGTTGTAATGCCATCGCTCCCGGTTTTGTCGAGACGGATATGACCCATTACCTCAAAGACGGGGAAGGATCCAAGGCATTCCTGGAAAAGATACCCCTGGGCCGGTTTGGCAGCGCCGAAGAGATCGCCAATACCACTCTTTTCCTGGCCAGTGATCTGAGCTCTTATGTTACCGGCCAGGTACTTAGCGTCTGTGGCGGATTGAATATTTAACCCAGGAATGAAATCTTTGTTAAAACGAAGGGACAGGATTCCCTGTCTCTTCGTATAAGTCTATTTTTGCGACAGTTTGAAAATTCGTAAGATTATATCTGTTTTTCTGCTCCTGGTATTGTGCATACAGCTATTACCGTTGAAACAGACCATTGCCTGGCTGCTCGGCAACCAGGTGACGGAAGAACTGGTCCATTCCGATGATACGGGCAAATCGAACCGTTCCGGGGATGACCTGTACAAGCATTTTTTGCCCGTTTATTATCCTACCCTGGTCCCATCCATATTACCGGCCCTCCTGATGGCCCTTCCTGACCAGGCCGAAGACCTGGAAGGCAGACATGCAGATGACATCCTCACTCCCCCGCCCAATTGCTGATCCCTCGTAACTTCCACTGCCCTGCCGTTAGCGCAGGCACAGTCCTTATTGCTTGCCCCTAACTTTCGCAAATAAGCGCGGGGAACGCCCTGCCACGGCAGGTCCGCCCCAAATCCTTTTATACGATCTTTCCAATGGATCGAAGCCCGCTTATGCCCGAAAATTGACTAACTCCTTAAAAGAAAAATCATGAGCGAGCAAAAAAAACTATTTCAAAACGCAGCGACTGATATTCCTGCAGCCATTGTTGTATTCCTGGTAGCCTTACCCCTCTGTCTGGGAGTGGCCCTGGGCTCTAACGCCCCCCTTTTCTCGGGTATTATTGCCGGCGTCATTGGGGGCCTGGTCATCGGCGTCCTCAGCGGATCTTCCCTGAGCGTAAGCGGTCCCGCAGCCGGCCTCACAGCCGTGGTAGCCGTCGCCATCGGCAAGATGCCGGTCTTTGAAGCGTTCCTGTTATCTGTGGTGATCGCCGGCCTGTTACAGCTGCTCTTTGGTTTCCTCCGGGCGGGCATCCTGGGTGACTATGTACCCAATGCCGTCATCCGGGGTATGCTGGCCGCCATCGGCATTATCCTCATCCTCAAGCAATTACCTCATTTAGTCGGGTACGATAAGAACTTCCAGGGAGATGAGGCCTTCATCCAGATCGACCGCAAAAACACTTTCTCGGAACTGGTCTGGTCGCTAAATTATCTTTCCCCGGGGGCCATCCTTATCGGGGTAATATCTCTCGGGCTGCTGGCCCTATGGAATCTCAAATTCTTCAAGACCCGAAAGATATTTACTTATATTCCCGCGCCCCTGGTGGTGGTAGTCACCGGGATCCTGCTAAACGGGCTGCTGGCCGGGACAGGCGGCATCTTTGCACTGGCCCCCAATCACCTGGTCAACCTGCCCGTAACCGATGGGCTTTCTTCCGCCGCCGGGCTCCTGCGTTTTCCCAAATGGGATTACCTGGGCCATACGGAGGTATGGGTGACCGGCCTTACGATCGCCCTGGTAGCCAGCCTGGAAACCCTGCTGAGCATCGAAGCCGTCGATAAGCTCGACCCTTATAACCGGCGTACCCCTACCAACCGGGAATTAAAAGCACAGGGAGTAGGCAACCTGGTATCGGGATTACTGGGCGGCCTTCCCATCACCTCGGTGATCGTTCGCAGCTCGGCCAATGTGAATGCCGGCGGCAAGACCCGCCTCGCCACTATCTTTCACGGGCTTTTCCTCTTGCTAAGCGTTCTTTTCATCCCGGGACTGCTGAACAGGATCCCTTTGAGTGCGCTGGCTGCCATCCTGATCGCTACCGGGTACAAACTGGCAAAACCAACCTTGTTCCGGGAATTCCACCGGAAAGGATGGGACCAGCTGGTCCCCTTCGTGGTAACGATCCTGGCCATCCTCCTCTCCGACCTGCTGATCGGGATCCTCATAGGGATGGGAGTATCGCTGTTCTTCCTGGTAAGGAGCAATTTCCGCTCGGCGGTTATGATCGTACACGATGATAATAAATACCTGGTCCGCTTCCGTAAGGACGTCTCTTTCCTCAACAAACCCATTGTAAAAGAGAAACTGGAAGCCGTACCCGCCGATTCCTATGTCCTGATCGACATGACAAGGGCCGATTTCATCGATAAAGACGTAATAGACGTCGTTAATGAATTCCTGCACCACGCTCATCTGAAGAATATAAAAGTGGAGGTCAAGAAAAGCCGCTTTAAATCTTTGCATCAGCTGGTAAACGATCAACCCGAATTAAATGAACAGGCGGCCTAGGAATAGGCCGGAGATGCGCCTTATTAATAATTTAGCGCATCTCCGGCAAACGGCCCTTATTTTTGTCAAAGTTAAAAACTGACCACATGTATTCTATCGATAAATTACTATTAGAAAATAAAGCCTGGGCAGCAGAGAAAAAAGCGGATGACCCGGAATATTTCGAGCGGCTTTCCCATTTACAGACGCCGGAGTTTTTGTGGATCGGCTGCAGCGACAGCCGGGTGCCCGCCAATGAGATCACCGGCACACAGCCGGGTGAAATCTTTGTACACCGGAATATCGCCAATATGGTCATCCACACGGATGTAAACCTGCTAAGCGTACTGGAATACGCAGTCGCCCATCTTAAGGTAAAACATGTCATTGTTTGCGGCCATTACGGCTGTGGAGGCATCAAGGCGGCCATGACCAATGACGATTACAAACAGGTGCTGAATATGTGGTTACGCAATATTAAGGACGTGTACAGGCATCATCGTGCAGAGCTGGACGGCATTGCAGACATGGAATTGCGCGCCGATCGTCTGACAGAGCTCAACGTGCAGGAGCAGGTCACTCACCTTGCCAAAACTTCCATTATCCAGCGTGCCTGGCAGCAGGAGCAAAGACCTCAGCTGCATGGATGGGTCTATGGATTAAAAGACGGCCTGATCAACCCTGTCTTTGAAATGGATGCCAATACGAAAATGGACCCCCTGTATGAGTATGTCTTCAGTAATCCATAAGAAAAAGAAAGAGGGGGGCTCCAATTTTTTACAAACATAGGAGCCCCCCTCTTTTGATCCATATTTTGATCCCGCCTTACTTTTTCCTGAATTTACGGATAGCATTCCTGCTGAATTCGCTCAACACCAGCCGGCCGCTGATAGCCGCCCTTTCCAATAAGAGCTGGTCCCAATGTTCGGTACCTTTCCAGAATGTCTCCTTCAGAAGGGTCATCGCCACGGGATTGGAATGCGCCAGGCTTTCCGCCAGTCTGCGAATGGATTCATCCATGCCCTCCTGGGTGGAATGCAGCTCAGCATATAACCCTCTTTTTCGTGCCCACTCCGCATTACGCCACATCGAGGCATCGATGGACAGGCTGCTGAAAGCCGCCAGCCCTATCTTTCTTTCAACGGCGGGACCGACGACAAAAGGACCGATACCCACGGCCAGTTCGCTCAATTTCACTTCGGCGCCTTCGACGGCAATCGCATAATCCGCCGCCGCCGCGATCCCTACTCCCCCGCCGACACATTTGCCCTGTATACGGGCAATGATGAATTGAGGGCATTTACGCATGGCATTGATCAGGTGGGCAAAACCACTGAAAAAAGCGAACCCCTGTTCGGCCGTTTCAATGGCGAGCAGCTCATCGAAAGAAGCGCCCGCACAAAAAGCTTTCTCTCCGGCCGAGCGCAGGATGATCACCCGCGTCTCCTTCTCGTTGCCAACCCCATGAACGGCATGGGTCAGTTCCTCCAGCAGCCTGCCCGGCAGAGAGTTGCTCTGGGGATGAGAAAATTCGATCGTGGCAATACTCTGATGCCTTTCCACTTTTACATACTCGTCTTTGATTTCGGTTATCATAGCAGTTTTTTTATGAGATGACCCACATCAGCGTTATCCGCCCATCAGGATTTTTTCTGCACCATCGTAAGGATCGTAGCGATGGCTACGCTCTCCCCTGTCTCATCATAGACATCTACATACCATTTTACGATGCCTCTCGGCAAATCCTTTTCTTCCTTTTTTTCCTGTTCTATCTTTTCTTTACAGGTGAGCCTGACCCCGATGGTGCTTCCGGCATACACCGGCTTGAGGAACCGGCATTCCTCCAGGCCATAGTTCAGTAATACAGGCCCCTTTCCGGGATCTACGAACAAGCCGGCGGCGGCGCTCAATATAAAATAACCATGCGCTACCGGCTTTTCGAATAAGGTCCCCTCAAGGGACGTATGATCGGTGTGAGCATAGAAATGATCCCAACTCAGGTTGGCGAAACCCGCGATATCCGCCTCCGTGACCGTGCGTTTGTGCGTGATCACCGTATCGCCGACTTTCAGCTCCTCGAAGTATTTACGGAAAGGATGTTTGTCCTCCACGGTCTGCCGGGCATGGGGCTGATAGTTATTGGTGAGGGCCGTGATCATGGAGGGCGAACCCTGGATAGCCACCCGTTGCATATAATGTTTTACGCCGCGCAGGCCACCCATTTCCTCTCCTCCTCCCGCCCGCCCGGGCCCGCCATGCACTAATAAAGGAAGGGGGCTGCCATGGCCCGTACTCTCTTTGGCGCATTCACTATTGAGTATAAGGATCCTTCCGTGATGGGTGGCGGCGCCCAGTACATATTGCCGGGCAATAGCCGGATCGGCCGTAACGATGGAGCTACATAAAGAGCCTTTCCCTTTTTTCGCTAACCTGATGGCTTCTTCGGCGCCTTTGTAAGGCATGAGCGTGCTCACGGGGCCGAAAGCTTCCACGGAGTGGGGCTCTTCATGATCAAAAGGCTTCTCGTTCATCAGCAATAAAGGGCTGAGAAAAGCGCCTTTCACCGCGTCGGCGTCGATGACTTCCACGCTGTCCAGGGAGCCATAAAGGATCCGTGAGGAAGCCAGCAGCTTTTGCACCTGCGCCCGCACTTCTTCCCGCTGGCTGTCTCCGGCCAGGGGGCCCATCCGTACTTTTTCATTTTCCGGGTTGCCGATCGTAGTCTGGGACAGAGCCTTTGTCAACGCCTTCCAGGCATCTTCCATTTTATTTTCCGGGACAAAGATCCTTCGGACCGCCGTACATTTCTGACCTGCTTTTACCGTCATCTCCTTTCGCAGCTCTTTGATAAAAAGGTCCCATTCCGGCATAGAAGGCTCTACATCTTCTCCCAGCACCAGGCAATTGAGAGAGTCGGCTTCCATATTGAAAGGGGTATTCTCCCGCAATATCCTCGGGTTGGATTTTAACAACAGCCCGGTGGAAGCCGAGCCAGTGAAAGTTATGCTGTCCTGTGCGGTTACATGATCCAACAGGTCGCCTGCGCTGCCGCAGACCAGTTGCAAAGCGCCATCCGGCAGGATCCCGGAAGCGACGATCTCCCTTACCACAGCTTCCGTCAGGAAAGAGGTCGCCGTGGCCGGCTTTACCACGGCAGGCACGCCCGCCAGTAAGTTGACCGCTATTTTTTCCAGCATACCCCAGACGGGAAAATTAAAGGCATTGATATGGATCGCGACCCCTTCTTTAGGGACGAGTATATGTTGTCCCATAAAAGTACCGGCCTTTCCCAGGCTCAGGCCCTCACCGTCCAACCAAAAAGTTTCATTGGGAAATTTCTTCCGCAGCGATGCGTAGGAGAATAAATTGCCGATCCCTCCTTCCAGGTCTATCCAGCTATCGGCCCGGGTAGCCCCGGTAAGGTAGCTGATCCTGTAGAACTTGTCCAGGCGGGCAGGCTCCCGCAGGTAAAGGGCCAGGGCTCTCAGCATCCGGCCCCGCTCCGGAAAGGTCATTTTACGTAAGGGCGGGTTACCGACTTTCCTCCCATAGTCCAGCAGAGAAGCGAAATCGAGTCCCTTCGTGGTGGCGTAAGCAATGGGTTCCCCATTGACAGCATTGTATAAGGGCTGTCCTTCCCCCTCTCCGGTGATCCAACTCCCGGTTACGTAATTTCCAAGCTTCGGCATAGTACAATCGTTTAACGTCAAGCTAAATTAATTAATCTTCCGGAACCTACAGAAGCCCTTACAACTTATGGCTTGAAATCGGAAGATTTAGCCGCAAAGCCGCCACTCTGTCATTAAAAAAGGATTGGTAAATATTTTGAACAGGTCCTTTCATGGAAAATCAATATTCCCGGATAAACTATGCTCCCCGGACAGATGGGGAGCTGTTGGACACCTACTCCCGGACGATCACCGGGGTCGTGGGTCAGGTAGCGGAAGCCGTAGTGCATATACAGGTTAGTAAGCCGGTCAGCGACCGTCGAACGAAGGAGCAAAAGCTGGCGCCGGGTTCAGGATCCGGATTTATTATTTCTACGGATGGGTTTGTAGTCACCAATCATCACGTTATCGAAAATGCCCGGGATATAAAGGTTTCCCTGGCCGACGGCCGAACGGTCAACGCGGAATTGAAAGGGACGGATCCCTCCACAGATATAGCGGTACTAAAGATCTATGAAACGGGATTAAAAGCCCTGTCCTTTGCCAACTCGGAAGCCCTGCAGCCGGGACAGATCGCCATTGCGATCGGCAATCCCCTGGGATTGCAGCACACCGTCACGGCAGGGGTGGTAAGCGCCCTGGGCAGAACCCTTCGGGCCAGTAACGGCCGCCTGATCGATGATATTATACAGACCGATGCCTCTTTAAACCCGGGCAATTCCGGGGGGCCCCTGGTCAATTCCCTGGGGCAGGTGATCGGGGTCAATACAGCCACTATCATTTCCGCACAGGGACTTTGCTTCGCCGTTTCTTCCAACCTGGCTGCTTTTGTGGCAGGCAAGCTGATCATGGAAGGGAAGGTCAAAAGGGCTTACCTGGGGATTGCGGGCCAATTGGTCAATCTCACCGGACGCATGATCGCGGCCAACCGGCTGGAAAAAAATACAGGCGTATACATCTATGAAGTGGTTCCGGACCAGCCTGTTTATAATAATGAAATAAGAACGGGAGATATCATCGTTGCTTTCAACGGCAAGCCGGTGGGCACCGTCGATGAATTACATAAGCAACTGGGAGAAGCAGTGATCGGGCGCTCCGTGCAGCTGGATATTCTCAGGAGTGGCCGCAAAGAGTCCATTCATGCCATACCGGGCGAGATGAAATAGGGGCAGAGCCTGGCTTTGCAGGAATCCATTTAAGCAGCATGACGGGCGTCGATCTCTTTGCACAGGGAGTCGAATATCCCGTCGACATCCCCTTCGCCTTTGACATGGATCACCTTATTGTAATTCTTGTAGTAATCTGCTACCGCGGATGTTTTTTTCTGATACTCGGCATAACGCGCCCGGATGACATTCTCATCGACATCGTCACTACGGCCGGAAGTAAGCCCCCGGTTTAGCAACCTTTTCACCAATTCGTTCTCGGTGACTTCCAGCGCCAGGACGACGGCTATTTCCGTCCCCTTCTGGGTGAGTAGTTTATCCAGGGCCTCGGCCTGGGCATTCGTCCGGGGAAAGCCATCGAATAAGAAGCCATTAGCATGGGGATTATTATCCAAGGCGGAGCTGATCATTTCGATCACCACCTCATCCGGCACCAATTGCCCTTTGTCCATGAAGCTTTTGGCGGCCATTCCGAGTGGTGTCCGGCCGGCAATTTCACTGCGCAGCAGATCCCCTGTACTCAGGTGCTTCAATCCGTATTTGGATATAAGCCTCTCTGACTGCGTTCCTTTTCCGCTCCCGGGCGGGCCAAATAAAATTAGATTGAACATAATACTGTTACCCTTGTGAGTGGACAAATATAATATACGTACCTTATAAATCCTTTAACATTTTCCGGTTTCCCTCAAAAAAGGCTGCTCGGAGCCGGGCTTTACCTCAGATTTCTATGGTAAAGGAATGTTAAGCCCTGTAGATTGTCTATTTAGTGACAATCCGGTCAAACATAGCGCGCGTAAATTTGTAATATAAAGTATCATTATGCACCATCTCATCCGAAATACCGGGTTCGCGCTACTGGCGCTGCTCTTTCAGCAGTGCACCTATTCGCAGACCTCTAATCAACTGAAAATGAACAATATGGATACAACAAAAAAAGACAACCCGGTGTATTCCCGGAAAGATAATGCCCCCGTAAGCCTGACCGATGATCAATGGAAGAAGATACTGCCTGCAGACGTCTACACCGTAGCCAGGCAAAAAGGTACAGAAAGACCCTGGACCAGCCCCTATGAGGCTTCCCGCGAAGTGGGAACTTATTATTGCGCCGTATGCGGCAATGCGTTGTTCAAAAGTGATACGAAATTTGAAAGCGGCTGCGGCTGGCCCAGTTTTTATGAACCTATCAGTAAAGGCAGCATTATCTATAAAGTCGATAATTCCCTGGGCATGGAAAGAACGGAAGTAGAATGCGGGCGATGCAAATCGCATCTGGGGCATGTCTTCAATGACGGGCCTCCTCCCACCGGTCTGCGTTATTGTATTAATGGGGTAGTCCTTGATTTTGAGAAAGCAAAGGATGCCGAGAAAAAATACAACGCGGAAAATAAAAATCAATAAGGCCCCCCCGCCTTCAGTAATAGTACTCCATGAGCAGGGATCTTTGCCGTATAGCCGCCTTTGAACAGACCCAGGTCCTGCTGACGCCAGAGGTCACGCAGCTTTACCTGTGTCGGCAAGCCGAGTCCGGAAAAAGGGATCGGCCGTCTAACCGACTCTGTGTCCAGGTTGAAAATGCCAAGGACCCTGCTCCCATCTTTCAGCTCTTTCACCCAGACCTGCACGCTATCTTTATTCCAGATCCTGGTAGCCGGTCTTGCCAGGGCGTCCTGGTCAACGGCCAGCACTTCATCATTAGTCAGCAGGCCCAGTGTAAAATCATCCAGTTTGCTCATATCGCATCCGATCAGCAAGGGAGCAGAGAGCAGGCACCAGAGGCTGATATGGGTATATAGCTCATCGGGAGACAGTCGGGTGTCATGCAGGCTGGGGCCCCATCCTACCCGGCCTACCACCAGCATGTCCGGATCATTGAAATTACCCGGGGCCGTATAGGGAGCGCATTTATCCTGGCCAAATCCGATGCCGGACATACTGCTCCAGGTATCGGTGATATCCCCGGTGGTACGCCAGGAATTGGCCCCTATCTCCCCGCCCCATTTCCAAACATCTCCCATCCCATACTGGCAAAGACTATAAAGGATATCTCTCCCTGTCTTATCCAGGGCTTGTTTCATGACGATATAGGGTTTTTTATACTCATCCAGGGACGGTGCTTTGGGAGCTATTTCTCCATAAGAGCACCAATCATATTTCAGGTAATCGATCCCCCAGCGGCTATAAGTAGCCGCATCCTGCTCTTCGTGCTGGTAACTTCCCAGGAAGCCGCCACAGGTGCGGGGGCCGGGAGAAGAATAAATTCCCATCTTAAGTCCCAGGCCATGTACATAATCGCATAGCCCCTTCATATCAGGAAATTTGACATTCGGCAGGATCTCTCCCTGCACGTCCCGCTTGTCTTCCCAGCCATCATCGATATTTATATAGGCCCAGCCATGATCGGCTAATTTGGCGGCCATTGCCCTGGCGGAAGTTTTCACCCTTTCATCACTGACGCTAAGGCCCCAGCAGTTCCAGCTATTCCAGCCCAGGGCCGGCGTAAGACCGATCTTTTCCCCACAAATAAGGGTCAGGCTGCGGGTAGCGATGCCGGCCTTGTTTTTTACACTTAGTTTCAGCTTGTACTTCCCTTTTTGTGAGAGCGAACCTGTAATAATGCCTGTTTGCTTATCCAGTTTCAGGGTGCCGGGCAGACCGGTGGCTTCAAAGACGACCGGTCTTTCTCCCGTGGCGGGTATCTTATACAGGAAGGAGGCGCCAGGCCTTACCCCATATACTTCCGCCCCGTTGATACGGGGGGCTGCAGCAGGGGCGGGCGTGAGGATATAAGGGATCTCTTCCCGGGCGGTCACTAGTTTTTTGCTTCTTCCCTCTTCGAAAGAATAGTCGACCTCATAAGACTTGTTCTCCGGGAGGGCCGCTTTAAAAGTATATTCAAAAGGCCGGTCCTGCGCGAAGTCCGTCCCGATGGTCTGCTTGAAAACAACAGCTCCGGAAAAAGGATCGATCACGCGGATATTCAGCTTGCCGGTAAAGTCATATTTTTCACTGGCGGATTGCAAAAGGATCTTTTTGCTGAATTGTCTTCCGGTCGTGAGCTGGAAAGCGTTGGCGGTGGTATTAATCGTAATAAAATCCGTCACGTCCATAACGCTGATCCCATAGGGGCCTTCATACATACCGCCATCGCCGTCACGGTCATAGACTCTGACAGCGATCACATTGTCTTTATCCCAATGAATACGCGGATCGTTCAGGGGAAGGGTGTAGGAGCGCTGCATGTTCCAGGCTCCCAGTTGGATGCCCCCGCCATTGTTGGCATTTCTGCCGATCAGGGCCCCGTTCAGGTACATTTCATCCCCGTCGTCGATCTTTCCCAGGTCGAATCGCAATTTTTCTTTCAGAAAGGCTTTATCCTTTATAGAAGAGGGAATGACTATATGCAGCCGGTACCAGGCAAAACCGTCATAGTTGGCATAGCCCTGTAACTCCCAGGGAGCGCCGATATGGATCGGGGCCCAGGCGGAATCAGAAAAGGAGGGGGAGGCCCATTCGGGCTGATCGCCGGTCCTGAATTTCCACCCATCCGTAACCGGCAGGTCCTGCGCGAATAATTGGCAGGAGAACAGGCAATAGAATAAGATCGGCAGACGAAACAATTTATCCATGTGGCTGGTTTTAAAATCCCATCCAAGTTACAAAACAGTCTTCTGCTAAACATTCTGATTAATTATTTTGTGAGGCAACGCCCTACCTGTATTTTTGCAGACGGAAGACAGGACAACCAGAACCTGTCAAAAGCCAACTTAGCTCAGCTGGTAGAGCATTTCATTCGTAATGAAAGGGTCGTCGGTTCGAGTCCGATAGTTGGCTCACCCCCCACTCCCTAAAGGAGGAAAGTTATTTACTATGAAATTATCCCAGCTTGCCGAAACACTGATTGGATCTGAAATTGTCAAGTTAGGCGGAGATATCCGTGAAAAAATCCGGCAAGGACAGAAAATCTACAATTTTACCGTAGGTGATTTTGATCCGGCTATCTTTCCTATTCCAAAAGAGCTGGAAGAGGGTATCATCGACGCTTATCGCCGGCATTTTACGAATTATCCTGCAGCCGAGGGCAACCTGGACCTCCGGGAATCCATTGCAGGCTTCCTGAAAGACAGAGAAGAATTAGTTTATACCCCTGAGGAGATCTTAGTGGCCAGTGGCGGCCGGCCTCTTATCTACTCTTTATTCAGGACCCTGATCGACAAGGGAGATAAAGTAATCTATGCCGTTCCTTCCTGGAACAACAATCACTACACCCATCTTAACGGAGGCGAACATATCGTTATCGAGGCCGGGGCAGAAAATAATTTCATGCCTACGGCGGACGCCATCCGGCCCCACAGTAAAGGGGCGGCCCTGATCTGTTTATGTTCTCCGCAGAACCCTACCGGCACGACGATCTCCCGGAAAGATCTGGCAGACATCTGCGAAATGGTGCTGGAAGAAAATGCCCGCCGCGGCGCCGGAGAGAAAAAATTATACCTGCTTTACGACCAGATGTACTGGCAACTGACTTATGGGGCCATTCAACATTATAATCCCGTTTCCCTGTATCCGGCTATGCGGGATTACACCATCTTCATCGATGCCATCAGCAAGGTCTTTGCGGCTACCGGTGTGCGCGTAGGCTGGTCTTTCGGACCTGCGACGATCATCAATAAAATGAAGGCGATCCTTACGCATATTGGCGCCTGGGCCCCGATGGCTGAACAAAAAGCCACGGCCGGTTTCCTGCTGCAGAAGGGAAATATCGACCGGTTCCTGCTCCATTTCCGGGCGGCTGTTTCCGAGCGGTTACAAAAGATCCATGATGGGTTCGTACAATTAAAAAAGGAAGGATTCAGCGTAGATGTGCTGGCGCCGGAGGCCGCTATTTATCTTACCATTAAGATCGATCTGGCGGGTAAAAAGACCCTTGAGGGGAAATTACTGGAGGATCAGGCTGCCGTGACCTCTTATCTGCTGGACGAAGCCCAACTGGCAGTGGTTCCTTTTTCTGCATTCGGAGCTTCTAAAAATTCACCCTGGTACAGGCTTAGTGTGGGCACTTGTCACCTTCAGGACATAGAAGAGATGATCAAAAAATTACGCGAGGCGATGGAGAAGTTATCTTAATTCTTATTGCAGATAAATACAAAGGGCTTCAATTCCTTTTCCCTTATTATTTTTTGCATAGTATCGCGCTTGTAAAGAGTCTTGTGTTTGTTGATATCAAACACTTCATGAGCAACACAAAAACTTTCAATGGTCTCAAACTGGAATAAGAGTTCATTTAACTGTTCCAGCTCTTGCTCCATTGATTGTTCATTCATGTGTTCATCTTTCACAAGAACAAGCAAATCTCTGTTACAAGTTTTCATTACTTATTAGATTTTAATAACCAGACATTCCTTTGCTGATTCCACAGCCACATTTCTTACTGCTGCCGCCAATTCCACGTCCGGAACTACAGCTAACTATTACAATGCTACTAAATATTAACAACAGAATCAATACCAGCTTCGTACTTTTCATAACTTGAACTTACTAATTTAACTATTTTGTTAAGAAAAAAGTATATCTGAGTGGCAACTCTTACAAAAATTAACATTTCTTCTACATCCAAACCAAAAATCCTTCTGGCCCCGCTGGATTGGGGTTTAGGCCACGCAACGAGGTGTATTCCAATAATTAAAGAATTAATAAATCAAAAATGTGAAATCTGGATCGCCGCCTCAGGCGACCAAAAAGCACTCCTGAAAGAAGAATTTCCTTTTTTACGTTTCGTCGAATTGCCGGGATATAACGTGAAATATGGCAAAAATCGTGCCCTTACCCTATTAAAAATATTCAGCCTGATTCCAAAAATATTGATTCGGATCAAGCGGGAAAAAGACTGGTTAAAGCAATTTCTCGCCACCGAAAAGCCGGACGCCGTCATTTCAGACAATCGGTATGGACTCTATGTACCGGGGCTCTATTCCGTTTTTATCACCCATCAACTTCGGATCAGGACCCCTTTTGGACCATGGGCGGATACCTTTTTGCAGCGGATCCATTACCGGGCCATCCGACGATTTTCCCTTTGCTGGATACCCGATCTCGAAGAAGCCGGCTCCCTGGCCGGGAGCCTTTCCCATCCGGGCAAATTACCGGCTATCCCCACCCGCTATATCGGCCTTTTATCGAGATTTGAACGACCGGGCCCCAAAAGCCCCGGATCCTCGTCAGGAACTCCTCCCTCCTGCGACCTCCTCGTCCTTCTGTCCGGGCCTGAGCCGCAAAGAACGATCTTCGAGAAAAAGATCCTGGATCAGCTGTCTTCTTATTCCGGCACCACGATCCTGGTAAGAGGGTTACCGGGATCCGGAACCCCTCCTATTCCACCCGACGGGATCCCGGCCGGAGTACGGGTCTATAATCACCTTCCGGCCAGCGCATTAAATGAGGTTATTTGTGAGGCGGGAATCGTCCTCTCCCGGGCAGGGTACAGTACGATCATGGACCTTTTAAAACTGGAGAAAAAAGCGATCCTGGTCCCGACACCCGGTCAGACAGAACAGGAATACCTGGGGAGCTACCTTTCGGGAAAAGGAATAGCGCTTTGCAGAGAACAGTCAACCTTCTCCTTATCCGAAGCCCTGTCCGGGGCCCGGGGCTTTCCCTTCGCAGGGATCGGAAAGGACGGGTCTGCAGGGAATGATCTTTTACTCACCGCCCTGCACTCTTTTTTACAGTCCCTTCCTACTCTTTCTTAGGGTAATCGAAGAACCAGAATGTCGTGCCTGCCGTCAAAAATTCACTCCATTGCGTGGCAAGACTGGTGACGGCAAAAATCCCACAGGTAGGCATATTATCCAGCCGGACGGAAGTAAGCGTATTGACGAAGGCGGTAATACCCGGATTATGGGAAAAAATAGCGGCAGAACCATAAGACTCATCCAAGCCGGAGACGACCTCTTTAAAAGCCTGCACCGATGCATGATAGAGTTCCGGAATGAAAAGGATCTCTTTCTCCTTTCTCCCAAACTCACGAATAAAAAATTCTGCTGTGTTTTTGGCTCTTCTGGCCGGGCTGGATACGAACAGATCCACTTTAATATTGGCCTTGATCAGTCGTTGTGCCATGGCGGGGGCATCATGCCTGCCTCTGTCATTCAGCGGGCGATCCATATCATTTACATGGGCATTATCCCAGCTGCTTTTGGCATGTCGTATTAGTAATAGGGTTTTCATACGGAATAGTACTAACTATAAATCTACTCAAATTAACCGGAATTTTTATGCCTGGAAGAGAAGATTCATGGTTTTTAATGCCTGAGGAGCCTGGGAGGAAAAAAGGGAGGAGTCCTAGGTAACTAGTTATATATCAAATGCTTGCGAATTGATAAAATTAATGAGGGAGACGGTATTTTTTAATTTTAACTTCTTAAGTATATTATGGCGATGCACCTCTACGGTCTTTAAGGAAATATTCAATTCCGAAGCGATCTCTTTCGACGATAGCCCTTCCTTTAAAGCCCGGACTATCTGCATTTCCCGGTCGGAGAGATTATTGATATCCGGGTTCACCTGGTCCCCGTTCAACATTTGGTCCGAAAGGATATTCTTTACCTCCTGGCAGATATAGATATGATTGTTGCTTACCTCGGCGATCGCCTCCAGCATTTCCTGACGGGGGGAATTCTTGGTCACATATCCCTTAGCGCCTAAACGTAGCATTTTTTTGGCATAGGCTGGTTGGGAGTGCATAGATACACCGATGATCTTTGAGCCGGGGGAATATTTACGGATCATTTTCAACACGTCAAATCCGCTCATGGGCGCCATATTGATGTCCAACAGAACTACATCGGGCCTTTTATCTCTGGCCAGTTCAATAGCGCGTTCGCCATCGCCGCATTCCGCTACTACATCAAAATTTTCATTCTTTCCTAATAAGAAGCTCCATGTTTCCCGAATCAGCGTATGATCATCAACGATCATGATAGAGACTTTCTTCATAACGCTTGAATTTTTCTAAAGGAGAAAATAATCAATGCATTACTAACTTGAGCTTAACCTGCAGGTATATTAAAAGGGGGTCTTTTATACAGCAAAATAGCTATATAATATTAATGATTTTTACTGAGATGATCAATTTAATTTCCCGGGGGGCCAGGACGCCTGTGGCGTCCTCTGGCGTTTTAGTAGCCCCTTACATTTTTGCCCTCCATATAATTCATAAAGGCCTTATTCACCACCCTGTTACCTCCGGGGGTAGGATAGTTGCCCGTAAAATACCAGTCTCCGGTATTCGTAGGGCAGGCTTTATGCAGGGATTCGATCGTCTGGTAAATGACTTCAACGGGAGTCTGGATCTCCGGCGGCGTTATTAATTGGGCGATCTTATCGGAGATCTCCTGCGTCGTGAAAGGTTTATAGACCATTCTCACCACATTCTCCGTATGCAACTGGCCTGTACGTTGTAATTCCTTACACTTATCGTATAGCTCCTGCAGACAAGCTTCCTTTCCTCTTTCTTTCATTAACTCAACGGCTGCCCGAAAAGCAATAAAGTCGCCCAGCTTACTCATATCGATCCCATAACAATCCGGGTAACGGATCTGTGGAGCGGAAGATACGACAATGATCTTTTTAGGCTCCAGGCGGGCCAGCATTCGCACGATACTCTCCTTCAACGTGGTTCCCCGCACGATGGAATCGTCGATCACCACCAGGGTATCCACCCCTTTGAGCACGGTGCCATAGGTGACATCGTATACGTGTTGCACCATCTCATTGCGGCTGGCGTCCTCCGTAATGAAAGTGCGCATTTTTACATCTTTAATAGCCACTTTTTCCACCCTTATCTTTCGGCTGACCATTTCTATCAGCTTCTCCTCCGTAAGTTCCTTACCCCAGGAGAGGATACGCTGGATCTTTACTTTTTCCAGGTAGTCGTCCAGTCCTTTCCACAGACCATAGAAGGCCACTTCGGCCGTATTGGGAATAAAAGACAGGATCGTATTCTTCAGATCATGGTTGACCGCGTTCAGGATCTGTTCGCTGAGATTGAATCCCAGCGCGATCCGTTCCCGGTAAATTTTTTCGTCGCTGCCCCTGGAAAAATAGATCCGCTCAAAACTACAGGCCCTGCGCTCCTTCGGTTCCAGTATTTGTTCAACAGAGACCTTCCCATCGGCCTTTACGATCAGGCCCTTACCCGGCATCAGCTCCATTACCTCATTCTCTCCTACATTGAAGACCGTACGGATGGCGGATCGCTCCGAAGCGGCTACCACGACGTCGTCATTGATATAATAATACGCGGGCCTTATCCCATTGGCATCCCGGAAAACAAAACTGTCTCCGTTACCCATCAGCCCCCCGACCGTAAATCCTCCGTCGAACAGGGATACGGCCTTACGCAATAGACTGACTATATCCAGGTTACCGGGGGCTTCTTCATCGGCTTTGACCTGAAAATGGTGGATGACTTCCATCATCGCCGCAAGGTCACTCTGCTTCTGAAACTCTCCCGGGTCTATCCCGATCAGGGCAAAAAGCTCATCGGTATTGACCAGGTTGAAATTACCGGCCAGGGCAAGGTTCCTGGCAGGGATGGTATTCCGTTTTATAAAAGGATGGCAGAATTCAGCATTATTCCTTCCCTGGGTGCCGTAGCGCAGGTGCCCCAGCAGAGCCTCTCCCAGAAAATCGATGTGCCCCTTCATCAGCCCGGGATGTTTAGTGATATCGGGCTGGTATTGCTCCAGCTCCTTCACTTGTCCCAGGATCTTGGAAAAAATATCCGCAATGGGTTGATTGTTACTGCTTCGGATCCTATTCAGGAAGGGGTGCCCCGGCTCCGTATTCAACTTTACAGCAGCTACTCCTGCCCCGTCCTGCCCCCGGTTGTGCTGCTTTTCCATCAGCAGGTAGAGCTTGTTCAGGCCATACAGAACGGTCCCGTATTGCTGCAAATAATAGGAGAACGGCTTACGTAATCGAATGAATGCCAGCCCGCATTCATGTTTAATGTCATCGCTCATGAAGAAAAATGAACGGCAAAGTTACCGATAAAATCGGTAATAAAAGAAAAGAAGCAGGCCGCCGAAGTGAAGGAAGGGTCCGCAAAAGCTACGGGCGAGAAAAAACCCCCAGTCTTCATAGGCTTGGGGGCGGTGTTTCAACAGGATTTTGGAACACTCTTTTTTGGGAACCGGAATCCCCTGGCTTTTCTAAGGGTTGGATCTCGGGG
The DNA here is from genome assembly GCA_036394375.1 of Puia sp. Taxonomy (GTDB): domain Bacteria; phylum Bacteroidota; class Bacteroidia; order Chitinophagales; family Chitinophagaceae; genus Puia. Next base: position 43,570 of record DASWFF010000045.1, read on the forward strand.
GTAAAATTCCGGTAAAGCCTCTTATTTATAAAGAAAAAGAGGACTGAATTCCCATTTCTAAGGAAAAACCCATTGATTGCTAGATGTTTATACCTATCCTAAATGTAGGTCGCGTTCGTATTGATGAAATTCACCAGGGATGCTGAGTTCTTGAGTTTCAATTTCTTGAGAATATTATGCCGGTGTACCTCCACAGTCTTCAGGGAAATATTCAGGCTGGTGGCGATTTCTTTCGAAGAGAGCCCTTCCTTGATAAAATTGATGATCTGCATCTCCCTTTCGGTCAGGGCATTGATATTAGGAGAATCCTCCTTTTCATCGAGCAATTGTTCGGAAATAATGTTCTTTATCTCGTCGCAGATATATTTATTGCCATGATTGACTTCCAGGATGGCTTTGATCATTTCTTCCTTGGACGAATTCTTCGTGACATATCCCCGGGCCCCCATTTGTAACATCTTTTTGGCATAAGCCGGTTGAGAATGCATGGAGACTCCGATCACCTTGGAGCCGGGTGATATTTTCCTGATTCGTTGCGTAGCTTCCAGCCCGGAAAAGGGGGTCATGTTGATATCCATTAATACTACGTGGGGACGCTTGGCTTTTGCCAGTTCGACCGCTTCCTGCGCATCTCCACATTCAGCTATGACCTGGAACCGGGAATCACTGTTTAAAATATAACTCCAGGTCTCTCTGATCAGCTTGTGGTCGTCGGCAATTAAGATATTGATCTTGCTCATATAGGATTGTTTTAAAGATTATACTTCGTTTTGTTTTACACCTTCGGGCTAACTGAAATATAGCCCTCGGTGTAAAACCATTAATGTCTGGCCTTCGTCCAACGAACCTCCGGTTCGTTTTGTTTCACACCTTCGGGTTATCTAAAATGTACCCTTCGGTGTGAAACCTCTAATGTCTGGCCTTCGTCCAACGAACCTCCGGTTCGTTTTGGACAGGCACTTGAACTCTGAGTTTGCAACCTCGTCCCGGTGAAGACATGATCGTCACTTTCCCCCCAAAAAGGTCCGCTCTGCTCATGATATTGGAAAGACCGAGCCCCTTCTTATTTTTTACCTTCCCGGGATTAAATCCTTTCCCGTCGTCAGTAATATTCAGTTCGATCCTGTTTTCCATCTCTTCAAGGATCAGTTCGATGATGAGGTTCCTGGCTCCGGAATGTTTCAATACATTATTGATCTGTTCCTGGATGATCCGAAACAACATTAGCTTTTCCTTATCGCTGATCCTTTCATCGAATTTCCCAACGGGATAGAACTCGACATGGATAGCGCGGGTGGTCCTGACACTTTCCACCAGGTCGGCAATAGAGTCCTGCAGGCCTAGATCGCCGATACTTGCCGGCACCAGGGACCGGGAAATATTCCGGATCTCATGGATCGCATCATGAATATTTTCGGCGCTGCGGCTGATCAGGTTCAGCCTTTCCTTATGATCATTTTTGGCCAGCTCCAGGTATAATTTGGTAGTAGAGAGGATCTGGTTGATATTATCATGTAATTCCTTCCCGATCTCCGCTCTTTCTTTTTCCTGTGCATCCACCATGGCCTGAGCCACTATTTTCTGTTTGTTCAGCTCCTGCTTTAACAATCTTTTTTCCATCTCCCTCTTTCCGGTAATATCCTGCATGGAACCCACCATCCGGATCACTTTTCCTTCTTTCCCGAAGATCAGGAACGCCCGGTCGGATACGAGGGCATATTTCCCATCGGATCTTTTAAACCGGTATTCTTCCAGCCACAGGTCTTTATCCTTATGCCGGATAAATTTCTCCATATTTTTCAGGACCCGCATTCTATCCTCCGGATGGATATGCATCTCCCAGAATTTCCTTGTCCGGACTTTAGGGCCGGGCTTGTGGCCGAACTGATGATAGAAACCTTCTCCCCAGAAATACAAACCCGTATGAATGTCCAGGTCCCAGATAGCATCATTGGTCGCTTTGGTGGCCAGCGTATACCGTTCGTTACTGATACTGAGCTCTTCTTCCGCCCTCTTGCTCTCGATAATGATCGTTACCAGGTTGGCGGCACGTTCAATGATATCCAGTTCAACGGGAGTGGGTGTTTTGGAGGTGGTATAATAAACGGCCAAGGCTGCCAGCACGTCCTCTTTTGCATCGAGTATCGGAAAGGACCAGCAGGCCCGAAGGCCAAATTTCAGCGCCAGCTCTTTATGGTCCCGCCATAGGGGATCCGTTTCAATATCGGATGTGATCACTTTTTCTTTCCGGTAAATAGCGGTACCACAACTTCCTGCAGCAGGGCCGATCAGCAGCCCGTCAATGGCATGGGCATAAATAGCAGGCAGGCCGGGCGCAGAAAGAAGCTTGACACACAGCCCCTCGTCATCCGGTGTCACCACACAGCAATACATGCCCGGGAATATCTTTTGTATGCCTTTGATAAAATAATTCAGGAGCGCCCTTAAAGAGGCTTTTTTACTGGAATTCATTTCCAGCACCTTCTTTTCCAAAGCCAGCAACATCTCCTGTTTTTTCCTTACGGTCACATCCTTGAAATAAGCGAATAATCCCTGCTCGGAGGGATATATGCTCATTTCCAGCCATCGATCAAAGCGTTCATTGTATTGTTCGAGAGTGACCGTCATTTTCTTTGAAAAGGCCTTCTGAAAGGATTGATACATGTCTGTGTCCACCAGCTCCGGCAATTTCTCCCAGATAGGCTGGCCCACCATTTCCGCAGAGGAAAGGCGGGTGATCCTTTCGGCCTCATGGTTCCAAAGGCTGACCCTGAAATCCTTGTCCAGCACAAAAAATCCATCCGTTATACTTTCCAGGATATTTGTCATCTGCTCAGAATATTGACGTAATTGCATCTCCGCATTTTCCCTTTCCTGTTGCGCCAGTTTATTCTCCGTGATATCCTTATTAACGGCTACGATTCCGGTGATCCGTTCTTCATGGTCCCTCATATACCGGATAGAACTAATAAGGTACGATTTTTTTCCGTCTCCCGAAACATAGACTGCTTCCCCATCCCAAAAACCCTTTTCCTGGAATGTCCTTTTCACCTCCTCCTCCGTCGTATGCAGGTATTCATAACGGATCAGGTCCCGGAAATGCCGGCCGATCCCCTGCCGGGCAGGAATGCCGTAGAATTTTTCCGCTGCCTTGTTCCAGTAGATGACCTGGTCCTGAAGATCGGTCATAACGATAATATCTGAAACGTATTTGACCAGGCTGGCCTGGTATTGCAATTCGTTTCCTGCCGGGCGGGAATACTCCCCCGTATCTGCCTTCAGAGAATGATCCGGATAGATTTTCATACCACTTAATTGCCAGCTTCCTGTCTCGCCTTCCGGGGTATATACCGGCGTAGGGATCCAGCGGATAAGACAGGGTTTTATGCCTGATCCGCTGATAGACAGATCAATTACTTTGGGCAGGGCTTCTTCGGGGAAATGATAGGGTAATTCGGGACTTAGCTTACCTGATTGTTTAAAAATCTCTAATATATTCTTCCCCAGGAATGAGTAGATATTCCTTTTCTTAAGCAGGGTGGCAAATCGGGCACAAGTCGCCTTGATGGCCCCATCAGAGGCAATTTCAATAAAATAAGGTTGTATAAACTGCTCTCTCGTAGGCACGGATTTGGGGGCACTACTTAGCATACTATTTGAATATTGTCAGATTTTTCCGGGCATAAAGTACCGGAAATGCACTGTTGTAAATTTAGCGCATTTCCGGACATTGTCTAATATTTTGAGACGCTTCCAGCGTCTTAATGAGATTAATTTGTAAACGTACGGTATCAAATTACTAAAGAAGCGGGTATGCCTGACGTATTAAGACATTATTTCGGAACAACTAAGGGTTAATACCTAAGTTAATTACCTGCTGTCGCTGAGTTATTCGCCCATTTTTTAAGATTAGCGCAATTCCTGTAATCTCCGTCGATCATTATATAAAAGGTGGGAATTTTGGCGCCGAACCACTTTTCCAGGGCCGCCGATTTCTTTTCGTCCAATGCGCGGCTGGATACCCGGTTGTAATCATCTTTCAAATTCTCACGATGGGGTTCGGACTTGGAGACCATCAGTACGATCCGCACGCCCTTTTTCCCTCTTTCGTCCGTAAAGGGAGTAGGCTTGGAATATTCTCCCGGTTTGAGATTGGAATTCTTCAACAGAAGTACCATATCCTTGTCCAGCTGATCGATGGTAAGGAACGTAGAGCCATCCCGGCCCATAATCTGACCGGCAGTAGATTTTGCGACGTCATCATCACTGTATTTGGCAACGGCTCCCCCGAAACCATAATCGCCGGCTATCAGCTGGCTACGTATAGAGTCCAGTTTGACGGTAGCATCGTTTATTTCCGGCGCCGTGATCTGGGGGATCCTTAAGATATGTCTCACCACCGCGTCGTCTCCGTTACGGCTCACCATCTGGATGATATGATAGCCGTATTTGCTTTTGATGACGGGGGACACCTGCCCTTCCTTCAGACGGAAAGCGGTGGCAAAAAATACCGGATCCCACATTTTACTGTCATTGCGGTTTAATTCGATCTGACCACCCTTTTCTTTGCTGCCAGGGTCGTCCGAATAAAACTGGGCGAGGGTCGCAAACTTTTTTGTTCCATCCTCTACCTGTTTTTTAAACTCATTCAATTCATCCATAGCCAGCTTTTCAATATCCCGGCTGGCTTTGGGATAAAGAATGATCTGGCTCAGCTGCAATTGGGATTCGTAAAATATAAGTTTATCCTTCGGGATCTTCTCATAATATTCCTTTACTTCCGTGGGTGTGATCTTGATGTCTTCCACGATCTTCTGGCGCATGGCCTGTGCCTGGCGCTGCTCCCGTATGCTGGGACGCATGTCCTGCTTAAGCTGATAGACCGTTCTTTGCGCGATCTGCTCCAGGGCGTCTTTGCCGCCATAAAGGTTTATAAAATACCGGATCTTCTGATCCAGCTCCGCATCGACCTCCTCGTCGTTTACAGGAAGGGAGTCTCTTTCGGACTGCAATACCAGCGCCTTCTGGATAAGCATATTGTCCAATATATTGCATTCATCCGTGGCGGCGCCTCCGTTACGTTGAATATCCGCTACGGCCGTCGTTAATTCTGATTTCAGAATGATCTTATCACCCAGGATACCGGCAATCTTATCAGCTACCACCTTTGCCTGCTGGGCAAAACCATCGGCCAGGACGAAGAAAAGGGCGGTTAAGAGAAGGATTCTTTTAATCATACAAAAGAGGTATATATGGACCAGCGTCCATCGACAAAAGTAATTTTATACCGGTGAAATTAAATAGCAAATACCCCCTTACGGGGGTATTTAACAAAAGTTTAGAGTGTGCGTTTAACTTCTTCTTCCTCGTAGGCTTCTACGATATCGCCCACCCGGAGATCATTAAAATTCTTAATGGTCAACCCGCATTCCATGCTGGAAGCCACTTCTTTCACGTCATCCTTGAACCGCTTGAGGGACGCCAGCTCTGCGGAGGCGCCTTCCCCGATCGGGTAGATCACGATACCATCCCGCACCAGCCGGATCTTCGCATTGCGGAAGATCTTGCCGTCCAGAACATAACACCCGGCCACCGTAGCTTTATCGAATTTGAAGACATTGCGCACTTCCACATTCGCCACGATCTTCTCCTGTATTTTCGGCTCCAGCATCCCTTCCATGGCGCTCTTCACCTCTTCGATGGCATTGTAAATGATCGAATAGGTCTTGATTTCCACGCCTTCATTTTCAGCGAGGCGGGAGGCCTGTGAAGAAGGCCGGACGTTAAAGCCGACGATTACGGCGTCAGAAGCAGTAGCCAGCAATACATCACTTTCTGTAATGGCGCCCACAGCCTTATGAACAACGCGAACGGCGATCTCTTCCGTAGAAAGTTTCTGCAGGGAGTCGCTCAATGCTTCTACCGATCCATCCACGTCTCCTTTTATGATCAGGTTCAATTCCTTGAAATTTCCCAGGGCGAGGCGTCGGCCAATCTCGTCCAGCGTAATGTGTTTCTTGGTCCGGATACCCTGTTCCCGGAGGATCTGGGCCCGTTTATTCGCCACTTCCTTCGCTTCGCTCTCATCGGCATATACCTTGAATTTCTCACCTGCCTGCGGAGCGCCGTTAAGGCCCAGGAGCAGTACGGGTGTTGTCGGCGGAGCGCTGTCCACCCGTTTGTTACGCTCGTTGAACATCGCTTTTACACGGCCGTAATACTGCCCGGAAACCACCAGGTCACCATTATTCAACGTACCGTTCTGCACCAGCACCGTAGCTACATAACCCCTTCCCTTGTCCAGGGAAGCTTCTATGACGCTGCCGGAACCTTCGCGGTCAGGATTGGCTTTCAGGTCCAGCAATTCCGCTTCCAGTCCTATTTTTTCCAGTAAGAGATCTATATTCAGTCCTTTCTTGGCGGATATTTCCTGCGACTGGAATTTTCCACCCCAGTCTTCTACCAGGATATTCATGCCGGCCAGCTGTTCCTTGATCTTTTCCGGGTTAGCGCCTTCCCTGTCGATCTTATTGATAGCGAAGACCATGGGCAGGCCTGCAGCCTGGGCATGGGAGATAGCTTCTTTCGTTTGCGGCATGACGGCGTCATCTGCGGCAACGACTATGATCGCTACATCGGCAGCTTTGGCGCCACGGGCACGCATCGCGGTGAAGGCTTCGTGACCCGGCGTATCCAGGAAAGTGATCTTCTTCCCGGTAGCTGTCGTCACCTGGTAGGCTCCGATATGCTGGGTGATCCCTCCGGCTTCACCGGCTACCACATTGGCGCTCCGGATATAATCCAGCAGGGAGGTCTTACCATGGTCGACGTGTCCCATGATCGTGACTACGGGAGAGCGGGGCAGCATTTCTTCTGGATCGTCTTCTTCTTCGTCTTCTTCCATCTCCGCCGCATCGTCGATACCTATAAATTCAACAACGTATCCGAATTCACCGGCCACCAGCTCAATGACATCTGCTTCCAGGCGCTGGTTGATGGACACCATCATACCCAGGCTCATACATTTGCTGATCACTTCCGCATAACTCACATCCATCAGGTTGGCCAATTCGCTGACGCTGATGAACTCGGTGACCTGCAGCCTGTTGTCTGCAATCTCGTCTCCACCGGAATGTTCGGCCATTTCGTCGCGTTTGGCACGACGGTATTTAGCTTTCAGGCTTTTTCCCCGGCCACCGGACCCGGCCAGTTTAGCCTGGGTCTGCCGTATCTTTTCCTGTATCTCTTTCTTATCGATTTCCTTTACTTCCCGGGGAGTATTGCGGGGATCGGGCCGACGATTGCCGCCGCCACCCTGGCCGGGCGCACCACCGGCGCCACGGGGATTCCGTTGGATCGGAATACGACTCTGTCCCGGAGGCCGCTGATTGCCGCCGCCGCTGTGTCCGGTTCCGCCATGTCCGGTTCCCCCACCAGGAGGGTTATTGGGTCTTCCACCTCCGCCACCGTTATCTTTTTTCTCGATAGGAATCCTCTTCCGCTTTCTTTTTTCTTCAGCCGGGGGTTTGGGGCGGGTATCGTTATTCAGGGGCAATTCTATTTTTCCGAGGATCTTCGGCCCTTCCAGCTTCTCCGCCTTGATATTTTCTATCACGGGCGGTGCATCCTGCTCTTCTGCTACGGGCGCTTCCTGTGGGATCTCTTTTTCCGGCTCCGGCGCCACAACCTCTTCCGGCTGGAGACCGGGGTGACTCTCCACAATGACGGGAACCTCCTGAGGGGCTTCTTCCACTACTACGGGTTCCTTTATCTCCTTCTCCTGGGGAATTTCATTTTCGGGAGGGGGCTCCGGTAATACGGCTTCTACCGGTTGTTCTTCCGGCGCCGCCTTCGGTTCGACCCCATTCTCGCCTTCCGTCTTTTTGATCACCTTTTTGGGCCGGGTAGAGGAATCTATCGCAGAAAGGTCGATCTTATTAATGACCTTCGGTCCTTCCAGTTCGGGCGCCTCGATCTTGATAATTTCCGGTTCTTCCTGTTTCTCTTCCACTACCACTACCGGCGGGACAACGACCGGAGGCTCTTCCACAACGGGCGCTTCTTCCCTGGCAGGCTTTTTGACGATCTCCTTTTTAAAGAGTACCGTCTCGTCTTCCTTTTTCTTTTTAGCTTCCAGGCTCCCCTTAGGCAGATCGATCTGATCGCTCTTGATCTTAGCGACCTTATCCCCCTGGAATTCCTGCAGCAAAAAGCGATACATGTCCTCCGTCAGTTTGGACGTAGGTTTCAGATCGTCTTTGCTAAATCCTTTGCTCACCAAAAAATCCACCAGGGTGTCTTTACCGATGTTGAATTCTTTAGCCGCAGCCATCAAACGTGGTGTTATTACTTCTGCCATATATGCCTTTCCTGGGTCCCTAAGGAAGGGATCAGGATCGTCCCTTTTAAAATATTAAAAAATAGTCTGTAAATATATTAATAAAATATGGACTCCGCCCCCTTTAGGGATTTGCCTAACTCCCCCTTTTGGGGGGAGGGGGTGGTTATCCTTTCTGAAATTCTTCTTTCAGTACTTTTAAAACTTCATCGATCGTCCCTTTTTCCAGATCGGTCCTTCTTTCCAGTTCGTCCGCCGTCAGATCCAGTACGCTGCGGGCCGTATCACAACCGATACGTTTCAGTTCGTCGATTACCCATGTTTCGATCTCATCGCTGAATTCTTCCAGATCGATATCGAATTCTTCGGGTTCGCCCTCGTTGTCCCTGAACACATCGATGGTATAACCCGTCAATTCCTGGGCCAGTTTAATATTGACTCCCTTACGGCCAATGGCCAGGGACACCTGGTCCGGCTTTAGATAGACATTCGCGTGCGCCTTTTCGCTGTCTAGCTCCATATTGGTAATTTTAGACGGCGTCAAAGAGCGCTGGATCAGCAGTTGTGTATTATTGGTCCAGTTGATCACGTCGATATTCTCGTTCTTAAGCTCCCGGACGATCCCGTGAATACGGCTTCCTTTCATTCCCACACAGGCGCCGACCGGATCTATCCGGTCATCGTATGATTCCACGGCCACTTTGGCTCTTTCGCCCGGTTCGCGAACGATCTTTTTTATTACGATCAGCCCGTCAAAGATCTCCGGCACTTCGATTTCCAGCAGTTTAGAGAGGAATAAAGGACTGGTCCTGGACAAAATGATCACCGGAGAATTGTTCTTTAACTCCACTTTTTTTACCACGGCCCGGATATTCTCCCCTTTTTTGAAATAATCCTGGGGGATCTGCTCCGATTTAGGCAATATCAGCTCGCTGCCTTCCTCATCCAGTAAAAGGATCTCTTTTTTCCAGACCTGGTATACTTCTGCGCTCACGATTTCCCCTACCCGTTCATTATATTTTTTTACCAGGACATTCTTCTTCAGGTCCCCGATGCGGCTTGCCAGGGTCTGCTTGGCAGCCAGGATAGCCCGGCGGCCAAAATCCAGTATTTCAATTTCTTCATATAATTCTTCCCCGACCTCATAGTCCTGCTGGATCTTCGTCGCATCCGTATAGGCGATCTCCGCCAGGGGATCATTTACACTGCCGTCTTCCACAATGGTGCGGCGACGGACGATTTCCAGGTCACCTTTTTCCGCATTTACGATTACGTCAAAATTTTCATCGCTGCCGTACTTCTTACGCAACAAAGTTTTGAACACATCTTCTACCACTTTCATCATGGTAGGGCGGTCGATATTTTCGGCTTCCTTGAAGTCCTGGAAGGCTTCGATCAAATTGATACTTGCCATAACACTTAATTTTTAAAGATCCGGCCCTGAGGCGCGAGATTAAAAAACTATTTGAATTTTTGTTGTTTTTATGTTATCGAATAAGAAAGCGTGACTGATCACTTCTTTCTTCTTGTTCCTCCCTTTGGTCTCTTCCATGATGATACCGTCTTCGCTCACTTCTATCAGGCGGCCCTCCTTCTTCGACCCATCCTGTAAAAGGATCTCTACCTGCCGGCCGATATTCTTTTTGTACTGGCGGAGTGATTTCAGCGGCTCATCCAGTCCCGGTGAAGAGACCTCCAGGGAAAAATCATCTCCCGGAAAAAGCCCCGACTCCTCCAGTTTCTTATACAAAGCCCTGTTGTATTGCACACATTTTTCAATAGAAATCCCCTGATCTCCGTCCAAAAAGACTTTTATATTGTTGGTGGGCTTGATCCTCACTTCCACCAGGAAATAAAGAGGCTCGCCTGCCAACAAGGCCTGCATCATGCCTTCCACCGTCTTAACTGTTTCATTGACCATAGAAAAAGACCATTCTGATAGACATCCTCACTTCCGGGCCCCGCCCGCTTTAGAAAATAAAGAAGGGAACGGATCCGTTCCCTTCTTTTGCTTCATTTACCTATGCGAAGGTAAGATAAATCTTATTTCTACCAAAACTGGCTTAAAAGCTTTACGAAAATATTTTATGGATCGGGGGATGGCGCGTACTTTTAAAGAAAAGAGCAAGCATGAGCCAACCAGACAATTTAGGTTCTTTCTTTTCGGAAAATAAAACACTGCTAAAAGAGTACCTGGAAACCCGGATGGAGATCTACCGGCTGCAAAGTCTTCGCATTTTTTCCAAATCGGCGGGTTATTTTGCCTGGATCATTATTTCCCTTTTCCTGGTATTTTTGATCCTGCTTTTCAGTGGAATGGCTGTCGGTTTCTGGTTTTCCAGCCTGCTGCACAGCTATGTGAAAGGCTTTGGATTGGTGACCCTGCTCCTCCTGGCCGTATTTATCCTTTTGGCCGTGTTCAGGAAATCCCTGTTCGTGGATCCTGTCATCCACAGCATTATTCAACGGTCACGGGAAGAAGAGGAAAACAAATAAAGGAGCCGCTCCTGCTAATAAACCTAATTTCATAGTACTATGCCCGTTACGACAAAAGCCGCCCGCAGCCTGGATTCCCTGGAAGACGAGATCCGCCGGCTACGACAAAAGGCCAAAGGACTGGAAGATCAGATCGACAAAAATTTTATTTATTTCCAGGAGCATTCCGGCTCCCTGTTCATCCGATCCCTCCTTCCCCGAAAAATTGAAGGGGAAACGGTGACCGGCAATAAGATCCTGGATACTTTTTTAGAGAACGAACGCCTTCAAAAAATCCTTATCCGGCTGGCCGACCGTGTGGCGGAGAAGCTGGGAGACGGTCTTAACTGGTTGGTTAACAGGGTTTTCAGGAAATAAGGCCTCTTTAACACCCCTTTATAGTCCTTTGTAGTACCTTAGCTATATTAATTTATTGTGATGGCTTTATCAGAAATATTTTTCCTGGGTATTGTACTATACCTCTTATATAAATTCGTTTTTAATTTTTTCCTGCCCATATTCCGGACTACGAAGCATGTACGTCAACAGTTCAGGAATATGCAGGGGAACGGGCAGGCCCCCACTGATCCTTTCCAGCGTTCCTATACGCAGCAGCAGCCCTCGCCGCAACCGAAAAGGCCGGAACCGGCCGACTCAAAAAACACCATGGGGGAATATATCGACTTCGAGGAGATCAAATAGCCAGGAGCCTGGCCATGGATCGCCGGCGCCTGCAGGTCGAGGCAAACTTTCACCATTGGAAATCCAGCAACGTGGTGCCGGGCCTGAGATAAAGCCCTTTCAGTCCTGCGGCTTCCGCTCCCTCTACATTGATCAGGGCATCATCTACGAAAAGGGTTTCACTTCCCGTCAGTTGGTTTTCCAGAAGAATATGTTCGTAGGATGGTTTGTCGGGTTTTCGCATACCCAGCAGATGGGAATAATAGGTCCGCTCAAAATGATCGTCCAATTCCCCTTCGCCAAAGCTGTCCCGGTAAATTTTTCGCAATGCCTTCAAATGGAGGGCATTGGTATTGCTGAAAAGAAAAAGCCGGTACCGCTTGCCCAGATCTTTCAGTAACTGGATGTGCTGCGCCGGGAAGTCGAGCAGCAGCGCATTCCAGGCTTTAATAATTTCCTCGTCCCCTACGGAAAGGCCCGTCATCTCTTTTACAGCATCGATAAATTGCCGGTCGCTGATCCCTCCCACTTCGTAGTCCCTGAAAAAAGAAGCGGCATGGCCATGCCCGAAATATTCCCGGAAGGTCTTCGCTCCCAAGGCTACGAAAGCGTCTTCCGTAAGCTGATTGTTTAGGTTGATGATCACTCCGCCCAGGTCGAAAATGATGTTTTTAATGCCTTGCATGTCGTAAAAGTAGTTATTCCCGGGCAAGTGTGAATGCCGCTGTCTTTACGTCCCTTGAATTGCCCCCCAGGTACAGCCTGAACTCTCCTGGTTCAAAAACATATTGCAACTGGTCGTTATAAAACCGGAGGTCTTCAGCCCGAATAGTAAAGGCGATTTTTTTTGATTCTCCGGCTTTTAAGAATACCTGGATAAATCCTTTGAGTTCCTTAACAGGCCTTACGACGGAGCCGACCAGATCGCGGATATAGAGCTGAACGGTCTCTTTACCATCATAGCTGCCGGTATTCGTAAGTGTTATGGTCGCTGTAAGGGATTGCCCGGACTTGAACGAAGGGGCGCTTAAAGAAATATCGCTGTATGAAAAGGTAGTATAACTTAATCCGTAGCCGAAAGGAAACCGGGGATCGTTGGGCAAATCGTTATACGCGGAGACATAATTAAGGTCGCTGTCGTTTTTGGCGGGCCGGCCGGTGGAAAAGTGATTGTAATAGATGGGGATCTGGCCTTCCGCCCGGGGAAAGGTGATCGGCAACTTCCCGGATGGGTTGTAATCCCCGAACAGGACATCGGCGATGGCATTGCCTGCTTCGGTGCCGAGCCACCAGGTGTATACAATGGCGGGAACATGATCCGCCGTCCAGTTGAAGATCAGGGGTCTGCCCGCATTGATCAGGACCACCACCGGCTTACCCGTCGATTGTATCGCTTGTATCAATTCCTCCTGCACACCAGGCAAATGGATATTACTGCGGCTTTTGGCTTCGCCGGTCATGTTTGCCGCTTCGCCGACGCTCAGAATGACGACATCCGCCTGACGGGCTGTTTCGATGGCCTCTGCAAAACCCGCCCTGGAACTATCATCGATATTGCAGCCCTTTGCATAAAGCAATTTTGTCCCGCTGCCGACCTTCTCCTGTATACCCTCCCATTGAGACAGGATCCGGCTGGAATCATCCGGATATTCATAGGACCAAAAACCAAGATTATCTCTTACGGATTTTACATGCGGGCCTATCAGGGCGATGGTCTTTGTATTTTTCGACAAGGGCAGCAGGTGGTGTTCATTCTTCAATAAAACGATGCTTTTTTCCGCCACCGATCGTGCAATTTTCAGGTTGTCCGGATTGTTCCATTGCTGTGAGGCTCTTTGTTCATTACAGAATCTGAACGGGTCGTCAAACAGACCCATTTCAAATTTTTTGGTGAGGATCCTCTTGACGGCCTCATCGATCCAGGCTATTTTTACTTTCCCGTCCCTGACGAGGGCGGAGAGATGGTGGATATAACTGCGGCTTTCCATGTCCATGTCGCAGCCTGCCGCAAGCGCCGCCCTTGCGGCCTCGTAATTATCCTTTACATACCCATGCGGGATCATCTCCCCTACGGAGCCCCAGTCGCTAACCGTAAATCCTTTGTATTTCCATTTCCCTTTCAATATCGTCCTCTGCAGATATACGTTACCCGTAGCCGGGATCCCATTCAGATCGTTGAAGGAATTCATAAAGGTGGCAGCGCCTGCCTCAGCCGCCGCTTTGAACGGTGGCAGGTAGATCTCCCATAGAGTGCGCAAGCTCATATCTACCGAATTATAGTCCCGGCCGCCGATAGCGGCGCCATATGCCGCAAAGTGTTTGGCACAGGCCATGACGGCATCGGTATCTCCCAGTTTTTTTCCCTGGAAGCCCATGACCCGCGCCCGCGCGATCTGTGAGCCCAGGTAGGGATCTTCCCCGGCGCCTTCCATCACCCTTCCCCAGCGGGGGTCCCGGGCAATATCCACCATGGGAGCGAAAGTCCAATGTACGCCCGCCGCCGAAGCTTCCCTGGCCGCCACCCTGGCGGACAATTGTATCGCTTCCAGATCCCAGCTGGCAGCCTCTGCCAAGGGGATGGGGAAGGTCGTCCGGTAACCATGAATGACGTCCTGGCCGAAAAGCAGGGGGATGCGTAGCCTGGATTTCATGGCCATCTCCTGTAGCTGCCGGGTGTGCTCAACGCCTGTAACATTCAGCATGGAGCCCAACTGGCCGCTGCTGATCTGCCGTTGCTTGTCCCCGTCCTTTGTGATCGGGCCGGTGGCATCCCAGTCGCCATTATACTGGTTCATCTGCCCGATCTTTTCCTCCAGGGTCATCCGCATCAACAGGGAATCGACTTTTTGGGCGATCGTTTTCCGGCCGATCGTTTTCTTTTGGCTATTATGGACTCCATTTTGAGCGTGGGCGCCGAAAGAGAGAAGTAGAGTCAGTGCAAGCCAGTGTGAGGTTGTTGTGGAACTTTTCATCGGTGTTGATTAAGGATTAGAAAGAAATAACGCCTTATTTGCTCCAGGTGATCTTCACCGGTTTCACATCCCTTGAGTTGCCGCCTGTCATGATCTCAAAATCGCCAGCCTCCCAATCATATTTCAGGTCATTGTTATAAAATTTCAGGTCTTCCGGCGTGATCGTAAAGGTGACTTTTTGGGATTCCCCGGCTTTTACCGCAATTTTCTGAAAACCTTTTAATTCTTTAACCGGTCTGGTAATGCTGCCTACCACATCCCGGATATAAAGCTGCACGACTTCCTTCCCGTCCCTGGTCCCGCCATTCGTTACCGTCACCGTCGCTGTCAGCTTTTGATTTCCCTTCAGCGAAGTGTTGCTCAGCGCCAGATCACTGTAAGTAAAGTGGGTGTAGCTCAGTCCATAACCAAAAGGATATACCGGGTCATTGGACACATCGAGGTAGTTTGAACGGAACTTCTGGAACCAGGCGCCTTCTGCCAGCGGCCGGCCGGTATTCTTATGGTTGTAATAAATGGGGACCTGTCCGACATTCTGCGGCCAGGTGGTGCTCAGCTTACCGGAGGGATTGACATCGCCGAACAGCACGTCGGCCAATGCATGCCCTGCTTCGGTGCCGCCGAACCAACCATTTAAAATAGCCGGAACCTGGTCGTTTTCCCATTTGATAGCCAGGGGCCGGCCCGTAAATAAGACTAATACTACGGGTTTGCCGGTCTTCAGCAAGGCCTTTAACAGATCCTGCTGGGTCTGCGGCAGCTCAATATTGCTGCGGCTGCTGGACTCCCCGCTCATCTCGGCCGATTCGCCCAGGGCAGCAACGATGACATCTGCCTGACTGGCCGTGTTCAGCGCGTCCTGAATGATCTCCGCTGCGGGACGGCGGTCCCTTTCCAGGGACTTGCCGAACATGCCCGCCCTTTGCTCGAACAGGCTGTCTTCGTCCAGGTTGGAGCCCTTGCTATAGAGGATCTTTACACCGTCGCCAGCCACATCCTTTAATCCCTGCAAGAGGGAAACGGATTTGGAAAAATCAGCCGCCACGCTCCAGGTGCCTGTCATATTCTCCCTGTTATCCGCCAGGGGGCCGACCAGCGCGATCGTACCCCCCTTTTTTAAAGGAAGTATATTGCCCTGGTTCTTCAGCAATACGAAACAATCGGCGGCAATCTTCCTGGCCGTTGTCCGGTTGGCCTCCGTAAAGATCTCGGTAGCCGCCCTCTTTTCGTCGCAGTATTTATAGGGGTTAGCGAACAGCCCCAGCTTGTATTTTGCCTCTAGTATTTTTCGGCAGGCCTCGTCGATGCGGGCAGTCGTCACTTTCCCTTCCTGAAGGGATTTTTTCAGGGTCGTCAAAAAGCCCTCTCCCACCATATCCATATCGATGCCTGCCTGAAGCGCCAGCGCCGAAACAGTTGGCAGGTCGCCAAGCCCGTGCGCTATCAATTCATTAATACCCGTGTAATCGGTCACGACAAAACCAGAAAAGCCCCAGCGTTTACGCAGCACATCCGTCATCAGGTATTTATTCGCCGTGGCAGGTATGCCGTTCACCTCATTGAAAGAGGCCATAATGCTTCCCGCGCCGGCATCCACTGCCGCCTTATAGGGTGGGAGGTATTCGTTGAACATTTTTACGTAACTCATGTCGGTGGTATTGTAATCCCGGCCCGCTTCCGCCGCGCCATACAAGGCATAATGCTTTACGCAGGCCATGATATCGCTGTTGCCGGACAGGTTGCCCTGGTAACCTTTCACCATCGCCTTTGCGATTTGCGAGCCCAGGTAAGGGTCTTCTCCATTGCCCTCGGCAATACGCCCCCAGCGGGGATCACGGGAAATGTCCACCATCGGCGAAAAAGTCCAGCAGATTCCATCCGCACTGGCTTCGGTAGCGGCAACGCGGGCGCTCTTTTCAACAGCCTGCATGTCCCAGCTGCAGCTCAGGGCCAGGGGAATGGGGAATACCGTTTCGTACCCATGAATTACATCCATGCCGAAGATCAGCGGGATCTTCAGTCTGCTCTTCTCCACGGCTATCTTCTGCACCTCCCGGATCTTCGCCAGGGATTTGATGTTGAATAAACCGCCCACTTTTCCTTCTTCGATCTTTTTGGCGATATCCGAGTTGCCGGCCTGTCCGGTGGTGATATCCCCTGCGCCGGGCAGGTTGAGCTGGCCTATCTTTTCATCGAGCGTCATTTTACCCATCAGGGCATTGACAAATGCATGCATTTTCTCCTCCCGGGCCTGGGCAGGCGCCTGCGCCTGTACCTGTGAAAGAGCGATGAACAGCAGGAGAATAAAGACCTTACCTTTTTTCATATTAAACAATTTATACGTTAATCCAATTTATTCCCGGGCGGCTGGCCGGGATGACTAATCGACCTTCATTACCTTCGTCCGGACGGAAATACCGTTCTCGTTAAGGGTTTCCATTGAAAAGTAATACGGTTTTTCCCGGTCCATAACTTTGAACCAATATTCGTTGGCGTCGTAAACCAGGATACTATTATACAGTTTATCGGGCGCCGTGCCAAAATAAATATTATAGGCATAGGCATTATCCACCGGGCTCCATTTTATCCAGGCGCTACGTTTGTCCTCTCCCGTGCGCAAAACGATCAAATCGCTGACGGTATCCGGCAAGGGGCCCAACCCTTTTCCAAAAACACGCAGGCCGCTGATGGCAAATTTACCTCCCGGCATATGAATGTTTTCCAGCTTAATATACCGGGCCTTTACAGGTATGCCCAGCTCTACGTAGTCATGAGGGACATCGGTCCGGTTATTCCTTTTATCCACCAGCGCCGTCCATCGTTTTCCATCAACGGACTCATATAAAACATACTGATGATAAATATCCGTCTGTTTTCCCAGAAAGGGGGCATCCTGGTCGGCATAATTGACCTGTATGGCATTCACCGTGGAAAGGGCTCCCAGATCCGTCTGGATCCATTCGCCTTTCTCTCCTGTGGCGGCGCTCCAATACGTTTTAATATCCTCGTCTACCGCATCGTTGGCAGGATGCCCGCCGAGCGTGGAGGATACGAGCACCGGTTTCTTATAGTTCAGCAGCATCCATCCCGTAAAACCGCCATTCCCCTCCGGGGCATTTTGCTCTTTCGTCCTTTCAGAGGGGAGATAATGGGGATAGTCGCCGAAGGAGGCATTCATATATAATACGCCGTCCTTGTCAAAACCTGCGGGCCAGATGCCCAGCCTCCGCTCAAAACTATTTTTCGTGGCGATCGTGATCGTGGATACATGCCAGTAATTATTCCTGTTGTCGGTGAACGTGCTGCCATGCCCCGCTCCCCGGGCAAAACCACCCGGTTTGAAAGAAAAAGGATCGGACTGCGGCTGATCGAATGGCCCCAGCGGGCTATCCCCCACCACTACTCCGTCGGCATAACCGCTGAATTCAGTGCCCGGCGCCCCATATTGCAAATAGTATTTCCCCTGGTGTTTGGTCATCCAGGAGCCTTCGATGAACGGGTCCAGGAAAGTATTGTCCAGGTATTCTCCGAACCGTTGCCAGCCGAACCGGTCGGGGTGCAGCAGGTACAGTTCTTTCCGGGTGCCGATGGGCTGGAAGGTTTTGCGATTAAGTTCTATCCCGTAGAGAGGATAGCTGTTGCTGCTGCCATTGTACATATACAAGCGCCCGTCGTCATCCGTGAAGAAGGCCGGGTCCCATCCGCCGATATCGAAGGAGTCCACCAGCGGCTTCCATTGGTCTGCCTTAGGGTCAGTGCTCATCCAGATCGTGAAATTCCGGGTATAGGTCGAGCCAAATACGATCATAGTGTCCCCGATCATATCGACGGCGGGCGCGCAGAGTTCGTCATAGCCCTGGTTCCAGGGTCGTAGGAATTTCCGGGAAATAAAGTGCCAGCTCAGCATATCCGGGCTCCACCAATACCCCCATTGATTGGTGCTGAATAAATAATAGTCCCCTTTATAATTGACGATCACGGGGTCGGCTGTAGCCCGGTGACGTCCCCAGCGCGTGAAGTCCGGGATGGGGGTATACCCGTAATCGATATTAACAGGATTGCAATAAGTTGTTTGTTGTGCGGCAGTCTGACCGGCGGCCTTCTGTGCAACGGCAGTGCCTGGGGGCAGCAGCCCGGCGGCGAGGAGCCAACAGATGAATATGAATATCCAGTTTTTTATCATGTTTTAGTTTTTTATCCAGGGGCTTTGGAAACCCAGTTTTTTTAAGCCGTTCTGTACATCCGGGATCTTCATGAATAAATTCCAGATCAGGCCGCTGCGATAATTTTCTATCATGACGACAATAGGGCCCTGATCGATGGCAAGGTGCGTTGTCGCATACCAATTCTTTGTTTCGCTGAAGCCGTCTGCAAAACCATACTTGCCCCAGATCTTATCGCCCAGGTCATAGTAAAAGTGCTTCAAAGCCTGCATGCTGTATTCAGGAGTATACGGAAAAGAGGAAAGTGCTGCCGTGGGTTGTATGACGCTCCGGTCGTCCTGCGGGCAATGCGCCACATACCCTTTGTAACTGTCGCCGGCTGTCAGTCCCCAGCAATTGGCCCCGTAGCCCTTGAATTTTTTGGGGTTATCGATGCAATACGCCCGGTTGATGAGAGTGTGATTGCGCGTCTGCTCGGCGTAATCGATATTGTTATCGTCTTTCAGGCCGTTGGGATCGATTCCCATGAAAGTATATTGTTCGAAGAACAATGGGCCGCCGTAATCGAAATTTCCCAATGGAAGTTTAATGCCGTAGTAAGATTTCCCATTCATCCAGCTCTGGCTTTTAACCCAGGAGTTCTCATAGAGTTCTTTTGAAATAGGATGGGTAGGGGAAGACGCGGCCAGGATATACGTTATTAAGGCTTCATCCCATCCGAAGACGGGAAAGTTCATATCGAAATCATTGGACGGGCTCCAGTGCCAGAATAA
>DASWFF010000046.1:0-3003 GCA_036394375.1 Puia sp.
AAATCACTGGTTCCTGCATCGCCGTATTCATTGGCAAAACGGTTGATGTTCTCCCGCAGAAAGATGATGATGTTCTCGTGGTCAACGAGCAACTCCTTGATAAAACCAAGGCTATCATTCTTCTCACCCAGCTTCTCCGTCAGGTGCGTAAGGGAAAGAAAGCTCTGCAGCGTGGCAGGCGCATAATGTCCCAGTTGACGGATCCTTTCTGCAACACTGTCCATGTAATCATCCAATTGTTCATACTGCTGCTCGAAAAATACGTGCATGGAATGAAAATCGGCGCCCTCTACATTCCAGTGCGCATTGCGCGTCTTGGTGTACAGGACAAATTCATCGGCCAGTAACTTGGTCAACTCTACTGCTACAGCCTGGAGGTTTTTTGGGGTGATCCCAATGTTTGTATTCATGTATGGTGATTTTAAAATGTAGAAACGCCTGATTTCGAAAAAATGTTCGCTTATGAACAACCGAACGTCCGTTAACGGACAGTCCCCCCATTTAATGTTCGAACGATAGTGCTAACTATCAACCCGTTAGCAAATGTAACCTTTTTGGCACTCCGTTGGTCTCATTGATCGGTGAACGGTTGTTGGGAAAGTAACCATTCACCGATCAATATCTAATGATGGGCCTTCGGCCGAAAGAGCGGTGCTCTTTCAATGAACGCGGGACGGCACCCGGGAAAAAAATAGCCGTTCCAGGCCCACTTGGAAAACAAGCAAAACAAAAATAAAAATTTTAAAACCATTATTATGAAAAGGTTATCCATAATCGCCCTGTTTGCCCTGACATTGATCAGTACCTCCTTTGCCAACAAGACAGCCAATCCCGATTTCAAAGGATTGGAAAATTTCAACAAAACCTTTCCCCAAGCTACGGAAGTCGTATATAAAGTAACGGAAAAGTTTATTAAAGTGAATTTTACCTGGCATAACATGAAGCTACAGGCATTCTACGACCTGGATGGCAATTCCATCGGCACCAGCCGCGAGATCGCCGTCAAGGACCTCCCCCTGTCTTACCTGCTCAGCATTAAAAAAGAGTACCCCGGCTATGAGCCGACGGAAGCGATAGAATTCGACCAGACAGACTCCGGGTTAAGCTATTATGTGACCGTGGTAAGCCCCCAAAAAGCTTATGTGCTGAAAGTGTCCACCGACGGCACGATCGAGGTTTTTAAGAAAATGAGGAATTAATCCTGCCCTTTAGTGTAGTAAGCAAGGGGATCCTTTCAGGGTCCCCTTGTTTATTTATCGGCGCCGGCATAACCGGCTTATGCGTTCATTATTGATTTATTTATCCTTTGCCGTCACATCATCCTCCGCGTCCAAAGGTTTTTTCTTCCCCAATACGTCTATCCTTACATGGGTCAGCCCCCTGCCCGTATAACCCAATCTGGCAGCGGCGGCATGGCTTAAGTCTATCAGGCGCCGGTTGCGGGGATGCATTTTATCATTGATCCTCACCACTACCGTCTGGTGATTGCGCAGGTTGGTCACACGGACCCAGGTATGCATGGGCAACGTGTTGCTGGCGGCAGTCAGTTTCTTCTGTGAGAAGATCTCATCTGTGTAAGTCTTGCGGCCTTCGAATTTATTGGCATAGAAGCTGGCGACCCCATACTGAACTTTAGCGGCCTTGGCAGGTTTGTGATGGCCCCGGGGGAGACTGTCCCGGACAGGCCTTTCTTCCCGGCCCAGAACGGCTATCGGGAATAATAAGTAGGCAAGAAACCCTGTTCTGATCTTTTTTGACATGGCGACATAGTTTATTTCAAGGGATGGATAATTCAGCCCGGATAAGGTGAGTTGCCCTCCCCTTATCTAAAGCATATTCGGGGCCAAGTTATCAATAAATCGGCTTATTGGCAAAGTATGCCTCGCGAAGCTGTCTGTCTTCCCCATAAATATCGTCGTGGAAGAGGATTTTGCCCTTTTTGCCCTCACAGGTCATATACCGGATAAAAATAGGTACCCGGCTGAATCCATAGATCGTATGCTTCTCCTGCCTTTTGATCCAGGCCCGCAAAGTATCGGGGCGATAACGGACACTGTCGTTCCGGACGAGGAAATCCGCCATCTTTTGCCATTCTTTCACCCGCACGCATCCATGACTCAATGCCCGGAAAGACTTCCCGAACATCCAACGGACATTCGTATCATGCAAATACACATCATACTTATTTCTAAAGTTAAATTTCATAACTCCCAATGAGTTATCATCTCCCTGTCGCTGTTTGAGCTGATAGGGGAAATTATTTTTATTCAATTTTTTCCAATTGATCTTCAAAGGGTCCCGCACACTGTCATTATCATCGACGACCATCAGGTTCTGTTTCCGGAGATAATCCACATTTTCCTTGATCCTGGGCAGCATCTCCTTAAAAATGATGCTATTGGGGACGGTCCATTGAGGATACGTGATAAAATTGGATATCTCGCTGGTTAGCAGGGGGGTCCGGGTCTTGGGAGCCCCAACGATCACTTTGGACTCGAATACCACCGTATCGGAATGGATCACCTGTAAGGTAAAAGAAGGGAGATTCACCCAGACATAGGTCGCAGGCAGAGAATCCGGCAGGAGTTTGTACCGGTCCAGGTTGATGGCAATGCGTTTGAATTTCTCCCAGTCCGAATTATCCATCCGATCGACCAGATCCTGGGATATTTTGCCGGTCACCTTCATGCCATTGGCCTGCTGGTAATTTCGTACTGCATTGAATAATACAGAAGTATCTGCGACAGTCGCCGCCGAATCGATATAGCCGACTTCCTGCATACGTTGGGTCAACAACCGATAAAAAGCCACCGAATCTTTGACAGGATAGGCCAGCCAGGTCAGCTTACGAAAATGGGCCGTCGCCAGGAAATCCTTGATATATGCCTTCAGGGAATCATACCGGCTGTTTCTGGGCTCCAGGGATTGCAGCGTGGCGCTGATAGTATGGAACTGCAGGGCCGTGGTAAGGGTCCTGGCATACAGATCTTCCGGCAGTAGGGT
>DASWFF010000047.1:0-75316 GCA_036394375.1 Puia sp.
TCGCCTTATTACTTCCGGGGGCTGCATCATTCTTATAGCGTTGTTGCTGCGTTTGTGTTACCGCAATTTGTTTTTGGGACTTACTAAAGAATAATAAATAGACAGCGGTCCCGAAAAGGATAAACACTGCCGCGGCTGCGCCAAGCCACCATCTGCGGATCACGGAAGGCCCCGGCTTCTCCCCGGAACGGGACAGGACCGGCTGAATAGCAGTCGTCTCCATTTGCAAACGGATCTCCTGATAGATCAGTTCACGAGTCTCCGGGTCTCCAAGCTCAGGGAGGTTCGGATCAGCCAGCCCTTTATCGATAAGGGCTTCCAGCTCCTGCTGATGTTCAGCAGAAAGAATGATCCCGGATAACTGTTGCTTTTCGGCACTCGTCAGTGTTCCCTGTTTATATTTATCCAATAATATTTCCAGTGATGTCATCTGCATAAATATTCTTATTAGTAATGACGCAAGACAAAAAGAAGTGTGGGGTGGGCTGAATATATTTTTATTTTTTTAATACCTGACGTAGGAAGAACTGGAAAAGGATGACCCCTATCTCCAGGTGCCGGATAAGGTATAGACGGATATTTTTCAAAGCCTTGCTCATGTGCTCCCTTACCGTATTATGGGAGAGGTCCAGCGCTGCCGCGACCTCTGTCAGCTTTAATCCCTCTTCCCTGCTCATCCGGTAGATCTTTTGCTGCTGGGGCGGCAATTGTTCGATCGCTCTGCGGATCAGCCCGGCAGTTTCCTTCATAACGAGCTGTTCATCGGCAGAGGACGCCTGATCGGGTACGGTCCCATTGTCTTCCATACCCCAGACGTATTGGGTTGTTTTTTTCCGAAGCGAGGAAATGAGGAAGTTGCGGGCGATGATGCGCAGCCAAGCCCCGAAACTGGCTATGGCCGGGAGCTCCGACCTGTTCACCCACACTTTTAAGAATACTTCCTGCACCATATCCTGCGCCGCAACGGGTGATTTGAAATACAGCAGCGCCATGGTGTAAATACGGTTCCAGTACTGTTCATAAATTTGCCGGAAAGCCTTCTCGTCGCCGGCTGATACCATCAGCAGCAGCTCCATCTCAGTATATGCGTTTTCCTGGGGCAAATTTTATCCGGGGGATTTATTTTAGCTATAAATGTAGGTAAAAAGGAAGTAACCGGCGGCAACGCTTCTGAGCGAAGCGGAATCATTTCCGGCAGATCAGCTGATACGCCCCCGGCGTAATCCCTTCCGACCTTTTAAATAGCCGCACAAAATAGTTGGTATCGCTGAACCCGCATTGAATACTGACCTGGCTGATCGTATTCTTATCCTCCGCCAGCAACTGCTTGGCCAGCTTCACCCTTTCGCGGTTAATATATTCCAGGGGAGTAATGCCAAATTGCTCCTTGAACCATTTAAAAAAATTATTCCGGCTCAGATACGCTTTCCGGCTGAGTATATTAACAGGGATCCTTTCCGTTAGATGCTCATGAATATAATGTAAGACGAAATGGAGACGGTCGCCGTTATTATTCGTCGCCGTCTCGCCCGGAATCAATTGCAGATGCTGGCTTTGCAGGATCCGGATAAGCAGCTCCTTCAAACTGAGATCCGCATAGATATTTTTGGACAGATCGAAACTGCTGCATACGCGGATCAGCTTATTGATCAGCTCCGTCACATCCGTATCGTTGCTGAAATGATACTGGTTAAACTGCAACTTCCAGTCACTCTTCTCATCACTCGCACTATTGTAATAATCATTCAGGTATTGCAGCGTATGCCGGATATACGTTCCATCGACAGCCAGGGCAATGCATTGGGTGGGGTTGTCCGGTCCTGCTTCCGGGAAGTCGATGACCATCGTCTCATTGGGAGGAACGATCACCGTCTCTCCCGGCATATATTCAAAAGCCGGCTGATCGAAAAGATGCATGATCTTCTTGCCTCGCACCATACTGGTGATGACAAAATCCCCGAAAGTCAGCGGGACCCGATACGCCTGTTGATAACTTTCGAACACATTGAACTCGCAATTATTCAAATTGAAAATACGCCGGTTCTCCACCAGGGTCTGAAGATATTTCGGATGCGTCAGGTCGATCTTATGGGGATAATTTTTTACCGGCATCGCAATCGTATTTACGTACAACAATTTACACAAAATCTTCCGTACGGTGGAAAAGACAGGTACAATCGTGCTATAAATAAGTACAAAATTTAACAGACCAACCCCATTTGTTTTGCAAATTAGCGGATTATCTCACATTTAAAACGCTTCGCCATGAGTACTTCCGCACCGGCAGCTGCCCCAAAATCCAATGTGGCAGCCCGCCCTAAGTTTAAAGAAAAATACGATCATTACATTGATGGCCAATGGGTAAAACCCGATAGCGGCGAATACTTCGACAACCCCTCTCCCATCGACGGCAAAGTCTTCACCCAAGCCGCCCGCGGAAATGCAAAGGATATAGAAAAAGCTGTTGATGCCGCCCACAGGGCCTTTATCAAATGGAGTAAAACAGCCGCCGCCTACCGCAGCAACCTCTTACTGAAAATAGCGCAGGTCATCGAAGACAACCTGGAATACCTGGCCGTGGTAGAGACTATTGACAACGGAAAAGCGATCCGCGAGACAAGAGCAGCCGACCTTCCCCTCTGTGTAGATCATTTCAGATACTTCGCCGGAGCCCTGCGAAGCGAAGAAGGCACGATCAGCGAACATGATGAGACGACCGTAAGCATCGCCCTGCACGAGCCCATCGGAGTCGTAGGACAGATCATTCCCTGGAACTTCCCCCTGTTGATGGCAACCTGGAAAATAGCGCCGGCGCTGGCCGCAGGATGCTGTGTCGTCGTCAAGCCCGCCGAGCAGACTCCCACCAGCATCATGTGTCTCATGGAATTGATCGGAGATATCTTACCTCCCGGCGTTCTCAATATCGTAACAGGTTTCGGCCCCGAAGCAGGCAAACCGCTGGCTTCTTCCCCCAAGGTCCAGAAAGTGGCCTTTACCGGGGAGACCACCACGGGCAGGCTCATCATGCAATATGCATCGGAAAACCTGATCCCCGTCACGATGGAGCTGGGCGGCAAGAGCCCCAATATCTTCTTTGAATCCGTAAGCGATGCCGACGACGAATTCTTCGATAAAGCTGTAGAAGGCGCCGTGATGTTTGCCCTCAACCAGGGAGAAGTATGTACCTGCCCAAGCAGGATACTGGTGCACGAAAAGATCTACGACAAATTCATGGACCAGGTCATCCGCCGCACAAAAGCCATCAAGATGGGCAACCCCCTCGACAGCACCGTGATGATGGGAGCGCAGGCTTCCGAAGATCAATACAATAAGATCCTGAGCTACCTGGAAATAGGTCAGCAGGAAGGCGCCAAACTATTATGCGGTGGCGAAGCCTTTCATCAGAACAGCGGCCTGGAACACGGATACTATATCAAACCCACCCTTTTCAAAGGCAATAACAAAATGAGGATCTTCCAGGAAGAGATCTTCGGCCCCGTCAGTTGCGTCACCACCTTCGGTTCCACGGAAGAAGCGATCGCCATCGCCAACGATACCTTATATGGATTGGGCGCCGGCGTCTGGACCAGGGATGCTCACGAACTTTACCAGGTCCCCAGAGCGATACAGGCCGGCCGGGTATGGGTGAACTGTTACCACGCCTATCCGGCACATGCCCCGTTTGGCGGTTATAAAAAATCCGGTTTCGGCCGCGAGAATCATAAAATGATGCTCAACCATTACCGTCAGACCAAGAATATGTTGATCTCCTATAGTAAAACCAAATTGGGCTTCTTCTGAGTCCATGACCATCCACTACTACACCAGCGGTCTCTGGCCGCTGGTGCCTTTGGCTATCGATCCATCTTATCAATATCAATGTATCTTATATGAGCATCCCCCGGGTGATAATGACCGACAAAGCGGCTGAGCTGATTAAAAAGCTAAAGGATATGCACGGTCCTTTGATGTTCCATCAAAGTGGAGGATGCTGTGATGGGTCACAGCCTATGTGCTTTGCGGATGGAGAGTTCAGAACCGGCAGCAGTGATGTATGCCTGGCGGTGATCGATGGCTGCCGGTTCTATATGAGTAATGACCAGTTCGAATACTGGCGGCATACCCAGCTGATCCTGGACGTGACGCCGGGCCGGGGAAGCAGCTTCTCCCTGGAAATACCGCTGGGCGTCCGGTTCTATATCCGGTCAAGGGTCTTCTCGGACCAGGAACTGGAAGAACTGGATACGCTGTCATAATATTTTCATAATAGACCGCCCCTTGCTAACAGACGGATACCCAATAGCTTTGCGCTACCAAAAAGCATACGATGTCCGACAGAAGAAAATTTTTAAAGAGCGGCCTCTTACTCCTCGCGGCATCCCCGGCTGCATTCCAGGACAAATCGGCATCCCCGGCGGAGACCACCTCCAAAGCAGCGACCCAGGCCGCACCCGGGGACAAGTCCGCACCCCGCCCCGAAGAAAGCCCCTTGAGCCGACGGCTGAAATCGATCCACAAAACCACCACCTGGAACCTCGTCAAAGAAATCAAAGTCTCCTTCAAGACCTTCCATTGCCAGGGAATGGTAAAAATCGGAGAGGACTTCTGGGTCTCCTCCGTAGAAGTCAACATACCTGCCAACGGGGTTTTCGACAGAAGCAAGGGAGCGGGACACCTGTTCAGGATCGACGCCTCCGGCAAACTGCTGGCCCAACTCCCCATCGGAGAAGGCAGCATCTATCATCCCAGCGGAATCGATTTCGACGGCGCCCATATCTGGATCGCCGCAGCAGAATACCGCCCCGACAGCCAGGCCATCATCTATAAAGTCGATCCCAAAACAATGCAGATCCATGAGATCTTCCGGTGGAAAGACCATATCGGCGGCATCGCCCGCAATACGGCGACCAATACCCTCCATGGCATCAGCTGGGGGTCCAGACGCTTCTATCAATGGAAGCTGGATAAAGAAGGGCAGGTCCGGCAGCCCCTTGCCACACCGGCCGAAACAGCCATTCTCAACAACTCCTTCTACATCGACTACCAGGATAATCAATACCTGGGCGGACAGGAAATGTTATATACCGGCCTCGCTGCCTATAAAAAACCGGACGGTAATACCTATGCGTTGGGTGGAATAGAGATCGTCGATCTGGCCAGAAACCAGGCGGTCCACCAGGTACCCGTACAACTCTGGTCCCCGGCCACCGGCGCCGTCATGACCCAGAACCCCAGCTTTTTCGAGCTGGCAGAAGGAGACAAGGTGCGCGCCTACTTCATGCCCGACGACAACGAATCCACCATCTTCGTCTACGAAGCATAAGGTTCGGATCTCACCCCGGGCCTTCGCATTCCCCCATCTTTCCTCCGCACAATACCGGCCGCAGTCCTTCTATTTTATCCTCAGAGAATCCACTATTTCATCGGCAGTCATCTCCCAGACCTTTCGCAACTTCTCAATACAATTGAACGTGAAAAATAATATTTTCCCGTCGACGACCACAAAAAAATAATAATTAAAAACGGGTTGGTCCACTGCCTGTGAAAGGAACTTAATATACCCCACTTTTTTGCCATTCACCACTTTTATCCCATTCCCCAGCACGGTCATATCGGACCGGCTCTTTCTTAATTGCGCCAGCTGAAAATCCGTATAAGAAGCGATCTGAGCGTCAGTCGCCGGCTGCTGAGTCCGCTTCCCGACCAGGTTGACCTCTCCGTCCTCATCCGTCAGGACCAGCTCGGGTCGCTCCCTTTGTTGATATTTCAGCTTCCACATCTCCGCCGACATAATGGATAATCCCTTGGGTACCAGTAATGTCACTTTGTTATCCACCAGGCTGACCTTCTCGACCCCGGTCTGAGAGAACCCAATCACAGGAAAAAGCAGGAATAGTAAAAGTTTCATATTCGATTGTATTATCATCAAATATAATATCCCTTCCCTATTCATGCAAAACAAGGATCCTGTTAACGCTGAACGACCAGGCGTTGCGTGTAAATACGGGTATGCTGCGCCTCCATCACCAATAAATAAACGCCATCCGGCATATTATTCAAAGGCAGGCTCATTTGGTTCAGGCCCTCCTGAACGGATACAAGCTTTTGCAAGACCACCCTCCCCAACACATCGTAGATCAGCAACTGAGTATTGCTTTGTGCTTTCGAACTGGAATAGTTGAGATTCACCTGGCTGTTGGCGGGATTAGGGAAAAGAGACAACTGCGATAACTGCATGGCCGAGCAATCGATCGTGCGCTGGACAATATTACTTTTGACTGACGAACCGTCCTTTCCCGTGATCAGTAACTGGTAAAAAGTCCTTTCATTGGAATTTTGGATGATCGGGTAAGAATAGGAACAATCACTCCCGTCATTACAATTGGCATTTACGTCGAATAGCAAGGCGAAATTGACGGAATCCGTACTTCTTAAGACCTCGTAGGTCGACACATTGCTCTCATGGGAAGTCACCCATTGCAGATCGGCACTGCAGGTATATTGGGGATCATTGACCACTGACAAGACAGGCACCGACGGCCCTTTAATAGTAAAATCGAGCGTATTGGAACTATATTCCCAATAGGGGCCATCATACCCCATCATCGTGAGATGATGATCTCCCGGATAAGGATTGATCCATCCAACGGTATATACTACCGAATCGAAGCAGGCCACCCTCCTGGTCAGCGTAAGCCCCTTCACCTCCGCTCCGTTCTCTATAAACTTTATAGAAGAAAGAACATTTTCCGCGTTGGGGGTTTTGATGCCGGCCGTCAAATAGAAAGTTCCCGGGTTCCTGAAATCACTATTGCCCGAGTCCCTTAGCGCCAGCACAGGATCGATACCCGGTATTTTCACGGAAGCGATCTCCGTCCGGTAAAGGTCCTTGTGCAATCCCATCCTGTTGATATGCCAGTTCTGGCCGCCTGCCTTTTCAAAGGCCCCGGTTGACCGAAGGTTATCCAGGTTAAAAGGCATACTGGGGCTTAGCAGGTTTTTAAAGAATTTAATATTGCTTTTGAATACCAGGTTGCATTTTACAAAAGGATCCGTTTGCGCATATCCGGCATTGGTAGTCCCATCGTCATTGAACAACCTGTGGTCGTTGATACTGGAGACAACCCCCGGGTTGGCTATAAAGACGTTCCCGGCCCCGGAAGGCCATATCCGGGAGGTATAGGCATCATTACGGCCGGCCGAACCCACCATATCCGCGCATTCCGGATAAGCCTTTCTGTAGACGGCACTGCTGTTCCAAAGTTCTTTCAATGAGTCGAGCAATACAGGATAGGCTGTATCGGAAGGCGCTGTAGTCTTGCAGGTGACCGGGTAAATATCATTACTAATGATATTATTCGTATAAGAATTGAAATAACCGTAATTATTATAGACTGCCATCACTACATTGGCGATAATATTGTACGTGTTGCTATCTCCTGAAGAGAACTGGTCCTGGTAGATCCCGTTTGCCTGGGGAGCATCATGAATATAATTATGATTCAGCTTATTCCCTCTTGAATTCCAGCCGCCATCTTTTTCCCATGTATAAAAGGCTCCCATGTCGGTATATTTTTTTACGACATCGTACACTTCATTATACTCTAAAATATTATTGTTCCCGCCATAGTAGATGCCCACATGTGGACTGTCATGAACCTTATTGTAAGCAACATAGGTTCCAATGGCATGGACTACGTCTATGGCTCCGGAATAAAGGAAGGATTCCCGCGCATAACTGTAAATATGGTTATTGATCACCTGGTGCCCCGATGACTTCAGATTAAACTGATCGGCGGCGAAGGTAGAGCTGGAAATAATAACGCCTCCCGCACCTACGGAATCAATATCATTACTTTGTACCGTACAATTGCTTCCATCCGTTATGGCTATCCCATAACCGGAACAATAGCTTATATGCGAGCCGGCAATTTTAACATTCCTGCAATCATGCAATTCAATTCCATTACCCGAACCGCCACGGACGGCAATGTCGATAAACTTCGTATAACTCACTCCAGTAACCGAAATGGCAGGCATCATTGAATTCCCGGCACCCGTGAGCGTCCCTGAGGCAGGCACCCACATGTATAGTGTTTTTGTTTTGAAATTAATACTCCACTGCCCTTCCCGGGCAATTTCTTCCACCAGGTTGAGTGCATAATAAGGTTCCGCCCCGGAGGCGATCCTGCCGGGAGCCCGGGTTCCAAGGCCATTCTGAATACCGGCAGCCTGGACAATAAGACTATCCGCCGTATTAAGCGAGAGTGTTTGGATCACATCCATTTGCCAGGGAGTCTGCCAGTTACCACATAGATACAGCCCTCCTTCATCGATGGCCTTACCCCAATACTTCCCTCTGTCATCTCGGTATTTGAAACTTCCTCCCGGGGTTGAATTCGCCGCCCCTTTCTGCACGACCTCCCGCATCGTCATCGTCGTATCGGAAGGGTAACGGGACATGGGCAGCGGGTACCCATCCTGGTAGAACTTCGGCGTTTTCAACCTGGCAATGCCAAATAACAGGGGCCATTGAGCCGTATCGGTAAACCCATAGGAATTCAGGTCCAGTTGCAGGACCCTCGCTTTAGCCGTGGGATCGATGATCCTTGCTTTAATAGCATCGGGCAGCGGCGTAAAATCTCCCCGGTTCAATAAGATCTCCGGCTGGAAGACCGCTCCGTTGGGGTCCATAGACTGATAAGTGACGGGAGCGGCAGCCGGCCGGCTGTCACTGGCATCCAGGCTGAATGCCGGATAGACGCCCTTTTTCAACCAGATCATACAAGGCTTTTGCGCGTTAGCTTTCGCGACGGTCTTCGCGCGCGTGATACTTACCGGCTGGTTCACCACCTCGCCATTTCCGGCGGCAGCGCCATCGGGAGCAACATATATATTGATCGTTTGAGCCTGTGAAAGAGAGGATAGAAAGCATCCAAGGAATAAAAAGAATAGCCCATTCCTGAAAAAATGTAGACTTTTTTCCATGAGGATACTGGATTGCGTTTTAAATAGGTATCGGATGGGTCGACTCCAGGCATGTCCTGCTAAACAGCAGTCAACCTCTGATCGAACGTCGACTTATAACGAAATATTTAATATAAATATTGCCAATATAAATCAATAAGTTATACTTACAATATTATCAGCACGCCTTAAAAACCGAATATCAGTGCGTAATAAAGGTGACCTTTTCTCATTTCCACCATTAATCCTGAAAGCGCTATTCAAATGAATGACCCCAAAATCATAGAACTAATCCGTACAGACAGGAACGATAGCGCGCTAAATGCGCTATATCGGCATTTTCCCCTCATGCAGAAAATGATCCGGTCTAAAGGAGGAACGCCGGATGATGCGGAAGACATCTTCCAGGAAGCCCTGATCATCTTAGTCAGAAAGGTAAGACAAGACAATTTTCAGCTGACCGCTCAACTGAGTACCTATCTGTTCAGTGTATGCCGCTTCCTCTGGAAGGATGAACTAAAAAAAAGACGACAGCCCATCCCCCTCGACCTCGACACCGGACTATCCGGACCCGCAGAAGAGGAACTGAGTGCCGCCGTCGAAGAAGAAAATAGGGCACGGCTCGCAGAGAAAGTCCTGCATGAATTGAAAGAACGATGCCGGGAACTATTAGTACTCTTCTACGAAGGCAGACTCAAATTGAAGGACATCGCTGCCCGAATGGGCTATAGCTCTGAGAATACAGCCAAAAACCAGAAATACAAATGCCTGGAAAATGCAAAGAACAGGCTAAAAGAGCTGAAACAAACTACTCAAACCTTTTAATACCCTGAGCCATGCGCAACGAACTGGAACAAATCGAAAAAATCGAACATTACCTCAGGGACCGACTCTCCGTGGCCGAAAAGCTACGGTTCGAAGAACAGATAGCCAATGATCCCGCTCTGCAGGAAGAAGTAAGGCTGCAACAGGAGATCCTGCAAGGCATCGAACGTGCTTCCCTGAAACAAAAGATCCAAAAAGCAGGAGTAAGATTCAGGCGGGGTAGGAACTTTCTAAAATGGGGATTCAGCGGCTTAGCGGTTATACTATTGATCGCCGCGACCCTCTACGCCATCCTCTATTATAAGCACATATCCGCCCATGAACAAAAATCTTATGAAGGCAAGGCCCTACCCGAATACAATGAATCGGGGGGGAAAGACTGGGCCGACGCCGACCGCAACCTAACCGCACAGACCTTTTGGGTAGACGCTTCCACCGATACCGTTATCGAAACGAAAGGAGGCATCTACCTCTCCGTCCCTGCGGCAGCCTTCCTGAACAGCAACGGGCAAAGCGCTAAAGGCAAAGTGGAATTGATCGTGAAAGAAGCGCTGGATCCAGCCTCCATCCTTCGTGCAGGACTCTCCAGTAAATCGGGTAATCAGCTATTGGAGACCGGCGGAATGTTCTTTGTAGATGCGAGAAAGAACGGACAGGCGCTGAAGATCGATCCTTCCCATCCTATTTATGCAGAAGTTCCCACAGACACCATTAAGCCAGGCATGCAACTCTTCAGCGGCCAACGTTTGCCCGATGGCTCCATCGATTGGACCAACCCGCGCCCCTTACAACACGACCTCATTCCCGTCGATATCCATTCCCTGGATTTCTATCCGCCTCATTATCTCGATTCATTAAGCCGATGGGGATACGATTCCCGGAATAGAACATTCACCGATAGTTTGTATTATTCCTTCGCCCGGTTCTTCGGTCAGCCTGGGCCTGGCGCCGAGCCGGCGAACGCGGAATATTACAATATGGTCGACACAGTTCGGACTCCCTCCTCCGAAGCGGTGAAAGCAGACAACTCCGGCTTCTCCCCCGTTCCGCAAACAGACATCCCAAAGACAGACTCCGCCTGGGGTTATCCGTTTGGTGAGGGCGGATGCGGTATCAACCCGGCTAAGATCAAGGCGATATGGAGTAAGGAATTTCAGAACACCCTGCTGTCTACCCGTGAATTCGAACAACGCATGGCCTGGATCCATCTAAGCGGCAATAGCCGGGTGCTGGACTTGTACGTCAACAATCCCGGCAAACACCTCTGCACCATCGATTCCATGGCTGCCAGGCTGCTTACCGGAGATCTGAAGGCGCGATTTCTTTCTTTTGCGGCCCGGCAGGATGGAAGGGTAAAGAACGGAATAAAACAATTCGATAAGCTCAGGGAATATTATCAGAAAAAGACAACCGCTTTCACCGAAGCCATTGCCAAAACACAAAACGATTTCTGGCGTAAACAGGCAGAGCTGGATAATACGGCCGGCATGAAAAAGCTGGAGCACCAGGGCGATTCCATCAACCGGCTCAATAACAACCTGGAAGAAGAATTTAAGCTCAACCTCAAAGAAGCCTACCGGCAATTGGGATATGACACATCCCTCCCTTCCCGTCCTCCGAACAGGAATGTATACCAGATACCGGTGACCAATACCGGCTGGTGGAATGTAGACAAATATGTTTATGAATCCACGACCAGCCGGACCAGCCTCGACTATACGGACCCGCAAACAGCCAAGAAGGCCGTCATCAACTACCTTCCTGTTTCCTTCCGGATAGAAAAGGCCTCGGAGTATGACCGGCTTTATGTTTATCTCCTGCCGGATAAACTGAGCAGCTTCATGCGACTGGAGGGCTCCGGTGGAAACTATTCGGAAAGGCTGGATGAACTAATGAAATACAACCTGGTCTGTATTGGCTGGAAGGGTGATCAAGCCTACTCCTATTCCCGGGAAAATATACAACCTGGAGGTATCGGCCCCGTCTCCACCGCGACCGGGTCCACATCAATCGGGTCTTCGTCGATCCAACTGACTCCCATCGGCGAACGACAACTGGACGAGCAGTTGAATAAAATCGGGAACAGAACACAGGCCCAGAGCATACAAAAAGAGAACAGCTTCTTCCGGTTTGAGATCGGGGACCGGAAAAGACAACAACACAACCAGGAATTAGAGGTATTGACGCAAAAAGTGCTGCAATTGATCTTTCCCTGCTATACGTTAGAGGCTGCTAAATAGCGTTGCCAATGAATTCGGCTCCTGATTCACCCGGTTTCAGCAATAAAAAGTCTCCCTCATCCGTAGGGGACTTTTTCGTTAGCGCCATCTCCTGACATTAACTCCAAATGTCAGATTTCCCAATTTGGGATTTTCAATTGCCTTGCTTCCCACAAATTGGGAAAAATACCGTTATTTTTTTAAAAAAAAGGTGAATACACCCCTTTTTGAGTAGTGCTTTTACTAGGCATCCGTGTTTTATTAATATAACCCTTCTCAATTCTTCTTCATTCCCGATCTGGACTGTTAGCGGGCCAGGCTTGTAATTTTTTATCCCGGCACGCGCCGGGAATGGAATCGTTTGCTTAATTAAAAAAATAGATGCCGATGAAAAAAACTACTCAAACAACATTAGCCGCAGGTGAACCAAAAAGCAGAGATGAACCGATGTCGGCACTGGAATTAGCCTATCAGCAGGGACAGCAGGCGCTTATTAAGGAACAAGACAGAGAACTTCTTTTACGACGCTTTTTTTTCAGTTCCTATATTGCCTTAGCCCTTGCCCTGGTAGGATGGAGCATCTATTTTTACCATCTATATAAGATTAAGATGAGGCTATCCCCGAAAACAGACATATCCTCTCAAAATTTCGGAAAGTAGTATGGTATATCATTATGACACGCCCCCAATGCCTGCAAAGGTTCCGGGCCAATAAGAGACAGGAACAAATTAATAAGTCAAACCCGTGCCAAAATGGAAAAAACAAAGTCCTATCCGGATACTTATTTCTCGGCAGATAATATTAAACAAGTATCGGAACGCTATTTACAACCAGGTGACCAAAATGGCGAATTGAGTGTATATTATCGAATAGATACAGGTGATGAAGCGTGGGTATTCGACACTGAACCCCAGTTTTTTTCGGAATACCGGAAAAAAGAGCATATTAACTCCATTTTTAAAAAGGCCAATAAACACATAAGTTTAACGATCATCTATCAAAAAAATAATTATACAGCGGTTACCGTCCAGGCCAAAACAAGAGATGAAATCGAAACTATATTTGAGTTCTTCGAAGAAAAAAGGGCAGACTCTATTGTTAAAAAAGCGGACATCCCGAAAGACAAACTCATTTTTATAGGGCATGGCAGAAGTCGCCAATGGCGTGACCTGAAAGACCATCTTACAGATCAGCACCATTATAAAATAGAAGCTTACGAGACCGGAATAAGGACAGGCCAATCAATTCTTACCATTTTAGACGAAATGGCTTCCAAAAGTTCTCTGGCCATTTTAATTATGACCGGGGAAGACAGAGATGAAGATGGCGTATTAAAAGCGAGACCAAATGTGATTCATGAAACAGGCCTATTCCATGGGAGGCTGGGATTTAATAAAACGATTATTTTGTTGGAAGAAGGAACGGAAGAATTCAGCAATATAAGCGGCATCCAGCAAATCAGGTATTCACGCGGAAATATCAAAGAAACATTCGGAGACGTCCTGGCCGTTCTAAAAAGAGAACTATCACAGGATAATCAAAACCATACAAACTAATTGACCGCTGGCATCCCCAAAGCAATAAAAGTCCCCCACGTCACGGGGGACTTCTTCCTTATCACAGCCTTAACTTAACTCTAATAGTGCTCCACCGCAGGATCCCCTGTAGCCTGTTTCGTCTGGATCTCCGGAAACTGCTCTTTGATAAAAGCCGGGTTAGACAGGCCCATCGTAGGATTGCCGGAGAAAAAGCCAAACGGCATCAAAGAAAATCCCATATGATGACAGGGCATCACCGGCCATTCTTCCGGCCGCACGATATGCGTGATCCCCGCCACATACCATACCACGAGATCGTTATTGCCGATCATCCTGTTCCTGGCCGTCCACTGTGGCAGTCCGTCATAGACCTTATTGCTGGCAGGATAGAGCCCCGCCGGATATTCTTCCCCTTCCTGGTATTGCGTGACCCATAACTGGTGGTCCAGGAAACCCGCCTTCTTTCGTACGACCGAACCTTCCGGCATAAACGGCTTCGCCTGGTTACCCGGCATCAGCATATATCCTACATGCTGCCCCAGCGCATTGTGTTTCGTGTTGTTGACAATATGCCAGCTCCGCGCACTCTCATAGTTGACAGAACGTTGCGCTTCCTTTTCCATCATAAAATGCGTGTGTTCCACCACAAAGGCATTACTGTATGGATTCATTTTACCCGGAGGAACTAATTTAGCATTCATCTCCATCACGCTGTTGTTCTGATCGCCGTCAATATCCATATCCAATCTGAAAACAAAGAAGTGCTGGTGATTGATCGCTTCAACATGAGGATGCACCAGGGTGCCGAAAGACAAGCCGTTATAGGAAAGATCGTTGGGATCCGGCGAACTCATCTCGCTGGTCCGGTGAACACCCTGTATCTCCACAATGCCTGTCAATTCTATGTCCACGTCGATCGTCCCGTCCTGCTTGAATCGCCAGGTAAATCCATAATCATAGTTCTCGATGGTCGTATAATATTTTATGGCCAGATTGGTCGCCCTGCGCGATACGGTGCCATGGCGCCATAAAGTTCCCCCATATTCCTCAAAGATGGCTACGGCCCTGTCCAGCTGGTAGGGAGCCCCACTCTCCCTGTGCAGGGTAGCAGGCATATACGCGGCATTCTCGGGAGCGTCGGCCCCCGGGCTCAGGGATCGGGCGATACCCTGGCCAAGCCGGTACTCACCGGCATCGAAGAAATTATAAGAGGCCTGCAGCAGATCAGGGGCGCCATAAGGCACCACCATCTCGGGCATGGACCCCTTGTACATGACCGGGCGTTCCTTTCCATTGTCTACGTAACGCACATTATAGATGATCAGCCCCTCCCGGTTGTCGATGCCATAGCGAAGACGCCAGTTCTGCCAGGTGATCTCCTGCCCCTTGATTTCAACAGAGCTGCCGGCAGGCTGGGTGATCAGTACCGGACTGGGCCCTTTTTTATCGTCCTTTATCGAATCTTTATCGAAATAATTCAGATCGACCTGGCCGCTGAACCGGTTCTCCTCATCTACGATCTTAAGTATTTTCCCGGTGGTAAAATCAGTATAAGCCAGCAGCCCTTCGATATCCACCTTATTGCCCTTACGCCGGGCAATGACCAGTTGCTCCCGATGGCCGATCGGGGCAATCCCCAGATCGCCGGGAAAAATGCTGCGATGCGTCACCGAATCGATGGAGATCCCTCTTTTCTTCAGCGCAGCCACCCATAAAGGGTCCTTTTTTACAATATCATTTGCCACCGAGTCGGCATCCAGTCCCATGCCGATCACATTGGGAATATGTTGAACCGAAAGGACTTTTCCGGCATTCAGGTCGACTACGGCCTCCGTGATCCCGCTTTTAGCATAATCATAGTAACTGGCAAAAGCCTCCCGCCGGAAAGCATCGCCCGGCTTATACGCCAGCACTTCCTTTTTAGGCGGCTCCTTCAGGTTAATGATATTAAAGAGGTCTTTTCCCGTAGTCGTATGACTGCTTTTCAGGATCTGGACCACCCTGGAGATCTCATTGGACGTCAAGGGATCGAGGGGATAGGACTGGGCTTGCGCCCCGCTCGCGAAGGAAAAAAGAAGGAACAGACCAATCGGAATAGCTGTTACCCGGGACAGCCTGGGGAAATACATCATATTGAATAAAATTTGTGTAATAAAAAAATGGCCCCGGCAATCTTATTCAAATCTAGCCTCTTACATCATCTGGTGCTATTTTTCTGCCCCTACATTACCCCTACAAGCATAAAAAACATACCCGAAAGCATACATACCAATGATTATCAATTATTTAAATCATATCTCATCAGAACACTTACTCCTGGCCACATTTCCCCAAAAGAAACAAAAATATTCACGAAATTTACACCATGTTACCATCTGGCGCTATATTATCTTCCATAAAATCACGGGTACATGCTGTTGTGCCCGATGCAAAAGTTTTATTGTTTGGAAGCAGAGCTTATGGCACCCCCACCGAAGAAAGTGATTGGGATATTTTAGTATTGACTAGCCAACCGGTTAATTCCGAATTAAAGAAAAATATACACACAAGCCTTTTCCCTTTAAGTGTAGAAATCGGGTCTTTCATCAACACACTCGCCGTTCAGGAAAACGAATGGCTAAATAATGCGGCCTATTACTCCCTGCAGCAAACGGTAAATGGAAGAATGATTGAGGCATGAATGATAAGCAAACTTCAATAAAACTAAAACTAGCAAAGGCCAGGTTTTTGATGGCAGAAGTGAATATTTTAATGCAGCATCATTTTTATATTACTGCAATCAATAGATTATATTATAGCTGTTTTCATGCTACTAAAGCATTACTGCTTACAAAAGATTTAACTCCTAAAACGCACAGCGGCGTAGTTTCTATGCTACATCAACATTTTGTTCAAATTGATTCTTTTGATTCAGAACAGGCATCATTTTTTAGCCGCCTGATGCAGGAAAGAATTGAAGATGATTACAGCGATTTTACGACAGTAGATGAAGCCGCGGTCAAAGAATTTATAGAACCCGCCAGGAAATATATTGCCTATATTGAGCAATTGATCAAAAACAGCTTAAGCAACAACCCTGATTAACAGCATCGGCCCTCCCCCAGCCCATCCCCACTCATCAATCCCCCCCTCTTGTTTAATCCAAATAATATTTAGATATTTGTCTAAATATTTAATTACCCAAAGGAAATGAACATTCTTTTCAAGGCGCTCAACGATCAGACCCGAAGAGAAATACTGGAACTATTGCAGGAAAAAGACAGGACGGCAGGAGAAATAGCCGACCACTTCACTATTTCCAAACCCAGCATTTCCCATCACCTGGACCTGTTAAAACAGGCGGGCCTGGTAGAATCGGTCAAAGAAGGGCAATTCATTTATTATTCCCTCAACACCACCGTAGTAGATGAGATCGCCAAATGGTTCATGCAATTCAAAACGAAAAAGAAATAACAACCTATACGATATGAAAAAGAATCCCCTTTTACTCAACACGCTGATGATCGCAATCATCTGCCTTCCCCTCCTGTATTTAGCCATCACCTATAACAGCCTGCCCGCTAACGTTTCCCTGCATTTTAATTCGAAGCTGGAAGCAGACAGGACAGGCGACAAGTCGGAACTCTGGATTCCCGTGCTCGTCCTTGCCGGCGTTGCCATCTTCGTCTTTTTTTTATTGAACAACCTTCACCGGTTCGACCCAAAACGAAAAGAGGCCCCGCCCTCCTCCACCTTCAACCGCATGGCGGCAGGACTGGCCATCCTTATAACAGCCCTGAATTTCCTCACCCTCCTGTCCGCCTCCAAAGGAGCGCCCGTCTTTAAACATTTTTTATTCCCCTTATTAGGTCTGCTCTTTGCATTCCTGGGTAATTATATGAATAATATTAAACCCAATTATTTTGCAGGTTTTCGTTTGCCCTGGACCCTCAGCGATGATGAGAACTGGCGTAAGACCCATCACCTGGCCGGGAAGCTATGGTTCTGGACGGGCATCACCATTGCCGTCATCAGCTTCTTTATCCCATCGAAGATCCTTCTGCCCTCTCTGACCGCCCTATCGGCCCTCATCTGTATCATTCCAGCTATTTACTCTTATCGCCTTTTCAAGAACAAACACTGATCCCTTCATGTAATAGCCGATCGACCCCATCACTGACGCGGACCAGCTCCCTCATACCACTAACTGGTAAGATTTGAGGATTCCCACCCCCTTTGCTTAGAGAAATCATTTTTTTGAAGTATTTTGTTTCTGCATTCCGCCCTTTAAAAAGCATCAAAATGGGATTGCGTGACAAGAGCATACAATTTATCCGCAGGCTATCGGTATTTTATCTGTTGTTGATCGTATTACTGGTTTGCTTCGGATTATATTATTTCAATTACGTTCCTCATAACAAGAGCGGACTGAATGAATGGGGACAACGCTCCCTCAACCAGCTCGCCGCCAATTTCACGCAGAAAAGCGCTGACATCGAAGATATCTTCGACAGCGCCATTATCGATTCCCTGAAAAATAAAAGAGGCTCTTACCGTTACCTGAATTCGAATATCCCCTATACGCTGGACAGGATCTATCCCGATTCACCGGGAAAAAAGAACCTGGATGACGACTCACCCCCCTCCATCGGTAAGGACCGGACAGAGCAATGGTGCATCCGGTACCCGGCAGACTCCCTGAAAGGCGATTCGGTCGTCCTGGTCCGGATAAACGACTTCCTCAAGCCCCTGCTGGAAGGCAGGGACGGTATCTTCGACAGCTACATGCTTTTCAGAGACAGCGACCCGCCCGGGCATAACAAGCCATTCAACCTGGAAGTCCTGTATCGCAACGAGGGATTGTCCGCTTCGGCGACGATCAACGCGGATACCCTGCTGCAGTCTCAAAAGAACTCAGACCTATCCGGAGTAGTGGAACTATCCATATCCGGCACCGTTTACGAAGTCTTCCTCCGGCCCTTCCCTTTCTATCAGCAGCATATTTACCTGGCAGGGCTGATCTCCAAAGCGAACTATGAAAAGAACGCACAATCCACACCCCTCAATTTTATTCCTTATAGCATTGTGCTGCTTTTGATCATCTTCATCAACATGCCCTTTCTGAAAATATATTTGCTGAGCCCGAAGGAGCGCATCAACTCCAGGGATGTATTAAGCGCAGCGCTTTCCTTTTTCGCCGGGTCCTCCCTTTTAGTGCTCATCGTATTCTATATCTTCATCAATATTTTCACAAAGATTACCTTCAATCACCGGTTGACTAAGTTCGGGGACCGGTTGCATACGGATATCGAAACGGAATTCCGGTTGGCGAATGAACAACTATGGCAATATGACAGCATCTACAGCGGGCTGGATTCCTCACAAAAAAAAGTACTGGTCTACCGCCAAAAAAACGACAGTATAAAGAAGGCCGTCAACACAGCCTTTATCCCTTCCCGGTATAATAATATAAGCCGGGTATTCTGGATAGATCCCTCCGGCAACACCATCGCCAAATGGAACCCTTTTAACTTTGACGCCCCCCTCTCCAGCGTCAGGAATTTTGATATTTTCAAGATCTTTCAGAAGCAGGTGCCGATGGACACCAGTTTTGCCAATAGTGAGCATAATATCATTTATACCGGCAAGTCGAATACTACCGGGGAGTTCCAGGTCTATATCGCCAAACCCCTGCGACGGCCCATCTCCGATACGGGTGGCCGCCCGGTGAAGAGCCTCAATATCTCTCTGGCCGTGTTCCTGAACAGCGGCGTCAAACCCGTCATCCCGGCCGGTTTCGGATTCTGCCTGGTCGACCGGGAAGGCCGTATCCTGATGGATGCGGACGAACATCGCAACCTCACGGAGAACCTGCTGGAAGAAACCGGCAGCAATCCGCATCTTGCCCATTGCCTTCAATATAAGAACGAGGTCATCATTGACAATGTACCCTTATATGGCCAGCCCTGTGAAATGCTGGTCCTTCCCCTTCACGACCAGCCACTCAGCGTAGTCGTCTATTACAACAAACGGCTCCTGACCAACAATATCCTCCGCCTCCTGCATTTTACCATGGAGACGCTCCTGTATATTTTCATAGCCTTGGGCATCTGCATTCTTTTATCCGGCATTAACTCCTTTTTCACCCCAACCCGGCTGCGGTTCCGGTTGAATAAAATAGAATGGGTGCGCTATTCCACCGCTAATAAAAATGCCTATGCCTTCACCAAAGTTTATTATTGGTATCTGACAATTTTAACGACGGCCCTGTTCCTGGTGATCTTACTCGGAAGTTTCGATATGCGGACCCTGCTCTATACTTCCCTGGTACTGCCTTTTTATACAGTATGGGCCTTTGTTTTTTCCGGGATCAGAGCCATTCCCGGCGATCTTCAAAAATTTAAAAAATATATATCCTCTTTTTTAAAGACAGAAAAACCGGTTTTGCTGGCTGGCTTGTCCATTCTCGTCTGCCTGATCCTCATTAACTTCATCTGCCTGCCCTTCTTCAAAAATGATTTTCATGTAAAACCGGGCAGCATTTGGTTGTTCTTTTTATTCCAGGCGCTGGCAATCCTTGGGCTTTTCCTGACAAGGCCGCTCGCCCGAAAGAAAGAGACCCAGGAAAAAATAAAAGAAAGGAAAGCCGGTAAGAGGATCAATGAGCGGGACTTCTCCCGGCCGAATTATATCGCTTCGCTTTCTTTTGCCATCCTGTTGATCGGGGTCCTGCCGACGCTGGGAGTACTGACTTACGGATTCTATAGTGAAAAGATCCAGTATAAAAAGAATAAACTATTGGAGATAGCGAAGAGTTCCGAGCAGCGGGACCTCTACCTGGCCAGTAAGATCATCCCGGCCTACAAACCCTCGGTCCGCGCCCGCTGGACCGGAAACTATTTCGATTCCTTATTATTCCACTCCGGAACCTACCTCACCGAAAGAGACAGCGTCATCTATAGCCCGATTGCGTCCGGGAACCCGGCAGCGCAGGACGCCCCTGCCACAGGCACAACCCCCGCCATCCTCCCCGCCCCGATACCCCGTAATGCGGAGATCGCCGATGAACCCTATACCCATTTCATGGACACACGCTATATCCGTACCAGCCAGGACTATGATGACTATACTATTTGGGGGGAGGCCGACGACAGCAGCTGGCAATTTTATACCACCCACGATTCGCTGGATTGGCTGAACCTGTCGCACAAAAATAAGATCGCCGCACGCAGAGGTTACCAATTCCTCGCCCGATCCTCTCTCCAGAATCCGCTGGTCGATTTTTTAAACCTGCCCCTTTTCATCCTCCTCTTATTTTTATTGCTGACCATAACTTTTATGGCTTCGTTCAACTGGCTGATCAAAGGGACTTTAGACAGGCTCTTCCTGTTTAGGTTTACCCGCGACCCCGCCCCTGACCGCGCCAGTAATCTACTGATGAAATTTTTAGCGCTTCCGGAATTACGTCCGGAGATCCCCGCCACAAGACAGGACCTCTACAAAGGTTTCATGGAGCTGACCGCTCCGGAATTCTCCACCGACCTGACAGTCGGAGAAAGGGAAACGATCATACTCGCTCATGAGCAGCGGTTTGCCCCCCTGTATAATGGCATCTGGAATTCCCTGTCCGTAGAGGAACAATTTATTTTATTCGACTTCTGCCTGGACGGCTATACCAATTACAAGAACAGGGAACTATTGAATAAGCTGATGGACAAAGGCATCCTCATCCTGATGGACGACGCGTTCAAGCCCTTCAGCCTTAGCTTCCGGAATTACGTCCTTTCCCAAAAGAACAGCCAGGCCCTTAATCAATTCATGGCCGCCGGAAGCGCCGGAGGAGCCTGGACCTCCCTGCGCATCCCGATCCTGACCCTTGTAGCGGTCGTCGCTATCTTCACGGCTTTTACACAAAACGACTTTACGAATAAGCTGACCGCCTTCCTCACCAGTGTCCTGGCCCTGTTCCCCCTGGTATTAAAATTCCTGGAGAACTTCAGGGCCGGCGGAGGAGACAAGAACAAGGGAGCAGACGCTCCTGCGGCCAGGCAAACGCCCCCGGAAAAGCAAACCCCCAACGACAAGCAAACGCCCCCGGAAGAATAGGACCCGCTCCCAGCCATCGGTTCGCCGTCCTCCCGGGGTTGTCAAAGTCCAAGGGCAAGTTGTTATTCCTGAATATTGGTTGTATCTTCTTCCCTTAACAAAAAAGATTAATATGAAAAAGCTTGT
This sequence comes from Puia sp., assembly GCA_036394375.1. Classification (GTDB taxonomy): domain Bacteria; phylum Bacteroidota; class Bacteroidia; order Chitinophagales; family Chitinophagaceae; genus Puia. The sequence goes on from DASWFF010000047.1 coordinate 21,762, forward strand.
CATTGGCTCTCTTGTCGGAGGGCTCCTTATTTTCATATGGCAGATGCTCTCCTGGGCGGCGCTGAACTTACACCATGCCAGCCAGGAATACACCCCTAAACAGGACAGCATCCTCAGTTATCTCAGCACCCAGTTTTCAGAAGACGGCGCCTATCTTCTGCCCAACTACCCCAAGGGCATTTCCAGAGAAGAAATGGAGAAACAAATGGATGCCAACAAAGGCAGACCCTGGGTGCAGATTCAATACCATAAGGCCCTTAACGTCAATATGGGAGCCAACATCTTCCGGGGGCTGATCATAGATATTATTATGGTGGCCTTCGCCTGCTGGATCCTGCTGAAAATACCGGCTCCCGGCATGGGCGTCATTTTCACGGCCTGCCTCTCTATCGGCATCATCGTTTTTATCAACTCCCCCTATACCATCCATATCTGGTATCCCAAGGCAGATATTATGATCCACCTCCTCGACGCCCTGGTCAGCTGGGCTCTCTGCGGAATATGGCTGGGCTGGTGGCTCAGCAGGAAGACCCAAACCGCCTGATCCGGGTCTTCCCGTTTTTACCCCAATGTGTGAATTATATAACCTATTCACAGATTGGTGTAACACTTATTAGCGCAAGATTACGCACCTTTAGTCCATACAATTTTTTTACCATTTCCTTTCTATATGTGTGTTTTGTCTGGAAAGGCCCCCTTGAATAAGGGGCTTTTCTTCCCGGCAGACAAGAGCAGATATGAATAAATTCCTATCCTCACCACAAACCAAGCTAAAATCTAAAAAAATGAACCCACACACCATCACCCGCCCCACTACAAAAATGCGTACCTATAGAGCGTCCTCCGACCTCTTCAAATCTCCGACCCCGCCCAGACTAATGCCGGAAAAGCCCGGTCATTTTGCCGCCGCCCTCGCGCATGAGGTCCGCAATCCATTATCGAATATCAACCTGGCGGTGGAAATGCTGAAATCCACGACGGTGGATAAAGAACAGCAACTATACCTGGACATTATTATGCGGAGCTCCGGACGGATCAGCGTTCTGGTAACGGATCTTCTCAGCTCCAGCCAGGCTGACGAAATGAAGGTGGAAAGATATCCCGTTCACCAACTGCTCGACGAAGTACTGACAATGACCAAAGACAAGATCAGGCTTAAGAATATCAGCGTCCGGAAAGATTATACGACCCTGGACTGCAAAATATTGGTGAACAAACACAAAATAAAGATCGCCCTGACCAATATCATCATTAATGCCATCGATGCCATGTCTTCGGAAAAAGGAGAATTACAACTGGTCACCCGATCCATGAACGGCAAATGCATCATAGAGATCAAAGACAATGGGATCGGCATCCCTAAAGCCAACCTTCAGAAGATATTCCAACCTTATTTTACCGACAAAGCGGGCGGAATGGGCCTGGGATTATCAACCACCTTGGAGATCCTTCAGTCCAACCAGGCCAAAATCGCCGTACAATCAGAAGAAGGCAAGGGCACCAGTTTCATACTGACCTTCGACAGAATACAACAATCCGGGAAATGTTAACTATAATAACAGGTTCCCATCAATAAATAAAATGGAGTTGTCCTTTACAGGAAAAATAGCATTGGTGACAGGGGCCGGTTCCGGTATTGGCGCCGCCACGGCCTTGCTCTATGCCGAATATGGAGCAAAAGTGATCGTAGCGGATACCAGTGAGAAAGAGGGCAATGACACCGTCGCCAGGATAAAAAGTAAAAATGGGGAAGCCACTTTCATCAGGATGGGGCTGAGCAGCCTGACAGCCTGTTCGTTATTTATCAGAAAAGTGGCCAGGGTTTATGGCCGTATCGACATTGCCTGTAATAATGCCAGCGTATTCCACGAATCCCAATACGGGGCGGATAAAAATCCGGAAACATTCAATAATGAGATGGACTTCGACCTAAATAGCCTCTTTTACTGCATGAAATATGAGATCGAAACCATGCAAAAGCAGGATATGGGTATTATCGTAAACATTACTCCCGTACCGGGCTCCCTTGGACTGGTCGCTTTCAGTCCCTATGTAAACTTAAAATACGGGGTAATAGAGCTGATGCAAAATCCCACCGGGGAATCTTTATCCGGCGGCATCCGCATACATGCCATTACTCCCGCTTTTATGAATACCTCCCTTTGGGAGAATGCGAAGACAGCAGAAAAAACAACGCTGATAAAATTATCTTCTATAGACAGGCTCGGTAAAATGGAAGCGGTAGCCAGGCTGGCAATATGGCTGAGTACGGACGACGTTTTTTTATCCCCTCCTTCCAAAGGCAATAACTAAAGCCCCCCATTCACAGATCCTCCAGCATGGAGCGCCTTTTGTTCTTTAGCTCCTTGAAATGAGAAGGACTCAGGCCGGTCACTTTTTTAAACTGGGTAGAAAGATGCGCCACACTGCTATAGTGCATCTTATAGGCGATCTCCGTAAGGTTAAGCTCGTTGTATACGAGCAATTCCTTTACCCTTTCGATCTTGTGTGCGATAAAGAACTTTTCGATCGTCACCCCCTGCACTTCTGAAAAAAGATTAGCTAGGTAGGTGTAGTCGTGGTTTAATTTTCGGCTTAAATACTCTGATAGATTGATGGCCAAAGGCTCCTCTGAATAATGGACCAGCTCGATAAGGACACTCTTTATCCGCTCGATCAACATACTTTTTTTGTCATCCATTAATTCAAGGCCGGACCTCAGCAGGGCCGATTTAATCTGGTCACGCTGTTCGGCGGAGATGCTTTCCATGATCTCGGCTTCGCCCAGCTCCACCACCGTATAATGAAGCCCGAGTTTTGTCAACTCATCTTTCACCACCATTTTGCAGCGGATGCAAACCATGTTTTTGATATAGAGTTTCAAGGGAGTCCATAATTTAATGATCGCCGCGCTTTCATAATCCCTATGGCAGAGAGCATACGCTTCGGGCAGGCTCTTAAAGGTAAGCTAAATAGTCCCATATGCCCTTAAAAACCCGGACATCCATGACAATGTGTGAATTATGCAACATAATTCCATAATGCTGTAACAGTCGCCCGGACAAATAGGCTCAATTTCACCCAAACCTATTTTAATCAATAAAAATGCCAAAGACACCGGATCTCACTCAGAAAGTTCGTATCAATGCCTATAAGCCAGCCCTGGTGAATGTAACCTATATTCTGTCCTTCATCCTGGTTGCAGGATGGGCGATAGGATTTTTCGGCTTTCATGCCGGGAATGCCGTGCATCTGCTGCTTGTCATGGCAATGTTTACCATATTGGTCAATATTGTCCGGGGAGCATAACCGCTCCTCAGGAGCATAGCCTCCACCTCCCACCCCCTGTCTTCTCCCATCTTTCCATCTCCCCAAAAATGAAGGGCCGGCCCAATGGCCAGCCCTCACTATCTTCCCCGGGATCTCTCACAACCTTCCTAATACCCAAATATCTCATCCAGGCTCAAGGTCTTCACCTCGCCTACCTTCTTCAGATCTTCGGCATTGATCTTCTTCTCCGAAGCCACCACGCAATAGGTATACGGCTTACCCGACACCTGCTCCTGGTGGAACTGCTTCACATCCTTCATCGTCAGCGTATCGAGAGCCTCATATTCATTCCTGCGCTCATCATAATCGATCCCCTTCTGTTTGGCCGCCAGGTAAGCAAAGACGATCCCGTCCTGCGTAACCCGCTCCGTCTGAATATCCTTCTTCAGACCCATCTTCGCCAGGTCAAACGCCTTTTCGCTCACCGGCAGCTCATTCAGCAACTCATTCATTCCCTTCACCGCATCGTTCATCTTGTCCGCCTGGCAACCGATATAGGCCAATATATAGAACGGATCTTCCTTCTTCGCAGGTACTCCATAGGTGGCAAAAGTAGAATAAGCCAGTGCCTTGGACTCCCGTAGCGTCTGGAACACCACCGAGCTCATGCCTCCCCCGAAATAACTGTCGAACACGGCCACCACCGGCTCCCTGTTCACATCATAGGCAGCCGCATTGCGGATCCAGATGATCTCGCTCTGTACCATATCGTAATTGGCGAACAACACCTGGTTAGCTGACTGCTTCGTATAAGCGAAGGTCTTTTTTTCCGGGTAGGGCGTAAAAGCCGCCGGTAATTTATGCGCCCCGCCGATGGACGAAGTAAAAGCATCCACCGACAAAGGACCATAATAAATGATCGTATGTTTATAATTCAGCAGACCATGGAGGATATTTACCAGGTCTTCCGCCTTCAGATTATTGATCTCGTCGGTGGTGAGCGTCGTATTGAAAGGATTGTTCGCGCCGTAACGGGCATAACTGATCAGCCCCTGCATGATCGCCTGCTTATTCAGCTTGCTATTGGCGCGGGCTTTTAACAACCGGCCTTTCAGAGCAGCCAGGGCCGCCGTATCGGGCTGACAGTCCGAGAGAATATTCTCGAACAACGCAACGGCCTTATCGAAATTCTCCTGCAACCCCGTGATGCTGAGCGTCGTAACCTCCGCCGTGGCATTCACGCTGAAATTACAGGCGATCCCATAGAACTCCTTGCTGATCTCTTCGGTGGAATATTTAGAGGTTCCCAGGAACTGCAGGTACTGCGCCGCCAGCGGCAGCAGCTTATTATTCCAGCTTCCCATATCCAGGCGGTAATACAAATGAAACAATTCATTTTCCTTATTGGGAACATACAGCACATCCGCGATCCCCGCCTTCGAATGTACGATCCCGCTGTTGAAATCCAGCCATTGTGGGCTGAGGGCAGACACCTGCATCGCTTCTATCTTCTTCACGAAGGGAGACTGCTTGCCTGCATTCAACTCCACGGGAGTGATGGGAGGTTTGTCCACTTTCACGATATTCTTGTCCTCCCCTTTGCGTTTGTACAGCAGCACATAATTATCCCCCATATACTTATTGGCCACAGCCACGATCTCCTGCTTGCTCAGCTTAGCCTGATCGTCGAGATCAGATACGTCTTTATCCCATTGGGCTCCCCGGTGCTTGATGAAGCCGTCCATCAGCGCCACTGCACGCGTCTCATTCTTCTCCAGGCTTTCCAGCAGCGACAATTTCCCGTTGGCGATAATCGCTTTCACCAGGCCCTCATCGAAATCACCCTTCTTCAGCCGGGCCACCTGTTCCATCAGCAGATCTTTCACCTGCTCCAAGCTCTGCCCCTGTTTGGGAGTCCCGATCAGCAAAAAGATACCATAGTCTTTATACTGCTGCAGACCTGCCTGCGAGCCCTGCACCTTCTGTTGCTTATTCAGGTTGAGATCCAGCAGGCCTGCTTTCCCGTTGGAGAGGATGCTGGAGATCAGGTCCAGGACCAGGGCATCGTGGGAATTTGCTGCCGGCGTGCGGTAGCAGATTCGCATATTTTCTGCGCTGGGCCCGAAAATATCTTTTACGATGGGGGCCGTCAGCGGCTTCTCCGGGGCAGGGTTATACAAATCTACCGGCTTGGACTTCATATAAGCGAAAGACTGGTCGATCTTTTTGATCAGCACATCGGGATCCAGGTCACCTGCCATGATCACCGCCATATTATTAGGCACATAATATTTATGATAATAATCCCGGATAGCGCGGATGGATGGATTCTTCAGATGCTCGATCGTGCCGATGGTAGTGTGTTGCCCGTAGTTGTGGGTGGGAAACAGATAATAATGCATGGCTTCGCTCATCTTGTTGCCGTCATTGTCCAGTCCGCGGTTCTTCTCTTCGTACACCGCTTCCAGTTCTGTGTGGAACAGGCGGAAAATAGGATCGCGAAATCTTTCTGCCTGCACGGCCAGAAACTTATCCATGGCATTGGAAGGGATATCCTCCTCGTACACGGTCTCTTCTACCCAGGTGTGGGCGTTGGTGCCCTGGGCGCCGATATCGGCCATCAGCTTATCGTACTCGTTGGCGATCGAATACTTGCTGGCGAGACCGGAAACGCTGTCGATCCGGTGATAGATGCGCCGGCGCTGTACGCTGTCCTTCGTGGAATTATACAACTCGTATAAGGCGTCGATCTGGTCCAGGTAAGGTTTTTCTTTCGCCCAGTCCAGGGAGCCATATTGGTCGGTGCCCTTGAACAGCAGGTGTTCCAGGTAGTGCGCCAGCCCGGTGTGATCCTTGGGATCGGTATTGCTGCCGGCGCGGGTGGCGATCCGAACGGCTACCCGCGGTTCCTTGTGATTGACACTGAGCATAACCGTGAGCCCGTTGGCGAGCGTGTAGAAGCGGGTTTGCATCGGGTCATTCGTCACATAACGATAGGTATAACCTCCGGAAGTCGCCTGCTTCCATACATATTTATCGGCTGGCTCCGACGCGGACTTGTCCTGCGCCCGGGCGTTCATCGGGGCCTCCAGTCCCACAATCGCTAAAAAGAATAAAAAAAAGATCCTGGTTTGGTTAATCCGTACAAAATTGCTCAGGTTCATACAAAAATTTGTTTTTTAAATTACCCGTAAAGGGGGGCGCTGCCGCGGGCATAAGACATCCCTGTCCCTGCAAGCGTCCTTACAATGGGGCGATAAAGTACTATAATTTTTCAGAATACGGCCTTGCCGTTCATAAAATCAACGACGAACACGGCTTTTGCAGGGATATACCCCCCTGTCAGATGTATAAAAGCTACGTCCGCGTCAACACCCCCTTCCGGTAGCTCTCCGGAGAACAGCCCGTCTTCTCTTTAAACAAGGTAGAAAAATAATAACCCGAGCTGAAATTCAGCTCGAAGGAGATCTCTTTGATGGATTTCTGGGTCTGGCTCAAAAGCTGCCGGGCTTTATCGATCTTCAGCTGGATCATATACTGACCAGGCGACATCCCTGTATACTTCTTAAAAACTTTCCTGAAAGACGAATAACTGACATTCAGCTTTTCCGCAATATCCCCGATCGACAGGTTACTGTCAAAATGCTCCCTTATCAAAAACCGGCCCTTATTCACGATCATCTCCATATGCGTCTCTCCCCTGAAATAATGCTGCCTCCGGAGGGAATGGATCTTCCCCAGCAGATGCAATACAGCCCCGGCGATCCGGGGCTGATAGCCCGACTCTTCCTTTTTCGCCTGTTCCAGGATCTCCAGGATCAGTTGCAGGACCTCCTCCTTCACCCCGATCGAAAAAGCCGCCGCCCCGGGATGAAAAAAATCAGCACGGATCAGGTTGTCGGCAATCACCCCGTGAAAACCTACCCAATACTCATTCCACCCCTTATCCCTGTTGGGACGAAACCGATGCCATTCATTCGGGAACAATAACAGGATCGTCCCTTCCTTCACCGGTACCACTCCCGTACTGGCGGACTCGAAGACCCCTTCTCCCCGGGTGATATAAATGACCTGATACTCATCGTGCAGGATACGTCCATCGTCCCAGGCAAAATAATGGTGGCGGGGATGCCCTTTTGCCGGGTATTCCTCGTCCCTCTGCACCCTGCTGCAGCCTGCATTCAGGACACACAGCCCCCAGCTTTCATCCTCCCCGCTAACGGGCAGGTATTTATAATAATTCTCCATGATAAGGAATTTTCACCGGCATCTTTTTTATTAATAATAGCCTAATTTACGATAGTTCTTTTTACGGCAAGCCACCCTCCCGTCCCCGCAAACCCTTATCAATCTTCATTATGACTGCATTTTGCCCGAGCGTTTCCCGGAAGGCAGCCAGTGGCTTCCCAAAACCAAAACTATCCGAATAACACCCTTGACCCATCAACTATTTGATATTTTATTGGCACTTTTTGATTTTTCGAACCATTAAAAAATAAATACCATGCCCTTAAAAATAGGCTTATTTGCCATCGGACTCGACACCTACTGGCCCCAATTCGAAGGGCTGCAGCAAAATCTGGAAAGCAACCTGCAGCAGGTCGCCGCACAGTTGACCGCCTCTTTCACTGCCACCCCGCACCCTGCCGCATCGTCGGCCCCTCACCCCATCCAATCAGGAGGCATTCCCACCCTTATCAATGCCGGACTGGTCGACAACATCGATAAAGCCTTCGAAGCAGGCAGCCTTTTTCGCAGAGAAGAAGTCGACCTGATCTTCTTATACGTCAGTACCTATGCCCTATCCTCCACCGTCCTGCCTGTCGTGCAAAAAGCGAAAGTCCCGGTGATCATTCTCAATCTTTCGCCCGAGGCCGCCATCGACTACACCGCCTTCAATGCGATGCAGGACCGGACAAAAATGACGGGCGAATGGCTCAAATACTGCTCTGCCTGTCCCGTCCCTGAAATAGCCAACGTCTTCACCCGGGCAGGGATCAAATTTCACCAGGTGACCGGCATCCTCCGGGACGACCCTATCACCTGGAAGGAAATAGGGGAATGGATAGAAGCCGCACACGTGGGCCACACCCTATCCTATAACCGCATGGGTTGCATGGGACATTACTACAGCGGAATGCTGGATATCTACACCGACCTTACCCAGCAATATGCCCAGTTCGGCGGTCATATCGAATTACTGGAAGTGGAGGAACTGGCATCCCTGCGCAAAGAAGTCACCCCCGCGCAGGCCGCCGGGCGCGTGCAGTTGTTCCGGGAAGTCTTCGACGTCCAGCCGGATTGTTCCCCCGCCGAACTGGAGAAAGCCGCTATCACCTCCGTTGCATTGAACCAGTTGGTGGCAAAATACCAATTGGGCTCCATGGCTTACTACTATAAGGGAACGGGCAACAAAGAAAATGAAGATACCATCAACTCCATTATACTGGGCAACTCGCTCTTAACGGCGGAAGGCATTCCCGTAGCCGGAGAATATGAAATAAAGAATGCCCAGGCCATGAAGATCATGGACAGCTTCGGCGCCGGCGGCTCCTTCACCGAATACTATGCCATGGACTTCAAAGACGATGTCGTGCTGATGGGACATGACGGACCGGGCCATATCGCGATCGCGGAAGGCAAGACCAAAGTGAAACCCCTGCAGGTCTATCACGGCAAAGTGGGGAGCGGGCTCTCCGTAGAGATGTCGGTGAAGAACGGCCCCGTCACTCTTTTATCGGTCGTTGAACAAGCGGGCGGTAAACTGCTCCTGCTGGTGGCCGAGGCCGAATCCGTCGCCGGCCCCATCCTGCAGATCGGCAATACCAATAGCCGCTACCGGTTCCCTATCGGAGCCCGGAACTTTGTAAACCAGTGGAATCAGCGTGGCCCTGCCCATCACTGCGCCGTCGGTATCGGACATATCAGCGCTAAGATTGAAAAACTGGCGTCTTTACTGAATATGGATTTCGTGCGCATCTGTTAAACCAAAAACCATATTTAAAATATCAAAATAGCTATTGAAGCCCCTTTCATTTTAAACTACATTTGGCCCATCTCAATAGGTACTACAAAATTGCCAGCATGAAAAAACACATCCCGATCGCCTTACTACTCTTCGGACATCAATTTTGCACAGCGCAAACCCAGGCCCCCGAACTCAAAGTCGACTGGGGAGCGAAAGTAATGACATCCAGATCTACGCCTACCTTACAAGTCGTAGGCAATCCCCAGCTCCGCCGGAAAGCCTTCATGCACGACGGCTCTTTCAACGCCCTGCGCGATCTGAAAGCGGACTATGTCCGATACGTACCCTGGTTCCCTTATCCCAAACTGGCGGTGGCGGAACTGGATGCACCGGATGGGCAAAAAACGTCCTGGGATTTTAGCCTCATCGACCCGATGACCATCGATTTTTTCGAAGCCACCAAGGGCCATTCCGTGATCATGAACTTCAGCACCATCCCCCAATGGATGTTCAAGACGGAGAAGCGCGTACCTTATCCCGCAGATCCCAATGAGGTCGGTTGGGGATATGGCGGCGGAACGGAACTCCGGGACACGACCCTGCAGGAATTAGCCGGTTATTATTCGCGGCTCGTCAGCTGGTATACCAAAGGGAGCTTTACCGATGAGCTGGGAAAAGTTCATAAATCCGGCTACCACTACGAGATCCCTTACTGGGAAGTCCTGAACGAGCCGGACCTGGAGCATTCCACGACGCCGGAAGCCTATACCAAAAGATACGATGCCATCGTAACGGCGATCCGCAAAGGTTCCCCCAACACCAAATTTGTCGGGCTGGGCCTGGCGTATGAGAGTCACCCGGAGTGGTTTGAATATTTTCTGAATCCTGCGAACCATGCACCGGGCATCCCCCTTGACATGATCTCTTATCATTGTTATGCATCGGCCAATCCCAACCAAAAACTGGAAGACTATCAATACACCCTCTTCGATAAGGCCGACCTCTTTCTCAACGTCGTACGATATATCGAGGACATCCGGAAAAGACTGTCCCCCGCTACCAAAACGACCATCAATGAATTAGGCACTTTTGTCAACGACGAAATGCGGGACCAGCCCATTCCCCAGGAATACTGGAACCTCTCTGCCTCCGTCTACGCCTACTTTTTCATAGAACTGACTAAACTGGGGATCGACATCATCGGAGAATCACAACTGGTGGGCTTCCGCACACAGTACCCCGACGTCAGCATGATCAACCCCGACAACGGCAAGCCCAATGCCCGCTTCCGGGTCCTGCAACTGATCCACGATAATTTCCAGGCAGGGGACGCACTGGTAACGACCAGTGTCGAAGGCCTCCGGGGAGACGATATCATGGCGCAAGGTTTCACGGAAGGCGGGACTAAGAAAATATTGATGCTGAACAAGCGGAATAAGACCATCCGGATAAAATTGCCGGCCGGCTTCAAAGGCGCTGCCGTAGGTACGGTGGAAATGTCCTCCGGAGACAACCCACCCCATCAATCGGCCCTTGATTCCGACACGATCGAAATGAGCCCTTTCGCCGTTAGTGTGATCACGTTACATGCAGCCGACTAACCTTACATGCAGCCGACTAATACAGCATTCACACAGCCGTTCACCATCAAATGCATGATTGGGTATAGTGCTCATACCCCTAATTTAACCAAAGCTTAGTTGGGCTTTTTTTAACTAATTAAAAATCAATCCCTTGAAAAATCCCCAACTAAGCTCTCCAAAAACACCTCCCCGTCTCCTCCCCGCTTCATCAATCCGCCCCCTAAAGGGGTATTCTATAATCCCGTAATTTGCGCCCCATGAAAGGACAACTTTTTTCTTCCATTTTTTTTGGCAGCTGTCTGTTCTTATTGATCTCAACCGCATATGCTGGCAATCCCCCCGCAGCCGCAACCGTCCCCCCGGCTCCTTGCACCCCTGTAGTCCTGAAATGCGAATACCTGTCCGACCCCATCGGCATCGACGCCCCCCACCCCCGCCTCTCCTGGCAGCTGATGGACGAACGGCAGGGCGCCCGGCAGACCGCCTACCGGATCTATGTAAGCACAGACTCAGAGGCCATCAGCGCAAAGACCTGGAGCACCGGAAAGGTCGCGTCCTCCTCCAACCGGGTCGCCTACCAGGGCAAACCCCTGCAACCTTTCACCAAATATTTCTGGCGGGTAGAAGTCTGGGACAAAGACGGAAAACCCGCGACATCCGCCGTGACAGCCAGTTTCGAAACAGGCATGATGGAGAGCGGCAACTGGCGGGGCTCCTGGATCAGCGACGACAAAGACCCAAACTTTAAGCCCGCCCCCTATTTCCGAAAGACTTTCGCTATCACAAAGAAGATCCGCTCCGCCCGGGCCTATATCGCCGTAGCAGGTCTCTACGAACTCTATATCAATGGAGGAAAAGTGGGCGACCATCGCCTCGACCCCATGTATACCCGCTTCGACCGGCGCACCCTCTATGTCACGTATGACGTTACCGCACAACTGCAGGAAGGAAACAATGCCCTGGGCGTATTACTGGGCAATGGCTGGTATAACCACCAGTCGACCGCCGTATGGAACTTCGATAAGGCCCCCTGGCGCGGACGCCCCACCTTCTGCCTGGACCTCCGCATCGTCTATGAAGATGGATCGACCGCCACCATTACCTCCGGTAAGGAATGGAAAACGACAACAGGCCCGCTGATCTTTTCCAGCATCTACACCGCTGAACACTATGACGCAAGACTGGAACAGCCCGGCTGGAATACGGCCGGTTTTAACGACAGCAGCTGGAAGTCCGTCATCTATCGCTCCGCCCCTTCTCAGCATATCGTCGCCCAGGCCCTTCAGCCTATCCGGAACGTAGAAGAGATCCCCGCCAACACCCTACATTCCTTCAGTGATACCGACTATGTTTTCGACCTGGGCAGGAATATCGCCGGGGTCAGCCGCCTCCAGGTAAAAGGCGACGCTGGCACGACCATCCGGTTACGGCATGCCGAACGCCTGTATAACAACGGTCATGCCGACCAATCCAATATCGATATCCACTACCGCCCGACGGATGACAAAGACCCCTATCAGACAGACATCTTCATCCTGAGCGGGAAAGGCTCAACGCCCGGGGCCGCGCCCGGCACGGAGACCTTCATGCCCCTCTTCAATTACAAGGGATTTCAATACGTGGAAGTCACCAGTGACCGGCCCATCCAACTTAGCAAAGCGTCCCTCACCGGTTATTTCATGCATAGTGACGTGCCCCCCGTCGGCAGGATCAGTTCCTCCAATCCTACCCTCGACAAAATATGGACAGCGACCAATCACTCTTATCTTTCGAATTTATTCGGATATCCCACCGACTGTCCGCAACGGGAAAAGAACGGCTGGACCGGCGACGCCCATATCGCCGTAGAGACCGGCCTCTATAATTTTGACGGCATCACCGTCTATGAAAAATGGATGGCCGATCACCGGGACGAACAACAACCCGATGGCGTGCTGCCCTCCATCATTCCCACCGGCGGATGGGGATACGAATGGGGCAACGGCCCGGACTGGACCAGCACCATCGCCCTCATTCCCTGGAATTGTTATCTTTTTTATGGTGACACGACCTTACTGGCCGATTGCTATGAGAACATCCGGCGCTACGTCAACCATATCGATCAGCTCTATCCCTCGGGGCTCACCACCTGGGGGCTGGGAGACTGGGTACCGGTAAAATCGGTGTCGCCCGTCGAACTTACTTCCACGGTCTATTATTTTAAAGACGTCAGCATTCTGGCCAAAGCCGCCCAACTATTGGGCAAACAAACCGATCACCTGAAATACAGCGCCCTGGCGGAAAAGATCAGGAACGCCTTCAACGACAAATACCTGGACAAAGCAACCGGACTATACGGTACAGGATTGCAGACCGAGCTTAGCGTTCCCCTCTACTGGGGATTGGTACCCGATGAACTAAAAGCCAAAGTAGCGGAGAACCTGGCCAAACGGGTGGCGGCGGATAATGACCACCTCGACGCAGGCATCCTGGGAACCAAGGCGATCCTGAATGCCCTGAGTGAAAATGGCTATGCGGATGTAGCTTACCGCATTGCCACGCAGGAGACCTATCCTTCCTGGGGATGGTGGATGGTCAATGGAGCGACCACCCTCTATGAGAACTGGCAGATCGACGCGAAATCAGATATTTCCCTGAATCATATTATGTTTGGAGAAATAGGAGCCTGGTTGTATAAAGGATTGGGGGGCATCCGGCCGGACCCGGAACGACCCGGCTTTAAACATATACTATTGGAGCCTCATTTCACCCAGGGGCCCGACCATTTTACCGCCACCCATGAAGGGCCCTACGGAAAGATCGTTAGCTCCTGGAAAAAAGAGGGGGCCGTCATCCATTATACCGTGACGATCCCGCCGAACTCCACGGCGACGCTGAGGCTGCCCGCCCGGAAACCCGCTGAACTACAAGCCGGCGCCTACCAGTTTGAAATAAGATAATACCCTAACTTTGCGGACCGAAGGCCAAACAATGCCTCGCAAAATAATAACTATGGAATACAGGATAGAAAAAGATACGATGGGCGAAGTCAAAGTACCGATCGACGCCTATTACGGAGCACAAACCCAACGCAGCGTAGAGAACTTCAAGATCGCACAGGACATCAACCGGATGCCGAAAGAGATCATCCGCGCCTTTGCCTACCTGAAGAAAGCAGCGGCCCTCACCAACCTGGAAGCCGGCGTTCTCTCCAAAGAAAAATCTGACCTCATCGGCAAGGTCTGTGACGAAATACTGGATGGCAAACTGGACGCCTGGTTCCCCCTCGTCGTCTGGCAGACAGGCAGCGGCACCCAGAGTAATATGAATGTAAATGAAGTAGTCGCTTACCGGGGACATGTGCTCACTGGCGGCAAGCTGACGGACAAGGAAAAGACCCTGCACCCCAACGACGACGTCAACAAATCGCAATCTTCCAACGATACCTTCCCTACGGCCATGCACATCGCGGCCTATAAAATGCTGGTGGAGACCACCATCCCCGGCATCGAGCAACTGCGTAACACCCTGGCCGCAAAAAGCAAGCAATTCAGTAAGGTCGTTAAGATCGGGCGCACTCATTTTATGGATGCCACCCCCCTCACCCTGGGACAGGAATTCAGTGGTTATGTCTCGCAGCTGGACCACGGCTTGCGGGCAATCAAAAATACCCTTGCCCACCTGTCCGAACTGGCCCTGGGCGGAACGGCCGTAGGCACCGGCATCAATACTCCTCCCGGCTATGCGGAGAATGTAGCGCAGAAGATCGCCACCCTCACCGGTCTGCCCTTCGTGACAGCGGAAAATAAATTCGAAGCCCTGGCCGCCCATGACGCCATCGTTGAAGCCCATGGCGCTCTGAAGACCGTAGCCGTCAGCCTCATGAAGATCGCCAACGATATCCGCATGCTCTCTTCCGGTCCCCGCAGCGGCATCGGCGAAATACTCATCCCCGACAACGAACCGGGCTCCTCCATCATGCCGGGCAAGGTGAACCCTACCCAGTGCGAGGCCCTGACCATGATCGTAGCACAGGTCCTGGGCAATGACGTAGCCATCAATATCGGCGGCGCCACCGGCCACTTCGAACTCAACGTCTTCAAACCCGTAATGATCTATAATTTCCTGCACAGCGCCCGCCTGATCGGCGATGGCTGCGTCAGCTTTAACGAGCGTTGCGCCAGCGGCATCGAACCCATCGAGGCCAATATCCGCAAACACGTGGAGAACTCCCTCATGCTCGTCACCGCCCTGAATCCGAAGATCGGCTACTACAAGGCCGCCGAGATCGCCCAGAAAGCCCATAAAGAAGGCACCACCCTAAAGGAGATGGCGGTGAAACTAGGTTATCTCACCCCCGCAGAATTTGACGAGTGGGTCAAACCGGAAGATATGGTAGGGAAGATATAGCGCTGGGCGCGCAGGATCCGGCGCCGGATTCCCGATTTGCTATTAATTCTCCCGTTTTTGGAACACGGCACGCGGCTCACTGATCTAATTATCTAAAAATCAACATATTGCAATTTGGCATCCCAATTGAATTACCCTATTCGGTTTTTCATAGGATATTGGATTAAAAACGGGAGTGTATTTCTATACGGCTCCTTTTTTTTTGCCCCTACCTTTTTATTGTCCTTGTTTGGGAGCTACCGCAGGGACGTTGGTCTTTCCTGCTTCTTTTTCTTTGCGGAGGTCCAGTGCCTGTTTGGCGGAAAGAGCCGAAGGATAGGGGGCGGCTGTCTTGCCGGAGGCAGACTGGACGGTGTTGGCCGTCGGATTCTTACCCGTAGCGGGGCTGGCCCCATCTGTCTTACGTAAAGGGATAACCGCGTTGGATTGCGAAGGCTTTACGTCGCCCGAGGTCCGGACCGGAATGGGCTGAGCGACCCGGGGAGTGACGATCGGGTCTGTGGTCCGCTTAGGAGGAAATCGATCGGACTTCGTTTCCTGTGCGAAGGCTGCAGAGGCCAGGAGCAGGAGGCTGATAATGGAGAACAGACATTTCATGGTAAATAGTTTATTAGCGTGATTATTTTAAATTATACATTTATTCGTTCGAACGACTTTTATTTGTTCGAATGACCCGTACAAAAAAGGGGGTCAAAACATGGGTTTACCTGACATTGACCAGGACCCTGATCTTGCCGGTCGTACCATTGAATTCTTCCAGCGCCTTGCCGATCGCCTGGCCGGGCTGCAGCCTGTTATAGTCCGCTTTCATGGCATAACCCGGCCGGCCCGAAGTAACCAGGATATCACCCCGATGGACAGGACCGCCCTCATTACATACTTTTGTCGGGATGACCCCTACCACCCCCATGGGCACTTTTCCGGCCAGGGAGCTGTTCATCGTTTCTTCCGTGAGGAGCACGCCCGGTTTGGTGGCATAAACACCGGCTACCAGGGAGGAATAGGCGGTGTTGGATCTTACTACCATCCTGTCGGCAGTCGTAGAGATCAGCAATACATCGCCTGGCTCATACGCTGCGATATTCCCTTCCACGTCGAAAGCCTCGGCCAGGTCGGCACCGGAATTCTGGGTGCCACCGTTGAAGAATCCCCTACCGGTATGGTCTATACGAGCCACATTGAGGCCGCCGGCCTGGAAAATAGCCAGGTCGCCGGAACCCCCGTGATCCACCACCATGGCAGTGCCCAGATCGTTAGTTACCACCTGGAGGGTAACTCCAAAACCCGTCGTTTCGGTATGTTCGAAATAGCCGGCATATCCACCCGTGCCCGAGGCGACCCCATAGACACCCGCCGTGCCATTATTGCCGAATATGGAATTGACCTCCCCCCTTACCCCGGCGCCTACTCCACTCGTGTTATTATTGAAGAAATTGCCGGCATTACCGGTGGAATGATTGGCTATCACCCCGGGTCCGTTCGTGGTCACATCCAGGGTATTGGCCGTGCTGGTGTTATTGGTATTGGTGATGGTAGCTCCATTACCGACGCCGGCAGTCACTACCTGAAGGGTAGCCTGCGCATTGGCGGCGGGAACGGTCTCGAAATGCCCGACCACTCCCAGGCCGGCAGTCACTGCCTGAAGGGCGATCCCGAAACCGGTAGCATTGGTATGCTCGAAATAACCGCCATAGCCCCCTGTACCCGAGGCGACCCCATATACGCCGGCCGTGCCGTTATTGCCAAATAGGGAATTGACTTCCCCCCTTACCCCGGCGCCTACGCCACTCGTATTATTGTTGAAGAAATTGCCGGCATTACCGGTGGAATGATTGGCTATCACCCCGGGTCCGTTCGTGGTCACATCCAGGGTATTGGCCGTGCTGGTATTATTGGTATTGGTGATGGTAGCCCCATTACCAGTGCCGTTGGTCACGGCTTCCAGGGCTGTCTGCGCGTTGCTGGCATTCAGGTTTTCGAAATGCCCGGCGATGCCCGTGCTACCGCTGACCCCTACCTGCCCGAGGATGCCGATGCCCGTACCTGAATTATCCGTTGCAATAAACCCTTTTACGCCGTAGCCGGGGCCGTCATTACGGCCAACCACGGCCCCTGTCGGCGTACCGCCGACGCTGGCAGTCCTTCCGGTAACGGCCTCGCCTCCATTCAGGTTGTCGCCCAGAACGCCGGCCGCCGAGACGACGCCGGTGGCCCCATATACGGCTGTGCCCCCCGTGCTGGAACCGCTGATCGCTCCTCCGGTGCCCAGGTTGGTGATTGAGAACAGGGTGGAGGCCGAATTGGCGGAGCCGGAGAAAGGCAGCGTCAATGAGCCTATGCTATTGGCGATCTGCTGCCAGCCCGGGCCGATCGAATAATACCAGAAGGTTTTTGTATCGGTATCATAGACCCAAAGTCCTTCGGCCGGCGCAACAAATGCAGTCCGCTGGGCCGTAGTGACTCTCGGCACCAGCATACCCTTCGAAGTGCTTTTGACGTCCAGCATAGCGCTGGCATCCGGCAGGCTGGCGTCTGTATTGACGGCAACCTGCGCCAGCGAGGGATGTCGGATTATTAGGAGCAATAGCAGGATGGAGGCGGCAATCTTTCTCATATACATCGGGGTTTAAGTAGGAGTTAACGTATTATTTGATTTGCTGTTTTTATTGTTTGGCCAGCCTGGTCTGAAGGAGGGCGCCGTTGAGCAACAGTTTCACGAGGTAGGCGCCGGCGGCAAGCCCGGCAACAGGCAGCGGATATTGATTGGCTCCCGGCTGAAGATTCCACTCAGTACTATACAGCAGCTGACCTGTCATATTATACAGTTGCAGCGTCGCCGTTGTGGCCTCCCGGACCGCGACTTGTGCGGTGGCATGTCCCGGCGAAGGATTCGGATATACCAGGAAAGGAAGGGCGATATCCGAGCAGCCGCCCCTGAATGTGGGAGAATAGCTGACACTGCCCGATCTGTCGAGGATCTTGAGGCGATAAAAAGAGCTTGCCTGCGGGGCCGGATCCTTGTAGGTATAACTGGAACCATTGGGATTATTGTAAGACGTTGTCTCGCCCAGGTCGAGCCAGGTAGATCCATCACCGCTCCTTTCCACCACGAAGCGATCGATATCCGATTCGCTGCCGGTCTGCCATTGAAGGATAGCATAGGGTCCTTCGCAGGTAGCCTTGAAGGAAATGAGCGTAAGCGGCAGGGGATTGACCAGGTCCGTCAGGGTCCAGTAACTAAAGTCGGCAAGCCCTGCCTTCTCTACATATTTACTGACCGCGTTGCGGGTGTCGGCGCCGATCTGGTTCCAGTTCACTCCATCGCTGCTCTTCCAGAGGGATAGGGTTGCCGGATCGTCTCCGTTCAGTTCGGCATCCAGGTAATAAAAGCGAAGGGTAGCATTCAGGGCAGTATTGTTCTGTGGCTGTATCAGGTATGTCCGCTGAATACCATGCAGAGAACTGTTGCCCGGATTTGTCGCCGGCTTATGCGACCGGCTGACGGAAAGGTTACCCAGACTGGCGGAGCTGGTAAGGGAAGCGCCGAGATTACCGATATTTAGTTGATTGGGGTTGCTGACCCCTGTGGCCGAAGCCGTTACCATACCCCCGGAAAGGCCGGTAATGTGCGCGGCTTCGCTTTCGGACTGCAGGACTCCATTGCCGGTCAATTGCAGCTGCTGATTATTCAAATCGATCAGGCCATTCTGAAAGTCGAGGACAGAAGAGATCTGAACAGTATTATTCAGCGTGAGAGTGGACGCCGGGGAAGTATTGATGGTCAGTACCTGTATCACCGGGACGCCTGTCCCTCCGAAGAACGTATTGTTGCTGCCCCTGACCAATACCGTGGCATTTGAGGCATCGAAGCTGCCTTCAGCCTGAAGATCGGTATTGCTTAATACCAGGTTTCCGCCTGCGACGATCAGGTTAGAGCCGGATTGCAGGGTTAGCCGGCTGTTCTGCGCATGGAGAGCGAAAGGCGCGAAGCCAACGAGACAAATAAATACACGGTGGCTGATACGTAAAAGTATGTCCATTGGACGAGTGTTTTATTTTCAATTAATCTTAAATAGGATCGTAGGCCGCGACAGTCGGAAAGGTCATGCAGTGAGATAAGCGGGAAAACCATTTACCAGGTTCCCGGGTTGCTAAATAGATGATAAGCTGAAAAGCCGGTAAAACCTGAATAGATATGAGAAGATCAGGGTAAGAAAGGTAGGGATCAGAACAATTGTTTGACAAATGTAGAACTGTTTTTACGGAAAGGCAATACCACTTTATGGTGATTTATTGACCAGCATAGCAGAGTCCCCCGGCCCGATTCCCTATTTGCAATCAACTCTCCCATTTTTGGAAGGCCGGCACACCCACGCCAGACACAACCATTTAACAATCATCATTTTATGTTTTGGCATCTGGATTGAATTACCCTATTCGGTTTTTCATAGGATATTGGATTAAAAACGGGAGTGTATTTCTATACTGCTCCTTTTTTCTTTATAGGATCTTTTTTCGCTCTGCCTTTAACATCGCTGTCGATCCATGTCTATCAGAACCGGAGTTGCTTTTTTAAATCTTTTAAAATTTGATTGTATGAAGCCCCGACCTTTTTTCTCCCATTCAGCGAGTGCAGAACCCGCCGGTTTGACCGGAATAACATCCTCCCCCTGCGAACCCAAAATATCCGTCCACCAGATCGTCAGCCAGTTGATCACCAGCCTGCAACCCTTTGCCGTAAAACGCAACAACATCCTGTTAAACGATATTCCCAAAGAACTTTCGGTCAGTGCAGATCAGCATACCCTGGCCTATGTTTTATCACAGCTGGTCAACAGCGCCGTCAACAGCACCGAAAATCAATGCATTCATATCGAGGCGGTTCTTACAGACGACCATACGATGATCCGGGTAAAAGACCTGAACACCCATATTTATCACACGATGGAGATCGGTGATAAAAGACCTAACTAAAAGGCGCCAGTAGCTGCCCCTATTCTTTTATTAATGAATCGGTCTTTTGAATTCCTTTTTCATATTGCCTGATGATATTTTGCAGGGGGGCAACCCCTGGAATATGATCATTTTGATACTGCTGCATGACAGCGATCGATTTTGTTATTTTTAAAGCAAGATGTAAGTCTTCCAATGAGGTAGATTTGGCATTGATAACATCGAGAAGACTGATGTGATGGTCTATTTTATTCTTATAAGCCGATTCGCTCTTAATAATAAGGGCCTTTATCTTTTCCCGGAGGATCGAATCCCGGATTTCCACAACATGCCTGTCCGCAAAGCCATAGTAGGCATTATTATCCTGGTTATATTCATTAAATGATTTTATGGAATCGGCCTTCTTTTCCGGAAGTTGCCCGATAGTAATTTCCAGTTCTTTCAATTCCGGGCTTTTCTCAACAAGCTCTTTATACAAATCTTCCACAAGGTCATTATCGCCCTTTTTCGATAAACGAACATCGCTGCTAAGGACTGATTTTCCCTGCAAGGCTTTAGGAGTTTCGGGTACCGGAATAGCGGGCTGTTGCGGATGATTGCAGGAAGCCAATGTCCAGCAAATAGCTACGATTAATGTAAAGGGGGTTCTCATTTTACTAAGATATTCCTTATTTTCAATTCATAAAACAACTCACTTTTATGAAAAATCGTATGCGTTCCGGCATAAAGCTCCTGCTCATCCTCTTGTCCATAAACAATTGTGTCAGCGCTCAGTCCCCACAAAGCCTGCCCAGCCGCTGGGACGAACTCACCGCCAGTGACTGGCCCAAGGCCCTGGACCGGTCCTCCCGGACCTGTATCCTTCCCATCGGCATCCTGGAAAAACATGGGCCCCATGCCCCTATAGGATCGGACCTGATCCAGGTACGTGAATGGGCGGCAAGAGCGACCAAAAAAGAATATGCCGTCGTCTTCCCGGATTATTTCTACGGCCAGATCAACGAAGCCAGGCACCAGCCCGGCACCTTCGCCCTGCCGGAAAGAGTGGTGTGGGATATGCTGGAAGCTACCTGTGATGAGATTGCCCGAAATGGTTTTGATAAGATCGTCATTATCAACGGGCACGGAGGAAACCCCGAACTCCTGAAATACTTCATCCAGACCCGGCTGGAGAAACGACACGACTATGCCGTCTATTTTTTCCAACCCGGCGCAGACTCCGCCTACCTGGCAAAGATGGCCCGGCTTCATAAATCCGATCCCGCCGGAGACCAGCATGCAGGCGAACGCGAGACCTCCGTACTGCTATACCTACGGCCGGACCTGGTGAAAATGGACAGCGCCACCAATGAATCGGGCGTTAATCAGAAGCGATTGTCCATCCCCGATATCTATACGGCGATCTGGTGGTATGCGGACTATCCCAATCATTATGCCGGAGAAGGCGCAAAAGCAACCCGTGAGCTCGGCCAGTTGGTGACAGAACATATCATCGGCTCCCTGGAAAAAGCATTGGCCGCGGTCAAAGCAGACACGAAGACCCTGCAACTCCAGAAAGAATACTTCGATCGCGTCAAAGAATCCCATTGAGCCCCCTCCCGCTAAATGATTATCTTTGGCGGCCAATCACCCTTCCAATGATAACCAAAGAAAAAATCCTGGCTTTTAACTCGCTGCACCAACAATACGTCTATCTCGGATTGCCCGTCGATACCATCGATACCAAGACCCAATTCACCATCCACAACCTGAAAGACATTCATGACACGTTGCCCTACAAATCCCCTGTATACAGGGCTAACTTTTATTCCTTTGTCTTTGTGAAGAACGGAACCGGGAAATATACCACCGATGACAAGATCTTCACCACCGAACCGGGAACCATCTATTTTACCAACCCCGGACATTACAAATCCTTCGAATGGTATAATCTGGAAGAGATCTGCCTGATCACCCTCAGCGAATCCTTCCTGAAGGAAAATGTGCATCCTAATATCTTCGATGAATTCCCCTTCCTCCTGGCCGAGACCGTTCCCCCCAGGATCTTACAACCGGAAATGTTTGCGGAATTCGAACAGCTCTATAGGCAGATCAATAAAGAATATCTTTCCAGCTCTCCTTACAGGAACCGGATGATCGGCAACTTATTCGTCGTCCTGTTACTGAAAATAAAAGAATACTTCTGGTCGGAATACAACCCGATTTATGAGGGCAACCGCTCCTCCCAGATCGTCAAAACCTTCAAAAAGACACTCGAACAACACTACCGGAACCTGATGAAGGGAACCGAAAAAAAAGTCTTCCGCATCCAGGACTACGCCGCCATCCAGCACCTGCACCCGAACTACCTTAGTAATGTCATCAAAAGTAAAACCGGCAAATCCGTAGGCGCCTGGATCACCGACAAGACCATCGCCGAAGCCAAATCCCTCCTCCAGAACTCTTCCATCTCTATCAAGGAGATCGCCTGGCAACTGGGCTTCCCCGAATCCACCCACTTCAGCAATTACTTCAAAAAGCATACGGACCTTTCCCCCATCCTGTACCGGAAACAAGCCGGCAAATCCCGAACCTGACATTTTGGTCAACCCCGATCTTAGAATTTTGCATCTTATAGTGTGATATCCGTATTTTTTTGGCGGGCTTATATTTCAACTTTGTGTTATCAAACAAAAACGAAAAAATATGAGCACGTTAAACAACAAAGTAGTATTAGTCACCGGCGCCTCCAGAGGGATCGGCGCAGTGGTAGCCAGCAGACTCGCTGATGCCGGTTATAAAGTAGTCGTCAACTATGCAGGCGGTCAGGACGTCGCCGAACAGCTGGTCGCCGGGATCAAAGCCAAAGGCGGCGAAGCCATTGCCCTCCAGGCAGACGTCAGCAAGCCCGACCAGGTAAAAAGACTCTTCGACGAAGCCATCGCCGCCTATGGCAAGATCGATGTACTGGTGAATAATGCCGGTATCATGATCACCAAATTACTGAAGGACACCACGGATGATGATTTTACCCGCCAGTTCGACGTCAACGTAAAGGGCACCTTCAACACGATGCGGGAAGCCGCCTCCCGCCTGGCAGACAAAGGCAGCATCATTAACTTTTCCAGCACCAATAACAGGGTAATGGTCCCTACTTACTCCACCTATGCCGCTACCAAATCGGCTGTGGAACAGCTGACCCGCGTCTTCTCCAAAGAGATCGGCAGCAGGGGGATCAATGTCAACTCCGTTTCTCCCGGCCCTGTCAACACCGAACTATTCACCAAGGGCAAACCCAAAGAATTGATCGACCGCTTTGCAGGCATGACCGCCTTCGGTCGTATCGGCGAACCGGAGGACATCGCAGGAGTGGTATTATTCCTGGCAGGCGACGACGCCAAATGGATCAGCGGACAGAACATCGGCATCAATGGAGCCATGGCTTAGTTGCATCTTTTCTTCTACAACAACCAATTTATTACCAACCATCAAAAATTAATCGTCATGAACAGTTTAAAAAACAAAGTCGCCCTTATCACAGGATCAGCCAGAGGTTTAGGCAAAGCCATCGCAGAACGTTATGCCGCCATGGGCGCCGACATCGTTATCAATTACTCCAGGGACAAGGCATCCGCCGAAGAAGTCGTCAACAATATCAAAGCTATGGGCGTCAAAGTGATCTCCATTCAGGCCGATGTCAGCAAGGTCGCCGATCTGGAAAAATTATTTACAGAAGCCAAAAAAGCCTTCGGGAAAATAGATATCGTCGTAGCCAATGCAGGTATTGAACTGGTCGAAACACCGGTGGCGAATTTTACGGAAGAACAATTTGACCGCGTATTTTCCATCAACACCAAGGGTACCTACTTCACCTTGCAGCAGGCAGCCCGGCATGTAGAAGACAATGGCAGGATCATCTATGTAGCATCCAGCACCACGTCCTTCCCTGTTCCCGGTATGGCCATCTATGGCGGCAGCAAGACGACTCCCCGCTACCTCGTAGACATCCTCTCCAAAGAGATCGGTCACAGAGGGGTTACCGTTAACTCCATCATTCCTTTTGCAGTGGATCATTCCGGCATTTTTGCCGATCCCAAGGCCTATCCCGAATTAAGAAAACAATTGTTGGATAGCTGTCCGATGGGAAGACTCGCAGAAGTAGAAGATGTTGCCAACCTGGCGGAATTCTTCGCCAGTGACTTATCGTCTTTCGTTTCGGGTCAGCATTTATTGGTAAATGGCGGAGCCACCAACTAAAACGATGACATCCCTTAACGATCAACAACATAGCAGGACGATCGGCTTATACCCTATTTTCCTGCTATTTTTTTCTCTCCTGATTACCTTTGGGCCAGCAACCAGCATGGCCCAATCGGGTACCACTCCTAAAAAGAACAGCATGAATACCGAAAAACGTAATAACTCCGAAAAACGCAACAATCCCGAAAAGCTCACAGATTCCGGAAAACTCACGAACCCCGTCGTAAAGAAGGCCATCGAAGCCTTACAAACAGGCAATGCCGACACCTGGTTCTCCTTATTCACCAACAAAGCGGAGTTATTCGATGACGGGCACAAAGTGGATCTTATAACATTCTTTAAAAAAGCGCTGGGGCATGAGCGCTTCATCAGCCTAGACAAAGTGGAGAATGAGGGGCTGGACCTCTATGGCCGGTTCCATAGCGACAACTGGGGGGAATTTCAAACCTATTTCAAATTTCAGATCGATGCCGCCGGCAAGATCCACCGGCTGGATATCGGGCAGGCAAGTTATTGAGCCATCCTTTTTCCCGAAAGTCGAAGAGAGCACTCCTAATAACAAAATAAACTCCTGGCATGTTTACTCTCCCGCGAAAGAAAAATCTTTCAAAGCGGTTCCAGACCTTGAAAAATTAGCAAACTCGCTTTTTTAATGAAGTTCCGTCAGTAATAACTTCCCTCTTTTCAGATCTCCGTAATAAGTATCTTCCAAATCATGGTCCTAGTACAATGGGAAGCGGGTTAAATCTTCCTCTCCAAAAAACAACTCGTTGATTCCCAAAATATTGTCATTTCAGTCCATTCAGGCAGCAATACTCCCATTTCAATAGTCTGGAATAATCTTCTTTTCAAAGATAATCTCTTTATTATTTTTGTATTTCCAAAAAAGCATATAATTAATCCGTTATTATATTTTATTAAAATACACATATAAATTATTTATACTAATACGGTTAAAACACCCTAAAAAAACACCCTTTCAAAAAAATAAAAACACCCTTGAATAAATAAAAACCTACATTTACCGAAGCTTCCCTTTTTACCGCTATTTAACCATCGCAAATTCCCCGACTGCCTATGATCAATAATAAAAATATACTGCTTGTATTTGAAGTTGCATTAATAGTACTCCTATTAGTGGGATTTTATATTATTATATTCTATCGTTATTTAAAAAGAGGGCAAGAGCGCGATAGAGAAATATTAAAAGCCAGTGAGGAAACCCAGGAACAAACTCTTCAGGAAGTTTCCCATGAACTACATGATAATTTCGGACATACGCTATCTCTTATAAACTTAAATCTCGCCCTCATTCTACGCAATTCTCCCGATATATTAAAAGAAAAAGTGGAAGAAACGAAATTAATGACCAAACAATTAATGATTGATCTGAAAAAAATAACCACTGGCCTGAATAGTAAGTATATCATGCGTATTGGTCTGAGAAAAGCGATCGAAAAAGAACTTACCCGCCTTAACAAGGCTGACCAATTTACAACATCCCTAAAAATAACAGGCAATGCCTATCACTTGGATCCACAAAATGAAAGCATTCTTTTCCGTATCTGCCAAGAAATTTTCAATAACATTATCGAACATGCCAGAGCTAAAAATATTAAAGTATTGTTGGATTATTTTCCTAAAAAATTATCACTAAAAATTTTTGACGACGGAATAGGTTTTGATTATGAAAAAACAATCAAAGACAATTCTACAAGTATTGGGCTACAAAGCATTATTAGTCGGGCCAAAATTATAAACGCGGATTTGGATATAAAGAGTGAATTGAAGAAAGGAACTACTATTTCGATTAGTTTACCCATTCGTCAGCCATATTATTATGACACAAAATAATTCTTTTATTAAATTATCTATTGTTGACGACCATAAACTATTTCGCAAGGCAATTGTGAATCTTATTCAATTGAACGAGGGTGAACGTAATTATACGATTACCATTGAGGCGGCAAATGGCAATGAATTCATCGAAAAGCTAACAAAACTAAACAAAAAGAAAATACCTGACATTGCCATCGTCGATATAAATATGCCGGAGATGGATGGTTTCATGACAGTTAAATGGCTTAAAAAAAATCATCCCCGTATTAAAATTTTGGTAATGTCCATGTTCAGCGACGACGCGACCATTATACGCATGTTGAAAATGGGAGCATCAGGATATCTCACCAAGGATATCGAACCGGAGGACCTACAAACTGCGTTAAACTTCATCGCAAAAGAAGGCTTTTACTATCCGGCCTTTATCACTGCCAAAGTAATCCATTCCCTGAATAATCCGGCAGAGCTGCTATCAGACCTACAATCGGACATCTCCGTTCCGTTAACAGACAGGGAAAAAGAATTTATAAAACTTATTTGTACAGAATTGACTTATTTGGAAATAGCAAACAAAATGCAGTTGAGCCCTAGGACGATCGATGGCTACAGGGAGGCTTTGTTTATGAAACTGGGGCTCCGAACAAGGGTAGGTCTAGTATTGTGGGCCATTAAAAACAATCTGGTTTCAGTATGAATGAGTACTCCTATATGTACTCATTCTTTCGGTGATCTAAATCATTTCATGACATGGACAACTCGCTAATCGCCAATGCCATCACAACAGTTCTATCCTCTTTCTTATCCAATAGCGGAGAAGAAATAGCTAAAAATGCCGGAAAAGATATTTACAAAAAAATAAAACTCCTATTCAAAAAAGAAGAGGAAAAAGACATTCTAAATGATTTCGAAACAGCGCCATTTTCCATTGATTATCGCCATTCTCTCGAAAAAATACTAGTCACTAATTTATCGGATCCCAACTTTTTTAAAGAAACCATACATACATTACATATCACCCCTGCAAATACCTTTATTATTGAACTTGTTCTATCTTCTATCCGGGACATAAAAGCAGAACTACCCCAGTTATATCGATGGTGGAGAAATGCAAGTCCTGATAAAAAAGGAGAATATGAAAATAGAATCGAGCAACTGGAAGTACAGCTCATTCATCTGGAAAAAAAACTCCTTTTGACCATTCACTCCGTTTAACGATTCTCTAGCCCGTCGCATCCAGCTTCTTCTCCTGGGCGCGATCTACCAATACTTCCTGTTTGGACTTATCCCAATGCTCTTTCGCCTTGGCCTGATCAGGTGTTCCACGGTCAAAATCCCAGAACCTCGCTTCTGCAGAGGAACAATGATAAGTCACTTCATAACTACCCCAATCCGTCGCGTACAAAGCCAATCCACACACCGTACATTTAATTGGAGGGAGGGGCTCCCCGTTTGCGTCATTGACAAGTTGCATGTTCTATTGTGTTAGTTGATTCTTCCTTAGTATCTGGCAGCAACTCGCGTATCACCCTATTAAACAAGTTGGACATTCATTTGTTCAACCGTTTCTCTCGCCGAATGGAATCATTATAACGTACCCGTATCGATTAAATTGTAACCTATCGGGATCATAACACAATAAAATCAAATATGCCGTTTCGCGTTCAAAAATTCTCAGAAAAATAGTTTTTCGTCTTGACCCATCGGGTCAACAAATAGATAAGATAACCCAATGGCCCGAAAAGGCAGGAAAAGATCAGAGAAACAATGATCCAGCCATGTCCAATCCCTAGTTCCAGGGAATTCTTCTTTATCCAGACGGCGACAAAAAGATCGAAGGCCATGATATGGACCCATGCAGCCACCACCAGCTCAGGGATCTGGAACAGTTTCATCACCCCTTCCAGCGAACTGAAATTCTTCAGGATATCCGGGCTGAAATTGGAGAAATTCAACCAGGTATACACGCAAGCCAGCAAGGCAATGATAATACCGATCAGGAACTTGTCAAACCCGGCCCAATAGGGGCTCACAAAAAGCAGAACGATCCAGCCGATTCCGGCGAACAACGAGGTCAGCTCAAACATAGCAGCAGCGCTCATAGAAATAAATTTATAACGTACTCAAATAATTAATCGTCGTCACCGAAGGGAAAAAGAAATAGGCGCCACCCCTCACCGTTACAAACCGCTGCAAGCCCGTCACATATTTATTCACCGGCTCCGCCTGTATCGTAAAATCCTGCTCCACCCCCGGCCCGGGATCATGCTTCACCCCGCACACCGGATCCGGATCATTATACAACTGCCTGAACTTGGGATAATTCGCCCAGGTATATTGAATGAACTCATACTGCCGCGAGATATCTGTATTGAAACAGGTAAAGATCAACCCCACCTCTCCCTCCGGAGTATAATTCGACGGCGACCCCGCATAAGGATCCCCATACAACCTCGCCCGGCGCATGATCCGATGCCGCCGCGTAAGCCGCATCGACTCCTTCGGTCCGTTGTCCTCGAAACTATCCCGGGGATTCGTCCGCCGCAAATGTGAGCCATACGGGCATTTCAGACCCTCCTTATCCAAATCCGAATACGTAAAATAATCATCATTCGAAGCCCCCCCCGGGTCCCTGTCAGGGAACTTCACCACAGGCGCCCCACTGGGCCAGCGCCCCATCATTTTGGAAGCCAGCTTCGTACTCTCCTCCGCATTCACAGAACCATCCGCATTTTTCGTCTTCTCATTCATAAACTCCCAGTAGCCCTTCACATCCTGCTGCAACTGCCGCATCACCATATAACTGCCATTGCGCCCCAGATCCTTCTTCCCTGTGCCCGCCGCATCGAAAGGCAGCAGGAAATGATCCCCCTGGTCCTCCGCCAACAGCGGCGTATCAGGATAGACCTCGTATTCATTCTTATAGCCCATCAGGAACTCCCCGGCATTGATAAAATCATTCTCAGGCCCCTTCCGGCCACTCCCCTTGATGATAGGCTGCGAGATCCCATCCCGGAAACCAAAATGCTCCCTGTTCATCGGCAAGGTCTGCCCATCCATTTGCAACACCTCCTCCAGCCCGGGCCCAAACTCTCCCTGCAGCTTCGCATAATAACTCAACGCCGTCTGTTTATCCTTCCCAAAAACCATCAACAGCATATGTACGGCCTCATTATTCGGACCTCCCCAACGCCAGGCCTCCGGAGTGCTGTCCCCTCTATCCCCCAGCAACCGCTGACGATGCGCCGACGTGATCCCCTCCCGGAACTCCCGGGTGAAATAAGCCAGGTTGGAATTCTTCAACCCCAGCGCATTCAGTCCTGCACAGGTAAAAGCAATATTCAGACAATTCGCCTTGCCATGATGCGTCACATTCGTCACCTCACCCACATGGTCCTTCAGGAACTTTCTTGCCGCCGCCGGGTCAGCCACCCGCAGCACCGCATACCGGGAATACTGCATATACTTGTACCCCCTGATAATATATCCCTGTATATCTGATAACTCTAACGGTTCCATAAGCATAAGTTTAAAATCTTTGCAAAAATTGCCGGGCCTCTCCCTCATTCAAATCCCGGAACAACTCATTGCGGATATAAGAATTGTTGATGACATTCTTGATCGACAGATGCGGATAGGCACAATACCAGACGGCCGTCGGCACCTGGAAATAACGGCTCCAGGCCAGGAAATGCTCCTCATCATAAGCGCCCCCCGTAAAGAGGAACTTCGTCCGGGGAAACTTCATCGTATTACTCCAGATCCCCGTCAGCCCCCATCCCGATTTATCGATAAAATCGCCCAGGTACTGCTGCCAGCTCCCGTCGAAATTGCTGAAGAACAACATCCTCTTCTGATCGTCGATCATCACCCAACGGGCAAAATGGATCGTAGGGATCCCCATCAGCTTCCCATTCACAAAGAGACAACCGATCAGCGCCTTTGCAAACAACATCAACCCCTTCAGCGTGATCAGCCGCATCTTCCCCGGTTTCATGATCAGCACCTGCGTGAACTGATTCTGATTGGTCAGATCCTCATACTCCTCCAGCTCTTTGATATGCGCTCCGCTCACCTGGCTGGGCGTCAGCCCCAGCGGCTCATCGGTTCGTTCGAAGAGGAGATGCAGCAGCAGGACCCAGATAACGATCAGCGGCAATAAGATCAGTAAGACCAGCCCCAGCAGGATCATGCCCAGCCACCGGATCCCCGGTAGGGTGATAGGCTGCCGCGCCCATTGAAACCCTGGTTTACCCAACACGTCCTGCTTCAGGACCTGGTGGATCTCCCGGGCCGACTTCCCCTTCCAGTCTCCCTCATGGATCCGGCTCCAGACATAATTGCGCAGCTCATTCTCCTGGCGGATCTGGGGCAGGGTCCTGCCCGGCGCCCCTACAAAAAAAGCGGACTCCTTCACCCTCCACTTCGCTAAATATTGTTTACGATTCTCCGTCGTCCGGCTGGCCGCGGCAGGATATCCTTCGCAATGCCCATACAGCTGGTCGATGAAAACGGCGCAATGGCTTGCCAATCCCGTCAGATGGGCCTCTTCCTCCCCATCATAATTGGAGGAGAAAACGAGCCGTACTCCCACATCCGTCCAGACGTTCCCATCGGCATCCCTGGGTTCCAGCAATATCCAGCGGGCATAGTGGATCGTGCCCAGGCTCTCGAAGGACTGAGGGACCCCGGCCTGCACATCCGCCCGCATCTGCATGAGCAGACTATGCAGATTATCATGTTCCCCGTCTTTCACGGGCGTTACAAGAGTCAATGGATGTTGATGCGTCATGAAATATGGATTTAATAAATTATTTTAAAAGGCCCCCCGGATTAAGGCACGGCCGCCATCGGCGTATCGAAGCGCACAACAAAATTGTTAAAGAACGGCCCCACATGCAGACCCGTCCCGCGCCCCGCCCATCCCGGCTCCCGCCGGACGCCGGGCAAACGCAGCACAGCCGCTACAAATTCGGAGATCGTCACCGCATTGATATACTTGCCATAACACTCATGCAACGCATAACCGTAGTTCATATAAACGGCTTCCCGCTGGGGATTGAACTGCCGGGGCTCCGGGAAAACGGCCGGGTCCATCATCGCACAGGCCGTCAGCGCGAAGACCTTTCGCTTTGCTTTGATCCGGTAGGGCTTCGTCCCCTTTCCCTTCAGCACCTGCTCGTTCTCACAATACCGGATCACTCCAGGTTGCGCCGGATTAAACCGCATCGCCTCACACACATACCCATACATCTTCTTCATATCCTTTATCTGCGCCGTATCGATCGCCCCCTTCAGCGCATCCGGCCGGTTGAATAATTCATCCAGCACCAGCACAACCGCCTTATTCGTCGTCTCCAGGATACCGGTTATCAATCCCCCGATATTACGCTGGATCGTCTCATCGTCGAACCAGCCATTCCCTTCCTCCCTTTGTAAAAGGATCATCCGGTTTAAAACATTATCGGCTACCGCCTTCCCGGCATCCAGATCACGTTTGCGATCCCTGATCAGCTGCAGGACCCACACCCTTCTGTCCAGGGCCGCACTCACAGCCTCCTGGTGTTTGACCGCATCATTGGTAAAATTCAGGAACAGATCGTAGAACAATACCCGAAGCCAATGC
Organism: Puia sp.; assembly: GCA_036394375.1. Lineage (GTDB taxonomy): Bacteria > Bacteroidota > Bacteroidia > Chitinophagales > Chitinophagaceae > Puia. Next base: position 53,626 of record DASWFF010000047.1, read on the forward strand.
CTCATAATGGGCTCCGTGGGAGCCGGCACCCCGAAATAATCGTCGATGAACCGTACCAGCACCGTATAACACATCGTATCGGCCACATCCACCTTCCCGTAAGGTTGTGCCTGTTGCAGGATCTGTTCACAGGAGTCCCGGATAAAAGACCGGATCCTGTCCATATCTTCTTTTTTCGCCGTCCTGCGGACAAAATTCCGCTCCCGGTCGAATTGCGGGTTATTCCGGTCAAAACCTAAAAAGAAAGCCCCTTTCTGGTTCGCCATCTTCTTACCATTGATCTCCTCCACCGTAAAATCATTATCCCGTTCCATCATCTCCACCAGCAGGTCGTTCTTACAGACGGCCGCCAGCCCCACCACCCCCAGCCTCAATACAGGAAAATGCTTCTGTAAAAAACAGAACAGGCCCGTCTTCTTCCGGTCCAGCGCCAGCCCTATCTGCAAACCCAGCTTTCCCAAAGGACCCGGGTCCTTCGGGATATCCTTCCGGCTACGCCGGAGCGGTCGATCGTCCTGGTACAGCAACAAAACGAACTGTCCGGCAGGGGTCGCCCGCAGTTCCTCCACCTCTCTTCGCATCTCCGCCGGCACCGTATGAATAGCCCCCATCGCTCCCCCGAACTCATTGGGCAGGAGCAGCGGCGCCACCACAGCGGCAAAGGCAATATCGGCAAGGGTCAACCGGCTTCCCGTCAGGTACCTTCTGCCATCGCTCAGCATCTCATCCACCTTTTCAAATATTTTTTTAATATGGGCCAGCCTTTCCCCGGCAGGTTTCTCCGCCAGCCCCCATTGCCGGGCCAGCTCCTTTCGCATAGAACTAAACGACAACGCATAGCTCAACTTCTCCCCGAAAGGAACACCTTGCGTAAACCAGCTCCGGGCAGCCCCCGGGTTCTTCAGCAACTGCGCATATAGATACCCGGATACATTCCCTTCAAAAGGGCCGGTAAACAGATTGTATAAAGCCACGACCTCCTGCCTCCTGCTGGCATCCGCCGGCAAGAGGCGCTTCAACGGCATACAGCGCTGCTCGAAATAAACGATCACGCTCTCTGCCGTATAGAGCAGGGCATCTGTCTTCAGGAAAACAGGCCCGGCGCCAACCCTGTTCGCGTCATTCACAGCGCCGCCGTCACCAATCAATTTATTAATAACAGGAATGCATAAGAGAGGAGCATGGGGCTCGTCCTTGTAAAGGACATCATTCCAATCAAGCACCCACCTCGCTATCTCATCAGCTCCCCCGATCGCATTACTGACAAAAGTGGGCGTCTTTTTAGCATAGGAAAAATCCTTTCGAAATTGTATGAACCTGAGATCATTCTCCGTTCTCTCCATAGAATGTAGATTTAAGGTTGACCAATAAGGCCCTGTGGCCATTAGACCGGTCGATACAGATTAGACAGGATGAAGTAAGGTAGGCAGGTCCGATAAAGGTAGAAGATCACCACAAAAGAACCAATACTACAAAGAGGTAATTCTGCCCGGATGTCACAATCACCCTCCCGGACGGCGTATTTACCACATAAGTTAGCTATTGTTCAAAAGTTCCGGATCGGGCTATCTGCGCCCATTGCCGGTAAACGAAAACAAAACAGCCAATAATGCCCAGATTTAACAAACAAAGCCCTCCGAAATAGTCAATAAAAAAGAACCGGTAAAGGATCATTTTTTTACTGTACTCCCAGGTGATATAATAGAGTACCATACAGATGCCATACATCAACACCCCTCCGGCCAGCCAGAACAGGGGATGACGGAATAAAGGCAAGTCTCCCTTGTCCAGCAGCAGGTCGACATAGGCTCCGCATGAAGACAACAGCAACAGCAAAAAACAGCCCGCACTTCCGATGATATTAAGCGAAAAAAAATTTGGCGACAGGACATACCCGGCAAGGATCAGGGGCAGCACTGTCGCCAGTAATATCAGGTTAAGCCTTTTGATGACCCCATGCATGGCCGCACGGTAAAATATATACAGCAAAAAAATACATTCCACAGGATTGTAAAGGTTGTAGATCCAGTGATTGCTCTGGCGCATGAGAGACGACCAGAGCATGCTCAGCACAGCTATAGAGAATTCTACACACTTGAACACTACGAGAAGCCGGTAAGGAGCGGGCCAACTCTTCTGAACCAGCACACAACCGAAAAAGAGAGAAGCGAGCTCCAGAAAATAATGCAGAATCATCATAACCGATAACACCGTTTGCGCAAATTTAGCCAAATGCCCAGATAAATACCCGGAGTTTACCCTTATACCGGATATTTATTCAATCCATATCTTCTCCGTAAGCAACGGTACCGTATATCCATTCAACAGCCGGAAAACATAGATGCCGGGTAAGAGATCATGAACGTCGATGGAGAAATGGTCGTCGGCCGTCTCCATCCGCCGGAGGACCCTGCCCGTGATATCATAGAGACCCGCTGTCAGAGGCCGGCGCTCACCCGGGGAAGTTGTTACATAGAGCGTCCTATGCGCAGGATTCGGATATACCTTACAGGTAGTCAAAGAAGGTTCCGGCAGTATTTTATGGTCACCCCCCTTCAGATCCAGGGTCGTCATATACACCATCCGCAGGATAAATCCTTTATGAAGGTTGGGAACGGATGTACCCAGCGTTCCGGAAGCATCGATCGCACAACAGGAATTATCCACCGCTACGAACAGAGTATCTCCCGTGGGCGCCACCGTGACATTTCTTAACCGAAACCCTGGTAGATAATGCAGGGTATCGGTGGGCAACTGCGTACTGTCGATGCTGAGCCCGTCCGGTTTTAATTTTAACCGGAAAAGACCGTTCTTCAAAGAAGGCACCAGCAGGGAATAATTCCAGCCCGGGATAGCTCCCTGCCCATAGAAGGCAATAGAGGACGGAGCGATAGTAGGCCAGTACATATTTCCCTGCGCTCCCGAAGCCTTGTTATTAGCCCGGCTCCAGTTATAAAAAGAGAAAATCGGCTCCTGGAGCGTAGTATGCGTCGTATCGCAAAACCCTTTTTCACTGATAACGGATTTATTCGCCAGGTACATGGAATCAGCAGAGGCCGAAGTATAATTATCGTCACAGAGGCCGGCTACCTTTGGCCAGCCGTAATTCGCATTGGGCAAAATGATATTCACCTCGTCATCCGACTTATCCCCATGCTCGCTGCTATATAAATTATATGAGGCCCCTCCATTCACCGAGCCGAAGACCAGCCCCTGGGGATTACGGTGCCCAAAAGAATAGATAGGGCTTTTAGCGGAGGGAGCCGCGCCCGCCGGAAAGGGATTATCACCGGGGATCCATTGCTGACTGCCAGTCAACAAAAGATCCGGCTCCGTATTCAACCGCAAAACTTTCCCCTCAATAATAGTGGTATCCTGGGCATGGTTGGGGCGGTTGGCATTCGACAGGTTACCCGCCCCCATATCCCCGATCGTATAATAAAGATGATATTTCCCATCGCTCTCCGTAAGCGGACTGATCCGGATCCGGCCGGAATTATGATCATTGCTCCCATTCAGCCCGGAGATCACATCGTCCATATACGATAAGGAGCCATCGGCAAAATTATATCGGTAACGGACGATTTTGGTATTAAAGCTACAGGACCCTGTGGCGCAATTGGTGCAGAACGGGTTGCCGGTGGGGTTGCCTGCGGTGTTACAGCCGACCAGGTGATAGACATACGCAATATAGATCCAGGGCTTGTTTGAATAGAAATCCGGGTGTATGGCCAGGCCCATCAGCCCGCCCTGGGGCCAGGATGCGGGATTGGTAAAGTCTTTTAGGCCAAGGCTATTGAGATCCAACAGTTCGCGGATTCCCTTATTTCCCGGATGGATCTTCCAGATCTTATAATCATGGGCTGCCGTCACCCATAAAGAATCATCCGGGCCATATACCACCTCCCAGGGCGTATTCATTCCCGTTGAACCGGTGGCGGGATATAAAGTGTCAAGCTTAAAAGTCTGGCCGTAATACGTTACGGTCTTTTGAGCGGAAAGATTCAGAGATAGGCACAGGCAGGCTGACAGGCAACAAATATAACCAGGTCTGCTTTTCATTAGGAACGGGATTAGAACAATAGCAAGATAATAGATAATTTTTAGATGGGGAATAGTAGTTTTTTCCCACATTACTGGTATTTATACGATTGTCAACCAGCCAAATAGGGATTAACTTTACGGATGATTTAATCCGTTGAAGGAACCTTTCCGAAGGGCCTTCTAAACTTTTAAGAGGCAGAATCACCTGTCTATGACCGTTATGATCCGATAACCTTTGAAAAGAAGTAGCTTATGAAACCACTTTTAGGCCACCGTTTTGCTTGCCACAAAATAAGCCTCCCCTTAATCCTTCTTCTATTCTGTCATGACTCCGCCTTCTCCCAGGCCAACGCCCCATTGAAATTCGGGAACAGTTATGTCAATCTCACTAAAAAGACAGTGGGTAGCACGGTGGAGCCCGGCGATACCCTGGAGATCCGCACAAATATCTATGCGAACAGCAGTTACGGAAAGATCTATAGCGTGCGATACTATGACAATCTTCCTACCCATACCGACACCATCTCCAGCGAGTTCCTCCGGCTGATGAACAACGAAGGAGCCACTTTCCGGCAATATACCCTGGCGTCCGGCGATGATGCGGGTACCTTTATAAAAGTTCCCGCCTTTCCCGGGGACTACCAGGTCCGTATCAATATGGGGGGGCCGGCCTTTGGCGTCCCTCCTACCGCCCCGTCCGGACTGGACTTTATGAGCATAGGGAACAAAATAGGCGCCAGCGATATACGGCCAGGCACCAACAGGCCCCTGGCCAACGGCGGGACCCTCGTCGTCACCTCCTTCCGGGTAAGAGTGACCGGGAATTACGGAGACACCATCGTACTGGGCGCTGGCGTGATCGCCTTCCAGAATAGCAGCGGCGTAGACACGACCTGCAATGCCAATCAATACAAGATCCTCATCGCCAAACCGACCACTCTCTGCTCCAGCAGCGCCGGCACCAATTTCGCTGCGGAAGCCGGCGGCACCTTCAATCATGGAGTGGGACGCAACAGAAGCTACGGACCTACCTTCCTGATACCGAATTATACTTACCTGCCGGCCTCCAGCACCAGCCCGGTCATAGGCGATGGCTACTATGCCATTGTCAATAATATCAGCCCCACCAGTTCTACCTTCCCGGGGGCAAGAAGGACACCTAATTGCAACGTGCCCTCCAGCTTGCCTAATACAGACCCTAATTCCTGTTATAACCGTGAATTCACCGGTTTCTGGTTTATCTCCGGCGACCATACCGGCACCAATACGGCGGCGGGCAACCCTCCTCCTGACAACAACACCGATGCCGGTTATATGCTGCTGGTTAATGCCGACCTGGCCACCAGTGAAGCCTATCGCCAGACGATCAGCGGCCTCTGCCCGAATACTTACTACCAGTTCTCGGCCTGGATCAAGAACGTCTGTCCCAATTGCGGGATCGATACCAATGCCGTTGCTACCTACCTGCCGGGTGTGCTGCCCACCCTCACTTTTGTAGTGGATGGCCTGGACCGCTATTCATCCGGCCAGTTGGATACGGTTGGCTGGCAGAAAAGAGGCTTCATCCTGCTCACCGGCCCTACCCAGACTTCCATCACCATCTCCCTCCGGAACAATGCCCCGGGAGGCGGAGGTAATGACTGGGCCATGGATGATATCACCCTGGCCACCTGCCCCCCGGACCTGCTGCTCACCCCGAACAAACCCGATACGCTTTGTCAGGGAGCCGACGACACCGTCCGGTTTAAAATAGCCTCTTATGTCGATAACTATACGCAATGGATGCTGCAGCAAAGCACGGACGGCGGAGCTACCTGGGCCGGTGTCGTCAACGACACCACCGGCAAAGCGGGCAGCGGCGTTTCCACGCCGGTCTACAACGCATCCACAGGCCAGTATACAGATATCATTACCCGTTATTTCCGGCTGAGCCCCTTAAACACCCTGCTCATGTACCGGATCGTAGTCGCTACTACCCTGGCGAACCTGACGACCGCCGGTTGCTACTTTGCCACGAACACACCGAAGATCGTACGTGCCGTAAATTGTAATATCGTGTTGCCCACCACCCTTATCTCTTTCAGGGGACAAGTGCGGGAAGGGCTGGGCGCGCTGCAATGGGTGACGGCCGATGAGACGGCCGATGTCGGCTATATCATCGAACGCAGTGACGATGGCTCCAATTTTACGCCCATTGGCTTCGTAAAGGGCATAGCCGGCGCCGGGCAGGGTGCGGGTTATCATTACACGGACCCTAATCCGCTCGCCGCACAATCCTATTACCGGATCAATATCACCGGTGCAAATACCCACCGCTATAGCAACCTGGTCCTGTTAGGCACGGCAGGCATCGGTTTCGAGATCAGGACCCTGGTCAACCCCTTCACCGACCATATCACGATGGACCTGACGACCCCGGGCGATGGCACAGTGGTGATCAGCCTGACCGATATGTACGGACGGGTGGTCAGACGCGAAAAAGCCCCGGTATCCCAGGGCCTCAACGGGCTTTCCCTCTATGGATTGGGGAACCTGACCAATGGCACTTATGTCCTGCAAATTCAGTACGCCGATAAAATGATCAGTAAGAAAATGGTGAAGTTCTCGAAATAAGTTTTAGAGCTCCGTTAGTTTGTAAAAGATCCCTGGAGATAATTTATTCTCCGGGGATTTTCAATTCCGGTCGTAAATTTGAACCAGCCGCTCTTTTGCGTTTTAAATATCTGCAATATGAATACCGAAAATAAAACCTACCATTTGCCCGCCGGATATTCTGCCCTTCAATCCATCCTGAGATCTTACCGCTTTTTAACCAACCCCATAAAATTCATCTCCCGGAACATGGACAAGTTCTCCGGCACCTATTCCGTAGCCACCCTGAAAAACTACCGCCTCATCCTGACCCAGGACCCCGCCTTCATCAATTATGTCCTGAAAGAAAACCACACAAACTACCATAAATCCTCGCTGACAGCCGAAAGAGCCGCCAAATATTTTGGAAAAGGATTCCTCTTTTCCAATGGAGAAGACTGGCTGACACACCGGCGACTCGTACAACCGGGCTTTCACCGGGAAAAAATACAGGGTCTCTATGATATCATGATCGGCTCCATCGACAAATCCCTGTCCACCTTTCCCACCGGGGCCAACATCGATATTTACCCCCTGGTGCATCAGCTGGCCTTTCATATTGTCATCAGCTCCCTGTTCACGATCCACCTCTCCCCCGGGACCATGACGGAATTAAGCCGGACCTTCCATGAAGTGCAGGATTTTTATATCAAGGAGATCAATCAGCCCGTCAGAAGGCTCTTCTATCCTTTCAACCGGGCAGACAAGCGCACCCTCAAAAAATCGGCCAGCATGAGAACCATTCTGAAGGGCATCGTGGAAGAACGCCGGTCCAGTAAGGATTCCTTCAACGACCTGCTGGACATTCTACTGCAGGCAAGATATGAAGACACCGGCCTGCCGATACCCGAAGAGCAGCTGATCGATCAGATCCTGGTGCTGATCTTCGCAGGGCATGAGACGGTCGCCAATACCCTTAGCTGGCTGCTATACGTCCTTGCCTCAGAGCCGGAAGTGGTCAAAAAATTAAGAGCCTCGATGCAGGCCATGCCTATTCATGACAGCGTAAAAGACGAATACCTCGCCGCTGTTATCAATGAAGGCATGCGCTTGTATCCTGCCGCCTGGATGACGGACAGGGTCGCCCTGAAAGACGACCAGTTCGGAGAATTTTCATTCCCCCGCGGCACGATCATCTTATCGTTCTTCTATGGCTTACATAGAAATAAGGAATATTGGAATGACGAATCGACCTTCCACCCCGAAAGGTTCCTGACGGAAAACTCCAAAGAAAAAAAATCAAAAAACTTTTTCCCCTTCGGCGCCGGCCCCAGGCTCTGCATCGGAAATAATTTCGCGATGGCGGAAATGTCCTTTTTCCTGTATGCGTTTTTAAAAGAATTCCAGATAAGCCCCACAGGACAGATCCCGGAGCTAAAACCCTTAATTACCCTGCGGCCCGATAAAATTATTTTAAACGTTCAGCGGCTTCCCTCCCACTAGTAGCTAATTACACTCCCACCGTGTTCACGCTCGCATTGCCGCTGTCAAGGGTAGCAGCTTCGCCGCCCGGCTGTTTGTGGAAGAATTTCTTTTGAAATAAGAGGATGGCGATCACTCCGACAGAGATAGAGGCGTCGGCAATATTGAAGACAGGACTGAAGAATTCGAACTCATCACCTCCGACAAAAGGCATCCAGTGAGGATAATGCGTTTTTATCAGGGGGAAATACAACATATCCACGACCCGCCCGTGCAGGAAACTGGTATATCCCGTATGAGGGAATATTTTCGCGACATGATCGAAGGTACTCTCTTCGAAGATCAGACCGTAGAACATACTATCCAGCAGGTTGCCCAGCGCACCGGCAAATATCAGGGCCGCGCAGATGATAAATCCCCGGTGATACTTTCTTTTAATGATCGTATGGATATAATAAACGCCGAATACGACCGCCACCAGGCGGAACAAGGTTAGCGCTATCTTACCAAGAGCGCCCCCAAATTTCCAACCCCAGGCCATTCCCTCATTTTCCACAAAATAGATCTGCCCTTTATCGCCCAGTAACTTGATCCCATTGTCATACCTAGATACCGGCTCCCGGTAAATTTCCAGGGGATGACTAAGGGGCATATGGGTCTTTACCCAGATCTTCAGAGTTTGATCTGCCACGATAATAAGCAACACTACCAGAAAAACGTTTCTTGCCTTCACTGTTATAAATTATAAGGATCAAATATACTTTAAATTCCCCACCCTTACTGCCGGAAATCAACATTCACCATTCCTCTATTCACGCTAAAACCCCCGGAAATCATCCTCATTCCTCGAAATAGACCCTTTTCACCCGCTGGCTCACGCCGGTGAGGATCTCATAAGGGATTGTCTGGGCCCAGTGCGCCAATTGGTTGACAGATAATTCATTGCCAAAGACCACGACCTCGTCTCCCTCTCCTACATCCGGGATTCCCGTAATATCGATCATGGTCATATCCATACAGACGCTCCCGATGACAGGCGCCAGCCGGCCCTTCACCCACATCTTCCCATTGCCGTTGCCCAGGCTGCGCGGGTAGCCATCTGCATACCCGATACGGACAGTCGCCATTCGCGTATGCGGCCCGGCGATCCCCCGGCGATTATACCCGACGGTATCTCCCTCATGGAGAGATTTAATCTGTGCGATCGTCGACTTCAGCGTGGAGACCTCCAGCAGATCGAGCTGATGGCTATCCGCGCTGTCGATGCCATAGAGCCCGATCCCCAGACGCACCATATCCAATTGGAGTTGCGGGTGGCGGATGATCGCCGCCGAATTGGCAATATGCCGGAGAAAAGGATAGGGCAGGAACTCCTGCAGCTTTGTCACAGCGGTCAGATAAGACGAGCCCTGATGATGGGAGAAAGGGTCCTGTTGCGCTTCCTCACTGGCAGCCAGGTGGCTGAACACACTCTGCACTTTAAAAGCGGCTTGCAGAAGGGCCGGCCCCAGTTCCCCCACCTCTTTCAGGGGGAAGCCCAGGCGATTCATGCCCGTCTCCAGCTCGATATGCACCGGGAATTGCAGGATCCCTTCTTTTTTGAGCCATTTATCGAAGGACCGTAACAAAGGAAAAGAATAGATCACCGGCTCCAGGTTATATTCTACCAGGGAATCGAAAGAGCTGTTTTCCGTATTCATCACCATGATCGGCATATGGATACCTGCTTTTCTCAACACGACCCCCTCGTCGGCATAGGCAACGCCCAGGTAATCCACTCCATGGAATTGTAATAGATTGGCGATCTCATAGCTGCCGCTGCCATAGGCAAATGCTTTGACCATCGCCATCATTTTGGTAGTGGGTAGCAGCAGTTGCCGGTACTGCCGGAGATTATGGGCCATGGCATTCAGGTTGATCTCCAATACCGTCTGGTGTATCTGCTCGGAGAGCCACCGGTCTATTTCCTCGAACTCGAATACCCGCGCTCCTTTGATCAGGATCGTCTCATCCCTGAAATGCAGGTGATGAAGGTCTTTTTTAAAATGGTCCACCGAGAGATAAAATACCGTCTCTCCCGGGAAGCCCTGGCCGATAATGTCCGCATGTGCGCTGATCCGGCTGCCAATGCCCACCAGGCGGTCCACCTGTTTCTGCCGGAGTGCCCGTGCGATTTCGGCGTATAAGGCCGATTCTTCCAGCCCGCTCTCCAGGAAATCCGAGAGGATAACGGTCCTCCGGGCATGTTGCTGTTGCTGGGATAGAAAGTCCAGGGCGATGGACAGTGAGCTGAGATCCGCGCTGTAACTATCGTTGATAATGGAACAATGATTGATGCCACTCTTTAATTCCAGCCGCATGGCGATAGGAGATAGCCGTTGCAGCTTGCTGCGGATAACATCCACCGGCTGCCGGAAATGCAAAAGGACGCTCGCGCACGCAAGGATATTCTCCAGGGAAGCCTCATCCGTAAAAGGCACCGTGAAAGAGAAGGCCTGTCCTTCATAGCGGGCTGTGATGTTCGTCGATCCCACCGGGCTTCCGGTGGATTCGAACGTCGCCGATCTCCCGTTTTTCTCCATCGAAAGAATAACCAGGGTGGCATCCTCCGCCCGCCCCCAGGAAAAAAGGGCAGGTCTGCGGACCGGGTCCCGTGCGGCCGGTCCGGAAGGAGCCACAGGGCCAGCCACTTCGCGCGCCGCCAGCCAGGCCTGGATTGCCTTTTCCGTTTCAGGCTGATCTTTATTATAAATGAGCAGCTCCGCCTGTTCGAATAACCGGAGCTTCTCCGCAGCCTTTTCCGCCAGACTGTCAAAACCCTCACTATGGGCTTCCCCTATATTCGTAAAAAGCCCGATAGTCGGCCGCAGGATTGCTGACAACCGCACCATTTCTCCCCGGCTGGAAATACCCGCTTCGAAGATAGCCAGCTCATGCGCTTCATTCAATTGCCACACGCTCAGCGGCACCCCTATCTGGGAATTATAACTTTTAGGGCTGCGGACGATATGATATTCATCTTCCAGGAGCTGGTTGAGCCATTCTTTTACAATGGTCTTTCCATTGCTGCCCGTAATGCCGATCACAGGAAGGGCAAATTGCCGGCGATGATAAGCAGCCAGTTGCTGCAAAGCCTGCAGGGAGTCCCTGACCAAAATAATATTCGCGTCAGTCATCCCTCCGCCCACCACCGTAGCAGCCGTCATTCCTGCGGTCTCCCCGCCTCCGGTCGCCCCATCGGCCTCTACCACAAAATTCCGTACTCCCCGCCTGTACAGTTCCTCCATAAAAAGACTTCCATCCCGCCGGGGCCCTTTCAGGGAAAAGAACAGGGAAGTATCGGGAAAGATCAGCCGGCGGCTATCCAGTAAAAGGTGCTCCACCGGGTCATTTCTCCGGAACTGCAGGAATTCTCCCTGCACAATCTCTCTAATGTGCTCCATTGCATACTTCATACCTTTTCCCCTCTCGTTGAATACATGGAATAAAAGATAGCCGTCGTAATACAAACGAGGATCACCAGCAGCGACACGTACACCGGCAGCACAATATCGATTATTTCCGCCAGCATCTTCAGCCCTACAAAGACCAGCACCACCGCAATCCCCTGCTGCAAATGACCGAACCTCGCCACGGCCCCTCTTAACAAAAAGAACAGCGACCTGAGCCCCAGCACCGCAAATATATTCGAGGTATAAATGACTATTTTTTCCCGCGTGATGCCGAACACCGCCGGTATGGAGTCCACGGCAAAGAGGATATCCGTCGTAGCCAGCAGCACCACCACCACGAACAGCGTGGTAAAAAGTTTCCTGCCGTCCTTCCGGATCGTCATCCGGCCCTCCCCATCGCTACCCGTTAAGGGCAGCAGCCGCTTCAGAAATTTGTACACCCGGTTGTCCTCCACGTCCATCGCATCTTCCTCACGGGTCCTGAACATACTGATCCCCGTGTATACCAGGATCCCCCCGAATATATATAACAGCCAGTGGAATTGCGTCACCAGGACAATGCCCACCGTGATAAAAATGATCCGCAGCAGGACCGCCATCAGGATCCCGATCAGCAGCACCCGGCCATAATAAGCCGGTTTCACCCGGAAAAATGAAAAGATGAGGATAAAAACAAAGATATTGTCTATGCTGAGACTCCACTCCATCAGATAGGCGCTCAGGTATTCGATGGCCATCTTATGCCCATTCTCATACCAGAGGAAGGCGAAAAATGCCAGCGCCAGCCCCACCCAGAAGGCCGTTTGCAGCAGCGCTTTTTTTATAGAGACCGTCGCCCCTTTCCTGCTCAGCAAACCCAAGTCAAAGATCACCGCCAGCAACAGAACAATTCCAAAAGTCAAATACGTTATATCCGAACGATCCATATACCCTATTGATTGCCAAAGGTACGAACACCCTGCCATTTCAGGGTGGCCTCTCCTTCTATTTCAGATCATTTAACAGTTGGGGAGCGTTGATAGTAAGCACGCTATCGGCGCCGGCAGCCCCGGTTCCGGCCAGGCCGCCACCGCCCTCTTTGCCTACGGCCCCCCTCCACCCCTCCATACCGGCATATTGGACCACCCTCAACGCCTTGCAGACAGCCCAGCCTATACAGATCGTAGTAGAAAGAGAGGCAGCCACAAAAGCCACCGTAAGGTAGATCAGGGGATCGCTGACCGGAAGTCCCCCCTTCTGCTGCAAACGCTTCAGCATAAAGAAAAGAAAGACCAGGGTGACCACACATTCTCCCAGCGATAACAAGCGTATATACTTCAAATTCGCCACCCGGCCACAAGCGGCAAAAAGCCCTTGCTCCAGCCAGCCCGTCAGCGCCCGGCCCTCCGTATGAAAAAGAGTAAAGACCGTATGGTGATCCGCCTGATGCCAGAGCATGAATGCTTCGTCGGTGAACAGATAATCCGAATGGAGGATCTCATAACCTAAAAAAAGAAAGTAGAGGGACAGCATTCCCCAGAAAAGGATTCGGTTGATAAGGTTAGCTCTCATGCTATAAAAATACAGGAACCTTTTTGACACACATCCTTTGACAAATCAAAATTATTCATAATTTCGCACCTTAACTATACCATGAAAACACCCATTTCTCTATTGAGCCTTATTGTGCTCTCCCTTATGATCAGCCATTGCAAGAGCGGGCTGGTCACCATGTCCAACAGCTGCTATGATCTCATCAATAGCGGCCAGTCCCAGAACAAAGCAGGGAATTACAGTGCTGCACTGGATAATTTCACTAAAGTACTGCAAAAATGCGACGCGTATGATGCAAAAGAAAAGGCATATGCCGGCAAGGCTGCGGCCCTGAACGGCCTGCAGCAGTATAACGATGCGTTGGCTGCCGCTAATGCAGGGTTGAAGATCAACGCTTCCAGCCTGGACAATCTTTTTGAAAAAGCCAATGCAGAGCTGGCCCTGGGCATGACCGATCAGGCGAGGGCAGACCTGAACACCATTACGGGCCTTACGGCAAAAAACCGGAATATTCCCCAGCGGGCCACCATTTATGCAAAAATAGCCGAGGCCGAAATGAAGCAGCAATCGTATGCAGATGCCCTGCAACATATCGACCAGGCCATTTCCATGGACAACAGCAATCTGAGCTTTTACATGCAACGGGGAGATATCAATGTAGCGGCGGGCAATTTATCCACTGCTGTCGGCAATTATGACGAAGCGATCGCAAAAGGCAAGAATGACGGAGAAGCGTGGAAGGCCAGGACTACGACCCTGATCAAAATGTATCAGAAAAAATATGGCACGGATAATGCCGACCTTCTTAGAAAAAAAATCAGCAATACGGACAGGCAAACACTCTGCAATAGTATCCGGTCATCCCAGGAAGCCGGTATGAAGGATATTAACATCGACCTGGTCCAGGCTTCCCTTTGTAAATAAAAAGACACTACCATGAACAAAAGCAAAAAAATCATTTTCATTCCGGCTGTGATCGCGGTCCTGCTAACAAACTGTAAAAGTGCGAACAATACACAGAAGGGAACGGGTATCGGCGTTGCCGCCGGTGCAACGGCAGGAGCGCTGATCGGGGGAGGAGGCAAGAGCTCCATCTTCGGAGCCCTGATCGGGGCTGCTGTAGGCGGAGGGGCGGGTTATCTGATCGGCCACCATATGGACAAGCAGGCCCAGGAGATCAAGCAGGCCGTACCGGATGCCCAGGTCGAACGGGTAGGCGAAGGGATCAATATGACCTTCAACTCGGGCCTGCTTTTCACGATCAATTCCAGCGCATTAAGCGAAGCCGCCAAAACTAATCTTGAAAAAGTAGCGGGTGTATTTGTAAAATACCCGGAGACGAATATCCTGATCGAAGGACATACCGACAATACGGGATCACCTGAGTACAACATGGAATTATCCAAAAAAAGAGCTTATTCCGTCAGTGAATTTTTGCAAACAAAGGGCGTCTCGGCCAACCGTATGGATATTAAATGGTATGGAGAGACCCAGCCGAAAGTTCCAAATACCACCGATGCGAACCGGTCGCTCAACCGTCGCGTGGAAGTCGGGATCACCGCCAACAATCAAATGAAGCAACAGGCGCAGGAAGGCAAGCTGAATTAAAGCCCCTGATATTTTCTTTTCCGCAACGCCTGGTAAAGATATCCGCCGGCGATCACAAGCAGCAACGGCAGCACGATATTGATGAATTGCCAGAAGGAGCGATCCGCTTCCACTTTCGCCGGATCGAGCAGGCGTAAGGTATAGTCCTTGGAACGGGTCTCCAGGATACGGGAAGGGTTCACCAGGTATTCGACGCAGTTCTGAATAAAGTCCTCGTTGGCAAACGTATAATTAATGTCCTTGTTAAGTCCCAACGGCAAAGGTCCCTGCTGGCTCACCTCGTTCATGACGATATCCGCATCCCCCATAACGATGACACCGGTATTGTTCGTTGCCGCGGGCAGAAAAGGTTGTTTATAATAGTTTGCCAGGCTATCAGCCACCGCCGTTCCGATACGGTTGGCGAAAAGGGAGCTGAACTTCCCTTCCAGCAACATCGCTACGGGAATATTGGGTTTATTGAATGCCCGCGGATCAGGGCCCTGCTTGACGCTCTCAAAACTGATCAGGGCCGGAGTGCTGACCGTTCTGCCATTGGCAGACGTTTGTAAAATAACGGTCTTTTCGATGCCCGTAGCTTTTACCGTATCGATGGAATTGGCGAATTTGGCATAGACGGGATCAAGGTTCTTGGAAATAGGATGGGTAAGACTGCCGTTCAGCAGGGGGAAATAAGGCCACTGGATCGGTCTGATATCGGGTTTGTCACCCTGCCTGCCTACGACGAAGTTGAGCGAAGCGCTCTGCAGGTCCTCCACCAGGTCCTGGTTGACCCGGACCCCATACTTAAAGAAAAGGTCTTCCAGCTCCAGCCCCCGGTCATAAGCGACCGTCTCATGATCGAGCAGGCTGTCCATCTCAGCATGCAGCTGGTCGATGGCCCAGATCAGTTTGCCTCCATGCATCACATATTGGTCCAGGGCCAGCTTCTCCCGATCTGAAAATTTTTCCGTGGGCTTGACGATGATCAGCGCACTATATTCCTGGGGAATGAGCGGGACGCTATCGAGACGCAGCACTCCGAACCGGTAGCTGGCCCGCAGGTCCTGAATGAGATGGTATACCCGGAAGTCCAGCGGCTCTCCATTGCCCAGCACATAGCCGACGGCAGGCGGTTTGACGCGGGTGATCTTATCGATCGCGTTTCCGAATTTATATTCCAGCAGCGTTTCTGCATTGGTGTACAGTTGCTCTTCCGGCTGCCCTTCCCTGGCCGCCGGGACTCCTTTGAGAAGATCCACTGGGAAGATCTTATCCTTGTACTTCAGGATCGCCCCGGGGATCACGATACGCTGGCTCTGTTCTTCCCCTTTTTTGGATTGCGCAACCTGCGTCTTGGGTTGGATACCGATCCGGCGGAGGGAGTCGAGGAAGCTGCCTTTTGCCGAATCATCCAGCGCCGTCAGCGGGTCGAACGTGCGCACCCGGATCTTTCCGTCACAGTATTCATTGAACTCCTGCAACAGCTCCTGGGTGCTCTTCGACAATTGGCGGATACCGGCTTTCAGGTCCCCCTGCAAAAAAAAGTCGACTTCCACATCATCATCCAGCTTATGTAAAAGATTTTTTGTAGGGGCGCTGAGGGTATATCGCTTCTCTTTGGTGAGGTCCAGCCGGTAATGAAAATGGCCCGCCAGCAGGTTGACCAGGACCAGCAGAACGATCAGTGCAAGCCATCCGTATTTTGAGGACAATAATTTCTTCATATATTTTGTTCGGACCAACGGTATTCCGATCAGGTTTTAACGTTTCGCCAGGCGCTTCGCAAGATTACGGTTGGTCAGGCTTAGAAATAAAAATATGACGCTTAAAAAATAGATCAGGTCCCTGCTATCGATGACGCCGCGACTGATACTGCGATAGTGAAAGTCGATCCCGATCATTTCAATATAATAATCGGCCCCTGCCGCAAAAACAGGCAGCTGGCTGACAGCGCCAAATCCGCTATACAGGAGGAAGCAGGCAAAAGCCGCCCCTATAAAAGCCACGACGGCGTTGCTGGTCCAGCTGCTGCAGCAAATCCCGATAGCGGTGAATACGGCGGAAAGAAAGAGAAGGCCGATATAACTGCCGATGGTAGCGCCGGCGTCGATGCCGCCCTGCCCGGAAAGTCGTTGTATGGATAAAAAATAGACCAGGGTCGGCAGCAGCGCCACCAGGACGACGAGCAGGCTGGCCAGGTATTTTCCTCCTGTCAGCTTCGTCCGGCTCAGCGGGGTAGTCTGCAGGATCTCGAACGTGCCCATGCGGAACTCATCGGAAAGACTGCGCATGGTAATGGCCGGGATCAGTAACAACAGGATCCAGGGAGCCAGCTCAAAAAATTTATCGAGGGTGGCATAGCCAAAAGCCAATATATCCGTAGCGGGAAACACGAATAAGAGCAACCCGTTCAGCAACAGGAAAACAATAATGGCTATATAACCGGTAAGACTACTAAAGAATTGACGGAGTTCTTTTTTACAAACTGCCCACATAAACACGAAAATAAGCGTTATGCCTTTATAACGTTTTATTTAAACGATTAATGTCTTCGACGATTATTATAATGACGATGTTAATTATATTATAAATAATCAAATGTGGAAAAAAACTTAAATTAGATCCCTATAAAAATGCACTCGAATGGAAGGATTACTTATATTCGCATGCTCGTATAGAACAACCATCCTGTCAAAAAAATATTAGGTTCAGGTACAAAGAAATTTAACCGAAACCAACTGCATGAAAGATCCGCCCATCAACAGGCGGGTTTTTTAATTTAAGCCAGTCCCAACTCAATGCCAGCCCACCATTCATTGCCCAGCTTCCTCCTCGCCTACCCCCAAACCACGGCAAATCTTTGGCCCTACCCTTCTCTGATTTACATATTATTAATTAAAATATTAACATATTTAAAAATAAAATAATTTGTTTAAAATTACCCAATTCCCACTTCTATTTGCCTTATAATCATTCATTTATTTGATTCTACCCCCTTGCCGTCCTTATACATCTCCCATAATGGACTCAGCCCGCGGAGCCGGCTTACCCCCTCCTTTAACTGTTCTATAGCATAATTTATCCCTTCTTCTGTAGTAAAACGACCCAGGCCAAAGCGCAAAGAGCTATGCGCCAACGCATCATCCAGCCCCAGCGCTTTCAGCACATAACTGGGCTCCAGCGAAGCCGAGGTGCAGGCGGAACCGGAAGAAACCGCTATATTCTTATTGACAGCCGTGATCAGCCCTTCTGCATCCACGTATTTAAAGGAAATATTCGTTGTCTGGGGAAGACGATGTTCGCGGCTCCCGTTTACAAAGGACTGCTCCAGCTCCAGCAGGGCATTTTCCAATCTATCCCGGAGGGCCCTGATACGCCCGTTATCCGCCTCCATTTCCAGCCGGCATAATTCACAGGCCTTGCCAAAACCCACGATCCCCGGCACATTCAGCGTACCGCTACGCATCCCCCGCTCATGACCGCCCCCGTCCATCTGCGCCGAGAGCCTCACCCGGGGATTTTTCCGGCGCACATACAGGGCGCCAGCCCCTTTAGGGCCATATATTTTATGAGCGCTGAGAGCCATCAGGTCGATACCATCCTCATTCACATCTACAGGGATCTTGCCCACCGCCTGAGCGGCATCCGTGAAGAAGACCACCCCATGCTGCCGGGCGATCCGGCTGATTTCCCGGATAGGCTGGATCACACCGATCTCGTTATTGGCGTACATAATGGCAATGAGAATGGTAGTGGGTTTGATAGCCGCCTGCAGTTCCGCCGGATCGATCAGTCCCTCCGGGCTGACCGGTAGATACGTGACTTCCCCGCCCATCTTTTCGAGGTGACCACAGGTATCCAGGACCGCCTTGTGCTCCGTAGCAGCCGTAATGATATGATTGCCCTTGCCGGCATATAACTCGAACACCCCTTTTATCGCCAGGTTATCCGCCTCCGTAGCCCCGGAGGTAAAGACGATCTCCTTAGGTTCGGCGCCGATCAGGGCAGCCACCTGCTCCCGGGCATATTCCACGGCCTCCTCCCCCTCCCATCCGAATGAATGGGTACGGCTGGCCGCATTCCCGAATTTCTCCGTGAAATACGGCAGCATAGCTTCCACGACCCGGGGATCGCAGGGGGTCGTCGCATTATGATCCAGGTATACGGGGAGTCGTATCATACCACAAAATTACCCCAATTGTCCGAGATTATTCAAGGGCCCGCCCCGGCGACAGGGCCCGCTGTTGACGCTCCGCGATGAAACCTTATTTTTACAAAAATTCCCCGCATGCGCAAAGTCGAACATATAGGCATCGCCGTCAAAGACCTGGGCATTTCCATCCCCCTGTTCGAACAGCTCCTGGATAGCCCCTGCTATAAGACGGAACAGGTGGATAGCGAACAGGTCCACACCGCCTTCTTTCAGAAAGGAGAGACCAAAATCGAACTGCTGCAAGGCCTGGCCCCCGACAGCGTGATCACCCGCTACGTGGAAAAAAAAGGAGAAGGCATGCACCATATCGCTTTTGAAGTAGCCGATATCCATG
The DNA here is from genome assembly GCA_036394375.1 of Puia sp. Lineage (GTDB taxonomy): Bacteria > Bacteroidota > Bacteroidia > Chitinophagales > Chitinophagaceae > Puia. Next base: position 72,845 of record DASWFF010000047.1, read on the forward strand.
CGGAAATGCAACGGTTGGCAGCGGCAGGATTCACCCTGCTCAGCGATACGCCAAAATTGGGGGCCGACAACAAATGGATCTGTTTCCTCCACCCCCGCGACACCAATGGCGTGCTGATAGAACTGTGCATGGAAAGGGGGGATACCCCGCTCCCCGACAGTCCTGGGGGAAGAGTCGAATGACGGATATGAAAATTATACCCTGTCGATCTGCTGAGTAATATCGTAGGGGAAATATGCGCAACAAACTTTGGTTTCCTGCCAGAAACTGCGCCCGTGCAAATAAGTACCTCCAGAAACCAAATTCCATCTCTGCTACTAGCTTTGAATGAGTATAATACTGCCCAAGATTATTTAGCGCCCGATTGATAACACGACTACTACCAGAACAATGAAAGACATCGAATATTCCCCCTTGTGCAACCGCATTTCTTAACCAATCAGTTCCCATCTGTTGGGTATAATGCCTGTCGATCGCATTGCGCAATGTCACTTCAAAACAGCTAACTACAGTATATAACTCCTGGGACATCCGTAAATTAAGGCGATACAATGTCATCGCCTTCCTGGTATTAGCCCTGCAAGCCACCAGGTAACGATCGATCCGGGTTGGGGATATTGCATTTTCAAATTCCCGGTACCTCATGTTTTTTTTATAAATGTCTTAAATTATTATATACCTTTATAATCTTATTCCCGGTAGCCTCTGAATTTCTTCAAGCTATCGGGTTCTGTTTTTTTACCCCTTGTCTAAAATCAGATTTTCAACGGATCACGAACGAAGAGACATAATTCTTAGCAGCCTGCAGATCCGTTGCCCGGGCAAAATAGGTCCCGGCAGATAATTTACGCTGGAAATTCAACCGGCCCATACCGAGGTTGCTATAATAATTTCTCTGTACCAGGCTACCGTCTGCGGCGAAGATATCTACCTGCCAGCCCTGGGTGGTTGGAGGAAATACCAGATTTATATAATCACTGGGCGGATTGGGATAGATGGAGAAGCCCGGCGCAACGCCGCCACCCAGGCCCAGGTCAATGGTGCGCATAGGCGAATAAGCCGTCGTTCCGTCGACATCCACCAATTTCAGCCGGAAATAAAGTTTGCCTTTATCGGTAGGCTTAATGATATAATTATAGAAATAACTCGCATCCCTATTCACGGGATCCGCCGGTTGTGTGGCTATTTCCGAAAACGCGCTGCCTCCACCGGGGCTTACCTCGATGATATATTTTCGGCCGGCATTTTCATTGGTCGTGATCCATTTCAATGAGATGACCTGATCATTTTCGTGGGTAGCCGTAAACGTTATAATATCCGTTGCCAGGGTACCCGTATAACAATAATAGTAAGTAAGGGCAAAATTGGCAGAAACCTGGAAAGTAGGCGTCACATTTACGGAAACGTTAGTCGAATAGCCGCCGGAATTCGAATAGGTCAGATTCAGGTTGCCGCTGCCGACAAAGGAATTGAGCAGGACATTATCGTTGTTTAGAGAATCGTAGACCACTCTTTTATTATTGAAGGCAGTCACAGGCCCTATGATCGTGGTGCCGGTCGGAATCGGGAAAGTCCCAAGGGTTTTTGCTACGATGACATCCGAAATATCACTCCCCCCTACATCCGTAATATCATAGCCATTCAATTGAATGATATCTTCGTTGGTGACCCCGAGTTTAGCGCTGGTAGCAGCGCCAGGGTTGGTAACCCCAAGGGTAGCAATCATCGTAACAGTCGAACTGAGAACCGCATGTATCAGGGCATAACCGGCAGGGGGCGAGTATTGAGGAAATACCGGTGAATAACTATTATTACCAGTGCCGGTATAAGCAGCACTATAAGTAGTTGATTGTAAAGTACCAGTGCAAGTCTGCGCTGCGGACTGTAAAGGTTTCAAGGCTCCCCAGCATATCAACAATAATAGGGTCGCCCCGGATAATCGGATTCTACACGGCATCATAGGGTCAAATTTTTAAATTTTCGGGATTACCTCTTATAAACTACAAACCCACGTATTTTATTTTATTTTTCCTAAGTAGGTTTACTAGTTTGCTTAAGGATAAATAGGAAGAGGCCTGGCAAATATACGATAAATGGCTTCTAATGAATGAGTAATGGGCCGCAGTCCTAGGTCGTCTCACCGTATTAAAATTCGATTAAGAAAGCGTTGATGTCCTTGCAGATCGGTAGCGCGCAGAATATAGATCCCCGGAGTAAGATTATTGGGGAAGCCAACATGTATAGTATTGGTTAGTAGATAATTATCACTTTGTACCCGGCTGCCATCCATACCAAACAGCTCCACCTGCCAGCCGGCGCCGGATCCGGCTCCCGGGTCAAAAACCAGGTTCACAAAATCAATGGCGGGATTCGGATAGACAGACAGCCCCGGGCTCCCTGTATTCCCTGCCACCGTTACTTGCTTTATTGCCGAATAAGCGATGCCTGTAGGGTCGTCGCTCTGCAGCCGAT
>DASWFF010000048.1:0-14591 GCA_036394375.1 Puia sp.
CGTCCCTTATTCTTCCAACGAATCATAATCCTGTCGTTACTGACGGGAATGGGCATGCTGTTCTCCTGTAGCAAAAGCAGTTTCCTGGATAAGAAGCCGAATACGGATTTTATCGTTCCCACCACCCTGCCGGATTTCCAGGCCCTGCTGGATAATGATGCCGTCATGGGAAGAACGACTGCCCTGGGAGAATTATCCGCCGATAATTTATATCTCCGCGATACTTTCTGGCAGGGGCTGGATGCCAAGGAGCATAATGCCTATATCTGGGCGTCGGGAGATATTTATAATGGTCAGGGGCAGCAGGACGATTGGGACCTGCCCTATAAGCAGGTCTTCTATGCCAATGTGGTGCTGGATGGACTAGCCAAGATGGTGGTGGACAGCACGAATGCGCAGGACTGGAAGACCTTGAAGGGGGCTGCCCTTTTTACACGGGCTTATGCTTTTTATAACCTGGCCCAGGTCTTTGCTCCCGTGTATGATGGTCTGAGCGCTTCCACTGATCTGGGTATTCCCCTCCGGCTCAGTTCGGATGTTAACACTCCTTCCGTCCGTGCCTCTCTGCAGCAGACTTATAAACAAATACTGGACGATCTGCGGGAAGCGGATGGCCTGCTGCCTTCCGCTCTTCCTTTGGCGAACCGCAACCGGCCTTCGAAACCGGCCGCTTTTGCTATGCTGGCAAGGGTGTACCTGAGCATGCGGGCTTATGATTCGGCAGGAGTCTATGCGGATAGCTGCCTGCAATTGTATTCCACCCTGATCGATTACAATACGCTTATCACCAGTTCGATTTTTCCTTTTACGGTGCTGAACCTGGAAACGATCTATCAAAGCAGCTTTTTCTCTGGTGCTAACCAGAGCCTGGCGGCCTTTATCTGTCCAAAATGTGTGGTGGATTCTGTGCTGTATGCCTCCTATGCCCCTGCTGACCTGCGCTGGCAGATCTTTTACCGGATGAACGCCGGCGTCCCCAACATAAAGGGCAGCTATAATGGAAATATCTATCCTTTTAGTGGATTAGCTACCGACGAAGTCTACCTGGTGCGGGCGGAATGCCGGGCCCGGGCGGGCCAAACTACTGCCGCCCTGGCAGATTTGGATACCCTGTTGAGAAACCGGTGGAAGAGTGGAAGCTTTACTCCCTTTACGGCTAATTCTTCAGCGGAGGCCCTGGATACGATCCTGGTGGAAAGAAGAAAGGAATTGGCGTTCCGGGGGCTGCGGTGGACGGATCTTCGAAGATTGAACAAGGAAAACGCTAATATAAAATTGTCCCGTCTCCTCTTCGGGCAAACTTACCAGTTGCTGCCCAACAGTGCCTTATATGTATTACCCATTCCTCCCGATGTCATCGCGCTCAGCGGGATTCCGCAGAACCAGCGACCGTAACGATAAGGAGAGGAATGGGGTTGGAAAATCATTTGTTTTTCGGATGGGCATCCCCGGTGAGGTTGATAGGCGTATAAGTCCCTACCCGGCATTGTACGTACTGGCCGCTGACAAGGACATAGGAGCAGCTGTTCGCGGATTGCAGACAGGCAAAATTGACGCCAAATTGCCCGGCCGGCATATAGCCGGAACCAGTCCAGTAGTATTGCGTGCTAAACGTGCAATCATAATGGGGACGGGTGGCGAAGGCGCCGCCGATGCTTAATAAAATGGCCAGGGTCATGATGATCAACTTAATCTTTTTCATACGAAACTGTTTTTGTTTTTGGTGGTGATTATGGTTTTGAAAAAATTCCCGCGTTTAAGGATAATGCCAGCGACCGACAGGGCCACAAAAAACAGGTTGAACACCAGGTGTTGTTTCCAGTTGAGCTTGCTGATCACACCCCCGCAGGAGCAGGGGATATAAGCAAAAAAATGAAGTAGGATGGCGCCTGCATATATTGTAAACAAGGTCATTAATACGAGTGACGCATAGAAGCCCGCCAGGCGGGTGCGTTCGAAGATCAATGACACAGCGATGGCTATTTCAAGAGAAGGGAGGGTCCAGACCAGGAAGGGGGTCCATGAATTGGGAAGGGGTTGGTTGTTCATCTCGCCGATAAAGGTCTTGAAGTCCAGGAATTTACTTACGCTGGCATATAAGAAAAGCATTATCAGCAGGGCTGAGATAGTCTCTAGTAATACCTGTCTTTTGGTCATAGTACAATAAGGAGTTTACCGGGGAGGCCTGGTCGATTCAACAACAAATTTTAGTGCAACAAAACGTGATAGGCAAGGTATATTTCCGGAAAGGACGGGATAAAGTAAGAGGAGAAGGTTTAGAGGGTTAATTCTAAAATTAAATATCGTAAAAATTGGTAATTCCGCAAAAATCAGCACAAAGTTTATTTTTTCGTATAAGGTAACCATTAACGGTTTTTCTCCCTCTACCTTAGGAATTACTTATTTTTTATGATATAAATTGTAATTTTTATCAGCGGATCCCGTTAGGGGGGGATGCATTATAAGTATCTTTTTTTCGCCTGGCTTTTACTTATGGGCCGGGCGGATGGATTTTGTCAGGCCGGTCAGCCCCTTTATAAGGATCCGGCTTTCATTGACTCGGTATTGCTGCACCATAATGCTTTCCGGTCAGCCCTCCATTTAGCGCCGCTCACCTGGTCTGCCGACCTGGCTTCGGATGCCCAGGTCTGGGCAACGAAACTGGCCAGGATGGACAAGGGGCAGCATGATCCTGCTATTGGGGGTAGGGAGGGGGAGAATATCTGGTGGGGTAGCGCGGGGGCTTTTTCCAGCGGCGATATGGTGGATTTTTGGGGAAGTGAGCAGCAGCAATTCGTCTATGGGGTATTCCCGGATTGCAGGACGAACCGTTCCGCCGTCGTGGGGCATTATACCCAATTGATCTGGAAGAATACGCAAGCCGTAGGATGCGCCCTCGTAAGCAATGGAAAGATGGATTACCTGGTCTGCCGGTATTCGGCTCCTGGTAATATAATGGGAGAGAAGCCTTATTAATTCTGGCTGCTCTTCTCCAGGATATCGTCCATGGTAATGCCTAAATGACTTTCGTCGTAAATACATTCGCCGTTACGGATGACCAATACCTGGGGGGATTCATGTTCTACCAGGAAAGTTTCGGCTATTTTGTTGGAGACGGGGCGGTAACGGATCAGGTCCAGGTAGTAGAAGTCAATAGATCCGGGAAATGGCACTCTTTCCAGCCTGCTCTTCACCAATTGACTGGTGGAACAGCGGGTGCTATGTTTGAATATTACCTGGGGGCGATCGGTCGATTTTTCGCGGATCTCGTTCAATTGCGTTTCTGTCTGAAGGTCTATCCAGCTCATGTGTAAAGATTGATGTTATAGCGTCTCCATCAGGGAGACAGGTTATAACAGTCGGAAATAAAAAAAGGTTATCGGAAAGATAACCTGTCATAAAATATTTTTTGTTTAGGGATCTCCGCAGATAACCGAGCGGAGCGAAGGTTACGAACGAGTTCTGAACAGTGTTCAGAACGAAGTTCTGGGGGGTTAGCGTCCAGTGCTACCGCCGTATCCAACAAATCCCTGGCTCATTTTGCAACCGCCTCTGGAAGAAGCGCAGGAAGTGAATACAACAGAAGCAACAGCCATAGCCAGTACGAAGATTAAAATTGTCTTTCTCATTTTTGTGGTATTTATAAAATTAAACGATAATTGCCTGGTTGAAAAAGAGGAATTGGGACCAGGTAATTCAAAGGAGGGATCCGGAGCCGAAGGTTAGATTTCAAAAACCCGAGGCGAAAAATTAAGGGGGGCTGTTTCGAAGGATAGAGCAGGGATAGCTTTCGAAGGATAGAGAGAGATTTGCTGATTTGCTGCTACAAAGTAAAGATAAAAAAACGAATTCTGCAAGTCCTGGGAACCGTTCAGGAATTTTTTTTTTCTAATAGTCTGATCTTGAATACTTTTAAATTCTATAAACTATTTACGTGAATGTACATTTTATCGCTATTGGCGGCAGCGTGATGCACCAATTGGCTATCGCTCTGAAAAGGAAAGGAACTATTGTAACCGGCAGTGATGATGAGATCTTCGAGCCTGCCCGATCCAACCTGGAACAGGAGGGGCTTCTCCCTGCTGTTATGGGCTGGTACCCGGAAAAAATACATAAGGGACTGGATGCCATTATCTTAGGAATGCATGCCAAAGCCGATAACCCCGAATTACGGCAGGCTGAGGAACTGGGGCTGGCCATCTATTCCTTTCCTGAATACATTTACCAGGAGAGCCGGGAAAAGACCCGGGTCGTCGTGGGCGGCAGTCATGGCAAAACGACTACGACTTCTATGATCATGAACGTGTTGAAGGGGATGGGGAAGGATTTTGACTGGCTGGTGGGGGCCCGGCTGGAGGGCTTTTCCCAATCGGTGAATATTACGAATGCGCCTGTTATTATCTGTGAAGGGGATGAATATCCTGCCAGCGCCCTGGAAAAAAGGCCTAAGTTTCATTTTCTTTTCCCGCATATCGCTATTCTTACCGGCATCGCCTGGGACCATATCAATGTATTTCCCACCTTCGAGATCTATCTGGAGCAGTTTCGCATCTTTATGGATAAAATAGAGCCGGGAGGGGCGCTGATCTACAATATGACCGATCCTGTGCTTAAGAAGCTGGTGGAAGAGCATCCTGCTCCCGTGCGCCGGATACCCTATGGTATTCCTGCACATGAGATCAAAAACGGCATAACAGTTGTAACACTGGAAGGACAGACAGGCGCTCTGAAGGTATTCGGGGAACACAATCTGCTGAACCTGCAGGCCGCTTTTCTGGCCTGTAAAGAGTTGGGTATCGAAGCTCCCGCTTTTATGAAGGGGATTGCTTCGTTCAGCGGAGCGGCCAAACGACTGGAGTTGCTGGCGGGAAACGACCAGGTCAATATATACCGTGATTTCGCCCATGCCCCTTCCAAGGTGAAGGCTACTATGGAAGCCGTAAAGAGGCAGTTTCCCGGGAGGCAGTTAATCGCTGTGCTCGAACTGCATACTTATAGCAGCCTCAATGAGCAGTTCCTCACCGAGTACCAGGGGGCTATGGAGCAGGCGGATAAGGCGGTGGTATTTTATTCCCGTCATGCCCTGGAGCTAAAGCGTTTGCCTGAACTGCCCAAGGATAAAGTAGTGGCGGGATTTGGCAAGCAGGGATTGGTCGTTCTAAACGAAAAAGAAGAATTACTGGCCTGGCTGACGCAACAGTCTTATAAAAATGTTAATTTGCTATTGATGAGTTCCGGTAATTATGATGAATTGGATATAGTTACCTTTGCGAGCCAAATCACCCAATAGGGATTTTTTAATATTAAAGAAGGAATGTTACAACTTACACGCCCCTTAGCCATCATTGACCTGGAGACGACCGGTGTCAATCTCGGGTCCGACCGCATTGTGGAAATTGCCATCGTGAAGATCATGCCGGATAGTAAAAAGCTGGTAAAACGCAAGTTGATCAACCCGGAGATGCCTATTCCACCCAGTTCTACGGAAATACATGGCATCACCAATGAAATGGTGAAGGATGCTCCGTCGTTCAAACAGGTTGCAAATGAGTTGAAGCAGTTCCTTGACAATTGTGACCTGGCGGGGTATAACTCGAACCGATTCGATATTCCGATGATGGCGGAGGAATTCTTGCGCATAGGGATGGAATTCGATGGGAAAGGAAGGAAGCTGCTGGACGTTCAGAAGATCTTCCATATGATGGAGCAGAGGACCCTGAGCGCTGCTTACCGGTTCTATTGTAATAAGGAGCTGGAAGGGGCCCATGGTGCGGAGGTGGATGCTTCCGCTACCTGGGAGGTGCTGGTGGCCCAGGTAGACAAGTATCCGCAATTGGGCACGAACATAGATACTATCCTGAAATGCATTGGGGAAGAGCAGGTAGTGGATTTTGCACGCCGGTTCGTGATGGAGAATGGGGTGGAGGTATTTAATTTCGGCAAGCATAAAGGGAAATCGGTCATGGGGATCCTGAAAGCGGAGCCGCAATATTATGATTGGATGATGAAAGGGGACTTCCCGCTCCATACCAAACAGAAATTGACCGAGATTTTCAACAGGACCTTGTTAAAAAAGGGCTAATGGGTAGAGAAGGCATGGGCATTCGTTCCGAAAACTGTATTTTTGTACATCAACTATAAGCAGCCAGTTGGAAAAGATCGTCATAATACCTACTTACAACGAAAAGGAGAATATCACGAATATCCTGGAAGCCATTTTTCAACTCGGCCAGGGTTATCATGTGGTGGTGATCGATGATAGCTCTCCTGACGGTACCGCAGCCATTGTCCGGCAACTTCAGCTAAAATATCCGGGCCAGCTCTTTTTGGAAGAGCGTCAGGGTAAACTGGGCCTGGGAACGGCTTATATACATGGCTTCAAATGGGCTGTGGGTAAGAATTACCAATTTATTTTCGAGATGGATGCGGATTTCTCCCATAATCCGAATGACCTGGAGCGTCTTTACGAGGCCTGCAAGTACCAGGGAGGAGATGTGGCCGTAGGCTCCCGTTATGTCAAGGGGGGAGGGAATGTGAACTGGCCCCGAGACCGGATCTTATTATCCCGGGGCGGCTCCATTTATACCCGCCTGATCACCTGGATGCCGGTGCAGGATCCTACCGCAGGTTTTGTCTGTTACCGCAAGGAAGTGCTGGAAACGATCAATCTCGATCAGATCCGCTTCGTTGGGTATGCTTTTCAGATTGAAATGAAATTTGCCGCCTGGAAGCTGGGCTTTAAAATAAAGGAAGTGCCTATTATTTTCGAAGACCGCAAGTTCGGGGTCTCGAAAATGAATAAGGGCATCGTAAAAGAAGGCATCCTTGGCGTCCTTAATCTCCGCTGGCAATCCCTTTTTAAGAATTACCGCAATCGTGTCAAGAACGATGTGGTCCCCATGCGTTCTTTTTCTCAGGAGGCAATGGCCGAAAGCAAATAACTTGAAGAAAGCATTCATTCAGCTGCATATTGCTGTTCTTCTGGCGGGGCTTACGGGCATATTGGGGAAATTGATAACGCTCAATGAAGGTCTGTTGGTCTGGTACAGGCTGCTGCTCACCGCAATCTCTTTATGGATATTGGCCTTTGTCCGCCGGCAGGCGATACGGATATCCCTTCCCGACGTCTGGCGTATTTTCGGAGTCGGCAGTATTGCTGCCCTGCATTGGGTGTCTTTCTATGGCAGTATTAAATATTCCAATGTCTCTGTCGGCTTATTATGTTTCTCGGCGGTCGGCTTTTTTACGGCCCTGATCGAGCCCCTGTTGTTCCGTCACCGGGTGGATTTTGTGGAATTATTACTGGGCCTGCTGGTAATAGCAGGGATCTTTTTTATTTTCCAGGTGGATCCTCATTATAAGACCGGTATTCTGATCGGATTGCTCTCTTCTCTGTTGGGCAGTCTTTTTCCTGTATTGAACAAACGGCTTTTACAGCGGATCCCTCCGGAGACGGTGACTTTGTATGAGCTGAGCGGGGGATTCCTGTTCCTGAGTATTTTATTGCCGGTCTATCTGTATTTCATTCCTTCCGATCATCTGCTGCCCGGGGCGGGCGACTGGGGGTGGTTGCTGGTGCTGAGCCTGGCCTGCACCGTTCTGGCTTTTAATCTTTCCATGAGCGCCTTGCAGAAGATCAGCGCTTTTACAGTCAATCTCAGCTATAACCTGGAGCCTGTTTATGGTATTTTACTGGCTTTCGTGGTATTCCGGGAGGACAAGCATCTGAGCGGGAGCTTCTACATCGGCTTCGTACTCATTATACTTTCTATAGGGCTGCAGATGCTTCGCTTGTGGCGGAAGCGGGTGGCGACGGCTAAGACGGTGGTGGTGGCCGATTGAGCTTATCTGTTTAAGCCGCCTTTTCGCTGATATAACGTACGAGGCTTCTTTTCGCTACCGGCAATAAAGTCTCTTCCACGGGGAATTTTAGTTCGGTCTCGATGGAGTAGACGGCCGGGTTGGGTAGTTCTGTTTTTATCTTTATCAGCTCTCCCTTGATATTCTCGTAGGTATTCACCAGGCTGCGTCGCCAGCTGTCTACGTATTCGGTTCGGATGCTGCGGTATTTTTCATCGTGTTTTTCGAAGAAGCTCAGGCGGTATCTATAAACCCGGGTATTGGAGTAACTGCCTTCGCTCAGGAAAAAATATCCTTCATGAATATCCAGGGGGATGAGACCTACGGGGAAAATGACCAGTTTTTCTTCCACGAACTCATAGAGCTCGGTACCGTTGCTGATGGCGCTTTTCATTTCCGTAGCGGAATAATTAATGATGTCCTCCAGTTCCTGCATGAGTTCATCGTCTTCGATCATCTGTTCGTATAAAACCTGTAATTTTTCTATCTGGATGCCTGTCAGCTTCTTGGGGAATTGCTCCTGCAGATATTTCTTATTTTCCCGGAAGGCTACCAGGTTATTATAATGGAAGATCATGTCTGCCAATACGGGGTATAGCTTGTTCTCATTGAAGTACTGGTGGATCTCCTGCAGGTAAGCCAGCAGCGTGTATTTTTTCAGTTCGAAATCAATATAGCCATCTGCAAACCAGGTTTCGGATAATGTCTTCATCTGGATCTCTTTTTAATGAATATACGAAAATCCGGCCATAAAGAAAAGGCCCGCTCATACTATTTAAACGGGAAAATACGGATTTAAGTATGATCCGATCCGTGGAGGCGGAGCGAGCTGTTAAAACTCCCTGTCCGGGGAGAAATTTTCCAGCTCGTTGGCTACGGCTGTAAGGAAGGTAGCTCCCAGGCTTCCGTCTACGATACGATGATCGTAGGAGAGGGAGAGGTACATCATGTGACGGATGGCAATGGCATCACCTTCCGCCGTCTCGATGACTACCGGCCGTTTTTTAATAGCGCCGACGGCCAGGATGGCTACCTGGGGTTGGTTGATGATGGGGGTACCCATCAGGCTGCCGAAAGTGCCCACATTAGTCATCGTGAAAGTACCTCCCTGGGTGTCTTCCGGTCTCAGTTTACTCTGGCGGGCGTTATCGGCCAGGGAGTTCACCTGCCTGGTCAGGCCTACCAGGTTGAGCTGGTCGGCGTTGCGGATCACGGGAACGATGAGATTGCCGCTGGGCAGCGCTGTCGCCATGCCGATATTGATATCTTTCTTGATGATGATCTTATCTCCGTCGAGGGAGCTATTGATCAGGGGGTATTTTTTGATGCAATGAACGATCGCCTCGATGAAGAGGGGCGTGAAGGTCAGTTTGGCGCTTTCTCTTTTTTCAAATTCTGATTTGACCTTCGTTCTCCAAAGGACCATATTCGTTACATCGGCTTCGGTAAAGCTGGTGACATGGGGGCTGGTATGCTTGCTGCGGACCATGTGATCGGCGATCAGGCGGCGCATCCGGTCCATTTCCAGGATCTCCACGTTGCCGGTATGAAGGGTCGGCTGGGGAGCAGAACCTGTCTGAATGTTGGGGGGAGGGGGCGACGGAGTATGAAGGACCTGCGTGGAAGCCGATCCGGCATAGGGTTCACGGGCAGGCGTATGGGCCTGGGAACCCGAAAAAGAGCCGGAGAGCTGGCCTCCTGGTCTTCTTTCCGCTACGTATTGAAGAATATCTCTTTTGGTAACTCTTCCTTCGTTGCCGCTGCCGCGGATAGCTTCCAGTTCGCTGAGGGGTACTCCTTCGCTGGAGGCGATGTTCAGCACCAGCGGGGAATAGAAGCGGTTAGCCTGGCTTTGGGCTTTATATTCGGTATGCTGCTGTGACTGTGTAATGGGGGATGTATAGGCCGGAAGACGTTCGGCCGGCTGACCATTGGCATTTCCCACCTGCTGGGTTTGCCCTGGTGGCTGGGGGGACTGCGAAGAAGCGCCTACAGCAGCTTCCGTACGGATCCGGGCGATCACGGACCCGATCGGGACTACATCGTTTACCTGGAACAGGATCTCTTCCAGCACTCCTTCCGCAATGGACGGGACTTCGGAATCTACCTTATCGGTAGCGATCTCCAATACGGTTTCATCTTGCTTTACGGCATCACCGGGTTGTTTGTGCCACTTCAGGATAGTGGCTTCCATAATGCTTTCACCCATTTTTGGCATCACCAGGTCAACAAGAGGCATAAAGTATTTTAGATTTAAGATGTTTAATGGTCCGGCAGTCCGGTCTTTCCTTCGCGCCAAAGGTAATTATTTACTTGGAATCGTTGGAATTCAATCTGTCAGCTACCGGACAGGATAAATTTTCTCAACAGATTCAATCCAAACGTTGCAGTTAATTCAATATTTCGTTGCCGGTCAAAGCGGAAAGAGAATTTTTGGGCGGTGATATTTTGAGGACTTCCAACAGCTATCCATACGGTGCCTACAGGTTTCTCCGGAGAGCCGCCCCCGGGTCCCATGATACCGGAGACTGCGATCGCATAATCTGTGTCCAGTAAAGGGAGGGCATTCTGTACCATTTGCCTCACCGTCTCTTCGCTTACCGCTCCGGCGCCGGACAGGGTGGCGGCATCCACCTGCAGCAATTTTTGCTTCACATCATTGGAGTAGCTGATGACCCCTCCTTTAAAATAAGCGCTGGAGCCCGGTATAGAAGTAAGAAGATGGGCGATATAACCGCCGGTGCAGCTCTCGGCTGTGGCGACCGTGCGGCCGCGTGCTTTCAGCAGTTTGCCCACCGCTTCCTGCAGGGACAGGTCTTCATCGATCACCATCCATTCCGCCACCAGCTGTTTCAGGGTGTCAAATTGTTCCTGCAGTTCCTTATTCAGGGAGTCAGGGTTTCCCCCCCGGGTGGTTAGTCTCAGGCGCACCATCCCGTAGTTAGGCAGGTAGGCCAGCTTGATATGGGGAGGAAGGGCTGTTTCGAAAGCGCTGATGTGATCGGCCAGGAATGACTCTCCGATACCGGCGGTCAGTAAGGTCCTGTGTGCGATGAAAGGAAGACTGAATTGTTGACGGAGGGCCGGTAATACGGAATCCGTCATCATGCCTTTCATTTCATGCGGCACTCCCGGCATGGAGACAAAGATCCTTCCGTCCTTTTCAAACCACATGCCCGGCGCGGTGCCTCTTTTGTTGGGAATGACCGTGCAGGTATCCGGGACTTCCGCCTGCAGCAGGTTACGTTCGATCATCGGGCGCTGAAGCACTCTTTCGAAGATATGCTTCACGTTGGCGAGGGCGCCTTCGTCAACGATCATTTTGCCGCCGAAATATTCGTTTAACAGGGGCTTGGTAATATCGTCCGCGGTGGGCCCCAATCCGCCGGTGATCAGAATGATCTGCGCTCTTTTTGCCTCTTCCTCCAGCGCATTCCAGATATCCGTCCGGGAATCCCCTACAGCTACCCGGTGCTGTACCCAAACGCCGATCTTATTCAATTCCTGCGCCATCCAGGCGCTGTTGGTATCTATTACCTGTCCGATCAATAGTTCATCTCCGATGGTGATAATAGCGGCAACGATCTTTTCCATATTGTAAAGTTAAAGTAATATTGAAAGATGAACCATAAACTACTCATCCTCCTGTTTTGTTCACTGTGGCTGGGCAAAGCAGCCACTTCGCAAACCCTTTCGTCAGCGCTTGGGACGGCCCTGCAAAAAATGGAGGCGGATACGCAGATGAAACATGCGCTTCTCAGCCTGTATGTGGTAGACGCGGTGACAGGGGCCGTGATCTTTGATAAGAATTCGCAGATGGGGCTGGCGCCGGCGAGCTGTCAGAAACTGTTCACCAGCGTGGCCGCTCTCGAACTTTTAGGGCCGGATTACCGGTACAGGACGAGCCTGGGCTATAGCGGGAAGATAGAGAAGGGGGTGCTGAAAGGGGACTTGTACCTGCTGGGTAGCGGGGATCCTACCCTGGGAAGCTGGAGATATGATTCGGCTAAGGAAAGCGTGCTGCTCCACCGATGGGTGGCCGCTATGGGTAAAGGAGGGATCCGGCAATTCGAAGGAAATATCATCGTGGATGACAGCCATTGGGAAACGCAGGTATTACCCGGCGGCTGGATATGGGAGGACATCGGCAATTATTATGGGGCGGGGGCCTGGGGATTGAACTGGCATGAAAACCAGTATGATCTCCGGATGAAACCCGGGGCTGCGGAGGGAGATCCTGTCAAGGTGGTGGAGCCTGTGGCGGAGCTGGAGATCATGAATATGGCTAACCTGGTGAAGACAGGGGCGCCAGGCAGCGGAGACCAATCCTGTATTTATCTGTCTCCTTACAGTCCCTTTGCCGTTGTGGGAGGGACGATCCCTTTGCAGAAGGAAGATTTCGTCGTTTCCGGATCGATCCCTGTGCCGCCCCGGTATGCCGGTATCCTGTTGGGAGAAGCCTTACAGAAAAATGAGATTGCGGTCCATGCCAAAGAGGTGAGAATGTCGCTGGAGTTTCTATTGGAGAAAAAGGTCATAGGCCATCCCGATAGGATCCTCGACAATTATCTCTCACCTCGTCTGGACAGCATCAATTACTGGTTCCTCAAAAAAAGCATCAACCTCTATGGCGAGGCGTTGATAAAAACGCTGGCTTATGAAAAGACGGGAACGGGCTCGACGGAAAAAGGAGTGGACCTTGTCCGGGATTTCTGGAGCGGGCATGGTATCGAGGCTTCTGCTATTCATCTGGCGGATGGGAGCGGGCTCTCTCCTCAGAACAGGGTGACGACGGATGCCCTGGTGAAAGTATTGCAATATGCGAGGACACGTCCCTGGTATCCTGCTTTCTACCGGGCGCTGCCTGAGATCAACGGGATGAGGATGAAGAGCGGCGCTATCGGCGGAGTCAGGAGTTATGCGGGTTACCAGCTTTCTACTGACGGTAAGGAATACGTGTTTAGTATCATAGTTAATAATTACGATGGCTCTTCTGCGGAAATAATAAAGAAAATATTTTCGGTGCTGAATATTTTAAAAGGGGCTGATTCCCGATCCAAAAAATAGTTTAAATTTAAGGAACTTAAACCCTAAACCAGCGCAAATGAGAGTTCAGAATTATCGTAACCACAAACGTTTTGTCTTTTTATATCATGGGTTTACTTTTCTCTGCATTTTCGCTCTGCTGATCGGGTCCCTGGTGAACCTGATCCATTCTTCCAGGGATGCGCTGTATTCCGCTTCTTTATTAGTATTGGTGGCCTTGATCCTGCTATGCCTGTTTGTTTATATCCGCTGGTTTCCTCTTCGGGTGCAGGACCGAGCGATCCGGGCGGAAGAGAACCTGCGTCATTTTATTCTTTCCGGAAAACTTTTGGACGATCAGCTGACCATGCAGCAGATCATTGCGTTGCGGTTTGCCAGTGATGAGGAGTTGGTAAGGCTGGCGAAAAGGGCTGTGGATGAGGCGTTGAATAATGAGGAGATCAAACGTTCCATTACGAACTGGCGAGCGGATCATTGCAGGGCATGAGGGGGGATGGAAATAATTATCCGTTCTTTTTACGAGGGGGTAATTTAGGCATGTGCTAAAATAATTAGTTTTTTATACTAAGAAGTTTATAGCTTTGTGTCATTAGATCTTGCCCTATGTTACTCCATGCAAAAGACATCCTTTGGAAAGGCATTATTGAAGACCTTTTTTCTGATTTCCTGCGTTTCTTTTATCCGGATGCGGATGAGGTATTTGATATGGAGAAAGGTTTTGATTTTTTGGATAAAGAATTAGGAGAGCTGTATCCGGGTGTCGATATCCGTCATCCGAAGTTTGTAGATAAGCTGGTAAAGGTGTATAAGAAGAATGGAGATGAAAAGTGGTTATTGATCCATATCGAAGTGCAGGGATATAACGACCCACTATTTACCCGTCGAATGTTTACGTACTTCTGCCGGATCCTGGACAGGTTTAATAAGGAGGTGGCGTCCATCGCTATTTTTACGGACAATGATAAAAATTATTGCCCGGCCGTTTATGAATATAATTCCCTGGATACTTCGAATACTTTCCGGTTTAAGACCTATAAGATAAAAGGACAGGATAAGGTTGCGCTGG
This sequence comes from Puia sp., assembly GCA_036394375.1. Lineage (GTDB taxonomy): Bacteria > Bacteroidota > Bacteroidia > Chitinophagales > Chitinophagaceae > Puia. The sequence goes on from DASWFF010000048.1 coordinate 13,973, forward strand.
AAAATAGCGAGAACCCTTTTGCGATGGTGGTATTGACTGTTTTGATAGCGCTTGAGAAGTCGGAAGGCCGGCCGGAGGAAGTGTTTAATTTGTCGGTTGATCTGGCACGGAGGTTGTTTCGAAAAGGATTTAATAAATTGAAAATCAATAGATTACTGCATTTTCTATCTACTTATGTGTATTTTGATAATCAGGAAATGTTTATTAATTTTGAAAGAGAAATTGCTACAATTAACAATAAAGAAAGACCCATGGGTATTACAGAATTGGCTACTCAACTTATAGAAGAACATGGTATCGAAATAGGCATGAAGAAGGGCATGGAAAAAGAAAGAGCTACTGTAACTGCTATCGTGACTAATCTTCTTCAGAAATCAAATCATTCCTTACAGGAAATAGCAGAATTCGCTAATGTTTCCATTGATTTTGTCATTGGAATAAAGAATCAGTTGCCTGTTGCTGAGAGATAAATGCATTAAGCTATATTTTTAGATAAAAAGTCCTATCATTTAATAGGGCTTTTTTGTGGCCACAAGTGAAATGCCTGGATTCCATTCTAAGAAAAATAAGGCTTGAGCCGGTCAACCATGTGCTCCGGCATAGTCGTCTTTTCCATGGT